>JAFXTS010000018.1 GCA_017535665.1 Bacteroidales bacterium | reverse complement strand
TATTAGGGGGATGTTCAAAAAAACATTGTTATGAACCCCTCTATGAAAACCCGCCCGTACTTTCTGATACTGGATACAACACATGTGAAGCTGTAGTGTATAATTTCAGAACATATAGTGGAGAGGGTGCAGAAAGATTGCGAATGTTGGAACATAAAGATACGATAAAAGTCTGCGGATACATCACGATGTGTACCAACAAGCGAGCCATTGATTGCTCCTATAGTTTGGTTGACAATCCTATAATATCTGATAGTCAGTTGGATATGGAAATTCCGCTCTGCTGTTGGGCGCTTCCTGATACGGTTGATGTTTCAAGCAAATGCTATATGACGGGTCTTATTGCATTTGACATATACAGAAAGAATATCGATGCAATGAGTCCTTGCGACATTATTTTCCCCAAAATTTTTCCTATTGAATATCACTTTGAATAAATTATGAGGAACTTCTTTTTTCTTATTGCCGTTGTATCCCTATTCGTTTTGTGTATGGGCAGTGTTGATTTGAAGGGACAAAATGATTCCGCACAAACCGATTTTCAAAAAGGATTCAACATCACCGCTGAAATTGGTGGAGGATTTAACAAATACCCCATTCTAAGCAGAGAATTCTGTCCTGGTTTTGGCATGGGTGTGGGCATGCGGTATGATTTCCACCAATTGTGGGGTGTTTCCACTGGCCTGCGGTTCGAGAATTACTTCACAACGGACAGCTCGTTCAGCATACACGATTTGATCATTCCTGTTGAAATGGAATATCATCTTCCCTACTTTTACGTATGTGGCGGTGTGCGTTTCGGCGTCTGCCTCAACACATGGACTGCGGCCAACGCCCGTGAGGCTTTCAGCATCGGAGCAACACTCGGTTTAGGCGGGCGTATTCCATTGACACAAAGCGACCATCTCTCCATCGGTGTTCACGGAGCTCTCATTAATGTTTTCGAAGCCTATTATACGGATGGCACTTTCAAACGTATTGTAGAGGGTTTCCCCCGCTATACGGTGATGCTGCGTGTGGGTTATTCACATCGATTCTGATGGGAAGGGGCATTGCGTAAAATGGCAGAATTTCACCCTCCTATATCGTCATGTCCGGCAGGTAGGAATCGGAAAAGGTGAGCGGCAGCAGGTCCTGTACGGAGTTCACCTGCCAGATTTCGCCCTCCTGTCCGGCCATCAGCACCGTGATGGGATGCCCGCCCCGCTGCTCGTACTCCGACAGCACCTGACGGCAAGCCCCGCACGGCGGCACCGGCGTGGTGAGCGTGCTCTGCGGATTGACAGCCGTGATGACCAGCTTCTTGAACGGCACACCCGGAAACCGCGATGAAGCATAGAAAGCAGTCGTGCGCTCCGCACACAGCCCCGACGGATAGGCACAGTTTTCTTGGTTGTTGCCCGTCAAAATCTCACCATTGTCGAGCAGCAACGCCGCCCCTACATGAAACTGCGAATAAACCGCATAGGCCCGGCTGGCGGCGTTGCGCGCCATCTTCAACAACTTCTGATCCTCCTCCGACAGTTCTTTCTCCGATTCGTAAACGGTAAAGGTGGTCTTGATTTCAAAAGTTTTCATGTCCAATCAAGTGGGTGACTATAGTTTGATGATTTTTTGTGTGGTAATTCCTCTATTTTCAAAGATTTGAATAAAGTATGTACCGCTCTTCAAGCCCTCTAAGTTGAGCGTGGCTTGCTGGGCATCCACCTCCACGGTTTTCACTAACTGTCCGTAGGTGTTGAAGATACGTACCTCAACGTTGCTGCCTTCCTGCAAGCCGTTAATGTGGCACTGGTCGGTGGTGGGATTGGGGGTGATGAACGGCTTTCCATCCTTCATCTCGTCAATACCCACATTGCCCACGATGAGGTTGTAGTGTACAATACTGTCGCAGCCGAAAGCACTTTCATATTCTCTATCAAAGGGATAGATGCCTTCTTGCTCGGAATAAAAATCGTAACCATCAAGGTCGTAATGCTCGCCTAAAGCCAGATGCACCTCCACGGTCACTTCGTAGGAGGGGTGCAGGGTGAGGTGGATGACTAAGGTACTGTCGGCACCATTCACGCCAGCTCCGGGATAGAAGAAGGTGTAGTCGCCATCCATTGTTAAGATTTGTCCTTCGTAAGAGAACGGAATACATTCGTCCAGTGTCAGTTCACCAAAGGTGAAGTTAGCATCGCTTACATAAAATATGTAATGGATGATGCTGTCGCAGCCATGCTCGGTGGCATGGAAGCGGTCGTAGGTGAAGGTGCCCGCCATGATGGCCGTATAGGGCTGTCCTTCAACGTAATAGGTATCACCTACCGATACAATTTCGCTGACATTGATGTCGTAAGTGGGGTAGATGGTAAGATGAAGAATGAGGATGCTGTCGCCATGGTTGGCAGCCGCGCCCGGATAAACCACATTGTAGTTTCCTGATTCTGTGTAAGTTTCGTTTTCGTAAGTGATAAAACCACAGTCGGTAAGGGAGAGGTCGGAGTAGGAGGCGGGAATCGTATTGACTTGAATGATATAATGTACGATACTGTCGCATCCGAACTGGGTGTGCAACGTGAGGTCGTAGGTGAAGGTGCCGGCTTCGTCAGCGGTGTGGGCGATGCCTCCTACATAGTAAGTCTCGCCTACTGTGTGGGTTTCTTGCACCGTAATCTCGTAACTGCTGTGTATATTGAGGCTCAGGTGCAGGATGCTGTCGGCATAATTCTGCCCGCCGTAGGGGAAGGTGATGAGGTAGCAACCCGAAACGGTGTAGGTTTGTCCATTGATGGTATATGAGTCGCAGGTATCCACGGTGAGGTAGCCGTGAACGGTGTCGTGTGTACCTTCGGTCACGTACACGGTGGCGCTGGTGCGCTCGCTCACGCAAGTCGTATTGTTGTCAGTGGCTTGTTCTTCCACATAATAAACGGTGGTTTGGGTCAGTGCGGGAGTGGTGTAGGAGTTGCCGGTAGCGATGGGGTTGGTAGCTGTTGCCGAGTTGTACCATTTGATGGTATGGGTGGAGTTGGCGGTCAGTGTGGCGGTTTGGCCAGCAAGGATATGTTGGTCGGCGACCTGCGGGGCGGAAACCAGCGGCTGGAGTTGCACGTCGCGGCGTACGCTGGCACCATCGGTGGTGGTCACCGTAAAGGTCTGGCTCTCATAGCAGTCGGCGGAGACGGTCACCGTGTATGTGCCGGCCTTGATGGGACGGTAGTAAGCGCCCAGCGGCAGGTGCGAATAGACCTCCGAGTTGAAGGTGTCGTGGTTCTCCACAAAAATCTTAGCCTCCACCGGCTCTCCCGTCACCGCATCGGTCACGATGCCGCGGAAGCCGTAGGTACACTCCATCACGTAGTTGAGCAATGCGTTCTTGCTGTTGGTCCAGTAAGAGGGAAGCTCCGACGAGGAGGTCACCACCTTGTCGAAATGCACCTCCATGGTCACTTCGCGGCAGTGCTGGTAGTAGTTCATGTAGTCTTGGCGCGAACCGGTGATTTCGTACCAGTCGCCGCCTTCGGTCACCGCGCCGCAACCCGGGTTATAGGCGGTTTCACCTACCATGTAGGTTGGGTCAATGGCTTGACAGTCATCTACATAGTTCTGGCAGATGTAGCGAAACCATGCATCGTCGGCGTGCATTCGGGTGTTGGAAGCCCAGGTGTCCCACGGGAAGTTGGTGAGCTCGGCGCCGCCGTGGAAGTTCACCGACATCACGAAATGCTTGTCTTGCACCCAGTTGATAATGGCTTGTGTTTCAGGCTGCACGTTGGCAGAGCCGGAAATGCCCGGAACAAACGGGTAGTTGCGGTTCATATCCACATTGTTCCAGTTGTAACGGGTGGAATAGCTGGAGCTGATACGGTCGTTGGCGGAATGATAGGTGCCGTCAGGGTTCTCCAACGGACAGATATACAAATCCACGTTCTGGAGTACGTTCTGCACCATCGGGTCGGTGGTGGCGTTGTTGAGGATGTAGTCGATGAGACGGAGCATCATGTAGTAGCCCACCACCTCGTCGCCGTGCATGGTGGAGGAATAGAGGAAGGCTGGTTTGTCAACATGCTGGCCGAGGGTGTTGCTGATATGGGCGGCCATCAGCATGTGGGGACGCTGGGTGCAGGGCGTGGCAGCCAAGATGGTATCGATTTTACAGAGCTGCGGGAAGTTCTGCTGGAACCTCTGCATCAGTTCCACATACACCTCGTAGGAGGGATATTTGTTCCAGTTGGTGGTGAAGTCGTTGATGTCGTCGGTGACCATGGCAGACGGACGTTCGGCGGCAATGATTTCAAAAGGCAGGTTAAGGGCGGCGAAGGCATCGTACTCGTGGCGTGCGAGGTAGATGCGCACGGCATACTGTCCGGTGCGCTCATCAAATGGACAGTTATCGACCGAGAAGTTGCGCGACAGGGCGTTCACCTCGGCTTTCGTATTCACTTTTGCCACCACATAGAGAAAGTCGCGGTCGTTGTTGACTAACTCTTCTCTTGTGCTTTGGGCGAAAAGTGAGAGGGTAATTCCGAAAAGAAAGGTTAGGGTGATAAAAATTCTTTTCATAATTTTATAATTTATTGAAAATCAGACAAAAGTTTTGCAAAATGAGCAGATAATTCTTGGGAGACGGGGACCAGAGGCAGTCGCAGGAAATTATCGATTTTGCCTTGAAGGGCGAGCAGGGCTTTGATGCCGGCAGGGCTGCCCTCTTTGAAGCAGGCCTGGGTGAAGTCGAGGAGGCGGAGGTGGATTTTGCGGGCCTCGTCGAACTGGTTGCGACGGGCGAGGCGCACCATGTCGCTCACCTCTTTCGGGAAGGCGTTGGCTACCACCGAGATGACGCCGTCAACGCCGGCGGCGAGGAGCGGCAGGGTGATGGCATCATCGCCCGATAGAACAGAAAACTCAGTGGGCTTGTGGGCGATAACCTTCATGATCTGGTTCATATTGCCCGATGCCTCCTTCACGGCCACGATGTTGGGGAAGTCGTTGGCCAGGCGGAGTGAGGTGTCGGCTTCGATATTGCATCCTGTGCGGCCAGGTACATTGTAGAGGATGAGGGGCAGGGGAGTGCAGGAAGCTAAAGTCTTATAATGCTGATAGATACCTTCTTGGTTGGGACGGTTGTAGAAGGGCGTTACCGACAGGATAGCATCCACGCCGTTAAAATCTTTGGTGCGCAGTTGTTCGGCCATCTCTTTGGTGTTGGGACCGCCGAGACCGCGTACGATGGCCACGCGCCCAGCATTCGCTTTCACCACGCAAGCCACGATTTCATCTTTCTCTTCTTCCGTCAGTGTGGGGGTTTCACTGGTGGTACAGGTGGTCACCAAATAGTCCACCCCATTTCCAATCAAATCATCCACCAATTTTGCCAAACGGTTGAAATCGATACTCCCGTCTGGGTGAAATGGCGTGACAAGCGCGGCTCCGGTTCCTTTCAAACGATTGTTCATGACTGTTTTCCTGAGAGTTGGTTAGTATAATGATTGATATTTTTGAGAAGTTCCATGTTCGACAGTTCTTCATCCGACTGAATGAGCAGGTCGTAAAAATCGGCATTGCGTTTTTCGGAGCCAATGATGAATTTGGCGGGTGTGACCGACATGATGAAGCGGAGAGGTTCAAACACATCGTGCGAAAAGTCTAACAGCACATCAAATTCAGTCTCGCAGAATGACTGCACCTGTCCTTTCATCGGTTTGCCGTACCAGTTCAAATCTTTGTTGCAGAAATAGTCGGCCGACAGTTGCTGAAGGCAGTAGAAGGGGATGGCTTTGCCGTCGATGTAGCCCACCAACCACACGCTGCGGGTGGCACTTTGCAACTTGGAAAAGACCGCATAAATGTCCTTATAGGTGTCTTCGGTGGTGATATTACAAAGAATCCCTACATTTTTGGCATCTCTTAAGGAGACCACTTCGGGTATTCTAACTTTCTTATTTTCAGCAATATATTTTTTTGCGAAATGTCTTTGTATAAAATTCATCTCTATACTTTTTGCCAATATTTTACAAACCGCAAAAATAAGCAATTTTTTTCATTCTTTTTATAATAATGTTAGTATTAAAAAAAATAAAAATAAATGGGTTTTGAAGATGAAAATAGTTGTACTTTTGCGCCGTTTTTTTCAAACCTAAAATGTCACAGGAAAATTCAACAAATACTGAGAAAATCTCATTTTTCAGAGCGTGGAAAAGGCTGAAAGTCAGGTCGAAAATTTACCAAATCGCGCTCCATCTGCTGACGCTATTTGCCATCGGCATCATCGCTGCGTGGGTAATTTACAAGTTAGGGCTCACCAACAACAATGGGGGAATCGACCCCAACAACCGCTATTTGGCCAACTATAAGGAGATGTCGGATCTGACCGATTCTTCTAAGATTTATTCTGCCCAACTGCAAAACTATATCCAGCTGGCGGTGCTGAACCAGTTCTTTCCCACCAATGCACATCTCATTTATGAAGCCGACCGCGAACTCAACGACCCCGAGATGGTGAAACGCATGGTATATGCCAGCAACATGTACATGCAGGAGACCGACAACGGCAAGAAATTCACGCAATTGCTGCAGGAGGTGAATGCGTTGATGGGGCGTTACCCGGCTTCCACCTCTACCGACAATGCCATCCCGTGGATGAACGACCCGGGCTGGCCGGCCTTGAAGCGTGCCATGGTGAATGATGCAGAGAAAATCCGCAAGGCAGGAGAGCTCACTGGCGTTGATCCGCGCTTGATTGCTGCTTGCACCGTGGGTGAGCAGATCCGCCTTTTCAACTCTCACCGTGAGGATGTGAAACGCTATCTCGGTCCCGCCGTGATGAGTGTGCAGTCGCAGTTCTCCCTCGGCGTCAATGGCATCAAGGACTTCACCGCCGCCGCCGTGGAACGCAATCTGAAAGACTCTACCTCAGTGTTTTACATGGGGAAAAAGTATGAGCATATCCTCGATTACGACACCTCCCAGATGCACGATATCACCACCGCCCGCTTCAACCGGCTGGTGGACTACCGCAACCACCTCTACTCCTTCATCTATGCGGGTTGCATCTTGCATCAGACCATGCTCCAGTGGAAACGTGCCGGCTACGATATCTCCGACCGTCCCGATGTGCTCTGCACCCTCTTCAACCTCGGCTTTGCCGCCTCCAAACCGAAAGACGATCCCCGCTGCGGCGGCTCGCATGTGTCGGTGGGAGGGCGAATCTATACCTTCGGTGTGTTGGGCAACGACTTCTACTACTCCGGCGAATTGGTCGACGAATTTCCCATGCATAAGAAGCTCTTCGCTGAATAAAAACACCCCTTCATTTCATTCCTTAAATTTTCGTATCTTTGCACCCTCGAAAATTATTTAGTTATTTCAATTAAAAAAATACAATTATGGCACTTATCTCTCAAAGAATTAGCAGCATGCCGCCGTCAGAAACCCTTGCAATGACCCAGATTGCCAATGAATTGGCTGAAGCAGGCAAGGATGTTATCAAACTCAGCATCGGTGAACCCGACTTCAACACCCCGGAAGTGGTGAAAGAGGCCGCCAAAACCGCCATTGATGAAAACTGGACCCACTATCCGCCCGTACCGGGCTACCCGGATCTCAAAAAGGCCATCTGCGCCAAGTTCAAAAGAGACAACAACCTCGACTATACTCCCGACCAGATTATCGTTTCAACGGGAGCAAAACAATCTATCTATCAGGTGGTGATGGCTTTGGTTGACCCAGGCGACGAGGTGGTGATTCCTGCCCCCTACTGGGTGTCCTACAAGGCTGTTGTGCAGCTGGCTGAAGGCAAGTCGGTCTATATCCAGACCACCATCGAAAATGATTTCAAGGTGACCCCCGACCAGCTCCGCTCCGCCCTCACCCCCAAGACCAAAATGATGATTTTCAGCAGTCCCTCCAACCCGACCGGTATGCTCTACTCCCGCGACGAGCTGAAGGCCCTCGCCGAAGTGCTCCGCGACTACCCCAATGTCATCGTTCTGTCTGACGAAATCTACGAGCATATCAATTTCGAAGGAAAACACGAGAGCATGGCCCAGTTCGACTGGATGAAAGAACGTACCGTGACCGTGAACGGTGTGGCCAAAGGCTTCGCCATGACGGGCTGGCGTATCGGTTTCATCGGAGCCCCCGTGGCCATCGCCAAGGCATGCAATAAACTGCAAGGTCAGGTTACTTCCGCCACCTGCTCCATCGCCCAGCGCGCCACCATCAAGGCCATGCAGATGGACCCCGCCACCAGCGAGGATATCATCAACATGCGCAACATCTTCCGCGCCCGCCGCGACATGGTGTATGACCTGCTCCGCGAAATTCCTGGCTTCAAGGTGCGTCTGCCGAAGGGCGCTTTCTACTTCTTCCCGGAAATCAGCGAACTGTACGGCAAGCACGTGCCCGCCGACTCCGTCTTCGCCAAAACGTATAACAAGACCACCATCGACAATTCCACCGACTTCTGCATGTACATCCTTTACGATGCCAATGTGGCATTGGTGCAGGGTGTCGCTTTCGGCGATGACAATTGCGTGCGCCTTTCCTACGCCACCTCCGAGGAGAAACTCCGTGAAGCAGTGCGCAGAATTCGCGAAGCGGTTGAGAAAATGAAATAATTCAGAATGGCAAAGTTCACCCAGTGGCGAAATTTCTGGAACCGATTGCGAAAAAACTGGAGCGTTAAGCACCAGCTGATTATTCGCAATGAGACCACCCACCACGACAGCTTCACCTTTCTGCTGAGTCCCCGCAACATCTTTGTTACGGTGATGGTGTCGGCAGTGGTGCTGGTGTCGCTTACGGCGGTCATCATCGCTTTCACGCCACTGCGGTACTACATTCCGGGTTATACCACTCCCGATGAGCATCGCAAATATAAGGAGACTGCTGAAAAGATGACCAACTTGCAGGCGCAGTACGACCGCAACGAAACCTATATCCAGCATCTGTTGCAGGTGCTAGACGAAAACAGTCTCGACACGATGGGACCTGCCCCGCAGGCTGGTGTGGTAACGGCCGACGGCAAGTCGTTGGAAGAAGCTACAGAGCCTTCTGCCAGTGAGATGGCCCTGCGGGAGGAAGCCGGTGACCTTCTGGCAGCCGTCAATTCGCGCCAGCAGAACGATGGAGTCTCCATCAGCACCCGCGCCGACATCCAAAACCTGTTCCTGCAGCCCCCCACCACAGGCACGATCGTCACCGCCTATAGCGTGCCGCAAAACCAGTACGGCATCGATGTGGCCAACCGCGAAGGAACGCTCGTTACCAGCGCTGCCGAAGGCATGGTGGTGTTTGCCGGTTACGACATTACCGATGGAAATGTCATCATCGTGCAGCACCACGACAATGTGCTCACCGTCTATAAACACAATAAGGAACTTCTCAAGAGCAAAGGCACGAAAGTGGCCGCCGGCGAGCCGATTGCCCGAATGGGACACAGCGGCATCACCGACAAAGGTGCTCACCTCCACTTCGAGCTGTGGCACAACGGATTTCCCCTTAACCCATTGGATTACTTAACTTTGAAATAACCCTTTAATTCAGTATATGGATCCCGATTATTCTAACATTTGTCAATTATTGATTCAAAAAGGCGAACTGAAACAGCAAATCTATTCCAGTACCCTCGAGTCGATGGAACTGTTCAAACAGTGCGCCAAAGAGTTTGAAGATTATTATGAAGAGAATTGCGCCGAGCAGCACCCGCGTGTCACCGTGGATTACAATGGCAAGAACCTCCACGAGTTCAAGCTCCGTTTCGCCGGCGATGTGCTGATCTTCCTGATGCACACCAACATCTTCGAGTTCCCTCGTGACCATGAGGTGATGAAGACTCCGTACATCCGCGAAGATCAGACCCGCTCCTACTGCGGCGTCATCCATATCTTCAACTTCCTCTCCGACTCGTTCCGTTACAACCGCATCAACGACTCTGGCTATATGATCGGGCGTATTTTCATCAACAAAGACAAGCATTTCTATGTGGAAGGAAAACGCGAACTGGCGAAAGTGCTCAACAATTTCAACAATCGCGAACTCGACAAACAGTCGGTAGAAGAGATTCTGATGTCGGCCATCCAATATACCATCAATTTCGACCTGTTGGTGCCGGAGTATTCCAATTTGGTGGAAATTACGGTGAACGACATTCTTCAAATAGAAGATCAGAATATGATTTTGAAGACTGGTAAACGTCTGGGATTCAGGTTTGAACCCGATGATAAGTAGGTCGAAAAAAATATTTTTGCAAAAATTGATTTTGTATTAAAAAATCATGTATTTTTGCAGCCTCATTTTTTGAGGAAATGCTGGATTCGTCTAGTTGGCCCAGGACGTCAGGTTTTCATCCTGAAAATCGGGGGTTCGAATCCCCCATCCAGTACGAAGAGACAGTTTCAGACTGTCTCTTTTTTTATTGCAAAAAATCGTATCTTTGCGCCGCAAAAACCAACCATTATGAAAATTGATTTTTTAGGTGCAACGACTGAAGTTACCGGTAGTAAATTTCTTCTCACCACGCGCAAAGGCGTGAAAATTTTGCTCGATTGCGGAATGTATCAGGGTAAAGGTCTTGAGACCGACAGCATGAACCGCGATCTCGGCTTCGACCCGCGCGACATTGACTACATCATTCTTTCTCACGCGCATATCGACCACTCCGGCCTGATTCCCTACGTGGTGAAAAGAGGCTTCAGGGGCACGGTGTTCTGCACGCCCGCCACCCGCGACCTCTGCGCCATCATGCTCCCCGATTCCGGCCGCATACAAGAGACCGATACCGCCCAGTTCAACAAGAAACGCGCCTTCCAAGGACTTCCTCCCGTTGAACCCATCTATACCATGCAGGATGCGGTAAGTTGTATGCGCCACTTCATTAGCATCCCTTACCATCTTCCCTACGAACTCACCCCCGACTTCAAGTTTGAACTCATTAATACCGGTCACATGCTCGGGAGTAGCGCCATCTATATCACCATCAAAGAGGGCAGAAAAGTCCGCACGCTCTGCTATACAGGAGATATTGGTCGTTACAACAAGACCATTCTTCCTGACCCCGAAACCTTCCCGCAGGCCGACTATATCATCACCGAATCTACCTACGGCGACCGTCTCCACACCACCATCAGCGAGGCCAAACACGACCTTATGCTGGTCATCAAAGATGCGGTGGCGAAGCGCAAAGGCAAACTCATCATCCCTTCATTTGCCATCGGCCGTACCCAAGAGATTGTGTATGCCTTGCAAAGTCTTGAGAATGAGAAAAATCTGCCAGATGTGGAGATCTTCATCGACAGTCCACTCGCTGTGGCCGCCACCGACATTTTCCGCATCCATAGCGAAGCCTTCAATGAGGAGCTGCAAGAGTACATCAAAACCGACCCCGACCCGTTTGGCTTCCAGAAGGTACACTATATCCGCAGCATCGCCGACTCCAAGAAACTCAACTCCTACAACCGTCCCTGCATCATCATCTCTGCCTCGGGCATGATGGAGGCCGGCCGTGTGAAGCACCATCTCGCCAACAACATTGAGAACCCTAAAACCACCATCCTGTCGGTGGGTTACTGCGCTCCTACTACCCTTGGGGCTAAAATTATGCGTGGCGACAGCGAAGTCTCCATCTTCGGTACCAAGTACAAAGTTCGTGCTAAACTTGCCTCCATCGAGGCTTTCTCTGGTCACGGCGACTATTATGAGCTCATCCATTATCTCTCTTGCCAAGATAAAAAGAAAGTGCGCAACATCTTCATCGTGCACGGCGAAGACCCCGCCCGCGTGGCCTACGCACAACATCTCGCCGATGCCGGATTCAAGAAATCCTATATTCCGAAATTCAGAGAATCGGTTGAAATCTAATTCCCGACAATTTTGTATTTTTGCAAACTCATTTTTTAACGAAAAATCATCATGTTTGACAGCTTAAGCGACCGGTTAGAAAGGGCGTTCAAAGTCCTGAAAGGACAAGGAAAAATTACGGATATCAATGTGGCGGAAACCATGAAGGAGGTGCGTAAAGCCCTTCTGGATGCGGACGTCAGTTACAAGATTGCGAAAGAATTTACCGACAAGGTGAAAGCCAAAGCGTTGGGTATGGATGTGCTGAAGGCCGTCTCCCCCAGCCAGATGATGGTGAAAATCACCTACGACGAATTGATTGAGTTGATGGGCACTGCTGCCGAAGACATCAACATCAACGCCAATCCGGCGGTCATCTTGATGGCAGGTTTGCAAGGTTCTGGTAAGACCACCCATGCCGCCAAGCTGGCTAACATGTTGAAAAACAAACGCCATCGCAAACCATTACTCGTCGCAGGCGACGTGTATCGTCCCGCCGCTATCGACCAGTTGAAGGTCTTGGGCGACCAGCTCGATGTGCCGGTCTATACCGAACCCGACTCCAAAAAGCCGGTCGAGATTGCCAAGAATGCGGTTGCCTACGCCAAGGCCAATGGCCTCGATGTAGTCATCGTGGATACCGCCGGTCGTCTTGCCGTGGATGAGGAGATGATGGAAGAGATCGGCAACATCAAAGAGGCTGTCAACCCCCACGAAATCCTCTTCGTGGTGGATGCCATGACCGGTCAGGATGCTGTGAACACCGCCAAGGCGTTCAACGACAAACTCAATTTCGACGGTGTAATCCTCACCAAGATGGATGGTGACACCCGTGGAGGTGCTGCCCTCACCATCAAGGCGGTGGTCAACAAGCCCATCAAGTTCATCGGTACCGGCGAGAAGATGGAAGCCCTCGACGTTTTCCACCCCGACCGTATGGCCGAGCGTATTCTCGGTATGGGCGACATCCGTTCGTTTGTGGAGACTGCCCAGGCGCAGTTCGATGAGGAAGAGGCCGCCAAGTTGCAGAAGAAGCTCGCCAAGAACCAGTTCGATTTCAACGACTTCCTCAACCAGATTCAACAAATCAAGAAGATGGGCAATGTGAAGGAGTTGATGGGCATGATTCCCGGCATGGGCAAGGCTGTGCGCGACCTCGACATCGACGACAACGCCTTCAAGAGCGTGGAGGCCATCATCCTCTCTATGACTCCCGAAGAGCGCCAGAATCCCGACATCATCAACGGCAGCCGCAAAAAACGTATCGCCAACGGTAGCGGCACCGACATTCAGGAGGTAAACCGCCTCGTTAAGCAGTTCTACGACACCCGCAAGATGATGAAGATGGTGAACAGCGGCAAGGCCAAAGGCCTTATGAATGCCCTCAGCGCACGAAAAAGACGCTAACGCCGTTATTACATAAATTGAAGAATCTTATTGAAACTCGTGAGTTCCGGTTTCTCAAGGATATAATCTGCACCGGCATTCACGAGTTCTTCTTTGGTGCGGTAGCCCCATAGCACCCCCACCTTTTTCAGGCCAGCGCGTTTGGCCGTCTCCATATCTACACAGCTGTCGCCCACAAAAAGCGTTGACTTTTGCGTTTCACGTGCCGCCTCGATGATCTCGAATACCATGTCGGGATTGGGCTTGGGCAATGCGCCGGGGCGATACCCTAACACCGCCGAAAAACGGATGGTGGGGAAGTAGTGGCGCATCAGCGGCCCCATCGCTTCGTGCGCCTTGTTCGACGCCACCGCCAGTTTGATGCCCTGATTTTGCAACCCTTCCAACAGTTCGATAATGCCAGAATATGGCACAGTCTTGTCCATTTTATGCAAATCGTAATACTCTAAAAATTCTTGGTAAAGCGTTGATATAATGGATTCTGTGCGATGTTCTTCAGGAAGTATTCGTTCAACTAATTTTTGAATACCATTTCCCACGAACATCTTATAGGCTTCGGTGGGATGGGTGGGGTAACCATGGCAGGAGAGAACGTGGTTGCCCGATGAGGCCAAATCTTCCAGAGTGTTGAGAATGGTGCCGTCAAGGTCGAAAATTACCAGCATGATTGCATCTTTGTTGAAAAAAAAAGGCAGAATTTTACTTCTGCCGTGGTAGCGCATAAGGGAGTCGAACCCTTGATATTCAGACTGAGAATCTGACGTCCTGGACCACTAGACGAATGCGCCAGTTTGATGCTGCAAAAATACAACTTTTTTGTAAATCTGCACCTAAATCTTCAAATTTTTAATTTTTAAATTATAAATAATTGATTATAAATAAATTAACCTACCATAAAATAGGTCTCCGGGTATTCATGTTTGGTCTCTTTCACACGTTTGCTGAGGGCGTAAGCGAAGGTTAGGGTGCCAATTCTTCCAATATACATGTTGATGGTGAGCACTATTTTTCCAAAGTCTGAGTATTGGTCGATGCAGCCGGTAGAGAGACCGCAGGTGGTGAAAGCGGAGGCGGCTTCAAACATGGTGTTTTTGAGCGGAATATGCGGGTCGATGATACAGAGAATGATGGTGGAACTGACGATGAACACAAGCGTCATCACCACGATGGAGTAGGCTTTATCGACGATTTGGAAGGGGATGGTTTTCTTACGAAATTCAATTTTGCTCTTTCCTTGGATGGTGGCGAAAAGTGACTTGATGATGACGAAGAAGGTGGTGGTTTTGATACCGCCGCCCGTAGAACCCGGGGAGGCTCCAATGAAGATAATGATGATGAAGATGAGCAGGGATGGAACGGTGATGGCATCAATATCTACAATGTTGAAACCTGCTGTTCGACCGGCCGTAATCTGGAACAAAGCGGAGAAAAACTTCTCAAAACCACTGCTTTTCGCTAAGGTATTATTGTATTCTAATGAATAGAATAATATGGTGCCCACAATGATGATGGCGAAGGAGGTAATCAGCGCGATATGGGTGCCGTCGGCGAGCTTCATCCATCTTTTCTTCTTCCGTTCCGCGATGACACGCGGGTCGAAAAAGTCGCGCAGCACCACATAGCCGATACCGCCGGCGAAGACCAAAATCATGATGATCATCTGCGGGAAGTAACTGCTCACAATGGCCTGGTCCATCAATCCTGTCGGCCAGAGCGAGAATCCGGCATTGTTGAAGGCCGATATGGCATGGAAGATGGCGTAAAAGATGGTTTCGCTGTCGTCGGCAAAGAGTCCTGTAGTACGCCAATACATGTAAAGCATCACGGCTCCCACACCCTCGATGACGAAGGTCATCATGATAATTTCACGTAAAAACGAGAAAGAGTCTGACACGCGGTTGGTGGAGAGCATGTCTTTCACCATATATTGGTAGCGGAGTCCGGTGTAGGAATGCGAGAGGAAGGAGATGAAGAAGGTTGCAAAAGAGAGGATGCTCATACCACCTAACTGCATCAGTACCAGCAGGATGATATGTCCAGTGGTGGTGAAACTGAGTGCGGTGTTGACCGAGGTGAGGCCTGTGACGCAGCTGGCGCTGGTGGCCGTAAAGAGCGCGTCGGCGAAGGTGATGCCGTGGGTAGTGGCCTTGGGCATGAGCAGCAGCAGCGTGCCGAAAGCAATCAGCAGGAAGAACGACACCATCATCAGTAGTGGCGGACTCATGTTGATTTTTTTCAGGAAGGCACTTACTTTGGCTAACTCTACGAAGAAAATAATCAGGTAGTAAAGATGGAAAAACAGCTGGCGGTAGTGGGGAAAAGTGGCATCTGGGACGGAAAAAAGTCGTTGCAGCTGCCTGCTGAAAAGAGAGATAAGAAGGAACACTGCAATGATGACAAGTTCCATCTTGTTGTTTTTCAGATAGGTGGTGAATTTGGTTTCGTAATAGCAGGCACGGAGAAGGAATTTGAAGAAGAAAAAAGCGTAGGCGATGATCACCATGGCCGAGGTCCAGACTGTCTGGGCATCGGTGAGGAAACATCCATGCTGGATGATGATGCAGACGACGGCGGCCAGTGTGATGGGGAAGGAGAGGGCGCGCAAAACGAGGTCGATGCGCTGCCGGTTGTTCGCCAGCAGCCACTGCGCTTTCCTCCATCTTCTCATCTCAGGCCACTTCATGCCGTTACTGGTTTTTCTTGATGAAATTCTCGATGTCGCGGGTAAGGCCGAAAATCACAAAGCAGTCTTTTTCCTCTATCACGGTGGAGGTGTCGGGCACGCCGAGCGTGTGGCCGGTGGCATTGCTCTGTGTGGGAGTCGGCGAGTCGGCAAAGTTGCGACGGATGGTAATCAAACTCAAACGATAGGCATCGCGGAGGTTGAGGTCGGCGATGGTCATGCCGATGAGTCGCTGCGGAGCAATAATCTCCGCAATACGGTATCCATCTGGGAGTTGCAGATAGGATACCACGCTGGGGTTCAGCAAGCGCTCGGCAAACAACGTCCCGATTTCGTCTTCTGGCGACAGAAATTCGGTCACGCCCATCTTCTCCAAAATAATGCGCTGGTTCTTGCCCATCGTACGGCAGATGATGCGCTTCACGTTCAGGTCCATCAGGTTGGCCGTACACAACAACCGCTTCACAAAGTCGTTGCCGATGGCCACGACCACCACGTCGAAATCTTGTATATTCTCCGCAATCAGTGCCTTTTTGTTCGTCGCATCAATGCAGACCGCATACGCCACATCATCCGAAATGTCTTGTATGACATTGATGTCGGAGTCAATGACCAGCACCTCGGCACCGCTCTGTGACAGCGCAATAGCAATGGATGAACCGAAATGGCCTGCCCCAATAATCGCAAATCTTTCGTTAGACATATCTTTATATTTTTAGTCAAGCGGCAAAAATACAATTTTAATCGGAATTCCCAATAAAAATCGTCCGCTTTTGATGAATATCCCTTCTTTTACTGTTTTTTAATCTTCAACCATCTATCTATCAAATATTTCCCACGATATTTTTCGGCCACCATCCCCAATGCTCGATTCACCTCATCCACAGTGCCCACGCATTCAAACGGCTTGTTTTCCGCAATTCCTGTCAATTCGTCAAAATATTGTTGCAGAGAAGGTTTGTTGAGCAAATCTTCTCCGAAGATATGAATCATTTGGGCATCTTCTATGAAAGGCGAGAGAATGATATAGGCGAACAGGCATTTCGGACAGTTGCAGCACCAAATATTGCTTTTGCTGCCCGCGTTGCAACTTCTGAAAACCTCAAAATATTGGGGATACTGTGCAAAAAATTGGGCAATCTCCAGCTCGCAATAAGGCCGTAAATAGCTGTAATAATGATTGATATCGTTAAGATTATCTTTTACATAGTGACGAAAATTCTCTTCAAACTCCACCGACTTAGAGTACTGATGGTTGATTTCGGTGCCGGGGATGGTGGGCTCGTTGGCGCTCGATTCGTTGGAGAGGGCCACCTCGCGCACGCCCGTCACGGTGCTCACCAACAAGGAATAGAAGGCCAACATGGCCGAAAAGGGCGTGTGACCATTCAGGTAGCCTTGCCGATTCAACTCCAACAGTCGGGGTGAAATCTCACGTTTCAGCACCACAATGTCCTCTTCATGTGGGAAACCGGCCACCCGTGCGCAGTCGAGCGTCGCCCCTCGCGGGTTGATGATGAACGGCACGATGCGGTGCTTCTGTTTCAGGTGTTCCAGCGTCACGACCGAGTCTTTTCCCCCGCCAATGGGTACGATAACCGCGTCAGACTCTGCCACTTTTTGGCATTGGAAGGCCTCAATTGGCGTAGCATCTTCATCGAAAGAAAAGGTCATAAAGTTCTCTATATCAGAAGATATGCCGTTTTGATAGAAAAATTCTCCCAATCCTTTCCAATAGAGATTTTTCCACCATTGTTGTTGGGCTTCTGAGAGGCGGTAGCCTTTCACGTGAACCACGGGACAGCAGGCGCATTTCCAGTAACTGATGAGTTCGATGAGTCCGATATGGAAGATGATCCCCTCCAACTGTTTCGGGTTCGCGAGGCGGATGGCGTGCTTGCCGGGAGTGAGTCGCATGGAGGGGGTGAACTGTATGGTTTCACCAATCCGAAAATCAAAAGTTATATCAATCTGATTTTCAGTATATTGATATTGAAATCCTTCGTAGGTGAAGGTCGGATGTTGCTGCCGTAGTTGGTTGTAAAGAGTTTGGTTTTGCATAGATTTATTTTTCTACGCAAAAATACAATTTTTCATACAAAGAAAATGCTTATTTTTGCAAATCAATATTAATTATGGATTACGAGCGTGATTTTATGAAAGTGAAGCCTACGGGAGTTCCTCTCGAAAGTGGCGTTATGCTCATTTCCACCCCTTTTTTCAACGACACTTTCTTCAACCACTCCGTGGTTTTGCTGTTGGAGACGGGCAAAGAGGGTTCGGTAGGGCTCATCCTCAACAAGCGTACCGGGGTGAATGTCACGGACGTAAAGCCCTCATGGAAGGTTCCCGACCAGTTTGATGTGGGCGGTCCGGTGATGCTCGACACCATCATCACGTTGCACAACTTTGAAGATCTCGACCGTTTCCGTCTGGTCATGCCCGGACTTTACTCCGGCATCGACTCGGTGTTGCTCTCCCTCATTGAACATCAGGCAATTTCCACGTTGAAGTATCGCTTTTTCCTCGGCTATTCGGGCTGGAGTGGCGGACAGTTGGAGAGTGAGTTGCAGCGAAACATGTGGGTGATTTCTCCCTATCTTCCCTCTTTGGTTTTTGACACACCTATTGAAAAAATTTGGCATAGTGCGGTCAAAAATTTAGGCTCCGATTATTCTCATTGGCTTGATATTCAGGAGAATATTGTTTTCAATTAAAATTTTAAAAGTGACGATATAGTTCCGCGGCCTGCTGGAAGATAGCCTGTAGGCGGTGGGCGAGCGATTGGGGTTGCAGTACCTTGATGAAATCGCCGTAACCCAACAATAGCCGCTCTAACTCATAATTCACTACCACTTTGATACTGAAGGTGATAGATCGGTCTTTGCGGTGCCGTTCCACGATGCGCTGACTGCTGTGCAACGGCTTGGTGAGCACGTATTGCGACTGATCGCCAAAAACGGTGAAAATCACCTCTGTGGGCTTATCCTGTAACGCCTTTGTCACCCCGATAACATCATCGAAAAAGGTCTCTGGGTGAAAGTCGGGCAGCTCCTCAAATCTTTCGCCGTAGGCGCGCTCCACCGATTCGATGCGGTCGAGGGCCATGATCCGTAACGTCTTCTGCATCTTCAACTTGCCCAACAGAAACCAACGGTTGCGGTACTCTTTTAATATATAGGGAGACACAATCAATTCTCTTGGTTGTCGGGCGGTAAAGGGCAGGTATTTGATTTTAAGTACGTGATTTTCAATAATATGATGATAAAGTGGGGTGAGATGATGCAGGCCACGTAGTTTGTCGTTCCGTTCAAAATAGATGACCGGTTTCCGCTGGTGGCGGGTTGCGCACACACGGTCTTCCAAACGGCTTACCAAGGTGTCCATCTCTGCAAATTGCGAAAAGCCGCTCAACTGCTTCAGAACCTCTACCGCCTCGCTTACTCGGTCGATGTCGGCCTCCGATAGCGGCGAGTTGGTGATGCTGTAGTCGGGGTCTTCGTATGTATAGAACTTCTTGTCAACCACGATGATAGGCGCGTTATAGCCTAACTTTTCACTGCGCATCACTTGCAAATCCAACTGGATGGTGCGCCGACTGATTCCCTTGTAAATTCCTTCATATTCGGCCAGCGCCTCCGAGCAGGCCTCTATCAGGTCGTCGAGCGTCCACCGGCGGAACCGGTTGCGCAAACAGTTGTCGATGGTTTTGTATCGAATGAGGGCATTTCTACTGACGGGCATAAATTTTTTTGTAAAATGATAAAATTTATAATGTTGATAATCAATAAGATAATAAAAATATTTTTCTCGTTGCAAATGTACGTAAAAAGATTGCGCAGTAGTATATTTATTTTGCAGCGAAATCAAAATAAGAAAAAATGAAAGAATTTGTATTGAACGGAACGACTGTTAAGAATTGGGCAAGAGAACTCGACCACAAGGCGTGGTTGCAATTAGGGAATCTCTGTTCTCTTCCTTTTGTGTTTCATCATGTGGCGATGATGCCCGATGCCCACGGCGGCGTGGGAATGCCCATCGGTGGCGTTTTAGCAACCACTAATGTGGTGATACCCAACGCAGTAGGGGTTGACATCGGCTGCGGAATGTGTGCGGTGAAGACCGATATTCCAGTGGCAGAGATTTCCGATGAGGTGTTGCGCAAAAAGTTGATGCGAGGCATCCGCAAGCGCATTCCGTTGGGGATGGCCCATCACAAGCAGGCGCAGGATGAAGGTTTGATGCCAGCAGGCTATGACGTTGAGGCGACAACGGTGGTGAAAAGAGAGTACAAGTCGGCCTTAAAGCAGATTGGCACCTTAGGAGGCGGCAATCATTTCATTGAGTTACAGCGTGATGAGGAGGGTTTCCTGTGGATCATGCTCCATAGTGGAAGCCGCAATTTGGGCAAGCAGGTGTGCGACCACTATGCGAAACTCGCTAAGGAGCTGAACGAGAGATGGTTTTCGAGTGTTGATACTGGGATGCAGCTGGCTTTTTTGCCATGGGGATCGCAGGAGTACCAGCAGTATTGGACGGAGATGCAGTATTGTGTAGATTTTGCGCTGGCCAACCGCCGTTTGATGATGCAGAGGATCATGGAAGAGGTTGCGGAGGCCTTCCCGGAAGCCCATTTTGAGCCGATGATCAACATTGCGCACAACTACGCGGCATTGGAGCACCATTTTGGAAAGAATGTGATCATTCACCGCAAGGGGGCGGTAAAGGTGATGGAAGGAACGGTGGGTATTATTCCTGGCTCGCAGGGCACCCGCTCGTATATCGTGGAGGGGTTGGGCAATCCCGACAGTTTCTATAGTTCCTCGCACGGGGCGGGGCGCCGCATGTGCCGTACCGAGGCGGTCAACACCCTGTCTTTTGACAAGGAGGTGGCCAAGCTCAATGCGCTCCATATCGTGCATGCCATCCGCAACCAGAACGACCTTGAGGAGGCCTCCTCTGCCTACAAAGACATCGACGCTGTGATGGCCAGTCAGACCGACCTCGTGAAAATCAAAGTCGCCTTGTCGCCCATTGCGGTGATCAAGGGGTAGGGGAGATGAGAATTTCACGCAAGAATTTTTGTTCGTTCTGTTTGATTTTACTAAAATATGTGTATTTTTGCCGCCGATATAATATTGATTTCGCCATGAAACCCGCAGCCCTATTTCTTTTCGTTGCTTTGTTGCTGATTGGCTCCTCTATCCAGGCGCAACCGATAGCCACTGCTCGAACTTTTAGAGGTCTGCCCGTTTGGGCTTTTAGAGGATTCAATGATTCGCTCCCTACTCAAAACACTTCGGCCGAGGTGGAAGCCAAACTGAAGTTCATTCCCCAAATAAAGAGCACTGCTCCACAAATTGCGGCATTGGACACAGTTTTCGGGATGTCGGATGAGGAATTGGCCGCCCACTCTTTTCTGGCAGACATTAACCACGACGGCAAACAAGATTTCGTTTTCTATGGGATGGTGGACTTCTGTAACTTCCAGCCATACATCCTTATCGCTTTGCAACGAAAAAATGGTTTTGAGATCATTTTCAGTCGAGAAGGCGACATTATCCATTGGGAGGAGTTTCCCGACTATACCTTCATACAGATTTTGGTGAATGGTTGTTGCGAAGATCGTCATGGCTACCTGTACGCCTACGGCCAAAATCCCGACGAAGGATTCGGATGCAGTGTGTATTGGCAAAATGGAGGAGTGTTCCCATGGATTTACAAGGGCGAAAAAGAAAAACTCGTCATTCAACGAAATTCAGTTGTTTTGCTGCCTAACCCATCTGATTCAGATTCTCTCCGCAATCAATTCAACTGGTATTTCCGCAAGGGCGACACCGGGCAGGTGCTTACCACTGAAATGGTGGATGGGGAAAAGTGGTTGTTTGTCATCATGGAAGTAGTTCCCCACAACTCCAAACACAAGTTACCCAAGGCAGACTACATCTTAGGGTGGGTGTCGGCAAAGGATGTGCGAGTAAAGCACCCAAAAGCGAGATGAACAACCATTCTTTCAAAAGAAAAATTTTGCTGTGAGGGTTCACATTTTGGGTGTGAAGGGATAAATGTTATTAAAATATGCGTATTTTTGCCGCCGATATAATGTTGTATCCATAAATTGATTTCGCCATGAAACCCGCAGCCCTGTTCCTTTTTATCGCCTTGTTGCTGGTTGGCATCCCTATGCAGGCGCAGACTTTCACCAAGGAGTGCAGCACCGGACAAGAACTCGAGTATCGGGTTTTAAGTGACCCAAAAACCGTTGAAGTAAAAAAGGTCACCAATATGGGGACTTCCAGCAACGTGATCATCCCCGAAGAAGTATCTTATGAGGGTCAAGAATATGCTGTTACAGCCATCGGGGAATGGGCTTTTGCCAAATTCGAAAAAATGGCCTCCATCATCCTTCCTCCTTCTGTTACTTCCATTGGCGATGGGGCTTTCTCCGAATGCGGCAACATGACCTCTGTCCTCATTCCCAACACCGTGACAGAAATCGGACATGAGATTTTCGCAAACTGCCACTCCCTGCATAATGTTGTCATCGCCAGCGACAATCCTGCATATCGGGTTTCCCCAACCGATGTGGGTGATTCAGATCGCATCTTGTTGATAGACAAGCGCACAGGCCATGAATTTGAGGCCAAGGGCGATATCATTCTGCGCGACCCTGAAGTAAGGGCTATGTTCCCCGGCAGGGTGGATTCATTAAAGAAGTATCACAACGAAAATGTCAAATTATCGCCCAGGTGCATCGAGGTTAATTGCGTAGTAATTCTTGAATTTGTAGTGGAAATAGATGGTAGCATTACCAGTATTAACGTGTTGAGCAGCTCCTGTGGAGGTTGTCAAGAATATGTCAATGACGCAGTTCGCTTAGTAAAGGCCATGCCGAAGTGGGATCCTGCCCAAGACGAAGGGCAGCCGTGCCGCTCATATTTCCAGCTGCCCATCACCTACTGTTTACGGTAAAAGAATTCAAAAAAAGCGGCTGGATCTCTTTCAAGAAATTCAGCCGCTCTCCTTATCAATGAAGTGAAACTTGATGTTTACCTCTTCACGCACTGCATGATGCTGTGGCCGAGGCCCAGTCCGTCGTGGATCTTCTCGATGGAGAGGCCAGCGCTTTCCACGCAGCGGGCCATATCATCGGAGTAATACATCTTGCTGTTTCCGTTGGCTAATGCCGTGAAATAGAGGCTGATCTGTGCCAGACAGTAAGAGGCGGTCTCGAAGCGCTGGCGATCCCAGAAGGTCTCCATGATATATAGTTTGCAGCCCGCATTCATAGAGGCGGCGGCGCGGCGCAGGATGCTGCACACCTGCTCCTCGGAGAAGCAGTCGAGGAACTGGCTCATCCAGATGGCATCGAAGCCGACCGGGAAGGCGGTGGCCTCATCGAGGAGGTTGCAGCCATGGCCGTGAATACGGTCAGCGCCTTCCAGTCCGGCGGTGGCCTTGCGCATCATCTCCAGCTGCTGCGGCAGATCCATGATGGTGACATTCACCTCCGCATCGTGCTTCACACACTGCGTGGCCCAACGACCTGTATTGCCACCCACATCCAGCAAGGTGCGGGGATGGTTGCTGAACACAATCTGCAAGGCCTGCTCGAATGAGTTGTCGGAATAGAAATGGTCGAAGCCGAACCAGCTCTTCTGCACCTGCGGGGGCAGCTGCGACAGCCCTTCATAGATGGTCGGCCAGCTGCCAAACACCTTCAACCCTTCCGGTTTGCCGTTCAGGATAGCCTCCTCCAAGTTGAAGAGTCCGAGGTAGTTGACATCGTGGTTGAAGTCCATATTCACGCGGGCCATGTCGTCGTGCAGGAGGAACCAGCCGGGTTTGGCCAGGAAGAAACGTCCCTCGCGGTAGAGCACCGTGCCGATAGTGAGCGACGACTCGAGTAGCACCTGCGCGCCGTAGTGCGACAGATTGGCCTTCTGGGCGATTTCATCCATGGTCATACCGGCTTTGCAGTCATCGAGCATCTGGAAGATGCCGAATTTCACCATCAGGCGGGACACTTGGAACACGATAGGGCCAAAGGCGATTTCCTGTGCGAGACGTTGCGCTTGCAAAGCGGTGAAACGTTCCTTGGCATACATTTCTTTTTGCGGAGATTCGAGCATTTTTTTATAGTTAAAATGATGAAAGAAAATTAGTTCTTCATGGAAGCGATATCCTTTACAGCCTCGATGGCGGTATCGATTTCCTGTTCGGTGGTGAAAGCACCCACGCTGAAGCGCACGGAGCCGTGGCAGTTGATAGTGCCGAGGCCTTCGTGTACCTTGGGAGCGCAGTGCAGACCGATACGGCAAGCGATATCGTAGTCCACATCGAGCATGGTGCCCACATCGCTGGAGTCCCAACCCTTGACGTTGAACGAGAGCACAGGGTTCTGGTTCTCAACGGACGTAGCGCAGTAGATGGTCACACCTTCAATCTCTTTGAGACCGTCGCGGAGCTTTTTCCAAAGCACCATCTCACGGTTGTGGATGTTCATGATACCTTCTTTCATGATCCATTTCACACCCGCGTTGAGGCCGGCGACGCCGAGGAGGTTGAGGGTACCGGCTTCGAGGCGGTAGGGATACTCTTCAAGGTGTCCAGGGACGGCGGAGCGCACGCCGGTGCCGCCGAAGCGGGTCTGCCCGATGGTGACGCCTTCGCGCACGTACGAACCACCGATGCCGGTGGGACCCATCAGGCATTTGTGGCCCGTAAAGCAGTAAACATCAATATTTTGAGCCTGCATATCCAGATCCACAGCGCCAGCGCCCTGACTGCCGTCCACGACAAAGATCAGACCATTTTCGTGGCACACTTTACCGATTTCAGCCAGCGGCTGAATAGTACCGATGACGTTGGAGCAGTGCGTGCAAACCATAAATTTCGTGTTTTTCTTGATGGCCTTCTTCACATCG
This sequence comes from Bacteroidales bacterium, assembly GCA_017535665.1. GTDB lineage: Bacteria > Bacteroidota > Bacteroidia > Bacteroidales > WCHB1-69 > UBA1756. The sequence continues at coordinate 19,962 of JAFXTS010000018.1, read as the reverse complement.
TCGGGGCTCACATAGCCGCGCTCGTCGAACGGCAGGTAGGTAACCTCAATCTGGCCGCGTTGCTCGAGCGTGTAGAGCGGACGCAGTACAGAGTTGTGTTCCAGCATGGTGGTGATGACGTGGCAGCCGGGGTGCTCCAACGCCAAACCCTGGATGATCATGTTGAGGGAGTCGGTAGCGTTATAGCTGAAGGTCAGACGGTTGAAGTCGCCACCGCCATTGAACAGATTGGTGAGCATCTTACGGGTGTCGGACACGAGCTCGCCCGTTTCGATAGCGGCATCGAAGCCCGAGCGGCCGGGGTTCACTCCGTGGGTGCGATAGAAATGGTCCATGAAATCATACACTTCCTTCGGTTTCGGGAACGTGGTTGCAGAATTGTCTAAGTAAATCATATTGAATAATTTTGTTGTTTTAATTTTGAGGCTGCAAACTTACATAAAATTTCTGGATTGTGAGACGGTAAAATGAACATTACGTAAGGTTACCATTCCATCTCCTTGATTTCGCCCTCCGGACTACGGAACACGATGTGGATGGTTCCTTTTTTGCGCATCAGCCGCATATAGGTACACATATCTGAGATGGGCACCCCATCAACACTGATCAGATAATCTCCTGTGCGAAGGCCACGCTCGTAGGCTTCGGTGCCTTTGCGCACGAGGGCTTTCAGCGCACCATTGGGGTCGCCCTCCTCGGCAGGAACGACATTGACTCCCTTTCCCCTGTTGGCCACGGTGATTCCTGGGTTGCCATCGTGGGGAAGGAAGTAAAAACACTTCTTCGGAGCGTCGATAATCAGCGAGAGATGTTTCAAGATGGCCGAACCGATGGCCCGGTTGTGCGTGGCGGTCGAGACCCACACCTCTTTGAGAATGATGTCGCCGATTTCAATCTCAGGGAAACAGAGTTCGCCATTGACAACCGTATCATAGTTGGCACCGAAAAGACCAGCGTAGGTCATCACGGTCGTATCCCTATTCACTGTCATCTCATCGAGTTGCTGCTTGATTTTAGGATCGTTTTTCGCCCACAGGTCCAGCAGGTCTTGCGGCAGACCGAACCAACCGCCCACAGCGCCCATATCGAAAAGCATTCTCGGACGAGCAAACGGGATTTTCGTCCATAGGAAGGGTCGGCCGCCGTAAACTTTGTAAGGTACCTTGGCGTGACCTTTTTCCTCTTTGGCGAAGATTTTGTGGTGGGAGGTCATGATTAGCAGACTGTCCTGGGTATCAAATTTAAACGAGATGCCTTTGGAGACAAGGTCGAAGCCGAAAGCACCGTCGATGATGCCGCAGGCGAAATCGTTGAGCCCTTCATCCACCACTACTGGATAATTTAGAATGGTAAGGCTGCCCACTTGAATGGAAGGAATGAACATCATTGCCGTCTTTTTCTTTCTTTTTTGGGCATCCATGGTGGTGATCGTATCGCCCGATGGCCGCATCCATTCCTCCTCTTTTCCAATCCAGAAACCCATGCCAGCGCCGGTGTCGAACAGCATGTTATAGACTTTCCCCTCAATTTCCACGGGAACGATAATGGCGCCGTCCCATATTTTTATCTTAATGGTATCGACAAAATCCTGTTTGGAGATACCAAAATAGCGGTCGCTTAGTCGCTGTGCTGATGCCGGCAACCCCACCGACATTAACAGTAAAATACTAATAATCAGTGATTTGATTTGAATTTTCATAAAACCTTTTCCAATCATTATTGACGCGGCAAAGATACAAATTTCAAAAAATTTCACAATTTTATTGATTATATTCAAAAAAAATGTAATTTTGTCGCCGAAATGGTGGTAATCATACCACCAAAATTAGTGGTAAATTCATCATGAGGGAAAGTCAAAAATTACAAGCTGCATTAGAAAAATGGCGAAGTATTCAGCCGCTATCAGAACACGACCAATACAGATTGAGCCGGCGGTTCACAGTGGATTTCAACTACAATTCTAACCATATTGAAGGCAATACGCTGACTTACGGGCAGACGGAATTGCTGCTATTGTTCAATAAAGTGATTGGTGAAGCCGATGTAAAAGATGTACAGGATATGACCGCCAGTAATGTTACGGTTAAAATGATGAAAGAGGAGGCTTTGGTGAAAGAAACTCCTCTTACACAGAACTTTATCCGCACCTTGCATCGCACCCTGCTTCGCGAAGATTACACCGTTTACCGCAACCTTCCCGGCGGTATGCAGACCAGCTACACCATTCATGCCGGACAGTATAAAACTCGTCCCAACAGTGTGATAACACGTTATGGCGACCGTTTCGAGTACGCCTCACCAGAGGAGACACCTGCCCTGATGACCGACCTTGTGGACTGGTACAATCAGGCGGAAGTGGAAGGTAAATTGTCGCCAGTAGAGCTGGCCATTCTGTTTCATTACCGCTACATCCGCATCCACCCCTTCGAGGATGGCAACGGACGTATTGCCCGACTGCTGGTCAACTACATTCTTGCCAAGCACGACTACCCAATGATTGTGGTGCGTAGCCGGCTCAAAAGAGATTATCTGGAGGCCTTGCACCAAGCCGACTTGGTGGTTGGCGCAGCACCTCATGCGGGCGCACACGCCTCACTGAAGGAAATCAAGCCTTTTTACAAATATATGTCCAACCTTTTTGCGCAAGAATTTGAGAATGACGTGCTTTTTGTTACCGAAAAGGATGAAAATATTTGGTGGTACAACGGAGAACGCATTGTTTTCCGTTCACCTAACTATGCCAAAATTTTGCAAGAGCTAATGTTCGGACAAACGGTGACCTATGCTTATTTACAAGAAGAAATTGGTATCAACCGTTCGGCGATACAAAAAATCCTGCAAGCGCTTCAGGAAAAGGATTATATTGAGAAATCAGAAAAGGGCTCCTGGCGAGTATTCATCACACCATCCATGATGTAAAAACAATTTTTTATTCAATAAAACCAATAACTATGGCAACAATTTATGATTTTAAGGCCCTGAACAACAAGGGTGTAGAAGTAGAAATGGCGCAATACAGCGGCAAAGTTCTGATGATTGTCAACACCGCCTCGAAGTGCGGTTTCACCCCGCAGTACGACGGCTTGGAGGCACTTTACCAGAAGTACAAAGAGCAAGGTTTGGTCATTCTCGGCTTCCCGTGCGACCAGTTCGCCAACCAGGAGCCCGGCTCTGACGAGGAAATTGCGGAGTTTTGCCGCCTTAACCATGGTGTGACCTTCCCGCTGATGAAGAAAATTGATGTCAACGGCAAGGAGGCGCACCCCATCTATGAATACCTGAAAACGATGGCCCCGACCGAGGAGTACAAGGGCTTGAAGGCCAAGGCTTCGGCGGCTCTGTTCAAAACCATTAGCAAGAGCGTGGAGAAGAGCAGTGACATCAAGTGGAATTTCACCAAATTCCTCATTTCAAAAGACGGCGCCGTCATCAAACGTTACCCTCCCACCACAACCCCCGAAGAGATGGAAGCGGATGTTGAATCTATGTTGAAATAAGACTGCAAGATATTGCACACGCTTGTGAAAATTGCATCAGTCTGAAATTCATTCCCGGAATGCCCGCAGAGTTCTTTGCCGGATTCTATCCAGGACTCGGGACAGCCCTCATGATAGCGGGAATACGGTACTTTGTCAGTTGGATTGAGGCGGTGCGGAAGATGAATGCGACAGAAAACTGATTGACGGTCAACTGATATTTTTGTACTTTTGCAATTTAATATTCGATTATGATCCTCTACTTTTCAGGTACGGGCAATAGCTTGGCCATCAGCCGCCACATCGCGGAGAAACTCAACGAAACGGTGATGCCGCTCCATCAGGCGGTGCACCAGGATTTGTCGCAGGAACGGCGCATCGGTCTGATCTATCCCAGCTATTGGTTCAACGCGCCGCGGGCGGTGACGGAATTGCTGCCGCGACTGCAACTGCCCAAGGAAGCATACATCTTCATCGTCATCCCCTGCGGCGCACAGGCCGGCAACTCCATCCATACGGTTCAGAAACTGCTGGCCGACAAAGGGTTACAATTGGCATACAGTCAGAAGATCCGCGTGCCCGACAACAGTGCCGTCGGTTTTGGGCGCAATCCCAACCAACAAGTGTGGAAGTTTGAGAAGTACGCTGAACGGCTGGAGTGCATCACCGAGGAGATTGCCGCCGGCACGCACTGTCTGCACTACGCATGGTGGGGACCTATCGGCGCGTTGTGCGCACGTCCCGGTGTGCAACGCCGCACGCTGCCGATGCTCACGCCCTCCGTCAACACCGACCTTTGTGTAGGCTGCATCATCTGCGCTGACGTGTGTCCACAAGGCAACATCACCCTTACGGATGGCAAAGCCCATTGCGGCGACAACTGCACGCAGTGCCTCGCCTGCGTTCACTTCTGTCCGCAGCAGGCCGTCGAGCTCAACCATAAGCCCACGCCACAAGCACACCAGTACCACCATCCGATGGTGACGGTAGGGGATATGAAAGTGAATACATCTTTACAATCTTGAGATGTTGAGAATTATAGAATTTTGAATTATTGAATTTTAGAATATGACCTTACAGGAAGCTATCGTTGCCCGCCACAGTGTGCGGCAATATATGGAAAAGCCCATCGAGGCAGAGAAAATCGAAGAGCTGAAAGCCCTCATTGATGAGTGCAACCGCGAGGGCGGCACCCACCTGCAACTGGTGACAGCGTAGGCACTGCCTGGAACAGCGGCATGGTGCTGAAATAGCATTCGCTTTTTTTGCGAACTTTGAAAAGTTGTATCTTTGCGGCCGTGCTATAAAAAAAACTGTAAGCTATAAATTGTTTCAAACACGCTGAAAGATGGGGTACAACAGAAAAGACGGCAAGCCGCCGCTTTACCGAAAGGTGAACAAGCGGACTCACAACGGGTGGTCTTGGTATGTTATCGTCGGGAAAAAACGTTATCGTTATGAGCGGGGTAAAAAACAAGATGTCTTGCCTGAGCATTCGCCTATCAAGAAATATAATTCATATAGGACTGGCTATGATTATACACCACTAATCAAGTTTCTCCACGCAAATGTCGGCCAACCTTGGAATGAAGTGTACCGGGAGTGCGTCTCGCGTTTGGACAGCCCGAAACCATTGACGTGGATGGTGGTGAATGTAAATGAACGTGGTCTTGTGGTGAACAATCACTTTGGCGCTGATTTGCCCAAATGGTGTTCTGAAGGCGGTGAAGAAAGCTACTGGTCTACGTTGTGGGTGGATGATGACGGCATATTGCAGTTTGTGGATAAGGATTTTACCATACTGGATGTTTACAAAGAGGATTGGGAGACTCGCTATCCAAGAGAGCTGACCGTGTCGTGGAATGGCAAGCCGGTGTGGCCGGAGAGTGCTGTGAAACAGGATGAAGAGTAATCCTCAATACTGATAGATACCTTCTGTAATCAATACCGCTGGCGCAACCGAATGCAACACTATATTATTGGCAGATATCCTGCATCACTAGTCCGGCTATTGTGAATCCGAAGATGGCAGTGATGTGTGCCGTGGTGCCGTTGATTTGCGCTTTCGACGAGCACCACTCGTGGTTGGCAAGTTCAGGGGTGCCTTCCCCGACAGGGAATTTCGGGCACATGCAGGCAGTGGTCCCGCAGGTGCTGGACGGACCTTTGTTGGACAGTAACTCCTTGGAATAGACGCAAAGGAACTTCCTTTTCGGGAAGGTGCCGTCTCTCTTGAAGCGTTTGCGGATGGCACGTGCCAGCGGGCAGCCTTGTACTTGCCAGAACTCCGCCACCTGCACCTTGGTAGGATCCATCTTGAGGGCCGCGCCCATGGCCGAGAAGAATTTCCCCTTGCATCGGGTGGCTTGCAGGATGAGATGGACCTTGTCTTTCAAACTGTCGATGGCATCGATGATATAGTCGTAGGTGTCAAGTTGGAACGATGCAGCATTTTCAGCGCTATAAATCTCTTGAATGGCATTGATCTCCGCTTTCGGGTTGATGTCCAATAGCCTCTCCTTCAGCACCTCCACCTTGACTTTTCCCACGGTTCGGGTGGTAGCCTGAAGTTGGCGGTTGATGTTGGTGATGCACACACAGTCGCTGTCAACGAGGGTGAGGTGACGGATGCCGCTGCGCACGAGGCTCTCGGCGCACCAGCTTCCAACGCCGCCCACACCGAAGATGATAACGCGCTGACGGGCCACAACATCCATCGTCTCTGTGCCCAACAACAAGGTCAGCCGGTTGAAAATGGAATCTTCAATTCCCATGGGTGTTTTCTTTTGCAATTGAAAGTGCAAAAGTACAACAATTTTTACTTGTGCAATTTTATTACAGCATAATCAATGGAAAAAGTGTATCTTTGCGTGCGCAAATTCGTCGGGTTAAAAAGAATGTGCAAGCAATAACAACAAGTTTATTCAGAAACCAATGAGCAATCAGACAGACCGTAGTTCCCAAATCATCCGCACCAGTTGGATCGGCATCGCCGCCAACGTGCTTTTGGCGGCTTTCAAGGCCGGTGTCGGCATCCTGGCCAGTAGCGTAGCTATCGTGATGGACGCCGTCAACAACCTCAGCGACGCCCTGTCAAGCGTCATCACCATCGTGGGCACCAAGCTCTCGCAGCGTCCCGCCGACCGTAAGCATCCCTTCGGGTTCGGACGAATCGAGTATTTCAGTGCCATCATCATCGCCGTCATCGTGCTGTCGGCGGGCATCACCTCGCTGATAGAGTCGGTGAAGAAAATCTTCAACCCCACAGAGCCGAGTTACACCACTTTGACGCTCGTGGTCATCGTGGTAGCCATCGTGGTGAAGTTGGTGCTGGGACTGTATGTGAAACGCAAGGGCAAGCAGCTGAAGAGCGATGCCCTCATCGCCTCCGGCTCGGATGCGTTGTTCGATTCCATTATCACCTTGGCCACCCTCGTGTCGGCAGGCATTATGCTGCTGTGGAACGTCTCCATTGACGGCTACCTCGGCGTACTGATTTCCGCAGTCATCATCAAGGCCGGCATTGAGATGCTCGCCTCGCCCGTCAACGAGCTGCTGGGCACCAGCATTTCGGCCGAGCTCACCCACCAGATCAAGCAGGAGGTGATTGAGTTTGAGGGGGTACACGGCGTGTATGACCTCATCCTTCACAACTACGGTCCCGATGTGAAAATCGGCTCATTGCACGTGAGTGTTGACGACACGATGAACGCCCACGACATTCACGGACTTACGCGCAAAATTTCCACGCAGATGTATCTGCGGCACGGCATCATCATGACGGTCGGCATTTATGCCCAAGCCACTGGCAGCGGCACCATGGCAGAGTTGCAAAGCGCCGTTATGAAGCGCCTCACCGAGCACCCAGAGATTGTGCAGGTGCATGGGTTCTACTATTCCGAGGCAGAGCGCATGCTCTCTGTCGATGTCGTGCCCGACTTTTCCGTCCACGATGATGCCGCCTTCGTCGGCCGGCTCACTGCCGAGCTCCAGCCTTTAGTGCCCGACGTGCAGGTGGTGATCGTGGTGGACCATAACTATAGCGAATGATCTTCCGCAGTTTTGTCATTGCAAAATCTTAAGAAATCAACCAAAATGACCAAAACAAAAGATATTTACCTTGCCGGCGGCTGCTTCTGGGGAACCGAGCATTATTTCAAACAGATTGAGGGTGTGGTGGATACGGAAGTGGGCTTCGCCAACGGACATACGGAAAAACCGACCTATCAGGAGGTCTATACCGACACGACGGGGTTTGTGGAGACGGTTCGTGTTCAATACGATCCCGAGGTGGTCGGGCTTGCATTTCTGTTGCAGATGTTCTTCAAGGCCATCGACCCGACAAGTGTGAACAAGCAAGGCCACGATGAGGGAACCCGCTATCGAACAGGGATTTACTATACAAACCCTGAGGATTTGTCCATCATTGAAAAGGTGTATCAGGAGGAGCAGGAGAACTACCCGCAGCCCTTGGCCGTGGAGAAACTTCCCTTGGAGAATTTCTATACGGCGGAGGAGTATCATCAGGACTATTTGGATAAGAATCCCGCTGGTTACTGCCACCTGCCGCAGTCGCTGTTCGAGTTCGCGCGGAAGGCGAAACCGCACTAAGTCTATCGCAGCATCGGGGCCGTCCCGATGGACGAGTGGACGGTGCAGCGACTGGACGAAGCGGCGCTGAAACGGTTTGCGGGGGAAACCCACTTGTAGTACAAACAGCGCGAAAGCTATCTGATTTGCCCAACGCCTTCGTTGTCAGTTATTCGTAATATTCAATCTTTCGCTCCGTAATTTTCGTTGGTATCATCGAATCATCGCTGGCGCCTTCATACTGCACGCGTTTCACCCAATTGCCATGCGGATCGTAGCTATATCGGTAACGGATAATCTTGTATGGTTTGTCTTTTGTTTCATAAAAGGCATGCCCCATCAGATTGCCATACTCGTCATACGCCCATTCTTCCAAAACAGCCGTTCTTGTATAAGAGAAAACGGGGTCGTTGACCCGAAATAACCCTAACAAAGCCTCCCTCCTCACCATTCTGCCGGCGGAATCGTAGGTGGTTTGAATATGTTGTTCAAAAGTGCGTTGCTTACCCCGTACATCATAATGCTTGTACTCGATCTCTCTTCCTTCGCTGTCGTATTGGTAATAATTGTCCCATCCGCTGGGTTTCCAGTCCCCGATGGAATATGAGCGGATCATATTGTGCTGGTCATCATATTCATACCCTTCATTCTTCTGAAATCTCTTGCACTCGCAGCTGTTATGGTTCCCTCGGTAACCATGGCAGCGTCCCTTGAAAATCACATTGTCCAAGCTGTCATACACATAATAATCCATCCATTGCACAACGTTGCAATTGTTCATCTGGTGCGCCACCCTATTGCCTCGCTCATCATAGCAATAGGCGTCAATGACACCAACACTCTTTCCACCGTCTCTTCTTTCTTCCACTCGCACAGGCTTCCCATCATCATTTAGCGTAATTAACGTCTCCCTCAGAACATCATTGTCCCAATAATAGGTTGCCACTTTTGTCAAGTTTCCGTTATTGTCATATTCGAAAGTTTTGCTACTAGAGTTTTCATTGATATCTATCCATATTTGACCGAGGGAGTTAAAGCAGTAATAAGCGATTGTGTCTGTTGACTCAAAATTGTCGTCAGACAAAGTATTGTCATCGTTGATATCGTAGTCTAAAATATCCTTTAGGGTGGTCTTGTTGATATGGCAAAGGGACAATTGCCCCGTTGGGGAAAACTTCCATGTTTGCTGGCGGACAGAAACCTTCTCTGAAGAATTGGCCTTTTTCAATAAAGAAACGGGCATTTCGGTTTGCACTACCGACTTGACCGTTCCGTTCAACGAGATGTTCAGATGACCGTATTCGTATAAAGGAGAGATAATGAAATCATACCCAATATCATATTCCTTGTAAGGTTTTTGGGTAACGTATTCGGTTCTCTTGCCACCGTCACTTTGCGCGAATGCGCCCCCAATTGGAATCAGGGTGGCAATGATCAGCCACAACATGAATATTTTTTCCATAAACCTCATTGCATATCAATTCGAACCGCAAAAATAGAGAAATATTCAATACCCATGTTCTTTTCGTGTCCACTTTTTAGAGCTGGTACAGAGCTGGTACACAAAAGTTGGAAAAGTGTAAAATATTGACAATTTTTATGTTGGAAAAGTGTAATATTACACATAAAATCATGTTGGAAAAATGTAAATTCATTTTGCCATGTAAAAGAAATAGTGTATTTTTGCCGCGTAAAACAATTATTGGATTATGGTTGAACGCAAAGTAGATAAGCAGATACGCAACTTCTTCCTTAATGACCGCCGCGCCCTCCTGGTGACAGGTGCCCGCCAGGTGGGAAAGACCTTTACCATCCGCCAAATTGGCAAGGAATGTTTTGACAATGTCGTGGAAATCAATTTTATTGAACAGCCCGAAGCCATCGAACTCTTCAATGCGCAGAAAGGGGCCAAAGACCTGCTTATGCGCCTGTCTGCCCTCACCCGAAAGCCGCTGGTGCCGGGCAAGACCTTGATATTCTTCGACGAGGTGCAGCGATGCAAGGAGATTGTCACCGCCATCAAGTTTCTTGTAGATGAAGGAAGTTACCAATACGTGATGAGCGGTTCCCTGCTTGGGGTGGAGCTCAACGACCTGCGCAGCGTGCCAGTTGGCTATATGGACGAGATCGAGATGTATCCGCTCGACCTGCTGGAGTTTTTCAAGGCCATCGGGGTAAGTGACGAGGTTGTTGACCATCTGCGCGAATGCTTTGAGAAAAGAAGTCCCGTTGACGACTTTGTCCACCAACGGATGCTGGATGCCCTGCGGCTCTATCTTATCGTCGGGGGAATGCCTGCGGTTGTTCAGAAATACCTCGACACCAACAACCTCCGCAAGGTGTATGAGGAGCAACGGGGCATCATCCGCACCTACAAGAAAGACATCACACAGTATGCTGCTGAACACAAGTTGCAGATAGAGGAAATTTACGACCTTATCCCCTCGGAACTCAACGCCAAAAACAAGCGTTTCATCCTGAAAGAGCTCAACGAGAAAGCCCGTTTTAGCAAGTACGAAAATAGCTTCCTGTGGCTGAAAGATGCTGGCGTAGCCATTCCAACCTACAATGTCGAAGAACCTCGCGTTCCCCTGCTATTGAACAAGCAGCGCAACCTTTTCAAACTGTTTTTGAACGATGTCGGTCTCCTCGCCGCCATGTACGGTGGCAACATCCAAACACGGCTGCTCAGCAAGGATGCCAACATAAACTACGGAGCTGTGTTCGAGAACCTCGTGGCTCAGGAACTCTATGCCCACGGCTTCGCGCCAGATCATTTCCTGTACTTTTTCAACAGCAAGAAGCAAGGCGAACTGGATTTTGTTCTTGAATATGACAACCGTGTGCTTCCGATAGAGGTGAAATCCGGCAAGGACTATGCACGACACAACGCCCTTTCCAACGTGATGGATAATCCTGAATACGACATCCCGCAGGCCTATGTGTTCTGCAACGAAAATGTGCAAGTGAAAGAGCGAGTTGCTTACCTCCCCATCTACATGATTGCTTTCTTGGAGCAACAGCCAGTAGCAGACCACGTTTACAAATTCGACCTGACGGGGTTGAAAGCAGAAAATAGTACAAGCGATGAATATTAGAATTACCCACCGTTAGCCTTGTAATTAGAAAATCAAACCATTCATGACTATCCTCAAAAACATCCTTTTGGGCATCCTGCTTGTGGCCGCCGGGTATCATATTGCAAAATAATGCGTATCTTCTGAGGTAATTTTATTGTCTATACACAATAGATTTCAAAAATATTGAACTTCGTTGTATATAGAATTTTTTATACTTTTGCACCTTGAAAATGATAGAAATATAAAAACAATACAATGAGCAAAATTATTATTACCATCAACCGTGAGAGCGGTAGCGGCGGCAGGGAAGTGGCCTACCGTCTGGGCGAGATGCTCGGTTTGAAAGTCTATGACAAGGCCATCCTTGAGTGTCTGTCGGAAAAATATAATCTCAACTACGATGAAATTGAACGCCTTAAAGCGAAAAAGACGAATCTTTGGGATGACTTCTGCCAATTCTACCGCCAGTTTAGTGCCGTTGGCGAAGCCTATCAGCCAGAAGACAAAAAGGTTACTTCGCGGGAACTTTACTACGCTGAGGCAGAAATAATGCGCAATCTGGCACAACAGGAATCGTGTATTATCGTTGGTCGCTCGGCCTTCCATGTTTTCAAAGACAATCCCGATGCCATAAAGGTATTCATTATCGCTAAACGCGACATCCGCATCAAAAATGTGGCACTCCGTAACGGTATAGATGAGAAAGCCGCCGCCAAGCAGATTGACGAGACGGACAAAGCCCGTGAGGCGTTCACCAAAGACTTTGCCGGTGTATCTCGTTACGACGCACGCAATTACGACATCACCATCAATGTGGGAAGCTTTTCCCCCGAGGCTATCGCCGCCTTCCTCGCTGAGAACATCCGTCGGAAAATGAATATGAATAAATAGCCGTTAGAAACAAGTTTGCGGCAGCAACAAAAAGCAACAAGAAATGAACCGTCAGTGAAGGTGCCTTTGCTGGACAGCCCACCTCCTATTACGACCTCTTCCGCATCGAGAACGGCAAGATTGCTGAGCATTGGGATGTGATGGAGACCATCGCCCCCGAGAGCGAGTGGAAGCACCAGAATGGCAAGTACAACTTCCCTAAATAATATCCCGTCGCGGAGACAATCTTCAACAACGTAATGCAAAACGGGCGGGCTTCAGCAAAAAAGTCCGCCCGTTTTTCGGTAAATATCGTATCTTTGCAGTTACAAATAAAGAATCATGACGGAAATAGAAAAACTACGGAAAACTTTGTGCGAAGCCGATGCCGTGGTCGTCGGTGCGGGTGCGGGACTGTCAACCGCAGCGGGCTTCACCTATTCCGGCGAACGCTTTCAGCAGCACTTTGCCGACTTCATCCGCCAATATGGCTTCACCGACATGTACTCAGCGGGCTTCTATCCGTTTCCCACCGAGGAGGAGAAGTGGGCCTACTGGAGCCGCCATATCTACTACAACCGCTACGTGCCCGCCCCGAAGCCCGTCTATGACAACCTGCTCAAACTGCTGAAAGACAAGGACTATTTCGTCATCACCACCAATGTGGATCATCAGTTCCAGAAGGCGGGATTTGACAAAAAACGGCTGTTCTACACGCAGGGAGACTACGGCCTGTTCCAATGCGCGAAACCTTGTCACCAAAAGACCTACGACAATGAAGAGACTATCCGGAAAATGATTGCGGTGCAGGTAGAGACGCGCCATGGCACGTCTCTACAGATTCCATCCGAATTGGTGCCCCGTTGTCCCGTCTGTGGCGGTCCGATGAAGGTCAACCTGCGCGCCGACGAGACCTTTGTGGAGGACGAGGGCTGGCACGCGGCGTCGGAACGGTATGAGGATTTCATCAGGCGGCATTTGAACGTAGAGACGCGCCATGGCACGTCTCTACCGAACGGCAAAATATTGTTCCTGGATTTGGGCAGCGGCGGCAACACGCCCGTCATCTTCAAAATCCCCTTCATCCGTTGGACAATGCAGAACCCGAACGCCACCTACGCCACCATCAACCTTGGCGAGGCATTCACCGTGGACCAGATCAAGGACAGGTCGATTGTGATTGACGGGGATATTGGGGAGGTGTTGGAAAGGATGTTGAATTGTTGATTCGTTGATCTGTTTATTTTAATTATTGATAATGAATCGTTTAGATTTTTTAATTGATTATTTGATAAAGGAAGATCCGCAATATTCCGAAATGGAAATCCCCACGACCGAACAGGGCAAGCGCGACCTATTCCGCGCCCTGCGCAACGTGCGCGAACCCAAACCCGTGAGCGAGGAATTTTTGCGTTTGCAGGATGAGGAATTGCAGGCACAATTACAGGAAAAAGGTATTGTGGAATTGGTTGATATTATGGACGTTGGTAGAGACGCGCCATGGCACGTCTCTACAGGAAAACAATTGTTGTTGTGGCAGGGCGACATCACCCGTCTCCGCGTGGATGCCATCGTCAACGCCGCCAATGCGCAGATGTTGGGTTGTTTCCATCCGTTGCACGGGTGCATCGACAACGCCATCCATTCGGCGGCGGGCGTGCAGCTGCGCGAGGAATGTCACCGGCTGATGCTGCAACAAGGACATTTGGAACCCACGGGGACTGCCAAAATCACCAAGGCATACAACCTGCCTTGCAAACACGTCATCCACACGGTCGGCCCGATAGTCCCGACGGGCATTCCGACACCAATGCAAAAGGAGCAGTTGGCCTCGTGCTATCGCTCCATTATGCAGCTGGCCGATGAAAACCATCTTGAAAGCATCGCCTTCTGCTGCATCTCCACGGGCGAGTTCCGCTTCCCGAACCGGTTGGCCGCTGAAATCGCCGTGAAAACCGTCAAAAATTACCTGACCGCACATCCCGATTGTAGCGTCAGACAGGTGGTTTTCAATGTGTTCAAGGATGAGGACAAAAGGATTTATGAAGGAATATAGTGGAGGTATATCAGAAACAGGATCAAGAAGAAATCGTTGAAAAAATGTGTATTTTTGCCACAAAAAGGAGAACAGCAAGACCCGTTGCGTCAACGGTCATTACGTCTGCTCCGAATGCCACTCGGCGGGGATGGACACTATCGTCGGCCTCTGCCTGGCGGAGTCGTCAAGAAATCCAGTCGAAATCCTCAACAGGATGATGAAACTGCCGTTCTGCCATATACACGGTCCGGAGCACCACGTGATGGTGGGCGCCGCGCTGCTGCAAACGCGACTCCTATCTCTCCATCCTCTCCGCCATAGATTTCGTGAAGGAGCATTTCGGCATAGAGATGGAGAAACCCGAAGTGAAATGCTCCCGCAGCCACATCAACAACCAATGTATCGGAAAAAAATGCCCGTTCGCACCTGGAAAGGAATAGGATATTAAATATTTGAGTAGGGCTGTTGCAATGCGGCAGCCCTACAGCACAAGGCTATGGGTTGCCGAATTTTTCGTACTTTTGCAGCATGAAAAAAGAAAAACAAATTTCTACGGCAGCTGCCGCGTTTGCGGAACGATGGCATGGCAAAGGTTACGAAAAAGGCGAGACCCAACGCTTTTGGTTAGATCTTCTCCATAATGTTTTTGATGAAGATGACCCCACAAAAACAACGCAATTCGAGATACCTGTTAAAACCATCACCAAGGAGAAAGGCGCCGACTTCATCGACGGCTACATCACACCGACCAAGGTGCTGATTGAGCAGAAAGGCTCCCATATAGACCTTGCCGCAAAGGCCAAGCAAAGCGACGGATCTGAACTCACCCCATACCAACAGGCCCGCCGCTATGCCGAAGGCTTGCCGTTGTCGCAGAAACCCCGTTGGATTATCACCTGCAACTTCAAGGAGTTTTGGGTCTATGACATGGAGCATCCCAACAACGAGCCTCAGAAAATATCGTTGGAAAATCTTGAAAAAGAGTATTATCGGCTTCAGTTTCTCGTTGACCTGAAAAATGAGAACATCAAGCGCGAGGAAGAACTATCGTTGAAAGCCGGTGTGTTGGTCGGGAAACTCTACGACGCACTGATCAAAGAGTACATCGACCCCGACGATAACAGTTTTCGCTCGCTCAACATTCTGTGTGTCCGTATAGTGTTTTGCCTGTACGCTGAAGATGCCGGACTGTTTGAAACGAAAACCAGCTTCGAGGATTACATCAAGTCGTTTCCGTTGGAAAACCTGCGCGATGGTATCATCAAGCTGTTCAATGCCTTGGACACCCGCTTGGAGCAACGCGACAAATACGACACCAAGCTGAAACCTTTCCCGTATGTGAATGGAGGCCTGTTCCGCGATGAACAAATCGAAATTCCCAATTTCACGGAAGAGATTGTAGATGTCATTGTGAACCACTGCGCTCCGTTTGATTGGAGAGACATCAGTCCGACGATTTTCGGAGCTGTGTTTGAAAGTACATTGAACCCTGAAACGCGTCGCAAGGGCGGGATGCATTATACGAGCATCGCCAATATCCATAAGGTGATAGACCCGCTTTTCATGGATGGACTCAATGCTGAGTTTGAAGCGATTTGTGCGACAAAAGCAGCCAAGCAACGCGATGAGAAACTGCTGGCTTTCCAGCAAAAACTTGGAAACCTCACTTTCCTGGATCCTGCCTGTGGTAGCGGTAACTTCCTGACCGAAACTTATCTGAGCTTGCGACGGTTGGAAAACAAGGTCATTACGCTGTTGAACCGGGGAGAGAGAGTGTTTGGTTTTGACGAATTCATCTGCGTGAAGATCAACCAGTTCTATGGCATCGAAATCAACGACTTTGCCGTGACGGTGGCCAAGACCGCACTCTGGATTGCCGAGAGCCAAATGGTAGCTGAAACGGAGAAAATCATCCAGCACGACATTGACTTCCTGCCGCTGAAAAGCTATGCAAACATCAAGGAAGGCAATGCGTTGCGGTTGTCATGGGATGAATGGGAAATGGAGGACAAAACGCCTACGATATACGCCAAGCGTACCATTGTTTATCCCAATATTGAAGAAAAACCGGGACTGATAGCAAGCGAGCCGCAGGTCTATTACGAAACGCTCAAACTCCATACCGATAAAATTGAAACCAGTTTTGTACCGGAAAAACCGGAAACCCATCACGTCAATTTTGACTACATTATGGGGAACCCACCGTTTGTGGGAGCACGATGGATGAGCAAAGATCAAAAACAGGATGTGATTGACATTTTCGGGCCGAAATGGAAGAATGTCGGCAACCTTGATTATGTGTGTTGTTGGTACAAAAAGGCTGCCGAGTTGATGCATTCACAGTCAGATATTAAAGTTGCTTTTGTAAGTACGAATAGCATCACCCAAGGCGAACAAGTCGCCATCTTGTGGCGCAATCTTTTCGAACAATATCATTTGCGAATAGCATTTGCCTATCGAACCTTCCAATGGGATAGTGATGCAGAGATGAAAGCTCACGTACATTGTGTGATTGTTGGTTTTACAATAGACGAAGATAATACGAGCAAGACTATATTCCTTAACGAAAGTCAATCTGTTCAAGCGAAAAATATCAACGGGTATTTACTTGACGCGCCCAATGTTTGGATAGAAAGTAGAAATAAGCCCTTGTGTGATGTGCCAGAAATAGGTATGGGAAACCAGCCGATTGACAACGGATTATATCTTTTTACAGATGATGAAAAAGTTGAGTTCTTGAAGAAGGAACCGAAGGCGCAATCTTATTTCCATCACTGGTATGGAGCGGATGAATTTATCAACAACAAAATCCGATGGTGCTTGTGGTTGGGAGATTGTACACCAGCCGAATTGCGTTCAATGCCACTATGTTACGAAAGAGTTTTGAAAGTGAGGAAATATAGGTTGGAAAGCACACGGTCATCTACAATCAAATTGGCAGACAACCCCACACATTTTCAAACAGAGAATATGCCAAAAGGGAATTTCATAGTAATTCCAGAAGTGTCCTCGGGTCGCAGACATTATATCCCGATTGGCTATATGGATGATTCCGTTTTGTGCAGCAACAAACTTCGGTTGATGCCACAAGCGAATCTGTTCTATTTCGGTGTACTCACAAGCAAAGTCCATAATGCTTGGATGCGTGTTGTATGTGGCAGACTGAAAAGCGATTATAGCTATTCGATAAACATCGTCTATAATAACTTCCCCTGGCCGAATCCTATTGAAGCGCAAAAGGCGAAGATAGAGCAAACAGCGCAAGCCATTCTTGATGCCCGAGCCAAATATCCCGACAGCAGCCTTGCCGACCTTTACGATGAACTGACCATGCCTCTGGAACTGCGCCGCGCCCATCAGGAAAACGACAAAGCAGTGATGGCAGCCTACGGATTCAAATCCAACATGGAGGAGAGCGAGATAGTGGCGGAATTGTTCAGATTGTATGAGGGGATGGTGAAATAGGGTTCAACTCACCGGAAAACTATTTTTTTCTTCGTAAAACTAATTTCGCCCCGTATTGAAATAAAGTCATTGTATTCTTTTTCGGATTGAATTCAAATTTTGCCCCTATCTGGTCGCACCTGAATTTGTCCTTGTCAACTGCCTCTAACGGGATAGCATCTTCACCGATTTGCCCGATCAATGTGTTTCCTTCTTTTGTGACAATAAAATCCAACCCTATTTTCTTGGAAACATACTCGCCTAAATAAACGTCCAAGTCCTCCGAAGCCACATTATAGAATTCTGGCAACTCGTAAGGTTTGCCGTAAACTGCGCCTAAGACCGCCTTTTTAATATCTCCGAGTTTAAAATTAAGCCCGTTAGAAGTCAAGGCATACGTAATATTTCCGTCGGCAAAATGCGAATAAACAGAAATAAAACCATCTATGGCACCCGTGTGTCCTAAACCTATATTTTCGCCAAAAGGAATCTCGAACAACCCGAGACCATAGTCATCCTTAATGTTTTTCATGATTTCGAGACTTTCATTAGTCAGAAGCCTTCCACCAAACAAAGCGTCTGCGAATTTTGTCAAGTCGGTCGGCGTTGACACTATGGCACCTGCCCCCATCGGAACAGTCCAGTCCGTTTCGTTTTCTACCTTCCAAGAACCCAAGAAACGATATGATCGGCATTCGTTGTTGTTCGTATTGGTTTTTCCAAAAACGTATGTGTCGGTCAGACCAATTGGCTTGGCAATGTATTCCTGCAACAAGTCGGAATATGGTTTGGAGAAAGTCTTTTCAAGTATGTAGGTCAATAACACATAGTTCGAATTGCTGTAATCGGACTTGCTGTCGGGTTCAAAATCGCTGCCGCCTTTTTCGATAATTGCCAGCATTTCTTTTTCTGTTTTGGGCTGCGTACACCAGGCCAGATAGTCCTCGTCGTGTGTAAAATCGTGAATTCCACTCCTATGGCTTAGCAAATGCCTTACGGTTATTTTCTGGGAATTTGCGATTGTCGGAAACCATTTGTCAATCGTTTGGTCAAGGTCTATTTTCTTTTCTTCAACTGCCTTTAAAACCAGAACCGCTGTAAACGATTTCGAGACGGAACCAATTCTATATTTTGATTTTTCAGTTGCTTTTACATTGTTTTCCACATCAGCAAAGCCGACGGTTTTTGTGTAGATAATCTCCCCGTTCTTCGCAACGGCAACACTTCCCATAAACTTGTTGTTTTCTTCAAGTTTACCAAAGTAATTGTCCAATTTTGCCTTGTCGAAAAGATCTTGTGCAAGAACGCTGCCACTCACTATTAGTAAGAGTATGAGCACTAATAATTTACGATACTGTTTCATATAAACAACGGGGACTCCTTTTTAACATTTTGGTTGTGTTAGTTTACTGGTTTTTCAATTTGCAAAGGTACGAACATTTTTCGACATAATGTTAAAAAGTGCCCGACGGGACACTTTTTAACATTACGGGCATTGTGGCAAACGCCCAAAGAAAGATGCTTTTAAGCACTGGGCACCCATCTTGCATATTGTCCATAAACTGACAATCTTCATTCAACCTCGTGGCTGGAGGCTGCGGCGGTACTCGCTGGGCGACTGGCCGAGGTGCTTGGTGCAGTAGCGGCTGAAATAGGAGAGAGAGGTGAAGTTCATGCGGTCGGCAATCTGCGTGAGCGACAGGCGTTCGTCGTTGAGATATTTCTTCAGGATGGGCACCGTGTGGCGGTCGATGAAGCTGCTAACGCTGTGGCCGGTGACACGCTTGATGGTGGCGGAATGCGAGATTGACGGTGTGGCGAGCGTCTATTCCGAACTGTTTACCAATCCTTTCCTGGCCTGGGGTAAATACCACAGCAAACTGTTCAAAACGACCTTGCCCATCTCGTTCCAGTTCCACCATGCCCAAATGGACGGTTTCGAGGCCGCGCGCTTCCTCAACGGGCTGCAGGAAACCATTAATGGACTCACAATAGGATAAATAACGCATTTGGCAATCCTGTGTGGTGGCTTCTTAGTGGTTGTCCTATACACGACATAGCACGCCATAACACATTTTTGACGAAACAGAAAGGTCTTTTATTCTCCCCCTGTCCTGAATGCCTTCGGACTCACGCCGACCGCGCGGCGGAAGAAGGTGCCGAAATGGCTCTGGTTCTGGAAGCCGAGGCGGTCTGCTATTCCCTGCACAGACATATTGGTTGAGAGCAGTAATGTCCTTGCCTGCCTGATCAGGTTTTCATAGATGTGTTCACCCGCGCTCTTGCTTGTAACCTGTTTCACAATGTTGGCCATATATTGTGTGGAAAGGCACATTTTAGAGGCATACCAGTCAAGAGAGTGGTGCTCGCGGCTGTACACATCCACTAACGAAAGGAAATGGCCCACGTGCTCCTCTGCTCGCGAGAGGGAAAATCGCTTATGGAACGTCTTGTCGTATATTCC
>JAFXTS010000001.1 GCA_017535665.1 Bacteroidales bacterium | reverse complement strand
TCGCGTTTGATGTCGTTATAGATGTCTGTTTCTTTTTCGGCGCTGAGGTTGATGAACTTGGCGTAGAAGCCGCCCTCGAAGTTGAACACGCCGTTGTCGTCCCAGCCGTGCTCGTCGTCACCGATGAGGGCGCGGTTCGGGTCGGTGGAGAGGGTGGTCTTGCCGGTGCCGGAGAGGCCGAAGAAGATGGCGGTGTCGCCGCTCTTGCCTTGGTTGGCGGAGCAGTGCATGGCGGCCATTCCGCGGAGTGGCAGGTAGTAGTTCATCACCGAGAAGATGCCCTTCTTCATCTCGCCGCCGTACCAGGTGCCGCCGATGAGGCCCATGCGCTCGGTGAGGTTGAAGGCCACATACACCTCGCTGTTCAGTCCCTGTTCTTTCCAGTTCGGGTTGGTGGTTTTGCAGCTGTTCAGCACCACGAAGTCGGGGGTGAAGTCCTTGAGTTCCTCCTCGCTGGGACGGATGAACATATTCTTGATGAAGTGTGCCTGCCAGGCCACCTCAGTCACGAAGCGGATTTTGAGGCGGGAGTTCTCGTTGGCGCCGGCGTAGCCGTCCATCACATACACGGCCTTGCCGCTGAGCTGTTTCTCGCTGAGTTGTTTGAGGTGGTTCCAAATCTCTGGGGTGATGGGGTGGTTGTCGGAGCCCTTCTTGCCGGGGGCGGCCCACCACACGTTGTCCTTGGTCTCGTCGTCATAGACCACATATTTGTCTTTGGGCGAGCGGCCGGTGAAGATGCCGGTATCGACCGAAAGTGCGCCGTTTTTGGTATAAAATGCGCGATCGAAGCCGGTCAGACCGGGCTTGGTTTCGTGCTCATAGAGCTCATCGTAAGAAAGGTTGTAGTAAATTTCGGTCGGATTCACGACGCCGATTTCTGCTAATTGTTCGCGGATGTTTTTCATGTATAAAATTGATTTTTAATTAATTACAAAATGAATAGAAAGGTGTTATTTTCTTTGCAAAGGTATGATAAAATATTGAATAAAAGGCGGGAATAAAAATTTTTTGGTGGGGTGTTTGGGGAGCGGAAAAAAGTTGTATTTTTGCCGCGGAGAGTTGGCAGAGTGGTCGATCGCGGCGGTCTTGAAAACCGTTGACCTTCACGGGTCCGGGGGTTCGAATCCCTCACTCTCCGCAAACAAAAAGGCGATGCAGAAAAGCATCGCCTTTTTTCGTCCGCGAAAGCCGCGACCGCTTGCGGTCGAAAGGCAAAAGCGGGCGAAAAAAGAGCGACATTGCGGAGCAATGGCGTTTTGTTTGCTAGGCCGCCCGCGGCGGCGCAAGGGATATCCAATCCCTCGATTAGTTAAAAGTGAAGAGTTAAAAGTGAATAGTGAGGAATTTGTTGTACTTTCGCGGCAGAGCAATCAAATTAGATGCCGCAGAAAGTACTAGAAATTCAACACCAATCCAATGCCATTTTTGCTGGCTCCAATACTCCAATAGCTTTGCGTGCGGTTGGAGTGGATGCAATCTTGATTGAAAACATCCACACTTTTGTGCATTTTATTATACCCAACGATAAATAGAGGTACGCTCACAGCTGTGAACCCGAGAGCACAATACATCCATGGCATTGCATAAGAAAAATCTCCTCCCGCAATAGCCACACCAATAAGACTTCCGATTTCCATGCCAATAGCAGCTGACAAGAGTATCCATCCCGAATAGGCTATGATATGTCCTTGATGGTAGACTTGAAAGGCACTTGGACAATTATCCCTCAAGAAGTTGGCATATACATCACTGCTCATCACTCGACCTTGATAGGTGTATTTCTCTCCCAAACGTGTGAGGAAGCCATACTCTGGTTCTGTGTTCTGATTCGTTTCATCAATTGACGCCGTTTCTTGGAAAAGCGACACTTTGCCATTGGCATAGATAATAGAAACTACTTTTTGAGTAGGTAACACAAAAGTGGGTCCTTCCAAATTGTCCAACTCCTTGTATTTTACATCCGTTTCGGAAATTTCCAGGATTTTGGCCTCTATTTTTTTTGAATCTGTGGTGACAATAATATCCTGAGCATTGCATACGGCAATCAGTACAAAGAGTAATGTTGTAAAAATAGATTGTTTCATAATAACCATGTTGCCCAATCTTGATGGTCTTTGTTACGAACAACGCGGCAAAGGTACAACTTTTATTTGAATTGCTATCACACCACCCCGTTCTTCCGCGGCAAACCCGCCGGCAGGTGCTACCCTCCTGTCAGCGTGCCGCGGGTGGGGGTGAGGCGCATCCCCGCCGCAGGCTGCGGTCTCCGACCTTGCCTGCGGCTACCAGTCCCTGCGCCCCTGCGGGGCGCGGCGGGGAAGCCCCCATTATCCCTCTATTGATTACCCCAATGCGCCCACCATTCCGTTCCCGCCGGTAGGAGGGAACGGAATCTCCCAAAAATCCTCCTGTTTTTAGTCAGATTGTTGAAATATTTTCATAAGTAATTGTTGGATAGGGAGAAAATATTTTTCACGAAGCATTATTATATAACATAAAAGTTATATATTTGCAGCGTACTCGTAAAAACTACAGCGCATTGAAAATGAAAAAGAAAGTCGCATTAATAGAGATCGGCAAAGACGGCACATTTGGGGTGTTCTCTCCTGATACAAAATCCGTTATGTTTGGAAACGGCAGCACTGTCGCCGAGGCTAAGGCCGATTTTGAAAATTCGGTAAGAGAATTTATCGAGGTGTTTGAGGAAACAGGCAAGCCGGATCCCGACGATTTGAAAAACACGACATTCGTATATAAATACGATATGCCTTCCTTCTTGAGCTATTATAAAATACTGAATATGACCCAATTTGCAAAATACGCCGGCATTAATCCCTCTCTGATGCGTCAATATAAGCAGGGCCAGTACGTGTCGGAAAAACAGGTGTCAAAGATTCAGACAGCCATCCATAAGATTGGCAGAGAACTGGCGGCAGTGCAACTCGTATAATTGCTTTATGGGAAAAAATAGGTCATGTATCCAAGTGAAACTGCCGTGAAATTTCAGCCATCATCAAACATAATGAGAAACACCATCTTCTTACTAATAGTTTTGCCCTTGGGATTGTCGGCACAGACCTTCCGGACGTTGTCCGACAACGAAATAGAGGCCTGCGAGACCCCACAGGCGGTAGCGTGGAATTTTGTGGAATCCATTTTGGGTCAGGATTACGCCCGAATGGAATCTTTGACGGATTCTCTTACCCTCCATTTGGTGAAAACAAAGATGGAGAACATGCATTTTTCTTCCTATGAGCAGCTCTTTGTCTATTATTTGGATGGGATATTGGATGTTAGGAAGCAAATGACAAAAGGATGGAGTCTGGTCTGTGATGAGGGTTCGTACCAGGATCTGTCCAATTTGTCGGTAGATGAATCCTATCAGTCACTTCGGGCATGCTCCGTCACTTTTGATTTGATGAAAAAGGGGAAAAGTTACTCTCAAAAACGAAACTGCGGGGCTGCCGTTCGGGTGACCGTCATTCAGAAAGATGGGAAATGGAGAGTGCTGAATTTTAAATAAAGTCTTCGGGTGATTGGCATATTAAAACATCTGCTATGAAAAGAAAATTTTCCGTTATTATTCTGCTGTTGTTAACCGCCGTCATGTCGGTCATGGCACAAGGCCGCCAGCAGGTGGAACTGCTGGGGAAAGCCTACAGATTGCATTCAACCCAGATGCTGTATGATTTTTTCGACAACTGGTCGGAGGAAGTGCAATCCAATGAAAAAGAGGTAAATAACCCGTATGTGGCGGAGGCCCACAAGGTTTTCGCCGCCTTTTACCAACCTTTGCAAACCTATCGTGATTCAAATCAGCGTTATACTTTGTATGATGAAAAAAAATATTTCATCGTGCAGGGTTCGCTATATAGAATTCGAGTAGCGGAATGTATCCCTCGCGAGCAGGCGGAAATTGATTCGTTTGTGGTTAGTCGTATCCGGCAGACGTATTATATGGATGACAGTTTACAGAATATGTGGATTGAACGCCACAAGCAGAAAAACTTTGTGCCGTATTATTCTATAGGTTGGCCTCACTTTACGCGTGTCCCCTTGACTACGGTGGATTCAGCCGTTTCATTTCGTCCGCCGGTACATTTTGACGGGAAAAAAGTGGTCTATCTGACCGATGGATACAAGGAATTGCTGAACTCTTTTTTAGGGAATTGCTATGTCGAATTGGGGACATACAATATTATGCAGACCGCCTTTTCCAAAGGTAAAAGCCGGAAGAGGCAAGAGTTCTTCAACAAGGCCGCACTCATATTTTATGGGCACTGGGGCGGCTATTGGGAATATGTGACATTTCCGGAGGCAAACTGTATCATCTTGAATCCAGAAATGAACCGTGCCATTGTTCTCTTTAGATTTATTTATGAAGGCGGGGATATGTACCTGGAAAAGAAAGACGGAGAATGGACGGTTGTTGACACCCGTTTCACTTGGATAGAATAGGCTGATAATACTTTTTTTATGAAAAGAATCTGTTTATTTTTTGGGGCGGCCATGCTTCTTCTCTTAGGCTGCAGTCAGAGCAAAAATGTTCAATATAATGCTGATTCCGACCAAGTTTTGGGCCAGCATTACACCGCAAAAGATTTCGGACTTTGGTATCTGATGGACTTTTCAGATGACCGGTACTGGTCATTGGTCGATGCCACCTTGGCACATTCGCCTGAGGTAAAACAAACTGATTGGGACACTCGAAATGGTCTTCTGCTGTCGGTTTCCGATACGACCGACTTTATGCATGCCCTGCGAGAGGGCGATATGCCACTCTCCCCCACAGGCAGCAAACTCATCCCATGCTGGTGGCCAATATCAGATTCAGCAGGAATAGTTTACCAGTTCAACCTGTGTTATGGAGACGCATCGGGCAAACCGATTATTGATGGTACGCATGTCAAAAAGACTTCGGTCGAGAAAAATGATTATACGGGACGCTATGAGGTGCTGATGCAGTTCGACAAGAAGACGGCAGATTTTTGGCAAAGGTTCACCGCCGAGAATGTGAACAGTCGAATCGGGATAATGCTGGGCACAGACCGGCTGCTGGGCACTCCGCGAATTGTATGTGAAATAACCGGCGGAGCCTGTAGCATTTCCGAACCCTCAAAAGAGGATTGTTTTGCCATTGCAAACATCCTGAACGGGAAATAAGTTGCTATCAGCGTGCGGCGGGTGGCGGTAGCCTGGCGTTCCCGACGGCAGGAGGGAACGGAATCTTTCAAAACATTCAGTGCAATAAGTTCAAAATAAGAATGTTATGGAGCAAGTCGTGAGGTTTCGCCCTTCATCAATCGGAACATCTAGTCGCGCAGGCACCGTACTGAAAGGCCAAGCGAAGGAGGTAAGGTTATTTCGCCAGTTTCAGGGTAGTTGCACCGCAACCTGATCGCATTCGCGGGAGCTGCATCTTCTTTTGTGGAACTCCAGAATGCGGTGTTAAATCCGAAGTCGGGGTAAGACGGGGTGGAGTTCCCGTGTAGGCAATAGCCTGCGCCGGTGGCACTGAATCCAGTGGCATTGTTTTGGGTGGGGTCAAAAGCTATACTGCATGTCCATACGCCACAGTCACATTCGCGCCACCCCTCTTTTGCGGCCAGTGCACGGGCAGTGTATCCATTCCCGCAAACATAATTGCTGAAATCATCAATGTAGTCGATGAGCTGGTGCCACTCTTCTTGACTGGGTATGTGCCACCCATTGGGGCACAGACCTTGTACACCGCTCGGGTTGGACGATGAGGAGGCGTTGCTGTCCATTGTGGTTGCCCAGTTGTATAGCAGCCCATGAAGTTGGGTGTGGGTGCTGTCGCCATAAGGGTAGTTGAATGCGCTGTGGTTGCTGGCGGCGGTATCCCCCAACATCAGAGGCCGACCGTCGGCGTAGTGTGTGGTTCGCAGATTCTCCCTCATCCAGCATTGGCTTCCAATCTGCACCGTTTCATAGACGTTGCCGTCGTAATCGGTGAGGAATGGGGTGTCGTGGCAGGGCGTCCCATTGTTTGGATTCGTGTCGCGTGGCAGTGGGTCACCACAGTCGAAATGGAATATGCAATCTTCCGTGTAAATGGGCATCCGTTGGATTCGTTCGCTATATAATTCGTCCCCATTGCAGCTGGAGAATCCTTGGTAACTCATGCCGTCGATGGTGGTGAAGGGGAATTCAATTTGCCCTTTCGACGAGGCGCCCCCTTTCTCAATAACAAGGTCGGGTGAATCAGGTTCGTCCGCCATTCCCACGTATTGTATGTTTTGGACAGTGTTGTTTGAGCCGTTTTCAGTATTTACTAATTTGATGGAAGCGGACACCCCATTCTGATAGGCGGTAAGCACAAACATTCCAGGTGTGCCGGCATTGATTCTGAAATGGTGCTGCCCTATCTGAGCACGCTCTTCATGATGGACTGATAGGATGCGGCCAGACATGTCGGTCAGAACAATGTTCAAAGGTCCGCTCTCATGGCAATACAAAACTGCGTTGGTGGATCCGTGAAAGGGATTGAGGAGGCTCTTCCAACGGAGAGAGCTCTGTTGCAGTTCATATTCACTCAGCCCTGTCGGGGTGAAGATGGCAACAGTATCAGGGTAGTAGAGCATCTGAGTCCAACCTTGTGACGGATTTGAAATCTCAACGCGCGACAGCTGCATATATTCGTCGGTATTCAAGTTTCGGCCCGTAAAGGTCACGATAATACTTTGTTGTGCACATACTATGCCGATGGGTATCAGAAATAAGAAGACCAATATTTTTTTCATGAATGTATAGAGGGGCTTCTATTATGGGGACTTCTATTTTTACTCTTTTTTGCCAACTCCCCAGACCTTGCGAAGTCCGTTAGACAAAATCTGACTTATTGACGCTGCAAAGGTACAACTTTTATTTGAATTGCTATCTCGCCTCCCGGTTCTTCCGCGGCAAACCCGCCGGCAGGAGGAAACGGAATCCCGACCCCATCTTGCCCAACTTTTAACTCTCAACTTTTAACTCTCAACTGTTTCCCGCTACCGCAACAATTGGGGATTGTTGGTGGAGTATTCTCGTAATGTGAACTTTTTGAATTGGTTCATCCGCACATCCTTTCCTTGCTCCACTTCCAGGGGTTCAAGTCTCAAAAACTCTATCGTATTTCCCGATGTGCGGGAGTCGGCACCATACGAGGAGTGAAGGATGTACGAGAGATAGAAGAGATTCTTGGCCATGTATTCATCCAAATAATACTCCTTGCGAACTTGATACTGATTGTTCCAATTGGCCTCCGCATTGAGTACAATCGGTTGGTTGTTGATGAGCCGCTCACGCACCTCAAAGATGCTGAGCATCTGCTGGTTATCATCCATCACGTAGGCCTCGTTAGTGGGGTCGATCCACAGCCATTTGCCCAACTGCGCAGAATAGACTTCGTTGATGACATGGCAATCGTCGTAGTAATTCCGGGGCATGCAGGTGACCACACGCGAGCGGATGCCTAACGCCAAGTAGCATTCGTTGGCAAAGAGCGCCAAACCGCGGCAGTTCACCCCTCTCTTCAGGGCAAATTGGGCAATCGTCTCCGCATTTCTCGCTGTTGGGGGCAATCCGGCGCTACCATTGTGCCGGATTGTCTGATGCACCCAATGCAGCACATTCAGTATCCGGGTCACCTCATCTCCCGTACCGGCCACAGAATCCAAGTTGTACTTCAGCCGCAGCGACTGCAACTCGGGGGCATCGGCCGACTGGTAGGTGAACGCCGGGATGTCGCGCTGCTGCGAAACATCAAAAGTTTTGCCTTCACGCAACGTGTCTATGTAGTACGGAAGTGCGACAAAATCCACAAAGCTGACCCGTCTTTTCCGGATGACGACCAATCTTGTGCATTGGGAACTGTTGTACTCGTATCTGAATTTTGCAGTGTCAATATCGGTGCAATAGAGGAATGTTTTCCCGTCGTCCCACTTCCTGCAGGGGACCTCGTCGTGGTGAATGTTGCGAGAGAACCAGAAATCGCCATCGGCAAATAATGTGCAGCGATCCTTGTTGGCAAAGACAGTATCTACAATGACAAACTGTTGCGCAAAGGCTGTGCAAGTACTTATAAAAGAAATGACCAATAAGATAACTTGTTTTTTCATGGGCATCAAGGTGTGATAACTGATATTTTTGCCAACATCCCAGACATCTCAAAACTGAAAAAATGGCGCAGCAAATGTACATATTATTTTTTTCATACCAAACAGGTTGGTGGTATTTTACGCTAAAAAAATTTTTCAAATTCAGTGAAATATTCAAATTATTTTGCTACTTTTGCAAGCTATTCAGCGAAATGAAATTTATCATGAAAAAATTGTTGTTAGGACTATTGCTTATTACGCTTTTTTTAATAGGATTGTTGAGTTGAAGTTGTTTTGTGATTAATGTTTTGGTTGCGGAACAGGGAGGGACCCTCACGGGGACCTTCCTGTTTTTGAATGTATCGTTGGATGAAGAAGAAGTGGCGTGAAATTTCAGAAGCAATCAACTTGAATTTGTCGGATTATGTTGTATTTTCATCCTCGAACCTCAAACCAAGCTATTATGAAAAGAATCTGTTTCTTTATTGGGGCGACTCTATTTGCACAGCGGCAAAGCGCATTTCTTTTGTCTCTTTTCTTTGTGCAATCGCAAAGAAAAGAGAGATAATTAACGTCTCGGTTCTTCCGCAGCAACCCCGCCAGCAGGAGGGAACAGCTTTCCCATCAACAATTCAATTATTTTCTGATTTTCAATAGTTTTGAATAAAAAAGTCTTGTTTATTTAAAATTAAATTGTAAATTTGCCCCAAAATTTAATATTAACTAAACCCCTTTTTTATGAAAAATTTTTACGCTATTTGTCAGTTTTTTTGTGCAATATTGCTGATGGGCATCTTTGTTGGCAGCGCTTCTGCACAAATCGTGGTCACCAACGGCAACCCCTACACCACCGGTTTTGAAAACGGTCTTGAAGATTGGACTACCCAGGCCAACCTCGGCACGGATGTGTGGAGCAGCATCGTGGGCGAACACCATGCCGGTAGCAGAAGTGTGAACTACTCCAGCTCGCTCTTCGGCGACTTCCTCAACATCGGCCAGGGCAGCGACGACCCTCTTACCATCATCATGCAGCTGATGTCTATGATGGGGCAGCTGGAGAACATGGGCAACGAATCCGCCTACCTCATCTCCCCGGTAATGGACCTCGGCGGCACGGGCGACCAGGCCAGCCTTACCTTCTACCGTAAGCAAACTTCCATGATGACGCCCCAAATCCTCTATGTGATGTACCGCACCTCGCCTTCCGCACAGTGGATCAACCTCCAGCAGTACACCAACACCACCGACTGGACGCAGGAAACGGTGACACTGCCTTCCCCTTGCCCCACCTACCAAGTGGCCTTTATGGGTCTCTTCAATGCGGAAAATATGGGTGACATTGACGTTACGGACTTCATGGATCCTAATGCCATGACCAACTTCGCCAGCGACATCTACATTGACGACATCACCATCACCTCCACCAGCAATACCGGTATCAGCGAGCACAGCAACCTTCTCTCCATCTCTCCCAACCCCACCTCCGACATCGTGCGCTGTGAACTCAATGGTCTCAACAACGTGTGCCTGCAGGTGCTCGACATCTACGGCAAACTGCTGATGGAACAGACCATTACCAACTCCGCTGCCGAAATCGACCTTTCCGACAAGGCCTCCGGCGTCTACTTCCTGCGCGTGGTGGATGGCAACAACATCCTCACCACCCAAAAGGTGATTCGCCGATAACTCCTTTTACTTCAGTTTTTTTCTTGTGCAAAAACAGTTGACTCGGATTTTTTTCGAGTTGATGTGGCTGCTTTTATCTCATCGAATGGGAGAATTATCGTAATTTTGCAGCAGTAATTTAAACTTGTGAAACATGAGAAAATATTTGTTGGGATTCGTCGGTCTTTTCATGGCAATGGGAGTGGTGTTATCTTCTTGCAAGAGAGATAACAATCCTCAAAACACGCAGAATTTAACCGAAAACGAAGAAGCAGCAACCGCTACAGAGTTTGCGACCTTCGAGGCAAAAGAAGAAAACGAGTTTTGTAATGTAAAGCTTACCATAGACTACCCGATAAAAGGAGAGCAAGTGTATTTGGATTCGGTGAGGAGGTGGATCGACAACACCTTATGTCGGGATGCTTTTGACTGGGAAGGTGGTAAATTAAAGAAGTATAGAGGCGATTGGTCTGACGGGGAAAAGCTCGTGAAGCATTATGCAAAGGCGCAGTTGAAAACGGATATGGACGAAGAGGAGAAGAGTTTTCTTAGGGAGATGGAAGTGAGCTATGAATGTGCTCACACTGCCGATGTGACCTTTGAAGGAGAGCAAGTCACAAGCATGTATTTTTCAACTTATGTGTATGCAGGAGGTGCCCATGGCGGCATCTTGAGTGAGTCGGCTACTTTTTACAACAACAATGGCAAGCGAGTCGGATGGGAAATTTTCAAGGACACCAAGAAGGTGAAGGCTCATATTATGAAGGG
Organism: Bacteroidales bacterium; assembly: GCA_017535665.1. Classification (GTDB taxonomy): domain Bacteria; phylum Bacteroidota; class Bacteroidia; order Bacteroidales; family WCHB1-69; genus UBA1756. Next base: position 33,127 of record JAFXTS010000001.1, on the reverse strand, counting down.
TCTGATGAAATACTTTGAAGTGGGCGACAAGCAGTCGTTGGATGAATGTTTGTTGCTTTCACAGGAAGAGTTGCCGCTGCCGGCCACGATGCCATTCTTGAACGAACAAGGTGTCGTGCTGATGTATGATCAATACGAGATAGCGCCCTACTCGGCGGGTATGCCCTCGGATGTGATTACCTGGAAAGAGTGCCAAGATTATCTAACGCCCGAGTTTTGGGAGATGATCAAGAACGATGTGGAGCAAACGTCCACGAAAAAGGCATCCACGAAGAAGCGCAAGAGGGATGTTCTTAACAATCCACGAATGATGCAATAAAGTTTGTGAATTTCCTTGTGCTATATTTATAATAGCAGCGAGTTTTTCTTCTGTTATTTTGCTAATTATTTCAGCAGAATATTAAAAATATTCAGCGAGATTAATTTTCTATCATTTTTTTCGTATTTTTGCGGCGTCAATTCTTCAGATTTTGTTTAACGGACTTCGCAAGGTCTGAGGTGTTGGCAACGGAAAAGAGTTAGGAATAGAAGTCCGAAGTAGTATTATGAGTATATTATTAGTACAATTGGCAAAACTCGGCCCAACAGGAGACAATCTTATTGACATTGAAATTGAAGTGCCTAACAATTACAACGGTAAAGATGTCGGTGTGATAAAAACTATCATTACATCTCCTGACAATTTGCCCTGCAAAGTGTGCTTGGGTCCATCGCCCAAACAATATAAAGGAGACTTAAGGGTCGTTCTGATTGTAAATATTATTTCTGGTCAACAAATTATAGAACAATATGAGGCCAAGTTTACTGGTAAACTATGCTCCAATTATGAGGGGGAAGAGTGTTTACTAAAAGAATGGGCTTTCATATTAAACACGGAAAATTCTTCTATTGTTAAAAATACAAACATTAACTTTGTCAAAGTTTTTTAGGACGACGGACTATCTTTCCCCTTCAAACTGCGTCCATACGGGGTGCAATGGATAGGAGGGGATGCTATTCCGCCTATCCCATCCCTTTCACCATCTGCTCCAGATAATGCCGGTCGGTGTCGTCGAAGGTGCCGTAGTCGGTGCTGTCGATGTCGAGAACGGCGATGACGGTGCCGCCACTCACTATGGGCACCACAATCTCGCTGTTGGTGGCCGACGAGCAGGCGATATGCCCCGGAAACTCGTGCACGTTCGGCACGATGACGGTCTCGCCACGCTGCCACGCGGTGCCACACACGCCCCGTCCGTATGCGATGCGGATGCAGGCTATCGGCCCCTGGAACGGTCCGAGCACCAGCTCATCCCCCACCACCCGGTAGAAGCCCGTCCACCAGAAACCGAACTCCTCGTGCAGCAACGCCGCCACGTTGGCCATCTTGGCAATCAGGTCGGGCTCACCCGCCACCAAACCCTCTATCTGCGGCAAAAGCGCTTGGTATTTCTCTTCTTTTGTCATCATTTACTTAACCGTTTGATTATCTTATTGTGTCGTGTTCTGAATGGCAAAAATACAAAAATATATTATTCACTCATTTTATAAAATGTTGTACTTTTGCGCCGTTAATTTACCACATTATGTCAATCGTAAAATCCACCAAAGTAATTGTTGTATTGATAGCCTCCGTACTGATGACCTCCTGCATCGCCTACCGTCCGCAGGTGGCCGAGATGCCCCTCATCCATGAGAAAGGCGAACTTCAGATGAACGGCAGCGTCGGTCTTTCGGCACCTTTTGGCGATGCGTATGTGGGCACGACGGTCTCCTACGGCGCCACCGACTGGCTTGCCGTACAGGGACATGTCAACTGGAATGGCTACAAAGGCGCATACGGACAAGCGGCAGTGGGGGCTTTCAAGGCATGGAACCATGCGGTTTTGGAAGGCTATATCGGCTACGGCTTGGGCGGCAACCAGTGGGAGAATGAGAATAACGGTCGTCAGTTCAACGCCTTTTTCCACATGCCGTACGCACAGATAGAATTCGGCTGGGCGGGCATCGCCAAAGGCCATATCGACGTTGGACTGGGTGTGAAGAGCGGCTGCGTCATCCCCAACCTTGTTGACCGCCTTCCCGCCACCGAGAGCCAGCCGGAGAGAATTACGCGCTATACCTCCCCGATGGCGCTGCTCGAACCGCAGTTTTTCTTCCGCGCCGGCGGCCAGCACCTGAAATGGACTTTCAACCTCGGCTACAGCCAACTCTGGGGCTCGGGACCGGATCACGAACCCTTCGCCGGCATCAACGCCATCTATATGCCCTTCACCATCAATATGGGCATCACATACGACTTTAACGTGTTCATTAAGCGATAGTAAAAATTATTCCAACTTTTGTTTTATCAAAATATATTTTAGATCATGAAAAAAATATTTATCCTTTGTTTTTGTTTCGTTACTTTAACCAGCTGGGCGCAAAGTCCCCTGCTGAAAAACGTAGAATTTCCGGATGCTTCCGTGCCAGCGCCTCGCTCTGAGGGGCTGCTCACCTCGCACTGGACACAGAGTTATCCCTACAACCAACTCTGTCCGAGAGACCCCGAGAACGACTATTCTTATAGTTATGCCGGATGTCCTGCTATCGCTATGGGACAGATTATCAATTATTTGCGTACCACGCAAAACACCCGTTTCGACGATAACGATGACTACGCCCATAGTTATGCAGGTCGCAGTTATATCATTGATGAGGACTGGGAGACGCTGCAGTTCCCATCGTTCCCGCAGCTGAACGAGATGTTAGATTCCATCGATGCCGTCTTCCAGCGCGGCGAGGAGTTGCCCGACATATTGTCGGCAGCCCTGGTTTTTGCTTGCGGCACGGCCTGCAGGCAGGTCTATACTTCGCAGGGCTCTGGCACGTTTGCGGTGAATCAGGCGTATGAAGCCTACCGCCAGTTTGGCTTTACGGACTGTCAGCTGTTTACGGAGGCCGACTCAACGATGTATGCGACCTTGATTTCCAATTTGGAAGCCGGTTATCCCGCCCATCTGGCCGTAGAAAATCCTCAGGGAACGGTCGGCCACAACGTAGTGGTGGATGCCTATCGTGAAAGTGATGGCAAGTTCCACATGAACTTCGGTTATGGTGGTTCTCAAGATGGTTGGTACAGCATTCCTGATCCTGATTTTTATTACGGAATGACCAAGTTGGAAGGTATCGTGGTGAATATCATTCCCACGCAGAATTCAGTGCAAGAAAGTTCCATCTGGCAGCCCTTGCAGGTCTATCCCAACCCCGCCACCGACCTGATCTGCTTGGAGAATATTCCCGCGCAGTCTGCAGAATTCACTATTTTCAACGCTTTGGGCCAGGATGTGATGACAGGCATTACCAGCGGCACCATTTCTGTTGCTGGATTGGGGGAAGGTCTCTATTTCGTACAAGTCAAGGGTGACAATTGGCAAAAAACGGCCAAGTTTGTGGTGCGATAGAAAAAACATTACTATCTGAAATAAAAAATGTGATTTTCAGGCGCTTATCATACAAAAAATTACTATCTTTGCCTCCGATTTAATTTTATCATTATGCTGCATAGTTTTACAAGAAATTAAAACGATCTTTCCACCGAAGCTGGATTCCAATTTGAGTTTTATTGCGATTGCTGCGGCAACGGATTCAAGTCGACCTTCAAGGAATCCACCACATACAAAAGTAAAAAAAGAACAGAAGGGCTGGGGAGAGGAGCAGGACTTTTGGGAAGTTTGTTTGGTGGCCGGTTGGGCAGTATTGGTAACGTGTTAGAATCAGGAGCACACACGCTGAGCGACCGGATGGAAGAGCGCAGTCCGCAATGGCGCAAGGAACAGGAGCAGGCTTTCGATGAAGCACAAAACGAAGTGAAGGTGCATTTCATCAAGTGTCCCGCTTGTAACAAATGGGTGTGCAAGGACTGCTGGAATGAGGAGGAAGGGCTGTGCACCGAATGCGCACCCCGCGAAAGCAGTTATGTGGCCAAGGCCCGTAACGAGGCTATGCGTCGCAACATAGATGAAAAAGCGCAGCATGCCACCGTGTGGAACGGCGAGATAGAGACGCGCACTACCCTCTGTCCGCACTGCGGGAAGCCAGCCGGCCAGGGGAAATTCTGCAACAATTGCGGACAACCGTTAGGCATGATCAAATGTGCGACCTGCGGTACGATGCTACCATTGAATACGAAATTCTGCAGCGAGTGCGGCTCTCCGGTCGGGACCAACGGGCACTGTCCACAATGCGGCCATGAAAACGCCCCCGGCACCAAGTTCTGTAGTGAGTGCGGTTCCAAACTATAACCATGTCAGAAAACCCCTCCTTTTCCTGCCAATGGCATAACGGTTCGGCCATCACTGATGCCACGTGTTGTATCCTTCAAGACCGACTGGATATTCACACGTCTCAAGAGCAGTTTTGTGTGGACTTTTCTGTCATACAAAACTTCAAATTGCTCAATTACCAACTCATGATAGAGACCCCAACCTTTACCATAGGGTTGTCGGGACTGGGACATCAGACGGAAAGTTTTTTTGAAAAACTATGGCAGGTCTATAATCGCCGGTGCGAGGAGGCTCTTTTCATCGATTCTTCAGCAATGTATGTGGGCGAAGGTGATTTCCTTTTCTCCGAGCAGGATTTTACCCAGCAGGGACTTGCCAAAATCGCCCTTTACCCACAGTGTCTGGCCATTTACCCCCAAAATAGTCATGCCCGTCGCTTCCCGTTCTGCTTTTCAGCGGATCCCGTCTTGGATGGTTATCGCATCCAACTCACCCTTGACACGGCAGATTCTCTTCAAATCAGCAGGTTAGGGAGAAACACCCTGGATATTTTCGATAAAATCTGTCGCCAGCGTTCTCATATCATACAGCAATGGCAAGAGAAACATCTGGAGTTGGAGGAACAACTCATTTCCAGATTAGGGGAGAAAGCCAGCAATTACCAACAGATGCAGCAACTGGGGTGCCAAATGACATGTGGGTTGTACACTGCTGATAATGAGTGTTTTTGGTTCGCAGGTCTGCATAATGGGAAAGCGGCTGTTGAGTTGGTCACCTCCGAACAGACGGCCACATACCTGTATCAATACGACAGCACCGACACTTTTTTCGCCAACACATTGCGTCACGCAATGGAAAGTGCCGCTTTGCATCGGGAGGTCATCTTCACCGATTTGTCTGACAAGCCTCTATATCAAATGACGGTTCAACGGAGCCGTTTTATCCAATTCCTTCGTGACCATAATACAGGCAGAATTATCCACAACAGCGGATGGTCAACCGCATTATCTTCTTTTTTTCAATAAAACCGACCATTTATTAAAATAACCATCATTATAAATTTAAAACCACAATTTTATGAAAAGAGCACTTCTTATTTTGGCTGCGATTGCTATCGCGTTGACCTCTTGTAAAAAGGATCCGCAAGAAGATCCCCAAACTAGTCCTTACGACAATTTGAATCCACAGAAACAATCTTGGGGATTCTGCATCGATTATACGGGTAGTTGGTGCTATTATTGCGGACAGTGGGGCGATGCTGCCTTGCACAATGCCGTAAATGTGGGCAACACAGTGGGTATGGCAGTAAAAGTTTCTCCCGACCCGCAGGCTGTACCGGAGGCTCTTTACAACTCGTTTACCTCAGACCGCCCGCTGAATGGTGGTACACCGACTTTGGCGGCTGGCGATGTGACGGATGCCGATAATAGTGCGGCCAGTTATTGCGCCCAACTGGTTTCCAGACCCTGTACTATCGGTATTGATGCCCGTCATGAAGTCAAAGACGGAAAACTTTCGGTATATGTGAAGACCAAGAACTTTGAGGCTATTCCCAACATCTCCGACTACTATATGGTGGCCTATCTGTTGGAGGATGGTCTGCATTATGAACAGCAGGGAAGTTCCTCCTCTGATCCGGTTCATGACTTCGTTTTGAGAAAAGCCTCTTCTGGCAATGTGTATTACGGCGAACAATTGATGACGGATGGCGCCGCCAATGCAGAATTCACCCACACTTTCACTTTCGATGTGAATGGTTACAACGCCAACAACTGTTATGCTGCTATTGTGATTTACAAGAAGACCACGGGTGCTGTCACCTACAGTTATGTGAACAGCCATTGGACGAAATAAATCACTGCGCTAAAGGTGATTTAGCATAGATTTTTATAAAAAGCCCTTGCATTTTTCAAATGCAAGGGCTTTTTGATGCGCTGTTCTTTCTGTCAGAACTGGTAAAACAAACTAAAGGCGATTTCGGTGCTGAACTGTTTGCGGGTGAGATACTGCCGGCTGTGATAACCGTCGTTTACTCGTACCGGGATGGCAGTCTGCACGAAGCGCAGACTGATGCCGTAATGTTCTTTTAACGTGTAGGAGATGCCGGCCATGCCGCACAGTTCGAAGCGGCGGAAGGGCATGCGCCCTGGCATCTTGCCGTTGGCATCTTTTTCGGTAGCGGCACACAAGATACCGAAAGTGGGACCGAACTCCACCTCCAATCCATTTATAATCATATATTTGGCTAATGCCGGTACTTCTATATAGTAAAGCGTCAGCACGTATTTGTTGCCGATGTTTCCGTTCTTGTCGGCACGGAGGAAGGTGCTGCTGCCCTTCATCACGAAGTTGATTTCGGGCTGGATAGCCCAGTGAGGGTTCCGGATAAACCGCCAGTTGACGAAGCCGCCAGCGTAAGCCCCCATTTTGTGGAAGCCCGACAGGTCGTCGCCCGACATCTGGGTGGCGGTGAAGCCTGCCCGCAGGCCGCCGCGGAAGTTCTGCGCCTGACTGCCCATCGAAAGTAGGCAGACCAACATAACTAAAATAACTCGTTTGGTGTGTTTCATGGGGTTTCTTTTAAAAAGATGACAGGAATCTCATCGCCATACTCACGGTCTTCTATCCGCAGTTGTGATGAGCTTATCATTTTATTATCTATGTAAAAATCAACCAGATAAAAGCCTGGCTGGAGGATGAACGTAAAGATTCCGTTATGGGTGTTGGGGCGGTAGGTACCCACCCGGCTCTTGTCGCCGGCCTGCCGGATCTCCACCCGATAGCGTGTCAGTTCCGTCATCACCTCCGTACTGTCACGGCCCTCTATCTGTCCCTTCACCACACAGTAGGGGGCGGACACATCCTGAAAGGTAACTTTGTAGATGTCGTAGTCGCCCGTGCTGTTGGCGCGGAAGTCGGCGATATAGGCATATCTTCCTGATTTTGTGATCGATATAGTCTTATTATCATCCGGTGTATTGATGGGAAAGGCGAGGTTTTCGGGTACGGCAAAGAAGCGGTCTTCCGCCTGCCAGGTGGTGCGGAACAGGTCGTAGCCGCCCATGCTGTTGTGTCCTTGCGAGCTGAAGAAGAAGGTGGTGCCGTCGGGGGCAAGGTAAGGATAACTCTCGTTGTACTCGGTATTGATGTTGGGGCCTGCATTTTTGGGCGAACTCCAGTCGCCGTTGGGCAACTTGCGCGAGTAATAGATGTCCATGCCGCCGTAGCCGCCCGGCCGGTTCGAGGCGAAAAAGAGCCAGTTGCCGTCGGGTGAGATGGCGGCGGCCTCCTCGGCAAACTCGCTGTTCACCGCCGTGTTGAGCATCTCCGGCCGTCCGAACATCTTTTTATCTTTCTGCGAAATAAAAATATCGTCAAACCCCTTGTCGTTGTTGAAATAGAGCAACAGTTGTTGCCCGTCGCTGCTGAGACTGACCACCTCCTCTACGAGGGCACTGTTTACGGGGTTGGAGAGTTTCTTTGCCTTGGTCCAGTTGCCGTTCACCCGTTCCGAGAAATAGACATCGGGCAGTTTGTAGCCGTCGTTGTCGAGCACGGTGCCGCCGTTCTGCGTCTGCTTGGAGGTGAAGTAGAGCACATTCTCATCCCCATTAATGAAGGCATTGTAGTCGGGGAACTCACTGTTGATGTTAGGACCGACGTTCTCAATGGTCACATTGCCGCGCATCTCGATCAAAAGTTTGGCGTTGCGACACATCTCGATATAGTGTTCGGGCGGGAAGTCGGTTTTGTCGAGACGGAGGTTTTTGCGGGCGAAAGTCTCAAAGGCTTCTATGGCCTCATCGAAACGGTAGCAGAGCATCAGCGCCTTGCCAAGGTAGAAAGATATGTACGGGTCGGCCTTGGGGTTGCGCTGGGCGCGTTGGAAGTGCAGTACCGACTTCGAGTAGTCGATGTGCGAGTTGAGGTAGGCGTAGCCAGCGAAGAGGTTGTATTCGTAATGGAGCGAGTCCACGCGCAGCAACTCTTCGAAATGGCGGGCGGCATCGTGCATGTTGCCCGAGAAGTAAAGGTCCTTGGCGGTGGCCTCATCGGTGAAGAGCGCACCGTTGCCCTGCGCGTGCAACGGGGGCAGTGCGAAAAGCAATAAAAGTATGGGTAGCAATATTTTCCGAATCATAAAGGTATAGATGAACAACGCTGCAAAATTACACATTTTTTTGCTTTTAGCATAATGCCTATCGCTGTTTGCTGGAAAAAGAGTACTTTTGCAGTCGAATTAATTTCACTCTATTTGATAAAGTATGCAATCTCTCACTTCCATCTACGAAATTGCTGAAGCCTTCAGCGAGAACACCTCGCGCGCCGTGTTCCTGACCGGCAAGGCAGGAACGGGCAAGACCACCTTCCTCAAAAAACTGCGCCACCATACCCAAAAACAGATGGCGGTGGTGGCTCCTACCGGTGTGGCTGCCATCAACGCCGGCGGCGTCACCATACACTCCTTCTTCCAACTACCGTTCACTCCCTTCGTCCCCACCGAGGCGGGACGGCGCAACCTCATCGGCAAACTGAAGATGACCAACGTGAAACGCAAGGTTTTGCAGCAGTTGGAAGTGCTTGTGATTGACGAGATTAGCATGGTGCGCGCCGACCTGCTCGACGCCATGGACACGGTACTGCGCCACTACCGCTTCCGTCCCAACGAGCCCTTCGGCGGCGTGCAGGTCATCTACATCGGCGACCTCTACCAACTGCCGCCCGTGGCCGTCAGAGAGGAGTGGGATCTACTAAAAGACTACTACCGATCGCCCTTCTTCTTCGACAGCCGCGTTATCGAACAGCAGCCGCCTGTGTACATCGAACTCGACAAGATTTTTCGTCAGAGCAACGCCGACTACGTGCGGCTGCTCAACGAGGTGCGCAACGACCAGCTCACCGACGAGGGCATCGAACTGCTGCGCAGCCGCTATATCCCCGACTTCAAACTTTCGGAACATCCCGACCACATCTTCCTTACCACCCACAATGCCAACGCCAACCGCATCAATCTCGAAGAGATGAAGCGGCTGAAAGGACGAACCTATCGTTTTGAAGCCGACATCGATGGCGATTTCCCTGAAAAAATCTATCCCAACGACCCCGTTCTGGAACTGAAAAAAGGCGCTCGTGTGATGTTCATCGCCAACGACAACCACCAGCCGCGCCTATACTTCAATGGGAAAATCGGCACGATTTGCGAAATCAACAAGCGGCACGTGAAGGTGCTGTGCGATGAGGATGACGAGCCGATAGAGGTGGGACATGAGGTTTGGGAGAATAACCGTTACACCGTCAACCGTAGCACCGGCCAGATTGAGGAGCAACTGTTAGGCACCTACACCCAACTGCCGTTGCGGCTGGCATGGGCCATCACCATCCACAAGAGCCAGGGCCTTACCTTCGACAAGGCGGTGGTGGATGCCGAATGGGCGTTTTCGTCTGGCCAAGTGTATGTAGCGCTGAGCCGCTGCCGCACCTTGGAGGGACTCGTTCTCACCAGTTCCATCCGGCGCGAAAGTCTGTGTGTGGACAAGTCGGTGGTGCAGTACAGTCGGCAGAAACCCACCTTGTCGGTGTTGAAGGAACGGCTGCAACAAGCCCGCCGCGATTACGACGAACAGATTGTGAAACAGGTGTTTGACTTCAAATTTGCCGACGGAGTGAGCGGACAGCTGCTGGCGCATATCAACCGTCATAGCGATGTAATCAACGAGGAGGGTATCACCCATGCTACCAACCTGCGGCGACGTGTCGCGCAGCTGTACAAGACGGGTATTACCTTCCAGATGCAGATTCACGAACTTTTCCCTCTCAACGACGGGCAGTTACAAAAGCGCCTGGAGGCCGCCGGCGATTACTTCGACACTGAGCTGAAAAAGCTGATGAATGAGTGCTCGCACTCGCCCGCCGAAATCAGCGACGGAGACACCGCCGAAGAATACAAGGACATTTTGAAGACGCTCTTCGGAGAATTGGCCCTCAAGCGGCACCTCACCACCGGCATCCACGAAGACTTCACCTCCGAAGGGTACTATGCCCTGCGCGACTGCTTCCGTCTGCCGTTCTTTATGCTGATCACCGTTGATATTTTTAATGATAAGGATGAAGAGATGAAAGGATGAGGATGTGAGGATAGTCGCGAAAAAAGTCGTATTTTTGCAGACTTTTTTTAGAATGAAGAAAAGAGATTTTGTATTTAATATTGCCATTCTGATTTTCCTGAATCTGCTGGTCAAGCCTTTCTGGATTCTCGGGGTGGATGTGGCAGTGCAGAACCGTGTCGGCGCGGCCAGCTACGGTCTCTATTTCGCCATCTTCAACTTCACCTACCTCTTCAATGTGGTGCTCGACATGGGCATCACCAACTTCAACAACCGCAACATTGCGCGACACAGTCAGTTGCTGTCGAAACACCTGTCGGGCATCCTGATTCTCAAGCTGTTGCTGGGCGGACTATACATGCTCATCACCTTCGGGGTGGCCGCCATCATCGGCTACGACACGCTCCATTTCAAGCTGCTGTTCTGGATGGCTATCAACCAATTCCTCAACGCTTTCATCCTCTACCTGCGCTCCAACGTGTCGGCCCTGCTGATGTTCAAAACCGACAGTGTTCTATCGGTACTTGACCGTGTGGTGATGGTGATAATATGTAGTATCTTATTATGGACTAATATTTTACATAAAAATTTCACGATAGAGCATTTCATCTACGCGCAAACTGCTTCCTACGTCATTGCGGCTTTGGCGGCGCTGGCGGTGGTACTCGCCAAGTCGCGTCTCACCCGTCTGCATTGGAACTGGCCTTTCTTTATGATGATTTTGAAGAAAAGCTTTCCGTTTGCTCTCCTCTACCTGCTGATGTCGTTTTACAACCGCATTGATTCCGTGATGATTGAGCGATTGTTGCCCGCCGGCACCTCCACCTTCGAGGCTGGTATCTACGCCTCGGCCTTCCGGCTGCTGGATGCCTTGGTGATGATTGCCTACCTCTTCTCGGTCATTCTGCTGCCGCTGTTTTCGAAGATGCTGAAAGAGCGCGAGCGGCTCGACACCATCCTCACCAGTGCCTTCTCGCTGCTGTTTTTCTTCTCTGTTACGGCAACCACTATTTTGCTTTGCTTCAAAATGCCGGTCTTGCAGCTGCTTTATGATGAGCATATTGCAGAAAGCGCAGCGGTTTTTACCTTCCTTATCCCCTGCATCATCCCCGTGTCGATGACCTACATCTTTGGGACGTTGCTCACGGCCAACGGCAGCATGAAACTGCTGAACCTGTCGGCGGTCATCGGCATTGTGGTCAACCTCACGGCCAACTTCATCCTCATCCCGCGGCTGCATGCGCAGGGTGCTGCCATCGTGAGCCTCACCACCCAAATGGTGATGGCGTGCATACAGACGGTTATCGCCTTCCGCCAATTGAAACTCCCTATCACGCTGATACCCTGGTTGAAAGTGCTGATTTTCAGTATTGTCATCATCCCATCCACCATCCTTTTCGCCCATTATTTCCAAGGTAATGCCCTCGTGGCACTGCTCATCAGCGGGGTGTTTGCCACCGTAGTCGCTTTCGCCACCGGACTGTTACAACTCCGCTTCTGGAAGAATTTGGAGAGAAAGTAAGGGGAGGTGGCAGTCTCCAAAATTCCACATTTTGTCGTATTTTTGCAGGCTCAAATTTTGTGATGATGATACAGGACGAAATGACCCATCTGCTGCACAATCCGCAGCAGGAACTACTGACCGATTTTTTTCAGAATCACGGGAAACGACTGCACCTTTCCGGTCTCGCCGGCTCGTCGCTACCCTTGTCCATAGCTCCTCTCTTACAGAACCTTACTACTAACCAGCTCTTCGTGCTGCCCGACCGCGAAAGTTCCGCTTTCTTCTACCACGACCTCGAAAAACTGCTCGCTGACGTGAGCCGTCCCCTCGAAGAGAAACAGGTTCATTACTTTCCCGCCTCCTACCGCCGTCCGTACGACTTTGAGGAGGTGGACAACGCCAACATCAAGCTTCGCTCCGAAATCATCAACAAATTGCTCTACCAGCAAGGCCATAACATTATTGTGACCTACCCCGAGGCCATCGCCGAAAAGCTTATCTCCACCCGCTTCCTCAAAAACAACTCTTACACCGTGAAGAAGGGCGAGACTCTGCCTCTCGACATCTTCATCAATTTCCTTTACGAATACCAATACCAACAAGAAGATTTCGTATTTGAGCCTGGACAGTTCGCCTGGCGCGGTGCCATCTTCGACATCTTTTCTTACTCTGAAGAATACCCCTATCGTATTGAACTTTCGGGAGATACGGTAGAGTCTATCCGTCTGTTCGACACCAACACCCAGCTTTCCATCCGCGAGATGGACCACCTCCACATCATGCCACTCGCCTCGTCGCTCGAAACGGAAGAGCAGCGCGTGAGCTTCTTCGAGTTCCTGCAACCCGAAGACCGCATCTGGGTGAAAAAGTGTGGCGACATCAAGTCCACCATCCAACGCAACTACAAAAAGGTGGTGGAGGAGTTTGAGAAAACCGACTCGCCCATCGGCCACGTGCTGCCGGAAGAACTCTATATTGAGGGCGACACGTTCATCGACCAGGTGCTGCAACACGACTTTGTGGAGATTGAGTCGGACTATTTTCGTGAATATGAGCAAAATATAGACTTCAACATACGTCCGCAGAACGCCTTCAGCAAGAATTTCGACCTGTTGCTCAACGAGTGGATCGACAACCTCGAGCACGGCTATCACACCGTCTTCCTCACCGAAAATGAGCAGCAGAGGGCTCGTATGGCGCACATCATGAACGACATGCTGGCGGCCTACAACCTTCAAAATAAAACGGAATATACCGTAGATCAGCTCTTTACCTCCTATCCTTTCATCCTGCACGAAGGCTTCCGCGATGAGGAGGGCAAGCTGTGCGTTTATACCGACCATCAGATTTTCGAGAAGTACCACCGCTTCGTCATCCGCGACCGCTACAAACGCAGCGAGGCCTTCACCCTCAAGGAAATTTACGACCTGCAGCCCGGCGACTACGTGGTGCATATCGACCATGGTATTGGCGTGTATGAAGGGCTGGCCAAGATGGAGGTGAACGGCGTGGAGCAGGAGGCCATCCAGCTGCGCTACAAGGATGGTGACCAGCTGTTTATCAGCATTCATTCTTTACATAAAATCACCAAATACGTCGGCAAAGACGGCACGCCGCCCACCCTGCACCGTCTCGGTTCGGGCACGTGGGAGAAGATGAAAGAGCGCACCAAGCGGCGTGTAAAGGAGTTAGCCGTCGATCTCATCAAGTTGTATGCGCAGCGCAAGGCGCAGAAGGGGTTCGCCTTCTCGGCCGACAATTATCTGCAAACCGAGTTGGAGGCCTCCTTCATCTACGAGGACACGCCCGACCAGGTGAAGGCCATGCACGACATCAAGAAAGATATGGAGTCGGAGTGTCCGATGGACCGTTTGCTGTGCGGCGACGTGGGGTTCGGCAAGACCGAGCTGGCCATCCGTGCCGCCTTCAAGGCCGTGTGCGACAGCAAGCAGGTGGCCGTGCTGGTGCCTACCACCGTGTTGGCGCTGCAGCACTTCACCACCTTCTCGGAACGCTTGCAGCACATGCCATGCCGCGTGGGCTATATCAACCGTTTCAGAACTGCCAAGCAGATTCGGGAGACACTGAAAGATCTCAAAGAAGGCAAGATAGACATCCTCATCGGTACGCATAGAATTTTGGGTAAAGATGTGGTTTTTAGGGATTTGGGATTGTTGATTATTGATGAAGAACAGAAATTTGGGGTGGCGGCAAAGGAGAAGTTGCGCGAGCTGAAGGTGACGGTGGACACGCTCACGATGTCGGCTACACCGATCCCGCGCACGTTGCAGTTTTCGATGATGGGAGCCCGCGACATTTCGGTCATCATGACACCGCCGGCCAACCGCTACCCGATACAGACAGAGGTACACACCTTTGATGAGGAGATCATCCGCGATGCCATCCGCTACGAGTTGCAGCGCGGCGGGCAGGTGTTTGTGGTACACAACAAGGTGCAGAATATCATGGAGGTGGCGGGACTGGTAAAGCGGCTCGTGCCCGACGCGCGGGTGGCCATCGGTCACGGGCAGATGGAGGGCAAGGAGCTGGAGCAGGTGATGATGGACTTCATCGACGGGCGCTACGACGTGCTGGTGGCGACCACCATTGTGGAGTCGGGGCTCGACATTACCAACGCCAACACCATGATTATCAACGATGCGCAGAATTTCGCCCTCAACGTGTTGCACCAGCTGCGCGGACGGGTGGGGCGCAACAACAAGAAGGCGTTCTGCTATATGCTCACGAAGCCGATGGACACCCTCAACGACCAGGCACGGAAGCGCCTGAAGGCCATTGAGGATTATTCCGAAATTGGCAGCGGCTTCCAAATTGCCATGCGCGACATGGACATCCGAGGGGCGGGCGACGTGCTGGGGGCCGACCAGAGCGGCTTCATCGCCGACATTGGCTTCGAGACCTACCAGAAAATCCTCAACGAGGCCATCCTCGAACTGCAGGAGCAGGGACCGATGGAGGATGGTACCGACACGCAATTGGTGCAGCGCGAGTGCATGCTCGAAACCGACCTCGGGCTGCTCTTCCCCAGCGACTACATCGCCAGTCTGAGCGAGCGAATGAGCCTCTACAAGGAGCTTGATCACATCCGCACCGACGAAGATCTGGAGAAATTCCGCAGCAAGCTGTTGGACATGTTCGGCGCGTTGCCGAAAGCCACGCAGGAGTTGCTCAAGACCATCCCGCTACGCCGCATCGCCGCCGACCTCTACTTCGACAAAATCGTGCTCAAGAAAAAGCTGATGGTATGTCACTTTATCGACAACAGCGAATCGCCCTTCTACCAGTCGGCCCTTTTCGACAACATTCTCTCCTTTATGCAGCGCAATTTTCCCAAGACACAAATCAAGGAAACAAACAAAAAATTGACACTTGTTATCCAAAATGTTCCCACCATCGAGCAGGCATTAGCATGGATAGAGCGTATACAGAAGGAGTGTGTGGTATCAGAATAAATTATCTTTCAATAATTTATAAAAAATTTTATAGAAAAATAAAAAATTAAAAGAGGGTGTTGTGGGAAATGAAAAAAGTTGTAATTTTGCACCCTCTTTCAGCGAGAGAATGTCTCCTTAGCTCAGCTGGTAGAGCAATTGACTCTTAATCAATGGGCCCAGGGTTCGAGTCCCTGAGGGGACACTTGAAGCCGCCATTTGGCGGCTTCTTTATTTATTGATTGTTAGGAACTTACCAAAATACCTTCTGATTTTATGTGCCAATCCCCCTATCATTGGACATAATACTCTTTATTTTCCATCAACAGACTTTCCAAAACCACACCAGCAAGGCAATCTGTATCAACAATATAACCGGCACACCATAGCGAAATCTCTTATGCTGGGTCTTGTGGTGCCACACGCGCATCCCCAGCCACGCGCCGACGCTGCCGCCGATGGCCGCCAGCCCCAACAGCACGCCCTCTGGAATCCGCCACCGCGCCCGCTTCGCCTTCCACTTGTCGATGCCGTACAGGAGAAACGTGAGGACATTGACAATTACAAGGGGAAAGATGACGACTGTGGATCTGGAAATTTCATTCATCATAATTACTCTTGTTAATGATCTTTCGTAATAGAGATTACTCGATTCTTCGTGCTGCAGCAACAAACATCACCACCAAAGCGCAAACCGATCCCAGCAGGCAGCAGAACATATCCGATTGGGTGTCCCAGAAGTAGCCTTGGGTACCTAAAAAGGCCTCGGTGTCGGTGGGATTGGAAAGAGAAGCCAGCCACTCAATGATTTCGTAAACAGCTGTAATCATCATGGCCACACAGAACGAGAGAAATCCAGTCCAACCGAAAGATTGAAGGGCAATTTTGCGGCGGAGAACCTCCACGGCCATCAATGTCGGGGTAAAGCCCTGCATAAAATGACCGATCTTGTCGTAATTGTTTCGGGTGAAGCCAAACCACCGTTTCATCCACTCACCCAGAGGGACTTCCGCATACGAGTAATGTGCTCCCACCAACAGAACGATAATGTGCAAACACATCACGGCATACATCCAATTGGGAAAACGGAAATGCTTGTAGGTCAGTATTAAAACCAGTATCCACATAATAGCTGGCGCAGCCTCAAGCACCCACGTCAGGTAAGTGTCTTGTACATTGATAACCGACCATACCACCACCGCTAAAGCCAACAGCAGCAACACCATCGGGAAAGTGTGGGGTGAGTTTCTTTTTGATAGTGTGTTATTCTTTTGCATGTTTATTCGAAAGAGGTGGCAACATTACAGCTTTTCTTGACAAAAATTAGTTTTTATGAAATTATTCTTTCACTAATTAACCTGAACGAAAAAGTACAGGATATTAAGGTACAGCCCCAAACAGAATATTTATCTAAACGATGTGACCATGAAAAAACCGCCGAAGGTGGCGCCCCAAATATGATGTTCTTTATCTTGGCACAGTTCCATTACGTAAGGGCTGGGCAGGTTAGAGTTCTCCGTAGTGTAAACCTCCCATTTGTTCTTTCGCACATCATACATAAACAGCCCCACTGTGTTTACAGCTATCCAAATCTGGTCGCGAGACTCATCATACAACATATCGTTCGCACTCTCACGTTCCATGCTTTTGGTCCATTTAGGTGCATAATGGTGCCATTTGCCTTTCGTGTCCAACATGTACAATCCTCCCTTGTGTTCACTTCGGTCTGAGAAAAAAGCAAACCACATATTGCCTGATGCATCTTGATATGCCTCACTGATGCATTTTTTCCCAAGCGGAGTCTTGTCGGATTTCAAATCAATCCATTTTTCTCCGTCATACATTGCGTTTCCGGAAAAAGTTCCCACCCATATCCGATCTTGGTTGTCAATATAGAAACTCAACACTTTGTTACTCGGGATCGGCATATTCGTTGAATCGAATACAGTCCATAAGGTTCCGTCATATTTACAAATCCCATCCCAACTCGTAATCCAGAAATTGTTCTCTTTGTCCACGAAGAGTTCTCTACCCCAATAGACAGGCGAATTCAGCGTGTCAAAGCGAGTCCATTCATCATCTTTTACACGGAAGAGGTCCCAACCTTGGTTAATCCACACTCCATTATCACGATCGGCTATGATGCTAAAAATGGTATAAGTAAGTTCCCTGTCATAAGGCGTGTTGACAAGAGGGGAATTGGTATAATTGAACTTTTTCACGTTTTCTTTTTCCCTACAAACAAGCCCATTATCCGTACCCATCCAGATCCTGCCCATAGAATCCACTGCGACACCTCTCGCCATATCAGAAACACCTTGGGGAAGCTTACCATTGGATGTGTTATATAGTGAGAATGTGTATGATAAATCCTTCGGATCACTTCCATCTGTCACGGAATACAGGTATTGCGCCGAAGCAGACAAAATAAAAAGCAATCCCAAAGCAGTCAAAGTGATTTTTCTCATAATCAATTCATTTTTATCCATAGGATGCAAAAATGTGAAAAGGCTGCAGTTGGCGGGAAAAATTTATTTCAATCAGGTCAGAATAAATGCGAGCGTCAGCGAACCACTAGCACACCACGTTTACAATCTTCTTCGGCACCACGATGACCTTCTTGGGCGTTTTGCCGTCAAGATATTTCTGCACGTCGGGGTCGGCCATGATGGCGGCCTCGATATCTTTGGGTTGCATGTCGGCGGGGAACACACGCTGCAAACGCACCTTGCCGTTGAAGGAAATCGGATACTTGGCGCTGCTCTCCACAAGGTACGACTCGTCGAACTTCGGGAAGGTGGCGTCCACCACGCTGCCAGCGTTGCCCAGCAGGTGCCATAGTTCTTCGGCTACGTGCGGCGCGTAGGCAGCAATCAGAATCGCCATCGGCTCCACAATCTTCCGCTTGTGGCACTTCTGGTCGGTGAGCTCATTCACCGCAATCATAAACGTGCTGACCGCCGTGTTGAACGAGAATCGCTCGTTGTCCTCGGCCACCTTCTTGATGGCCTTGTGCAGCGACTTGTACTCCTCGCGGGTCGGCTCGTCATCGGTGACGCAGAACTCGTTGTTGCTGTCATGATACAGCCTCCACAGTTTCTTCATGAAACGGAACACGCCCTCGATGCCGTTGGTGTCCCACGGTTTCGACAACTCGATGGGACCGAGGAACATCTCGTACAGACGGAGCGTGTCGGCACCGTACTTCTCCACGAGGTCGTCGGGATTCTGCACGTTGTACTTCGACTTCGACATCTTCTCGATTTCCCATCCACAGATGTACTTTCCATCCTCCAACACAAATTCCGCATCCGCATACTCAGGTCGCCATGCCTTGAAGGCGTCGATGTCCAGCACGTCGTTATGTACAATGTTGACATCCACGCGGATAGGAGTCACCTCGTAATGGCCTTTGAGATTGAGCGACACGAACTTGTTGGTACCGTTGACACGGTAAACGAAGTTGGTGCGGCCCTGAATCATACCTTGGTTGATCAGCTTCTTATAGGGTTCTTCTTTGCACACGATGCCAAGGTCGAAGAGAAATTTGTTCCAGAAACGGGAGTAGATAAGGTGACCGGTGGCGTGCTCGGAGCCGCCCACGTACAAATCCACATCCTGCCAATATTCGTTTTTCTCTTTAGAAAGAAATTCTTTATCGTTGTGCGGGTCCATATAGCGGAGGTAGTAGCCGCTGGAGCCGGCGAAACCGGGCATGGTGCTGTATTCCATCGGGTAGCCCTGATAGGTCCAGTTGGCGGCGCGGGCCAACGGCGGCTCGCCCGTTTCGGTGGGCTTGTACTCATCAATGTCGGGCAGCAGCAACGGCAGCTCTTCTTCGGGAAGCATGTACGGCACACCGTCCTTGTAATACACAGGGAACGGCTCTCCCCAATATCTTTGGCGGCTGAAGATGGCATCGCGCAGACGGTAATTTACTGTTCCATAGCCAATTCCCATCTCTTTTACCTTTTCAATGATACACTTGCCGGCCTCTTTTACCTTCATGCCGTTGATAAAATCGGAGTTGACGACGATACCGTCTTTGGTCTCGAAGGCCTCCTTCTCGATGTCGCCGCCGGCAATCACCTCACGGATGGGCAGGTTGAAATGCTTGGCGAAAGCGTAGTCGCGGCTATCGTGAGCGGGCACGGCCATGATGCCTCCGGTACCGTAGCCGGCCAGCACATATTCGGCCACCCAGATGGGCACCTGCTCGTGGGTGAACGGGTTGACGGCGTATGCACCTGTGAACACGCCGCTCACCTTGCGCACCTCGGTCTGACGGTCGGTCTCCGAGCGGTTGCGCGCCCAGGTCACATACTTCTCCACCTCCTCTTTTCGGTCGGGAGTGGTAAGCTGCTCAATAAGAGAATGTTCAGGACAGAGCACCATAAACGAAACACCGAAAATGGTATCGGGGCGGGTGGTGAAAATGTCGAGGGTATTTTCGTTATTCACAATGGGGAAACGGATGAAGGCACCTTCGCTGCGGCCGATCCAGTTGCGTTGCACCTCCTTGATGGAGTCGCTCCACTCTAAAGTTTCGAGGCCTTTGAGGAGGCGTTCAGCGTAAGCAGAAACACGCAAAATCCACTGTTTCATCAGTTTGCGTTCCACGGGGAAACCGCCGCGCTCCGACACACCATTCACCACCTCATCGTTGGCGAGCACCGTGCCGAGTCCTGGGCACCAGTTTACCCAAGTGTCGGCGATATAAGCGAGACGGTAGTTGAGCAGCGTTTCCTGCTGCTGTTTTTCGCTCATCGCATTCCACTCGGCGGCGGTAAACTCCAACGGCTTGGTCTCGGCAGCATGTACACCAGCCGTGCCATTGGCGGCAAACTTCGCTACTAACTCGCTGATAGGACGTGCTTTGTCCAATTCTTGGTCGTAATAATGGTTGAACAGCTGGATGAACACCCACTGGGTCCATTTGTAGTATTGGGGGTCGGCGGTACGCACCTCGCGGTCCCAATCGAAAGAGAAGCCGATCTTGTCAAGCTGCTCACGGTAGCGGGCAATGTTCTGGCGGGTGGTCACAGCCGGGTGTTGGCCGGTCTGGATGGCGTACTGCTCGGCGGGCAGACCGAAAGCATCGTAGCCCATCGGGTGCAGCACGTTGAAGCCCTGCTGACGTTTGTATCGGGCGTAGATGTCGGAAGCGATGTAGCCGAGGGGATGACCCACGTGCAGGCCCGCACCCGACGGATAGGGGAACATATCCAGAACATAAAACTTCGGTTTGCTGGTATCCTCGGTCACGTGGTAGATATTTTGCTCTCGCCACACCTGCTGCCAGCGTTTTTCAACTTCTCTAAAATTGTAATCCATAATATTTTATGATAATTTTATTCCGATAAAATAAGAAATTGCAAAATTACACTTTTTTTTGGACTCCCGATAAGAAATTCCAACGAAGTCTGGTTTGCCTCGTGATACCTTCATTTATCCTTTCACCACCTTTGCACTACCCACCAAGGTGTTATCATTCCATAGCTGCAGCAAATAAATTCCTGAAGGTAATCCTGATACATTTATCTCCTTAATATCTGAAGGTTGCATAAGTATGATTCGGCCATCCGTATTGTATAGACGCAGATGGGTAAAGGACACATCGGAATATACCCTGAAAAACTCACTTGCAGGGTTGGGAACTACCCCAACATTAGGATTGAGGCACTCGAACATGCCTGCCGGTCCACTTGTGCTGTGTGAGATGGAAAACTCGGAGGTGTTCCCTTGTGCATCAATGGTCAAGGCGGTAACATAATCGGTGGCCGACACTTGTGCAAGGTCTGCGATCCATGTGCCGTTGGCTGACGGGGTGACAGCGGTCAGGAAATCACGTCCTTCACCATGCCCCCACGGGTCAACAGCTGCTTTATAGAGCTGGATTTCACAATCTTGTGGTACCGACACATCCAATGTTCCCACCACATGCATTTGCACACCGTTCCATGTTACCGATTCAATTTCCGGATAATTAAGTTTTCCGTTGGCTCCATCATCCACATCACCGGCATCGTTGGCATTCACTCCTGGCTCGAACAGGTCGATGGCCAATCCTCCATTCTCATAAAAGCTGTTGCAGCTGATTCGGTGACGTTGGCAGTTGTCGTTGGTGATATATACTCCGCATCCACCATTATGGGCAATGACATTTCCCTCCTCAGGAGTGCCTCCGATTACTGTCAGCATCGGTCCTTGAGAAATGCGAATGCCATCCATGCCGTTTGGAAGAGGCGCATTCTCCACATTTACCCCTATTTTATTACGTATTAAAATATTACCATCAGACCCTGTAATATTGATACCCACACCCACCTGCACATTTCCTGCAATGACATTCCCATCCATCGTATTTTGGTAGGAGATACCATCAATAATTATGCCGGCGGTATTCGGTACTGCATTCCTACCCGTGTAATCAGTACCTATATAATTATTAATCAATAAATTATCATGTGTTCCATTGTTGTAAAAGAAAACCCCATACCCCACATTCCCGGAGATGATGTTGCGCTGTGCTGGGGTGTCTCCTCCAACGCGATTTCCAAAAGAGCCGTCATCAAACAGAACCCCGTAAGTATTGCCGATAGCCACGCTTCCAGTGACATCGGTGCCAATATAGTTGCCAATGATCACGTTGCCTGTAGCTCCTACTCCGAAGAGAGGAAGGCCATAATCGGTATTGCCGGAAATGAGGTTGCGCTCGCCTTCCGTGGTACCCCCAATGATGCAGTGCTGCACCATTCCCTCCATACTCATACCATCGTAGTTGGGGATGGCGACTGTGCCTGTACGGTCAAGGCCGATATAGCATCCGCTTACCACGCAGCTATCCACATCCAATAGACGTATACCGATGTGTTCATTTCCAGATATGATGTTTCTGTCGGCAGCGGTGGAGCCACCGATACGTCCATGGTCGGACCCTGCGATGAATTCAAGGCCGATGTTGTTGGCAGCTGCTGCCGTGGCTGTGGCGTTCACTCCCACGTAGCAGCCCGAAATGCTGCACCGTGGCGAGTTATACACCTGCACCCCTTTCGTGCAGTTTCGTATGTTGATTCCTCGGAGCGTGGCATCAGGTGCATTGAAAATGCGCAGCCCATAGTCTAACGTGCCACCGCCATCGATTACCACTTCAGGACCAAAGGGATTGTTGTCGCCCCCAAAAGCAGTTTGGCTGCTGCCATCAAGCGCAAGCTGCGACTGCATCACCATCGGCAAGTTAGTGGCCGGACGGATGACCCACGTGCCTGTAAGGGCATCATAGCCAGCATCGGTGGTGGGAATGTTGAAATGGATGGTATGCGGACCCGTTGTGGTCATGCACATCTGCAAGGCATACCGCAAACTCCCTGTCCCAGCATCAGCTGTGTTGGTGACCACATAATCCTGCGCGCGTAGCACCATGCCCAACAGCAGAATTCCGAAAACTGCGATGGTCTTTTTCATATCCAACATTATTGTTTTACTATTTTAATCACGCTCACCCTTTTCTCCCCATTATAAATATGTAATAGATAAATGCCTGAGGAATAGTCAGAAAGAGAAATTTCATCTTGACGGGTGTGGAGAAGAAACCTACCAGAAACATCATAGAGTGCCGCTCTAAGATCGGGCATGTCAGCTACGATGCGAATTTTATCCCTTACGGGGTTAGGTATAACGGAAATTACTTGATTTTCAGGTTGATAAATAGAAAGTGGCACAGCATTTGAGAAGGGAGAGGTGTTGGATAGAGCATCGGTGACAGTAGCCACCACAGCGGCGGCCTCTGCCATCCAGCTGGTATAAAATTGCCAATTCCCGTTTTCATCGGCATAAGTGGTACCAAGGTATTGTCGCCCCTGTGCCGGTAATAATTGATTTTCAGTTATTTCAGAAAGAAATACTTCAATTACAGCATACTGCGGATTTTCCACGTCCACGTGCCCTTCCACAGCTGTGAAGCCCGGGTCAGCATACCAATTGGCCGACAGGATAGTGGGCGGTTCTATATGGTCGTTGCAGCCCTCATCCATGAAATAGATGCCTGCATATTGGTTTTGGTAGATGGCATTTTGCGAAAAACGATTCTGGTGGGTATTGCTTCCGACCAGCACCAAGCCGGTGGAGTCGTTGTGTGCAATGATGTTTCCTTCGCCACTCCCGCCGATGAGGTTGTGGTTAGCCCCGCCACCGAGCAATATTCCAGCCGCCCCGTTGCCAAGAGCGACAAGTGTGTCGGCTCCAGTGCCGATTTTGTTG
Source organism: Bacteroidales bacterium (assembly GCA_017535665.1). GTDB lineage: Bacteria > Bacteroidota > Bacteroidia > Bacteroidales > WCHB1-69 > UBA1756. The sequence goes on along the minus strand of JAFXTS010000001.1, from coordinate 9,564 downwards.
CGGCGCACCACATTACTGTCAGCATAGTCGGTCATCACCACCCCGAACCCTTCGTTGGCGGAGATGATGTTGCGGTCAATATCCAGATGGCGGACGAATGCGCTGACGATGACCCCATTCCCATTGGGAAGAGCTTGGTTCCCAGATGCATCCACGCCAATATAATTTCCGACAATCTGATTGTTTTCCGTCCCGGAGTCCGTCACCTCAATGCCCGCGTATTGGTTGCCCGAGAAGAGGTTGCGGTCGGCGGGAGTGTCGCCTCCAATGACATTGTCTTTAGCATCGGCGGCCAGCATCAGTCCCACATCATTGGGCACAGCCAATGTGCCTGTGGCATCCGTTCCGACCTTATTGCCCCGAAACACGTTGGCATCGGTTCCGCGGGTGACGATGAAAAGACCATAGCTACGATTTCCCGACAGCACATTGTTTTCCATCGTATTATGGTTGGAGGAACCATCCACACAAATTCCTGTGGCATTGGGTACTGCGATAGTTCCTGTAACATCGGTGCCAATGTAGTTGCCAGCGATGTTGTTCTGGGAACAGTTGCCATAATAGATGCACCCATAAACCCGATTGCCGGATATGATATTACGGTCTTCTGGGCTGTCGCCACCGATCAGATTGTGTTGTCCTGTGGTGTTGATTTCCACGCCATTAGCCTGAATGGACGAATCAGGAGCATATTCAAAGGTGTGTGTGCCCGAAACATCCACCCCGATAAAGTTGCCGCACACCACATTACTGTCTGCCGACTCGATGTAGATGCCAATTTCGGTGTTGGCAGAGATGATGTTGCGTTCTGCCTCTGTAGTGCCACCGATGCGGTTGCTATTGGCATGGGTCATCACAACGATGCCGTAATGGTTACTGACGGGGGCATCGCCAGAGGCGTTCACACCGATACGGTTGCCAGTAATCACGTTGTTGCGAGTGCCGTTCCCCTCCATCACGATTCCCGCTGCTGTATTGCCTGAAATGACATTGTTGTGAATGGTGATATTGCGAGCATATCCCAAGTTGAAGCCTCCGTATGTGCCGCCTGAAAGTCCTATGCCGTATTGGTTGGGAAATGGGGTCACGCCGTCAGCCGCAGTGCCGATATAGCAGTCGCTGATGCGTCCCCCGTTGGCTCCAAACAGGAGGATTCCATACTGGAAGCCTCCGATGGCGAACCCCTTGATGGTGTTGCCCGCGCTGGCCACCCGGAAGCACGACATCAGGTTGAGTGTTCCGCCGTCCAGTACAATTTCAGGACCATACGGGTTGGTGTTGGCCTGTGTGGTGGCATCGATGGTGATGTTGCCAACCACCAGCAGATAAGGCAACTCCGATTGCAGCGCAATGGTAAAGGTGCCGGTTTGCGCATCGTAGCCTGGGTCAGTCTGTGGGATGTTGAACGTAATCGTATGATTTCCCATATAACCACTGTTGGCTTCTGTCATGGCTTGCCTCAAAGAGCCCGCGCCACTGTCATTCGTATTGATAACGGTATAGACATTGGGGAAAATGTCTATATAGCTAATTATCAATAAAATAACAGTTAAAAACTTTCTCATCATTCTTTTAAGGGGGGGGATGGGAGTTACACAAAAAGGGGATGATACATCCCCTTTTGCGTAATTATATTATATGGTATGTGAGATTCAGTCTTTCACGCAGCGCACGGAGTAGCCATGCCATTTCTGCACTTCGTGGCGTTCGAGAGAGTTGTCATAATAATAAGTAGTGCGGTTCCAAGCGTAGGATACGGATTTGCCGGTGGAGCTCCAGAAGGCAGCCTGCACGCCCATATACTGGGAATCGAGTTTCTCGTCGAACTCTTTCCATGAGAAGTTGCCGTAAGCATCGCGCAAGCCGGCACCCACCATGTTGAAGTTGGTCTCGTTGTTCACCTTGTCGGTAGTGGCTTTCCAGTGGGCGGTACCGGTTTCTCTCAGTTTGGCACCAGCTTCCTCTTTGCCGAGTTTGTTCTCGAGGGTAGCCCAGTCATTGTCGGTAGGCACGTGCCAGCCGGTGGGACAGAGTTTGCCGCTGCTGGCAGCATACCAGTTGTAGAGGGCACCGTAGGTGTCCTTGTTGCCGCTGTCGTTGTTGTACCAGCAGTAGGCAGCAGTTCTGGCGGATTCCCAGCTGCTGTTGGCGGTGATGTTCTGGATGGAATTGCCATTGTTGAACTTGGTGGTCTTGAGGTTCTCGGCAAACCAAGTTTGTGAGCCGATCTTCACGGTCTTGTATTCGTTGCCGTCGGCATCTTTAACAGTCTCTCCACTCTGCTGGGCGGAAACTGACATGGCGCAGCTCACCATAAAGACGAGGGCCATTGTTTTGAAGAGGTTCATGCTAATTCTTTTCATAACTATAAAAATTTAAATTGATAATTACCAAATTCTTGCTCTCTTTTCGGGTGCGATATACATGTTGTCGCCTTCTTTGATGTTGAAGGCTTTGACGAAAGCGTCGATGTGGGGGAGGGTGCCGTTGACGCGCCATTTGCCTAACGAGTGTGGGTCGGTCTTCACGCGGCGGTCGATTTCGGCATCGGTGATGTTGTTGGCCCAAACGGCGGCATAGGCAAGGAAGAAACGCTGGTCGGCGGTGAAACCGTCCATGGTCTCAGTGATGCCGCCCTCAGCCTTGGCGCGCTGCAATGCGTCGAAGGAGGTGTTCAACCCACCATTGTCGGCGATGTTCTCGCCGAGGGTGAACTTGCCGTTGGCGAATTTTCCCGGCAGCACCTCGATAGCATTGAAGTAGTCCACCAGCACCTGCGTGCGGCTCTGGAAGTTCTTGCTGTCCTCCTCGGTCCACCAGTCGTTCACATTGCCCATCTTGTCGTACTTGCGGCCTTGGTCGTCGAAGCCGTGCGTCATCTCATGACCAATCACCACGCCGATGGCACCGTAGTTGGCGGCCATGTCCGCGTTCAGATCGAAGAATGGCGGCTGCAGGATGGCGGCGGGGAAGCAGATCTCGTTGGTGGTGGGCTCGTAGTAGGCATTCACCGTCTGTGGCGACATCTGCCATCTGTTCGGGTCAACCGGTTTGCCGATCATGGAGAGCTGATAGTTGTTCTCGAATTTCATGATGGCCAAAATGTTCTTCAGGTAGCCGCTTTGGTCGATGGTGAGCTGCGAGTAGTCGCGCCACTTGTCAGGGTAACCCACCTTGACGATGATGGCGTTGAGTTTCTCCTGGGCTTTTTTCTTGGTCTCTTCGGTCATCCAGTCGTTGCGGGCGATGCGGTCGCCGAGCGCAGCCTTGAGGTTGCTCACCAGATGCACCATCTGCTTCTTGGCTTCTGGCGGGAAGTACTGCTTCACATAGAGCTGTCCCACAGGCTCGCCGAGCAGTCCGCTGATGGAGGCCACCACACGCTGCCAGCGCTCCTTGTTCTGCGTTTTGCCCGACAGCGTTTTGCCGTAGAAGTCGAACTGCGCATCCACGAAACCGCTGCTGAGGAATGAGGCGCACTCGTTGATGACCTGTGCGGCCAAATAAGCCTTGATGGTGGAAAGGTCTTTGCTCTTCAGCAAGCGATCCATGCCTTTGAAGTAGCTGTTGAGCACCACGTTGATAGAATCGGGCGTGGTGGGTACAGCAGAAGCAATATAGCTGTTGAAGTCAAAAGTCTGGAACAAAGCAGCGACCTGCTGGGGAGTCAGCACGTTGTTGGTCTGGTCGGGGTCGCGAAGCACATCCTTGTCGATGAAGATGCGGGCCAGCTCGGTCTCAAAGGCCCACACGTTCTGCGCAGCCTTCTGGGCTTCCGCTTCTGTGGTGAAGCCGGAGAGTGCCATATACTTTTGCACCATCGTAATGTAACCATCTTTGATGGTGGCATTGGGCTGCAGGTAATATTCGGGTTCGCCCAGCCCGAGACCGCTCTGCATCAACCAGGCGATATTCATCATGCTGTTGTTGGGAGATGCCATACAGCCGACACCAAACAGCGGGCTGAAGCCGTAACTGTGCAGCTCGGTGATGACACCCGTAAGCTGACTGCGGTCTTTCACCTGCGAAATCTTGTCCAACAAAGGCTTGATGGGCGATATTCCCAGTTCTTCGATGGCCTTTTCATCCATACCGGCATTGAAGAGGTCGGCGATTTTCTGCTCGTTGGTGCCGGTGGCGTTTTTGTTGGCGGCCACCTCGCTGATGAGCTTGTGCAGCTGCTTCTCAGTCGATTCGCCCAATTGGTCAAAAGAACCATAACGCGAGTAGGCAGGCGGCAGTGGGTTGTTCTTCATCCAGCCACCGCAGGCATACTGGTAAAAATCATCGGCCGGATTGGCATTCGGGTCGAGATTGTTTTTGGAAATTCCCGACACAAGAGTCTTTTGGGCCTCTTTGCCATCGGCATTTTCCTTCTTCTTACATCCACAAATCAATACACAAAGGCACATCGTCAGAACTATTGCAATGGTACTATTTTTTTGATTCATTGTTAATTAGTTAGAATACTCTACAATTCGTTGCAAAAATACATGATTTTTATGAGAAAATGGGCATTTTTCTCATATATTTTTTAACACAAAACTTTAAAAACTATTTTTTCGACATTTCGAGCATTCTCTCGATGGGCCGGCGGGCGGCTTCCATCAGCTTTTGGTCCATGAGCAGCTCTGGCTGTTCGGTTTCTAAGGCCGATAAAATATTTTCCAAAGTATTGTATTTCATATATTTGCAGTTAGCACACTCGCAATCTCCGCCTCCTTGACCATTCGCATCCGAAAGCGAGTAGAATTTCTTGTTGGGATTTTGGCGGCGAAGTTCGTACAGGATGCCTTTTTCGGTCACCACCACAAATTCCTGCTGGTCGGACTGGGCGACATGTTTCAGCATGGCGGCGGTGGAGCCCACAAAGTCGGCGAGTTGCAGCACATGTTCGGGGCATTCGGGGTGCGCGATGACCTGTGCGGAGGGGTGGAAACGGCGAAGCTGCTCCACATCTTGCGCCTGTATCTGGTCGTGAACGTGGCAGGCGCCTTCCCACAGCACCATCTCGCGGCCCGTCATGCGGTTGATATAACTTCCTAAGTTCCAGTCGGGTGCAAAGACAATTTTCTCGTCCTTGGGCAGCGCGTTCACAATCTGCAAGGCGTTGCCGGAGGTGACGATGATGTCGGACAGCGCCTTCACGCCCGCCGAGCAGTTGATGTAACTCAGCACGGTATGGCCGGGGTGCTGTTGCAGAAACTCGGCGAACTCGGCTTCCGGACAGCTGTCGGCCAGCGAGCAGGAGGCCGTGAGGTCGGGAATCAGCACCTTCTTGGTGGGATTGAGAATCTTGGCGGTTTCAGCCATAAAATGCACGCCTGCAAAGAGGATGATGTCGGCATCGGTGGAGGCTGCCTGCCGCGAAAGGGCGAGACTGTCGCCGACAAAATCAGCGACTTCCTGCACCTCGGGACGGGTGTAATAATGGGCCAAAATGATGGCGTTTTTCTGCTTTTTCAGTTGGTTGATGCGTTCTTTCATTGGGGTTGGAATAATCAGAAATTTCGGTGCAAAATTACGACATAATTTGCAATCCGTTATTTATTTTATAGTTTGTCTAAAAGTTTTTTCAATAAAAAAGATGAATATTGATAAAAATCGTGTAAATTTGCAACCGCTTTTTCTGAAAGGGCTTTACTGTTTGTGAAAGTATAAAATTTTTATAATCAATATATTAAAAAATTTATTATGAACAACGCGAATTACATTTTCAGAGAACCGAAAAACGAACCTGTTTACAGCTACGCTCCCGGCACGCCCGAACGCGCAGCCCTCAAGGCCGAACTCGACCGCCAGTACAAGAAGGTGGTGGAAATCCCGCTGATCATCAATGGTAAGGATGTGAAGACCGGCGATATGGGCACCGTGGTGATGCCGACGGAACACGGTCATGTTCTCGCTAAATATCACAAAGTCAACAAGGAATGTGTGCAGATGGCTATTGACGCCGCTATGGCCGCCCGCGAGAAATGGGAGAGCATGCCGTGGATTCAGCGCGCTTCCATCATGATGAAGGCCGCCGAGCTGCTCGCCACCAAATGGCGCTATGTGCTCAACGCCGCCACCATGTTAGGCCAGGGCAAGAGCCCCATGCAGGCTGAGATCGACTGTCCCTGCGAGGCCATCGACTTCCTCCGTTTCAACACCTACTTCGCTTCCAAGATCTACAGCGAGCAGCCCATCTCCGACCACACCATGCTCGACCGTAACGAGTACCGTGGTATGGAAGGTTTTGTGTATGCCATCACTCCTTTCAACTTCACCTCCATCGCTTTGAACCTCAACGTGGCTCCCGCGCTGATGGGTAATGTCACCATCTGGAAACCGTCCACCACGGCTATCCTTTCCAACTACTACATCATGCGCCTGCTTCAGGAAGCCGGTCTTCCCGACGGCGTCATCAACTTCTTGCCTGGCAGCGGCTCCGTCATCAGCGAGGTGGCCTTCAAGTCGCCGCACTTGGCAGGTATCCACTTCACCGGCAGCACCTCCACCTTCAAGAGCTTCTGGAAACTGATCGGTCAGAACATCGACACCTACAGAACCTATCCGAAGATTGTGGGTGAGACCGGTGGTAAGGACTTCATCTTCGCTCACAAGACTGCTCCGGCTCGCGAGCTGGCCGTGGCCATCCTGCGTGGTGCTTTCGAGTACCAAGGTCAGAAGTGCTCCGCCGCTTCCCGCGCTTACGTTCCGAAATCTCTGTGGCCCAAGACCTTGAAACACATCCAGGAGATGATGAAGACCGTGAAGATGGGCGACGGCCGCGACTTCGGTAACCTCATCAACGCCGTTATCGACGAAAAATCCTTCGACAATATCAAGGGTTATATCGACCGTGCCAAGAAATCGAAGAATGCTGAGATCGTGCTGGGCGGCAAGTGCGACAAGAGCGTGGGTTACTTTGTGGAGCCCACCATCATTGTGGCCAACACCCCCGACTACGAATCCATCCGTGAGGAGATCTTCGGACCCGTCATCACCGTTTATGTATATCCCGATGCACAGTTCGAGAAGACCCTCAAGCTTTGCGACGAGACCTCTCCGTATGCTCTCACAGGCTCCATCTTCGCCACCGACCGTTATGCCATCGAGACGGCCGAGCAGATGCTCCGTCACAGCGCCGGCAACTTCTACATCAACGACAAGCCCACTGGCGCAGTAGTCGGTTGCCAGCCCTTCGGCGGCGCCCGCGCTTCTGGTACCAACGACAAGGCAGGCAGCGCCCTCAACCTCTACCGTTGGATCAGCGCCCGCTGCATCAAGGAGACCTTCGTCCCCGCTACCGATTATGGTTATCCTTTCCTCAAAGAGGAGAAATAATCATACTGTGATTCAGACAGTAACGGAGGCATCCCAACGGGTGCCTCCGTTCTTTTTTACAAAAAAGCGGGACAGTTACTGCCCCGCTTCCGTTAATATTGAGCGACCATTACTTACACTCAATACCGGTTTTAACACCATTGATTTCAGCTACGGTGTTGTAGTCCGAGCATTTCATGTCTTCACCCGGTTCGAAGTTGTGAGTGGCGGAAACGCCATTCACCCATTGTTTGCAGTGGCATTTTTTGTCACAGGAAGCGAACATGCCGACGAGGGCAACGCATGCGATGATAACGAATACTTTTTTCATTGTTTTTTTGGGTTTAGGTTAATAATATTTGATGTTTTTATTGGTTTTGCCTTTTCCTTATCTTACAAAAATAGCATTGACACACCCTGGAGTTTTAGCTCCTTCCAGCGTCTGTTCTTCATTGTTCTTGAGCAGAACCGGCAGGTCATGCCCTACCCATTGCTCCTTTCTGCCGGCAATGTATAGGTCGCCATCTTTCTTGCAAACGGCATAAGGTCTTCTGCACGACAGCTCCCGTGTCGTACCATTCTCATACAAATAACCCTGTATGATGCTTTGATACATGCTGCCTTTTTCCTGATAGAATGTTACATAGGGAACGTGATTATCTACCCATACGCAGGTGGCGCGACCGGGCAACGGAGTTTGATTGGTTGGTGTCAGATCGCGTAAAGTGCCATTAGTCCACAAGGCCGGTACCGTGAGATTGCTGATGATACTGCTTTCCTGCGGTGCTTCTCCGACAACATATACGGTAGTACCGTCAACAAAGACGTCATAGGCACACCCTCCACCATCTGATAGCATCTGATAAGTACCATTTGTCCACAAATAAGCGGCCTTGGAAGTTCCTGATACATAGACGCATCCGGCAACATATACTTTCCCATTGGCAATGCTTACGGCAAAAGCCTCAGATGTGGGTTCAGAATAAGGATAAAGTGTTTGATAATTGGTTGCTAATGATTCGGCAGTACCATTCCTCCATAATGTGGCCACATGGTTCAGTTGACCGACGGCATACACCATGCCATTGCTGACGTAAATGTCGTTGACGCAACCGGAGGTTTGTGAAAGGACCTGAGCTACGCCGTTTTTCCAAATGGTGGGTTTGTTCTCCATTCTGCCGGCATAGTAAATGTCGCTACCATCACAGAAAACACTTGTTGTTGTGTTGTCCATTGCGCTGGCAAATGTTTTTTTTGCGCCATCTTCCCAGCAGACTGCGGCTGTTGGATTGAGGATGTCCATATCGGCACCAGCCAACAAAACTTTCGGCAGGTTCGAATTGTTACCATCGGGTTTGTCGTTTTCTTTATCGCATCCGACCATCACAACCATGGTCAGAACTGCAAATAATAATAGGAAAAATGAATTTCTTTTCATAATATCTTTTTTTGATTTAGAATTAATGCAGCAAAAGTACTATCATTTTGAATGACTTTTATCCCCTCACACCCAAAATGTGAACCCTCACGGCTAAAATGTGAAGGGGTAGTAGAAATGAATAATTTTGCGGGGGGGGTAATGTATTATTAATCAATATATTATAAAACAATTGATTTTGTATATGGGTGAAGGGGAAAATGGCTTTTGTGAGGGGATAAAATGATTTTTGGGGCGGGACGGTAAGGGATAATAGCGTATCTTTGCACCCTCATTCACATTTTACCTCTATGAAAAACAAACATCTGAAAACAATTGTCATCATTTTGCTGAATTTTCTTTTCTGTATTATGATGTTTTTGATTCTTGTCCGTAACTCATTATTGCGTCCGTATGCGGGAAGTTTTGTCAAGGAGTCTTTTTCTGCCCTTTTATTGATAGGGTCGCTTTATCTCAATTACTTCCTGCTCTATCCAAGGATATACCAAAAATATTCGTATCACATCTATTGGTTGGCAGTAGTGCTCATGTCTATAGTGGTGGGTATTGTGGACTTGGCTATTGCATATCCTTTTATTATGTTACGAAATGCGCAAGTTATAGAATTTGTTGGCTACTATAGTTTCTTTTTAAAGGCACTTTTTTTTATCATTGGACGCAATCTGGCATTGAACATTTTCCCCTATTTGTTCAGGGAGCGTCAGCATTTGCGACAGTCATTGGATAAAGAAAGAGAAATTGTGTACGAGCGTGTCCGCATGCTGGATGTTACAGACAAAAGCAGCAACATCCAGTTTGTCTCCATTGATGAGATCTTC
>JAFXTS010000017.1 GCA_017535665.1 Bacteroidales bacterium | reverse complement strand
GGCGGCGGCGGCGGTGGTGGCGGCGGTGCCACCAACTACATCATCGGCATACCCGGTCAGTATTGTGGCGGTGCTGGTGGCGGCGGCGGCTCCGGCGGCGAAGGTGGCGCAGGCGGTACTGGCGGTACTTCCGGTGGCGGCACCTTCGGCATCTACTGCTACGAATCTTCTACCCCCGCTATGCTCAATTGTACTGTTGCACAAGGAGTTGCTGGTCACGGTGGACCTGGCGGTAGTGGCGGTGTTGGTGGTTATGGCGGTAGCGGTGGCAGCGGCGGTGGCTGCTCCAGCACAGGCACTGCGGGCTCCGGTGCACGGGGTGGCAGCGGCGGTCGTGGCGGCAACGGCGGCACTGGTCAGACCGGCACCGACGGCGCGGCACGGCAGATTGCCTTTGTGACAGGTACCGACCTGATAGCCAGCGACATATCGCGTGCTATCACCCACGATGCAGAGTTCTGTCCCAACGATAATATCATCCTTACCGCTGTCCCGGGCTTCAATGCCAACACTTGCCGTTGGTATGCCTCGGCGACCGACACGGTGGTACTCGCCACTGACACAGTATTTTCACCTGTTGTTGCTTCTGCTACCACCTTCTACGTGGCCTCCTACAATTCATTGAGCGACCTCGAAAGCCCCGAGCGGGTGCCGGTGACCGTGGAGCTGCAGCAGGGACTCTACCGAGAGGAGTTTGTGGATGTATGTACCGAAGATATGCCCTACCAGTGGAATAACCAGACCTATTATGAGTCGGGCACTTTTGAGCAGGTTATCCCTGCTGTGAATGGTTGTGACAGTACATTTATTTTGCATCTTGCTGTACATCAAAGATATAATTTGGGCGATTATGCTGAAATATGTGAGAATGAACTGCCCTATACCTGGAACGGGGTGACCTTCCAGTCGGCAGGCGTTGAAACGGTGACGCTTCCCTCGGCGTATGGCTGCGACAGCGTGGTGACCATGCGACTTGTGGTGCTGCATTCCGCTGACGTTCAGGAAGAACGAACCATCTGCTCCGCTGAACTGCCTTACTGGTGGAACGGGGTCGAGTTTGAAGGTGCCGGCGTGCAGGTGACCACTTTCCCCATCCCTGGCGGTTGCGACAGTACGGTCACCATGGTGCTGACGGTCAACCCGTCGTATAGTGTTGAGGATACGATGGAACTGTCAGTCAATGATTTGCCGTACGAGTGGAATGGCATTGTGTTCACAGAGTCTGGGGTACAGACCGTGACTTTGACCACTGCGGAGGGTTGCGACAGTGTGGTGGTGATGCATCTGCTTACTCCCGATGCCGTTAGCGATTTTGCTGCAGCCGACTTCGTACGGGTGTGGCCCAACCCCTCCGAGGGTGTGTTCCATTTCAGCACCAACCTCGTTCAGGGACAGGTTGTGGTGTATGATGTTTATGGTAAGATTTTGATAGTTAATGAGATAATTGATAATACTTTTGATCTTAATTTGAGTGGCTATGCCGATGGTATGTATTTGCTGAAGGTGATGGACGGTCAGTCGGTGATACGCACGCTGAAGCTATTGAAACAGTAGGCTTGTGGAATTTGTTGCGGTAGGGATTGGAGCGGGCACGAGCGCAGCGAGTAAAGTGGAAAGCCCGACGGCGACCGAAGGGAGCCGGACCGCCCTAAAAAATCGTTTCAAAGCAAATTTTTGAAATGACGCGCAAAATCTCCCGAAATTCGCCCTCTCGGATTTTTGCCGAGGGGGTATCGGAAAGAAATTTTTTCTCCGTTAAATCAAAAATAAATGGTTTGTATTGAATTTTTTTGTATCTTTGCAAACTATTATTATTTTAGTAAATAATTGATAATCATTAACTTATAATAAAATTTTTGGTAAAAATGTCAGACGGAGAAAGAATTATTCAGGTTAACATTGAAAACCAGATGAAAACGGCCTACATCGACTACTCTATGTCGGTGATTGTGGCCCGTGCTTTGCCGGATGCCCGCGACGGCATGAAACCGGTACATAGAAGAATATTGTACGCCATGTGGGATCAGGGAATTCTCGCCGGTCGGCCGCACAAAAAGTCAGCGCGTATCGTCGGTGAGGTGCTCGGTAAGTACCACCCGCACGGCGACACTGCCGTATATGATGCCATGGTGCGTATGGCTCAGGACTGGTCGATGCGTCTGCCCTACGTGGACGGCCAGGGTAACTTCGGCTCTGTGGACGGCGACGGTGCGGCCGCTATGCGTTACACCGAGGCTCGCCTCCGCAAGTGCGCTGAGGAACTGCTCAACGACATTGAGAAAGATACGGTGGATATGCGGAAGAACTTCTCCGAGGAGTTTGACGAACCCACGGTGCTGCCCGCCAAGATTCCCGCGTTGCTGGTCAACGGCTCGTCGGGTATCGCCGTCGGTATGGCCACCAACATGGCGCCCCACAACCTCGGCGAGGTGTGCGACGGCATCATCGCCTACATCGACAACAACGACATCACCATCGAGGAGCTGATGCACTACATCAAAGGGCCTGACTTCCCGTCAGGTTGCGCCATCTACGGCTACGACGGTGTGCGCAGCGCGTTCACTACCGGCCGCGGTCGCGTCATCATGCGCGGCGACGCCACCATCGAGGATGAGGGCACCAAACCCCGCATCATCGTCACCTCGCTGCCGTACCTCGTCGGTCCGTCCGAACTTATCAGCCATACTGCTGAACTGGTTAAGGAGGGTAAAATTGACGGTATCGCCAATATCGAAAACCTCAGTAACAAGCGCAACGGTACCCGCATCGTGTATGAGCTGAAACGCGACGCCATCCCGAATGTGGTGCTCAACAAACTGTACCAGCTCACCGCTCTGCAGTCGTCCTTCAGCATCAACAATGTGGCATTGGTGAACGGCCGTCCCGAAACGCTGAACCTCAAACAGCTGATCGAGTGCTACGTGAAACATCGTCACGAAGTCATCATCCGCCGTGCCCAGTTCGAGCTCCGCAAGGCTGAGGAGCGCGCCCATATCCTCGAAGGCCTCCTCAAAGCCCTCGACATCATTGACGAGATCATTGCCGCCATCCGCGCCTCTCAAAGCGTTGACGATGCCCGCACCACCCTCATGGAACGCTGGGCGTTCACTGAAATTCAGGCCCGCGCCATCGTCGAGATGCGCCTCCGCCAGCTCACCGGACTGGAACGCGAAAAACTCCAGAACGAGTTCGACGAGCTTCAGAAACAGATCGAATATCTGCGCCGCGTGCTCGCCGAGTATTCCCTCCAGATGCAGATCATCAAGGACGAGCTTACCGAGCTGAAGGCCAAATACGGAGACGAGCGTCGCTCGCATATCAACTACCAGACCGCCGACTTCCGTATTGAGGACAACTACGCCGATACCGACATGGCCATCACGGTTTCGCACCTCGGCTACATCAAGCGTACCTCGCTGTCGGAGTACAAGTCGCAGGCCCGTGGCGGTCGCGGCTCACGGGGCAGCAGCAGCCGCGAAGCCGACTTCACTGAGCAGCTCTATATCGCTAATAATCACCACTATCTGCTCTTCTTTACCGAGAAGGGCCGTTGCTACTGGCTGCGTGTGTTCGAGATTCCGGAAGGGCCCAAGGCATTCAAGGGTCGCGCTGTGCAGAACCTGCTACAGCTGGATCCCGACGATAAGATCAAGGCCATCATCAATGTCAAGGATTTGAAGGATGAAGAATACTGCGCTTCACACTATATTATTATGTGTACCGAAAAGGGTATTGTGAAGAAGACCTCCTTGGCCAGCTACTCCCGTCCGCGTGCTATGGGTATCATCGCCATCAACATCCGCGAAGACGACCATCTGGTGAATGCCCAGTTGACCGCCGGCGACGACGAGCTGCTGCTGGCCGGTCACTCCGGCAAGGCCGTCCGCTTCCATGAGAGCACCGTCCGTGCTGTGGGTCGCGACTCGATGGGTGTGCGTGGTATCACCCTCGCCGATGAGAGCGATTACGTCATCGGTATGGTATGCCTCGAGTCGCCCAACGACAACATCCTCGTGGTGTCGGAGAAGGGCTTCGGCAAACGCTCGCTGCTCGAGGATTACCGCATCACCAACCGTGGTGGAAAGGGTGTCAAAACCCTCAACATCACCGAGAAAACGGGCGGACTGATTGCCATTCAGCGGGTTACCGACGAAGACGACCTCATGATTATCAACCGCTCCGGCATCGCCATTCGTCTCCATGTGGATACGCTCCGCGTGCTTGGTCGTGCCACCCAGGGTGTGAAACTCATCAACTTGGGCGAGAAGGATATGATTGCTGCCGTGTCGCGTGTGCCGCGTGAGGAAGAGGAACCCGAAGAAGGGGAGGAGGTGACCGACGAGACAGTCGTTGACGTCGAAAACGAAACTCCCGCCACTGAGGAAAATGTGCAACCTGATGAAAACGAGTAGTTTTTTCTTCGTGGGTATTACAATATTCCAAATTAAGTTGTATTTTTGCAACTCCGTTCTTTTGAGATTATAAATATTATATTGTATAACTTAAAACTTCAGACTATGAAAAAATTATTCTTCATTATGGTTTGCATCGCAGCTGTAGCATTGGCAGGCTGCAAGGATTCCCCCTATTCCGATGAGGCCGCCGCTTGTGCAGGCACCTACAGTGGTACTTTCAACATCCTCAAAACCAGCGACAACACCACAAGCACCAAAGAGGGTAAGCTCCACTTCAAACAGAATCCCCTCAACATGGACAACCTGATGTGGGAGTATGTGGTGGAATTGCAGCGTCAAAAGACGGGTGTGTATGAAAGTGCTGAGGATACCTATACCACTGAGATGCTGACTGCAGCCACCAATCTGATTGGTATCAGCCAGTACACTGATGCTACCATTGAAAAGATTCGCGTAAGATCTGAATTTTCGGGCAGTTCTGTCGAAACCAAGATCTATTATACCGCTACTGTGCTCGGTATCGAAACCGATGTGGTGATTGCCAAATTCAACGGTACCAAGCAGTAATAAGCTACATCACCGTATGATTGCGGTGCACGAAGGGGAGCGTGATGAGCGTTCCCCTTTTTTTATATAAATGTATGCTTTGTGAAAAAAAAGATGTATTTTTGCGGTCACAAAATTAGACACTTATGAAAGTCCTATCCATTATTGCCGGTGCTTTGAGCGCGATCAGTTTGATTATCGCGGGAGCCCTTATTCCGATGTGCGTCAGAGAGGAGAATGGCATTATGCTGACCTGTATTGCCATTTCTTTGTGCTTTTTTGTCGCCTTCAGTGTTTTTGCTGTTATTAACGCTTTTAGTAGAAAATAGTTATGGAAGCCACGATATTTTACTGTTCGGATGGAATCAATAAATTTGGTCCTTTTTCCAAGGAAGAATTGAAAACACAGAACATAAAGCCTGATACGCTGGTATGGTTTGATGGACTGGCAGAATGGAAACGCGCTGGAGAATTACCCGAGATGAAAGCGTTTATGCAGGTTGTCCCGCCGCCGCTGCCGGTAGTCACCCCTGTGCCCGTGCCACCGCCCATGCCGCAGGCTGTTGTGCAACCGGCTCCACAACCTGCCTTGCAATCGACAGACCCTATCGTACAACCGGTACTTTTCGACGAACAGCCCCGTCCAACCCGTAAGAAATTCAGCTTGCTGCTGTTCATCTTCTCCTTCGTGGGCATGGTGATGTCTTTGTCGATGATGGGCTACGCCTCTTTTATAGCGGCGGGTAGCGATCGCAGTTCCTATGAGAGCTACAACTACATTACCGAGTCATTCGACAGACATTATTATAGTGGAATCGAAAATGAAGGATGGGGTGCTTTCTTTATCATTGTTGCTATCTTTCTGCTGGTATTTTCGATACTGACGTGTGTCAAGATGACGAAGCAGCTCAAGCAGGCACGGAGAAATCGCTAAAGGTTATGAAGAGAGTATTAGTGCTGTTTTGTTTGTCGGTAGTGCTGTTCTGCGGCTGCAAAGAGAGCCGTTGGGAGCGCAAGGCCGCCGCGTATGCCGGTCAGTATCATGGACAGTTCTCCACCACCCGCAGCGAGGAGAATGTCGCAGTGGACACCCTGGTGGATTTTGAGGTGATGCAGAGTGCTGCCACACCTGCCAACCTCGTCGTGGATGGGTTTCTGGAACTCGAATGGAGCAAGGAGGGATACTTCTATGATGGAGCTGTAAGCCCGTCACAGGTTTCTTCGTTGTTGGAACTCTGCGGTTTAGAGGAAGGGCATTTTCTCGCTAATGTTGATGCCTTGAAGATCGAGGGCCAATTTTATACGGCTACCATGACCTTGGACATCCGTTATCTCAGTGAGGGCGAGTATGTAGGGCATACCACCTTCTCGGGTTGTAAGCGATAATACGGAAAAATGGAAATAAAATACCCTTCTCGGATGGTTTTGGAGGGTGATTTTGGTCAAAAAGGGGTGAAAAATTGATTTTTTTTGAAAAAAATCGAAGAAGTTCGCTCCAATCAAAAAAAATAGTATATTTGCAGGCTTAAAAAATGCAAGGCCATCGAAGGGCTGTAGGCGTTTTCTGATGTTGTAATAAATTGTGTATCAATTTATTGCGAAATGTGCAAGGTTGCTATGGGGCGAAGGGAAAATGCGGAAGGAAGGGCTGAAAACTCTGAAAATGGCTGGAATTTTGAAAATTTAGTAATAACTTAAATACCAAAATTAGATGAAAAAGCTAAGAATCACACAAGTTAAGAGCTCCATCGACCGCTCACAGCGTCAGAAGAGATCTCTTGAGGCATTGGGTTTGAAAAAGATGCATCAGACCGTTGAACACGAGGGCACTCCGCAGATCCTCGGTATTGTAGAGAAGGTAAAACATTTGGTTACCGTTGAAGAAATTTAATTGATTATAAACTTTTTTAGAGTAGAGAGATATGAATTTACATAGTTTGAAACCTGCACAGAATTCAACGAAAGGAAGTAAAAGAGTAGGACGTGGACAAGGCTCTGGCAAGGGCGGTACCTCCACCCGTGGTCACAAGGGAGCTCAGTCTCGTTCCGGCTACAGCCGCAAGATCGGTTTCGAAGGCGGTCAGATGCCTATCTATAGAATCCTGCCGAAGCGCGGCTTCAAGAACATCAACCGCGTGGAATACAGCGCCATCAACATCAGCACGCTGCAGCACATTTTCGAGAAGACCAACATTGCTGAAATCACTCCTGAAGTTCTGATTTCCAATGGTCTGGCTAAGAAGAAAGACCTGATTAAGATCTTGGGTAAAGGAGAGCTCAGCTGCCAGCTGACCGTTACGGCTCACGCCTTCTCCGCCACTGCCAAAGAGGCTATCGAAAAGAACGGCGGTTCCGTCAACATCATCGGTGCCCCCGCTGACCAACAGTAATCCAACCATTAATCAGCCATTATGAAAAAATTCATTGAAACCATAACAAACATCTTCAAGATTGAGGACCTGCGTAAGAGAATCCTTTACACGCTCCTCATCATCTTGATTTATCGTCTGGGTACCCACATCGTCCTCCCCGGTGTCAATCCCGGCGCTCTTTCTGCTTTCACCAAGCAGTCGAGCGAAGGTCTGATGGGTATGCTTGACCTTTTCTCGGGCGGTGCATTCTCCAAGGCCTCCATCTTTGCCTTGGGTATCATGCCTTACATCTCCGCCTCCATCGTCATCCAGCTGCTCACCCTGGTGGTGCCTTACTTCCAGCGTTTGCAGAAAGAGGGCGAGAGCGGCCGTAAGCAGATCAACAAGATTACCCGTTACCTCACCATCCTCGTGGTCGCCATCCAGGCTCCCGCCTACATAGGCAACCTCTCCGGTCGTTACGGTAGCGCAGCCCTTTCCCAAACCATGGTCAACACCACGCTGTTTGGCATCCCGTCCACCTCTGTTTTCGGCATTTCGGTGTTCGCCTTTGTCTCTTTCATCCTGCTCATCTGCGCCACCTTGTTCCTGATGTGGTTGGGTGAGAAGATCACTGACAAGGGTATCGGCAACGGTATCTCCATGATCATCATGGTGGGTATCATCGCCCGCTTCCCCTCCGCACTCCGTTATGAGTTCGAGGCCCGCGTCACTGAGAATGGCGGTGGTCCCATCGTATTCATCATCGAGCTGCTCGTCATGCTCCTGGTCATCCTCTTCAGCATCATGCTGGTGCAGGGTACCCGCCGCATCCCCGTGCAGTATGCTAAGCGTATCGTGGGCAACAAGCAGTACGGCGGCACCCGCAACTTCCTTCCCCTCAAGGTCAATGCGGCCGGCGTTATGCCGATCATCTTCGCCCAGGCGCTCATGATGCTCCCCATCACCTTCATCAGCATGGCTGACTTCCGCGAAGGCGGCTTCGGCTACAGCTTCATCAACCCGAACGGCTGGGGATACAACATCGTCTATTTCATCATGATTATCCTGTTCACCTATTTCTATACTGCTATCACCATCAACCCGTCACAGATCGCTGAGGATCTGAAGAAGAACGGCGGTTTCATCCCGGGTGTGAAACCTGGCAAACAGACCGCCCAGTTCATCGACGATATCATGTCGAAGATCACCCTCCCGGGCTCCATCTTCCTCGCATTTGTGGCAGTACTCCCCGCCATCGTCCGCGCCCTCTTCGGTGTTAACGACCAGTTCGCGCAGTTCTTCGGCGGTACTTCCCTCCTCATCATGGTCGGCGTTGTGTTGGATACTCTCCAGCAGATCGAATCCCACCTGCTGATGAGACACTATGAAGGATTCACCAAGAACGGAAGAATTAAAGGCCGTAACAGCGGCGCCTACTAATGGGACTCCTGAACAGAATACATCTCAAGAGCGATTCGGAAATCGAATCAATCAAGAAAAGTTCTTTGCTTGTTGGAAAAACCTTGGGTGAAGTGGCCAAGTTGATGCGGCCGGGGGTTCCCCTCTTCTACATCGACCAGGTCGCTGAAGACTACATCCGCGCTAACGGCGGACTGCCCTCCTGCAAGGGCTACCGTCCGTACGCCGGAATGCCTCCCTTCCCCTCCACACTCTGCCTCTCGGTCAACAGCACCGTGGTACACGGCATCCCGAACGACTACGTCCTCCAGGAGGGCGACATCGTGACCGCCGACTGCGTGGCCTGTCTGGATGGATGGCATGGCGATTTCGCCTACACCTTTGAGATCGGCAAGGTGTCGGAGGAGAAGCACCTGCTGGTGCGGCGCACCTATGAGGCACTGCACCACGCCCTTGACTTTGCCAAAGTGGGCAACACCATTTTCGACATCAGTCAGGCGGTGGAAAGCTACGTGAAGCCGTTCCACTATGGTGTGGTGAAGGTGCTCAGCGGACATGGCATCGGTCGCAGTATGCACGAGAAACCTGATGTGCCCAACTTCGTGCCCCGCACGAGGGAGGAGCGCAAGTGGTACAAGGATGAGCTCATCCGTCCCGGCATGGTCTTCTGCATCGAACCCATGATCGGCATGGGCACCGGTGAGGTGCTGGACGATGAGGCGCATTGGCCGGTAGTGATGGCCGACCGCCGTCCCGCCGCCCACTTTGAGCACCAGGTAGCCATCAACTCCCAAGGCAAAACAGAAATACTTTCTACCTATCAATATATAGAAGAAGCATTAGGCATTAATAACAAATAGAAACAGAACAATATGGCAAAACAATCATCAATCGAACAAGACGGCGTGGTCATCGAGTCCCTCGGTAACGCAATGTTCCGTGTGCAGCTTGAGAACGGTCATGTCATCACCGCCCACATCTCCGGAAAGATGCGTATGCACTACATCAAGATCCTTCCGGGCGACAAGGTGCAGATTGAGATGTCGCCATACGATCTCAGCAAAGGACGTATCACATTCAGACATAAGTAAAAAGAAAATCAATAAAAAGTAAGACAATGAAAGTTAAAGCATCTGTAAAGAAAAGAAGTGACGAGTGCATCGTTGTCAAAAGACACGGTGTGGTGTACGTTATCAACAAGAAAAATCCGAAGTTCAAACAGCGTCAAGGTTGATATTTAATAAATTAAAAACAAGATAAATTATGGCAAGAATTGCGGGTATAGATTTACCTAAAAACAAAAGAGGAGAGATAGGTTTAACCTACATCTACGGTATCGGCAGAAGCATGGCTCAGAAGATTTTGGACCAGGCCGGTATTAGCTATGACAAGAAAGTGAGTGAGTGGAATGACGACGAGCTGGGTGCCCTCCGTGGTATCATCGGCGAGATGAAGGTCGAAGGCGCGCTGCGTTCCGAGGTGACGATGAACATCAAGCGATTGATGGATATCGGTTGCTACAGAGGCATCCGCCACCGTATTGGTTTGCCGCTCCGCGGCCAGAGCACGAAGAACAACGCTCGTACTCGTAAGGGTCGTAAGAAAACTGTTGCCAACAAGAAGAAAGCAACCAAGTAGTTTTAACGCCGGCCGCGTAGCCGTATGGCTTCCGGTCAGAACATTAACACAGAAATTCAGAAGAATATGGCAAAAAATACCAAAACAACCAAGAAAAAAGTTGTCAGAATTGATGCGCTCGGCAAGGCTTTTGTCTATGCATCTTTTAATAATGTTATCGTGTCCCTCACCAACAACGACGGTCAGGTGATTTCATGGTCCTCAGCCGGTAAGATGGGCTTCAGAGGTTCCAAGAAGAACACTCCTTATGCCGCCCAGATGGCCGCTCAGGACTGCGCCAAGGTTGCTTACGACCTCGGTATGCGCAGAGTGAAGGTGTATGTGAAAGGTCCCGGCGGTGGTCGTGAGTCTGCTATCCGTACCATCCATGCCTCCGGCATCAGCGTTGAAGAGATTATCGACGTGACTCCGCTGCCGCACAACGGCTGCCGTCCCCCGAAACGCAGAAGAGTTTAAGTTGTTGTTTTATTGTTAGAATATAAAAATATTAGATTATGGCAAGATATACTGGACCTCGTACCAAAATTGCAAGAAAATTCAAAGAACCCATCTTCGGCTCTGACAAATATCTCGAAAGAAAGAACTATCCTCCCGGACAGCACGGACAGAGCAAGAGACGTGGCAAACTGTCGGAGTATGGCATGCAGCTGCAGGAGAAGCAGAAGGCCAAATACACCTACGGTGTCCTCGAGCGTCAGTTCAAGAAATTGTTCCTCAAGGCAGCCAGCCGTAAGGGTATGACCGGTCAGAACTTGATCAAACTGATCGAGTCGAGACTCGACAATGTGGTGTTCCGCTTGGGTATCGCTCCCACCCGCGCCGCCGCTCGTCAGCTGGTCAGCCACCGCCACATCCTCGTCAACGGCAAAATCGCTAACATCCCCTCCATGCTGCTCGTCCCCGGTGACATCGTCGCCGTCCGCGAACGCTCACAGGCTCTCGAGGTGATCACCAACTCCCTCGCCGGCCGTACCAACGCTTATCCGTGGTTGGAATGGGATGCCAACCTGATGTCAGGCAAATTTATGAATTATCCCGAAAGAGAAGAGGTTCCTGAGAACATCAACGAACAGGCCATCGTCGAGTTGTACTCCAAATAATGGCTGATTCTCACCCGATTTGTTAAACATAAAATTCATAAAAATGGCAATATTAACCTTTCAGAAACCCGATAAAGTCGTCATGGTGAAATCCGATGATTTCCATGGTGAGTTTGAGTTCCGCCCCCTCCAGCCCGGCTACGGCATGACCGTCGGCAATGCACTCCGCCGCGTCCTGCTCTCCTCGTTGGAAGGCTTCGCCATCACCTCCATCAAGATCGAAGGTGTGGCTCAGGAGTTCTCCTCCATCCCCGGTGTCATGGAAGATGTTACCGACATCGTCCTCAATCTCAAGAAGGTGCGCCTGAAAAACCGCATCGCCGAGAAGACCAGCGAGAAGGCCACCATCATCATCTCCGGACAGTCCACCTTCGTCGCCGGCGACATGAACCGCTTCCTCAACGCTTTCCAAGTGCTCAACGAGGACCAGGTGATCTGCACCATGGACCCCTCCGTCCGTATCGCTATGGAAATCACTATCGATAAGGGCCGCGGCTATGTCTCCGCTGAAGATAACAAGACGCTCCACGAGGGCGTCGGTGTCATCGTCATCGACTCCATCCATACCCCCATCCGCAATGTGCAGTATGAGGTGGACAACTGGCGTGTGGAACAGAAGACCGACTATGAGAAGCTCAACATCAAGATTGATACCGACGGCTCCATCAGTCCGAAAGAGGCTCTGAAAGAGGCCGCTAAGCTCCTCATCCAGCATTTCGTGCTCTTCTCCGATGACAAGATCCTTGTGGATACGCCTACCAACACCGGCGTTGAAGGTGAATTGGATGAGGAATCCCAGAAGATCCGTCAGCTGTTGAAGACCAAGCTCATCGACATGGACCTCTCCGTGCGCGCCCTCAACTGCCTCTCCTCCGCCCAGCTTGAAACCCTCGGCGACGTGGTGGCCATCCATAAGAACGACTTGCTGAAGTTCCGTAACTTCGGTAAAAAGTCTTTGTCAGAACTCGAAGACCTCGTCAAGAGCAAAGGCCTCGATTTTGGCATGAATTTACAGAAATATAAATTAGATAAGGAATAATCGTTATGAGACACCAGAAATCCATAAATCATTTAGGAAGAACAGCCGCCCACAGAAAGGCTATGCTGTCCAATATGGCCTGCTCGCTCATCAAGCACAAACGCATCGAGACCACTCTCGCCAAGGCCAAGGAATTGCGCAAGTTCGTTGAACCCCTCGTCACGAAGTGCAAAAGCGACACTACCCACTCTCGCCGTGTCGTCTTCTCATACCTTCACGACAAGTATGCGGTGACCGAACTCTACCGCGAAATCGCTCAGAAAGTCGCTGACCGTCCCGGTGGCTACACCCGTATCCTCAAGACCGGTTTCCGTCAGGGTGACAACGCTGAGATGTGTATGATTGAGTTCGTTGACTACAACGAAACTTACACCGTACACACCGAGAAGAAAGCTTCCAAGACCAGAAGAAGCCGCAGCAAGAAGGCTGCCACCGCTCCCGCCGAGGAACCCGTGGCCGCCGCTGAGACTCCCGCCGCTGAGTAATTCTAATCCATTATTCATAAAAAATAGTTGGCCATCGCCAACTATTTTTTTTACCTATTATGTCATCATGAAAAAAATCCTCCTCCTGTTTGGGGCTCTATTGCCGATGTTGGCTTTCGCACAGGCCGACCGTAAACTCGATGCTGATGGGAAATTGCTGTACCAGTACCAACGTACGGTCAGCGAGCCGTGCGACACATGTAAGGAACTTACCGTCACCCTCCTGTTTGTGAACGGCAACCATCCGGCAGCTATCTCACTCCGCCAGGAAGCCTTCGACACCCAGGTGCGCTGGATCGACATTGCCGGAGGTACCGCGGGTCACGAGGAGGTGGTGGAGTTTGTGACCGCCAATCTGGAGCCCAATCAGACCATTACGTGGAGCTATGCGGTTTCCGCCAAGAAGGGGAAGGTTTCAGCTCCCGAAAAGGCCGCCCTGCTTATTATGGATGAAAAGTACGGGGTGGAGAAGATCTGGCTCAAATAAGGCCATAGTCTTTTTTGCTGCTGCATTTGATTTTTTTTTGATTTGCAAGAAATTTTTGTATTTTTGTGGCGTAAAAGATATGACCATGAAAAACATCCTTTTCGCCATTGCATTTATTTTCTGTGTGCTACAAACTTACGGACAAGAAAAGTTTGTTCGTGATGTTGATGGGAACCGCTATAAGGTGCTCACCTACGGCTCTCAGCTGTGGTTGCAGGAGAATATGCGTTCCACCCACGATCGCGATGGCAACGCTTTTGTTACCCAAGATTTTTCCAATAATCTCAACCTTCCCAGCATGTATGTTCCAGGTGGCAACGAAAAGAATGTCGCCACGTATGGTTTGCTCTACAATTGGGAAGCGGCTCAAAAAGTATGTCCACAGGGTTGGAGGTTGCCCTCTGTGGAAGATTGGCGGGAACTTGTGTTATATCTTTCCCATGATGAGAAAAATTGCTGTGGAGGAGAGCCGAAACTCTTAGCGAAAAGTATGGCTGCCCCTGTTTTGCAATGGCGTCATTTTGAAGGGTATGATGAGACAGAGTGCTCCACGTGTGTTCATCCTGAAAACAACAATGCTTCAGGTTTTTGTGCGTATCCTGCTGGCCTTTGTCCTGCCGGATATTACTCTCAGTCGGATGGCGGTTGCGATACAATTTTATATCATGATAGTTGGAATTTTTTCGCCTCTTTTTGGTCTTCTTCCGAAAAGGACAATTCATGCTTTAGCTTCGGTTTAGGAGATAAGGAAGTGTTCTTGACTGACATGCCTAAGGTTTTCGGACTGTCGGTGCGTTGTGTAAAAGACCATCCTACTGCGCAAAAACTGTTTTGTCCGGCCGACAATGTGCTGCCTTTGCCCATCCAGCGTAAACGGGTGGCCTTGAGAATCGAAGACGAGGAGGCGAGGACTTGCGCTTTTGTGCATGCTCCTAAAAAGGATACATTGTATTTTGACTCTCCTGCTGAATTTGATCTCTTGGTGGTGGTGCATGCTGATTTGTTGGTCCGTAGCCTGTATTATAGTGATAGTATAAAGGTTGTAAATATTTATGTTTCAGATATTTTTAGGGATGATAACTCTGCTGCATCGTTCCATTACGAAAATGGGGAGTTTAGGTATAGGGCAGGGGAGGATGAGGATGAGGATTTTTCATTCCTGCATCGCGACTGTTTTGAAATTTGGGCGAAATATGTCGATGTGTTATCAAAGATGGATTTCTGGCTGCCCACTAACGCGTCTGAAGGCATTTATCATCTCACCCATACTTTCCGGCTGCGTACCATTTGTGAGCTGTTTGAGATCCGATAATACTAAACGGGTCCGCAGAAAACTGCAGACCCGTTTATAGTGAAACAATAAAATTGTTTTTTAGTTTCTTTCGGGAACGGGGTTGAATTTCGACTTCAGCATAAAGCCCGTGCCATGCACGTTCTTGATTTCGATATCAGGCTCATAGCCTTCCACATATTTGCTGCGCTTGGACGGGTCGGTGTTGAGGTATTTGGGGTCAACGGGTTCGATAGCGAGGTAAGCGCGCAGTTTGGTGAGGAACACATCCATGCTACGGCCGGAGGCGTAGTCATCGTTGCCCCACACTTTGCGGAGGATTTCCTCGCGCTGCACCAGACGGTTCATATTCTCGCACAGAATGCGCATCAGCTCGGCCTCTTTGCGGGTGAGGGTACGGGTTTTCAGTGGGTGCGATAGCTCGAGGTTGGCATGGTCGAAGGTGAACTTGCCAAAATGGTACACTTCGTTGGTGACTTTGTAAACGGGTTTCACCTTGGCGTGCTGGCGTGTGCGGCGCAGAATGGCCTCGATGCGCAGAATCAGCTCTTCAGTGCTGAACGGCTTGGTGATGTAATCGTCGCAGCCCATCTTGAAGGCCTTGATTTTGTCTTCCTTGTCGGTGCGGGCGGTCAGGAACACCACGGGCACCTGCTCGTCCACCTTGCGGATCTCGGCCAGCAGGTCGAAGCCGCTCTTGCCCTGCATCACGATGTCGAAGATGCAAATGTCGTAGCGGTGGCGCTCAAATGACTCTGAAGCCGCATCGCCGTTGCTGAAGTCGCTGACGTTGAATTTGAGGGTTTCTAAGTAGTCTTTCAAGACTTTACGCAGATTCTGGTTGTCTTCCACCAGCATGATTCTGCCTTTTGATTCTCTTGCTGATATATTCATGATTTTGTAATTTTATATGCAATTTTCACATCCCCTATAACGCAACTTTAACATAATTATTGCAATTTTTTTGATAAAAATTACTATTTTCTTTCAATATTTTATAAAAAATTGAAACAGAATAATTTAGAAGAAATAAAGTGCAAAAATCGGCACTATTCGTACCGGAGAGCGGTGATAGGATCCATATTGGCGGCCTTCCTTGCGGGGTACCAGCCGAAGAAAACGCCCGTGGCCACGCACACCAGGAAGGAGATGCCGATGGCCCCCTGACTGATGATGAGCGACCAGTTGAGCACGGTGGTAATGACGACGGAAAGGATGGTGCCGATGATGATGCCGATGATGCCGCCCAACAGACTCAGGATGATACTTTCGGACAGGAATTGCAGCATCACGTCGCGCCGTTTCGCGCCGATGGCCATGCGCAGACCGATTTCTTTAGTTCGTTCGGTAACAGTTACATACATAATGTTCATGATACCAATGCCGCCCACGATGAGCGAGATGGCCGCGATGGAGGTGAGCAGGATGGTGAGCATCTTCATCACGTTGCTCATGGCCGACAAGAGTTCTTCCTGTGTGCGGATCTCAAAATCGTCATCATATTCCCCGTCAGCATTGAGTTTGATGTTGTGGTTGCTGCGAAGGATATAGGTGATTTCGGTGGCCGCCATCTCCGATTCCTCCTCGCTTGTGGCCGAAGCGAATATCATCTGGAAGTTGTTGCGGCTCTTGTTGCCCGAAAAACGGGTCATGATGGTGGTGTAAGGGGCCAGCACGATGTCGTCCTGATCTTGTCCCATGCCGTTCTGTCCTTTCGATGCCAGCACGCCGATGACCTTCATGGGCACCCGCCCGCAACGGATGGTCTGCCCGATGGGATCCTCGCCGTTGGTGAATAACTTGTCCACCACCGTCTGTCCGATGACGCAAACCTTCGCGTTGGTTTTGGTGTGTTCGTCGGTGAACATGATGCCCGACTTCAAGGTGTATTTGCGAATATCCAAATAGTCGGCCGACACGCCTTGCAGACTGCCCGAATGGTTGTTGCTGCCAAATACCAGCTGTGCTGCCGTGCTGACTGACGGGGAGATGTGCTCCACGTATTTGGTGTTCTTTTTCAGCGATTCCAGGTCATGTTTGGTCAGCGACTGTCCGCTGCCCATATCGACGCCCCCTCTCATGCTGCGAGTCGGCATAATCATAATCATGTTGGAACCCATGGAGGAGAGTTCTGACTTAACACCGTCTGTCGAACTTTTTCCGAGGCTCACCATCAGGATGACGGAGGCGATACCGATGATGATGCCTAACATGGTAAGGAAGGAGCGCCCTTTGTTGCGTGCGAGGGCTGTGAGCGATATTTTGGTGAGGTTGATGACGTCCATGGTGGGTGGGGATTATTTTGAGTTTGATGTGATGATGATGTTGGATACGACCGATTCGCCCCCTTCGAGTCCGTTGGTGATGAGGGTGCGTTTGCCGTCGCTGCTGCCGCATTGTACGGGTATGTGGATGAACTCCTGACCTTTCAGCACCCACACGGCGGGCTCGTCGCCAGCCAGGTCGCGGATGGCAAACCGGCTCTCGGTGAGTTGCCGTTGGGCGAGGGTGTCGAGGGTATAGTCGAGGGCCTCATTGCTGATGCAGATGCCTGTCTCTCCGCCGAGTGTGTCCTGTTTGGCGATGGTGGTATGGATGGAATAGCCGCTCCATGAGCCGGCATAGTCCTCCTTTTGGGGCGCTTCGCGATGTTGGCACGAAGTGGCCGCCATCAGGGCAACCATCAGCAAGAATAGGATGTGGCGGTTCATAAGTCGCTGTGTTTCATGTTTTTCTCGTATTCGGAAAGGGCTATAGCGGCCGACTGTTGTTCAATGTTTTCGTCTAGCACGATTTGGCCGTCCCGCAGTTTGATGGTGCGGGTGGTGAAGGTGGCGATATCGGGCTCGTGGGTCACGAAGGCGATGGTTTTGCCTTTGCTGTGCAATTCTTGGAAGAGCGTCATAATCTCGTAGGAGGTGCGGGTGTCGAGGTTGCCGGTAGCCTCATCGGCGAGGATGATGACGGGGTCGTTGACGAGGGCGCGGGCGATGGCAACACGCTGCTGCTGGCCACCCGACAGCTGGTTGGGCATGTGGTCCATGCGGTCGCTCAGCTTCACGGCCTCCAATGCGGCGATGGCTCGCTCCTTACGCTCCTTGGCGCTGACGGTGGAGTTGTACATCAGGGGCAACTGCACATTATCGAGCGCGGTGGTGCGCGCCAGCAGGTTGTAGTTCTGGAACACAAACCCGATCTTGCGGTTGCGCAACGTCGATAATTGGTTCTTGTTGAGTGAGTTGATGGAGGTGCCGCTGAGGATGTAGTCGCCCGATGATGGCGTGTCCAAACAGCCGAGGATGTTCAGCAGGGTGGACTTTCCCGAACCGCTGGTGCCCATGATGCTCACGAACTCGCCCTCGCGGATGGAAAACGACACGCCGTTGAGGGCGTGCACGATCTCACTGCCCACCTTGAAGTTGCGGTGCAGGTCCCGTATGTCGATGATGATTTCGTTCTCCATGTTCTATCGGTTTTTACGTTCCGGCGGGCCGAACCTCATGCCGCTGCTTCCCTTGGCTTCGCCAAAACTCATCTCTTTGGTGTTGGTCACCACAGCATCGCCGGCTTTTAGTCCGTCGGTAATGATACACTTGGCGCCGTCGTTGAGGCCGGTGGTCACTTTGCGCTGCTCGTAGCTGTTGCCGTTCTTCACCCATACCGTTTTGGTGGTGATGTCTTTCAGCGCGTGAAGCTCTTCTTCAGTGTTCTTATACAAACTTTTGAAGGTGATGCCCTGTTTCTCCAAAATCTTCAGCGCCATCGGGTCGGTCTTGAAATAGAGGCACTCCATCGGAACAACGATGCCGCTCTGCTGGTTGACGATGATGCTGACGCTGGCGGTCATGCCGGGCATCAGTTTCTCATCAGGGTTGGGAGCATCGATGATGACAGCGTAAGTGACCACGTTGTTGGTGACGGTCGGGGAGAGACGTTTCTGCTTGACTGTTCCTGTGAAAACGTCGTCAGGATAGGCATCCACGGTAAAGGTCACCTGCTGGCCCTCTTCCACCTGTCCGATGTCGGCCTCATCCACGTTGGCCTCCACCTGCATGCGGGTAAGGTCTTGCGCGATGGTGAAGATGGTCGGCGTGCTGAACGAGGAGGCCACGGTCTGTCCCTCTTCCACCGACTTGCTCATCACAATGCCATCGATGGGGGAGGTGATGGTGGCATAGGAGAGATCCACCTCCGCGCTGCGGAGACTCGTCTTCGACAGGTCCACCTGACTCTTGGCCTGATTGTATTGGTTTTCAGTACTTTCAAGACTTTCTTTGGTCTCAGCGCCTCGGTCATACAGGGCTTTCACACGCTCGTAGCTCAGTCGGGCTTGGGTGAGCGAGCTCTGTGCGCTGGCCAAGTTAGCCTGGCACTGGTTGATGCGTTCCAGCAGGGTGGAGCGGTCGAGTTCGGCCAGCAGCTGTCCCTTGGTGACGTGCGAGTTGTAATCGACATACAGTTTCTCCACTTTGCCGGATACCTGTGTACCGACTTCCACCTTCGTAACGGGCTGTATCTCGCCGGTGGCGGTGATGATGGTGGCCACGCTGTCGATGCGTGCCGGCTGCGTCTCCACTGTATAGCCGCCGTGCTTGGGCGCGTGCAATACGAAAAACAGTACTATCGCGAGAATAACAGCTGCGACAATGCTCCAAATGATGATTCTTCTTTTCTTTTTAGGTGTCATGGTTCAGAATTTTCTGCTTTGTTTTCAATTAAAGGGTGACGGGTTGTCCGGTGTACACATCCAACACTTTCTTCTGCAACAGGAAGTTGTACTTGTTCTGCATATAGTTGTTGAGGATGTTGAGATAGTTGGTCTGCTGCTGAAGCAGATCCACTGCGGTGATGGCACCGAGCTGGAACTTTTGGTTATAGGTTTGATAATTAAGGTAGTAGGCTTCCTGTTGAAGTTCCGACAGTTGGTAGTCGTTGTAGGCTTTCTTCACGTTCAAGTAGTACTCTTGTACCTGCTCAATGACGTCTCCTTCTGCAATTTCGAGGGCTAATTTTGCTTTTTCAAGTTGTATTTCTCTGATTTTTACTGTATTGCGAACGCTTCCTTGCTGATAGATGGGAATGTTGATGTTCAGACCCACGCTTTCGCTCAGTCCCTTGTATAGACCGCTGGTAAGGCCGCTCTGGTCGTTGCCGTAGGAGGCGTTGTAGCCGGTGCCGATGCCTGCGCTGGCAGAGATGGAGGGGTAGTAGCCGCCCTTAGCGATTTTCACATCATATTCGGCAATCTCCACGGCTTTCTCTTTGACTTTGAGCTCGGGGAGGTAGTTGAGCGCCTGCTGGAGTACGTTCTGCATGTCGGGTACTTGCATCGACTGGGCCAGCCGACTGCTGTCAGGGGTGATAATGATGAATTGATGTTGGTCATCGGGTATAGTGATGAGGTTGCGTAGGTTGATGTACTCGTTGTCGATGGCAATTTGGGTGTTCTCGATGCTCATCGAATCAGAGAGATATTGGGCTTGTAGCAGTTTGTAGTCGCTTTCGAGGATGCGGCCCGCCTCATAGCGCTGCCGTCCTTGTTCCACCTGTTCGCGGCTGGTATTCAACACAGTACGGCGGTATTCGATGAGCTCTTGGTTCATCAGGATGGTGAGATAGCTGCGGATGATCTCGATGCGGATGCCGTTTCTTATCTGCTCCACCTGCATCTCGGTCTGGTCGGCTTGCACCTGGCTCTGTTTGATGGTGTTGCGGATGGTAAGACCTCTGAAGATGTCGATGCCGGCGTTGAGACTGTAGTTGCCGTTGATGCCGAACGACTCGCTGCCGTGCGAGTAGCCGAAATTCTGTCCTATGCCGGCCGACACGGTGGGGTACTGCCGTAGTTTGGCTTGTTTGAGCTGGATGTCTGAGGTTTGCACATCCAACTTGCCGCTTTGCAGGTCTTGGTTGTGTTCCTCCGCATACTGGAGGCACTGCTGCAAGTCCAACTGCAAGGTCTGTCCTTTCAGCGAGAGGGCGGGGATTAGGAACAGTATCAATAGGATTTTTTTCATAGTACGGTTTTTAGCTTGCAAAATTACGCTTTATTTTGATTTCTGACTCCATTTATTGAGAGAGTTTAAGTGAAAAAATGGAAGAATAGTTGAAAAAATGGAAGTGTAACATACTGAGCGGTTTGTCGTAAGATTAAAGTTGGTGAAGTGTTATCAATTCCTTTTATAATAACAATATGGAAAACGAAAAAAATCAGAAGCCTTTTGATGAGGAAGCAAAACGTGAGGCAGAAAACACGCAGCAAAACTCCAGCGAGGAGGGTAAGAAAATGGAGATTGAAATCACGCGCTACAAGGCCATAGTGCGTGCATTCAACGAGCCCAAGAAACTCGCCAAGCTCATCATCGTCATCGCCCTCATCATCACGTTGGTGTTCTTGGGTGTCACGCTCATCGCCCTTGTGGTGAAGAGCTACTATCCCTATAAGACCGTCAACTCGAACGAGTACGGGGCCACCGTTATCGAAAATGAAGACAATGAAATCATATACTGGCTCTTCAACTCCGCCGACCTATGGGCCAACTCAGGCATTCATGTAAAGGCTGGTGACGTGATTTCGGTGCGAACATCAGGTGCATTTCACACTGCCATTCACCATCTGGTGCAAGATGCTGAAAGCAATTGTGTTTTACGAGATCGATGGCTGGATCCGATGGGTGGAGATCATGGAGGAGCCAAGGATAAAAAACGTTCAAAATATAGAATTTCTCAAACTGCAGAATTTAATACGATTCTGATGCAGGTGATGCCTGATACTATTATGAGTCTGAAAGATGATAGTGGAAGGTATAAGAAAGTATACGATAGGTATCTTGATGGCTCAGGTGCTGATATTTATGCGATAGGATCGGGAAAAGAAAAGATAACTATTCGAAATGAAGGGATTTTGTACTTTGCAGTGAATGACATTGCTTTGACGGATAAAGTGATTGAAACAATGCTGGCTTATGATTCTTTTCCGGGTGATACCAATAGATTAGGATTAAAAGAATATCCGAATTTTAAAGATCCAGATACAACGAGTGGCAACACGGAACTTCACTATTACAAAAAGGAGCACTTTGTTGATGCTTGGTATGTGGACAATGTGGGTTCTTTTTTGGTGGTCATTGAACGTAAAAAACAGTAACGGCCATGGCATCCCTTTTCTCTCTTATTAAACAGGCCATTTTCAGCCGCACGCAGTCGGATGTCACCATCCATGAGCGCACCTTTGTTACCGAACTGTTGGAAGCGGAACACAAAGGCGATCCGTTTGCCCTCTATGATTTCTTTCCGAGAAAATATCGTGGTAAAAACTTAGTGATTACCCGTCATCTGATTTTTATATTTCGTTGCATCGTTCTCCTTTTCATCGGCCTCATTTATATCGTGTATGACTTGATTCACAAAATAGTGACGGGGCAGTGGAAGAGCAAACGATTATCTCCTGAGGTGCTGAAACGAAGAGTGCCCAACACCAAATGGGCGAAGCGGTTGCATGCTGACAAATGGCGTGGTATGCCCTCATCAACGGGGGTGAATGCGATCATTTTTACCTTTGTTATCATTCAAGCGATACTCTTATTGGTATTTGCCTTGAACTTCTTGATTCGAGAAGTGGTGATGCCCGACAATGAGGCGAGCATCAACAACAAAGGGGTGGTCAGCATCGACCAAGGGGTTTTGGAAACCCAGCACTTCTTCCTCTTGAATTCAGCCACCTGTTGGACATCCTCGGGTATTGCAGTATCGAAAGGGGACAGGGTATATATCAGCGCATCTGGGAGTATGTATAGCGATGTGGGTGAAATGAATACTGCAGCGGATAAGAATGACACTTTGAAATATCCGAGGAGCCTTTTCTATAGAGATGGAGGGGGCATTTCTGAGAAAGACGTGGAATGTTGCATCTATGGCAGATGTAGCAGTGATATGAAGGATACTAATAATCGTCCCTATTTCGGATCTTTATTGTATCAAATATGTGATGAAACCCATGGGGCTGAACTTTATAATAATCCTGATAATCATAAAAATAAAGAGAAGGACTCCATTCCAGTCAATCAGGTGGATTTCGACAAATTCAAAAATAAAATATTGGCTGATGATATGTTTCATTTTGATGCGGACAAGTCAGGGATTCTCTATTTCTCATTCAACGATATCTTGTTGGATAGGGACATGATTGATAAAATTGTGAAGGGGGATGTGTGTAGTAAAGAGGTGCGAGATGATATGCTAAAAATGGCTTCTGCTAAAGAAGTGGAAGAATATAGTATGAATAAAGAGTTGATGGTCGAGAGGAATTTTTATAAGGAAGAGGAAAAGAACTTGAAGGGTAAGATAGACTCTTTAGAGACAATAAACAAAGAAAAGAAATCAAATCATAACGATTCTATACTTATTGCTTTACAAATAGATTCTCTTGAAAAGAAATTACAAATATGTCAAGATACTATAGATTCTCTATTTTTGGAAGCCCAGATTCGTTGGTTAAAAGATAGTGATCATGTAGATGACAAAATTTGGTTCGCCGACAATTTGGGCGAGGCTTTGATTAATGTGCGTGTTGAAAGGAATATTTGGAACAATGATATGCCGCTGTACAAGAAGCTTTTGGTGGCCATGTACCGAGGGGTTAATGAATTGTGGAAGCCGACTTCCACAACCATCAGTTGGTGGTCAAAACCATCAGAAGATTCTTGGTCACGCAAGGTTCATGATTGGCTAGAAAAGCCTCGTCATTATAGGCTCTATCTCGCCATCCTCATTGTTATCGCCTATTTCACCTTGGATGCCATCGTGAGTTCTTGTCTGAAGCCGAAGAAATGCCGCACACGCCCACGCCGCAGACGCAGGAAACAATCAGCTGAGGTGCAGGAGTAGATGTTTATTTCTTAGGGAAAGGATTTTCCCCTTTGGCAGTGGCTTGGAAGGCTGAAAGAGTGTCTTCAAGATGCCTCATGAAGTCCGCATAGCGGTAATATCCGTTAGGAGCCTTTTCAATGCCGTTGAACGAAAGATTGTATTCCATGGGGGGATGAGTGAGGTCAAAAGCTTTCATATTACGCATTTGGTCTGAACTTTGGTATATCAGCTTAGCACTCATGTAACGTTCACCAGTTGTAGTGTCCATCCATTGTTCTATCACAAATTTGAAACCAATGGGGGTCTGCTTCTCAATGGTATTATCAAGCGAATATTCTTTGGTTTGCAGTGCTGCCAACAACGCCTGAATCATCGAGTCATGGGTGCAGAAGAAGGAGAATTTATGGCCAGAAGATACCAATTCGGACATTACTCTCACTAACATGCAATGGCTCACATTCACGGCAATAATAGGAGCAGTAAAAAGAATTTTACCATAATAGTCTTTCGTATCTGCGAGCTGACACCACTCTTCAAAGCTGAGATTGTTATGGAGTGCTGCCTCTTCTAGATCTTCCATCTCGTAATATTGCAGAATGAAAGCATCGCTGGCTTTGTTGGCTATTTTCAGGTCTCCATTCATGGTGGGCTCGAGATTCTTGCCTGTCGAATCATAAAAATTCAGTTGTACTTTAACCTCTTGCTTAAAATGGGGTTCATTGGTCTGTTTGGCTCGGTCCGAAAGAGGGTATCGGAGGGTTTTTTCTAGCAAATCGTACGAGGGTTTTTTGAGGCTTTTTATCAATTCAGCCACCTCTTTTTCAGCTTCTTTTTTGAATTTGATTGTGTCAAATCCGCTGATGCTATGGTCGTTAAACAAAGGGAGATAGTCTGGGTCTAGGGGGCCATAATTGCCACTATAGTCTTTTTGGTATTCTATTGGAATCGCTGAAAGGGGCATTAGTCCGGCAGCGAAAGCACGAGCAGTGGCAATCGTACGCTGTTTTGAACTGGCACCAAAAAAGACATCAGTATCTTGGAGAATGAAACCTTTGCTGTTGAAATACATACGAAAATAGTTTCCGAAGAATGTCTCCGATGCCGCTCCTTTGGGAGTGAGGTCGCTGCCCTGTATGCCGTTGGATTCCCACTGAAGCCATTTATACTCTTGTGGCGTAAGTGTCGCAAGGTCTTTGAGGTACTTGTCCAATGGTGCTCTTGCTCCGTGACGACTTACTATAACGACCTTTTCAAGCTGTAAGTTGCTCTGGGCATCCAGTATCGTGCATGACAAAAGAAGGGCTATCGCAATGGATAGAATACGGATGATTTTCATCTGATTATGGTTCTGATGTTGTTAATCAATAAACTATTTACTTCAGCAGCTTCACTAAGGCGTTGGTGATGTAGGCCTCCACCTGCGTCAAACGACCGTCGGCTTCGATGAGACCTTTGAGGTCGTTGATGATCTGCTGGCGCTCTTCCTCCGTCGTGACATAGAACTTTTTGCTCTGCTCGATGTACTCCAACACCTCCATGTCGTTCATCTTCCCAAATTTCTTGGAAGCGGAGGCAAATACCTGCGGCCGTGCCTTCTCCAGCATCAACATCACCTCCTCAGGATGAATGTGCCCGTCTATATTGGCGATGTACAACATCACCAACACTTTGAATTCTTCTTTGCTTATCGGATTGACCATGATTTCTTTTATTTTTTAATAATTTATAAAATATTGATATTCAAATAAATATACTACGTGGTGAGTTTCACCTGTCGGTGCGCCTCCACAATGTTGATGGCATAGTCGCCGATTTTTTCACTATCACCAATGATGTCCATGTAGTTCACGCCCGTCTGGTAGTCGTACTTCTGCTCGTTGATGTCAATCACGTTGTTCTCCTTCAGTTGCGTGCGGTAGTTGTTGATTTCCATCTCAATATAAAGCGAAATCTTCGGATCGACGGTGTGGTCGGAGTCGTTCAGAATGGTCTCCATCTGGGTGATGGACTTGTCGCACAGCTCAAACATGTGGGAGATGTGTTCCAGCTGCTCGTTGGTGAACTTCTCTTTGGCCTGGAATTTCCGGTTGATGACGCGACTCATGTTGTAGCAACTGTCGGCAATGCTCTCTAATTCAGCGATTTCGCGAAGCATAATACGAATTTGCTCCTTGCTTTCAAGGCTAAGTCGTCCTTCCGAAACCTTGTTGAGGTATTTGGCAATCTCAATCTCCATATTGTCGCTGATGGTCTCGTACTTTTCGATACGGGAGAATAGCTGGGCGAATTCGTCAGGTTTGGTGATTTTCAGTAGGTCGGGGATGAAGCCGAACATGCGGTGTAC
Organism: Bacteroidales bacterium; assembly: GCA_017535665.1. Classification (GTDB taxonomy): domain Bacteria; phylum Bacteroidota; class Bacteroidia; order Bacteroidales; family WCHB1-69; genus UBA1756. The sequence continues at coordinate 38,876 of JAFXTS010000017.1, read as the reverse complement.
GCGCATGGCGAAGTGGTTGACCTCTTGTCGGGCGGCCATGAGAGAAAGCTCGGCAGTGGAGAGAAGACCTCCGCCAATGAAGCGGAGCCGTGCCTCCTCGTCTTCGCCCTTCACTTTGATGATCTGACTGACCAGTTTTTCAAGCAGCGGCACGAACCATACGAGGATGAGGGTGTTGCAGAGGTTAAAGGCGGTGTGGAAGCCAGCCAGTGCGTAGGTGATGCGGATTTCAGCATTCGGCACAGAGGTGATGGGCTCTCCCGGGTTGAAACCCACAATGTGGCATACGAGGTTGATGAAGGGTCGGAAGATGATCAATACCCAGCAAACGCCGAACAGGTTGAATAGCAGGTGTGCCATGGCCGCCCGCCGTGCCTGTGTACTGGCTTTCATGGCCACCAAGTTGGAGGTGATGGTGGTACCGATATTTTCACCCAACACCAAGGCAATACCCTGATAGATGTCGGCTACGCCGGTGGAACACAAGATCATGGTGATGGCCATGATGGCCGCCGACGACTGCACGCAGAAAGTGAGCAGTCCGCCGATGACGAGGAACAGGATATAAGTAATCCAGCCGTAGTCGCTGCAGCTTTTGAAGAATCCCATAATGGATTGGTTCTCTTCCAGATGCATTCCGTTGGCGGTCTCGCGCAAGGTAACCAGCGCGAGGAAAAGGAAGGCGAAGCCGAACAGGAACTCGCCGAACGAGCGGGTGCCGTTCTTCTTGAAGTACGACATCAAGATGCCGATGGCGAAGAGCGGGAACACCACCAGCTTCATGTCGAACTGGAAGCCAAAGACGGCCATGATCCATGCGGTGGCGGTGGTTCCGATGTTGGCACCCATGATCACCGAGATGGCTTGTGCAAGAGTGAGCAGCCCCGCGTTCACGAAGCTGACGGTGAGCACGGTGGTGGCCGTTGACGACTGCACCGATGCGGTGACAAAAGCACCCGTGCAGATGCCCGTGAACCGGTTGGCGGTCATGGCGCCCAACACTTTGCGCAGGTTACCGCCCGTGAGCTTCTGCAAAGCCTCGCTCATCGTCTTCATACCAAACATGAGCAGTGCCAAACACCCCAGTATCTTCAATATATCCCAAAATTCCATTTTCTATAGTTTTGTTTTCCAGGTTGATGAATTTATTGTAAATGCGCTAACCGCTCCACCACGTAGGGACGGTCGGCCTGGTAGGTGACTCCGAACCACTGTGCGTCGCTGTCCAAAATGTTGATAGTGGCCGCACCGCTGGTCAGGAAGTAGTTGATGACAGTCGGTATTTGGAACTCCGACTTGGGGTCGTCGTTGTGGGCGGTGAGGAAGTCACGGAACATCTCGTCCAGTTTGTCGAAAAACAGCGGGGTGAAGCCCCAGAAGTTCATCGAGACGGGTGTTTTGCCGTCCAGCTCCTTCGTGCTGCCATCGGAGAAGGTGTTGCAGATGATGCCGTCGGCCTTGCCGATTTTGGTCATCTCGGTGATGCTTATTAAATGGCCGTCCTCGTCGGCGGTGCATACTCCTCTCGACACGGTGCCGTTCTCCGACAGGGTGTTCTCGAGGCGGTAGCCTACCATGGCAAACTGCGGCGCATCGGGCTGCTGCGGCTGGCGCAGGAAGTCGGCCATCACGCGGAAAGCATCACGGCCGTAGAAGTCGTCGGCATTGATGACCGTAAAAGGCTCCTTCACCGCATCTTTGGCCACGAGGATGGCGTGGGCCGTGCCGTACGGCTTCACACGTTCAGGATTGACCGTGAAGCCTTCGGGAAGCAGATCAAGCTCCTGGAAAACATACTCCACCGGAATCTGTCCGATATATTTCGAGAGGATGTGCTCGCGGAAGTCGGCCTCCATGTTGCGCCGGATGACATACACGATTTTGCCGTAGCCGGCCTCGATGGCATAGCGCACCGAGTAGTCCATGATGGTCTCGCCGTTGGGACCGAGTTGGTCCAGCTGTTTCAAACCGCCGTAACGGCTGCCCATGCCGGCGGCCAGCACCAATAGAGTGGGTTTCATATCGCTATTTTTTTCGTAATTCTAAAATACTTTCATCTGGCTGAATGCTGAATACACGTCCCGACTGCGTGACCGTCAGCGGGAATCCGTTGTAGTCGATGTGGCCGAGGGTGTCTTTGATTTCCACGTTGAGGGTGCCCGGATAGAGCTGGCTCGACTGGCTGATGAACTCATAGCGATTATCCGTATTGCTGGTCACCACTTGTGACATGCGCATTCCGAGAAGGTTGTCACCATTTTCGCAATATTCGATGAAGTTGATGGTGGTGCTGTCGTGTACCATGATCATCTGCCCGTCTTTCATGGTGGGAGCATCGGAAGTGACGTAGAAGGTGTTGCCCATCAGGTACTCCTTCACTCCATCTTCAGTCATCTCCACTGCGGCTTTGTTTTCGTTATGGGCAAAATGGGTGGTGATGGTCTTCTGACCGATGAAGCAGAGCGCGCCAGCGATGTATCCGATGAAAGCCAACCATGAGATGTGCTTCAAATACCAGATGAAGTCGATTTTCTCCAAGCCCATCACGGCCACGCCGGCAGCGGAACCGATGATGAGGATGCTACCACCGGTACCGGCACAGTAGGCCAGCATCTCCCAGAAGTAGTGGTCGGTGGGGAAGTTGTACATACCCATCGCACCTGCTACCAGCGGCACATTGTCCACGATGGAGGAGAGCATACCGATGATGATGTTGATGACATAGTACTTGCCCGGGTCCGCCATCGGGATGCTGTCCAAACCATTGGAAAGCAGTGCCAGGTGTCCGACAACGCGCAATGCGTTGACGGCTAACAGAATACCGAGGAAGAAGAGGATGCTGGGGAGGTCGATACGAGAGATAATCGACAGGATGGAGTATTTCTTGGTGTGTGCCTCCTGTTTGCGGTGTACAATCTCAGAAAGAATCCACAGGATACCCAGACCGCCCATCATGCCGAGGTAGGGGGGCAGGTGGGTGAGGGTCTTGAAGACGGGTACGCAAACCAGTGCGCCTACGCCCACGCAGAGGAAGAGCGTACTCATGCCCTTGCTGTTGGTATAGCTGCCTTCCACATGGTCGGTGGCCTCTTCGGGAGGGGTGATCTCGTTCTCACCCTTCATCATGAAGGTGAGGATGAGCAGCGGCACCAGGATGGAGACGATGCTGGCGAACAGGGTGGCCACGATGATGTTGGCGCTGGTCACGTCACCGGCAATCCACAACATGATGGTGGTCACGTCACCAATCGGCGACCATGCACCACCAGCGTTGGCGGCCAGAATCACCATGCTGGCGAAGATGAGACGGTCTTTGCGTTCCATCATCTTGCGCAGCAACGCAATCATCACGATAGAGGTGGTCAGGTTGTCGAGCACTGCCGACATGAAGAAAGTGAGGATGCAGATGATCCACAGCAGTCGTGTCTTTTTCTTGGTCTTGATATGGTCGGTGATAATCTTGAAACCGCCGTTGGTGTCCACCACCTCCACGATGGTCATAGCGCCCATCAGGAAGAAGAGGATCTCGGCGATGTCACCCAACGAATGGATGAGCTCGGAATGAACGAGCCAGTCGGTGAAGCCGCTGCCCGGATTGCGGGTGATGTAGTCGCGTAGCGGCTCGGTGTTGACGAGGATGCTCTCACCCCCGATGACAGCGCATACCCATAACAGCACGCCCAAAAGCAGCGCGGTAGCGGTTTTGTTGATTTTCAACGGATGTTCCAGCGCGATTACGGTGTAACCGACGAGGAAGGCAACAAGCATGAAGATAAATGTAAAGCTGGACATGTAAAAATTTTTTTAATGATTTTGTTGATAATGAATTTTCAGATGATGGTGCCGGATGAGGTCGGCGGCCTTTTCCATCAGCCACATAGGGGTGGAGGTGGCTCCGCAGATGCCGATACTTTCGCTTGAATCGGCAGCAATGGAGGGGAGCATCTCCAAAGAGGTGACGAAATGGGTATTAGGATTGCTTTTTTTGCAAATTTCATAAAGATAAAGCCCGTTGGAACTCTTGGCGTCCGACATGAAGATGATGCGGTCGTGCTGACGGGCAAATTCCTCCAGCTGGCGGGCACGGTTGCTCACACTGTGACAGATGGTGTCGTGGTGGGTGAAGAGTTCGGGATGACCTTGCTGGCGGTAGGCCTTGGTGATGGCCTCCACAATTTTGCAGTACATCTCCGAATCCTGGGTGGTTTGGGAGAAAAGCACCGCCGGCCGCGACAGGTCAATGCGACGGATATCTTCTAAAGAACTGATGACCAGTCCTTTGCCATTGGTCTGTCCTAACAATCCGATGACTTCCGCATGCCCCTGTTTCCCAAAGATGAGGATTTGAGAGTCTTTCCCGTCAGATTCAAACTCCTGTTTGATAGTCTTTTGAAGGTTCAGCACTACCTTGCAGGTGGCGTCAATGATTTCGATGTCGTTCTCTTGGGCAATGCGGTAGGTCTCGGGTGGTTCGCCGTGGGCGCGAATTAGCACCCGCACGCCGTGCAACTGCCGGAACTCGTCGTAGGTGATGACCTTCAAGCCCATCTGCACCAGCCGCTGCAACTCCTCGCTGTTATGCACGATGTCGCCCAGACAGTAGAGAGTTCCCTCTTTCTGAAGCCACTCCTCCGCCGTCTTGATGGCGTTGATGACCCCTGAGCAGAAACCCGAATGTCCGTCGATTGTAATGTGCATCTGTTGGTCAGTCCCTCCCTAAATTCTCAATTCTCAATTTTCCATTTACTTGTCCCACGACCATTTCTTGTTGAGTTTGAACTTCTCGATGGTATAGGTCTTTTTGCCGCTCATACCAAAGTAGATGTCCTCGCCGTCCACCAGCCACACATCGTGGAAGGTCTGTCCGGCTTTGTTGGGCAGCATGATGACTTTCTTATCGGTGCTGTAGTCCATGCGGGTTAACACGAGACAGTTCTTGTCGGGTGTCTCTATCTCGGCCGCGTTCCACTCCTCGCTGTCTTCCGCGTAGTTGGACAGCAGGTCGGTATAGAGGATGAAGATTTCGCTGCCTTTCACCACCGGCACGTAGCCGAGACCGAGGTTGTAGAAGGTGGGCGCTTTCGGTCTCGCGGTCTTTTCCTCCATGCGGAAGGCGGCGATACGCTCGCCGTCATCGTGGGTGGTGACGATTTCGCTGGCCTGTGCGCTGGCATGGCGGTTCACCTTGATACAGCCGAGGTCGGTGCCGTTGAGGGTGAAGCGGTTACAGAAAATATCGTTGGTGTGATGGCGGTAGGCCATCGCGCTCTTTTCGCTGTGTTGTTGGATGCTGGCATATTGCTCGCCAATCATCGCTACGATGTGGTCGGGCATCTCAAACAGGTAGTCGCATTTGACGTAATAGTCGCTGCTGCTAAGACCATAGTATTCGTTACCTTGTGTCTTGTCAAAGGGAGCGTGCGATTTCTCAGTGATGCGCAGAGGCTCCTCTTTCACCACAAAAGTAAAATACCCCGTGGTGTTGCTCTGCTGGGTTTCGTCATAATAGCCACCGATGAAGATGTCTTTGTTCGCTAATCTCAACATTTTCATTGAGTTCACAAAACCAAAGTCGAGGGTTTCGGTGATGGAGCTGATGTTACCGTGGGTGCAGCTAAAAAGCTGAACTGTAGGATTTTGTATGGTAGCATTTTTCCCTTTGGTGGCATACACCAGCAGCAGCAGTTCGCCTTTGTCGCTCAACTCGATATCCTGAATCGAGAACTTGTTGCCGGCGATGGTGGGCAGAAACTTGTCGTACCAGATCTCCTTGCCGGTGTTGTCGTAGATGTAGCAGTAGAAGTATGGGGCCTGGTTGCGGTCGTTGGGAACGATGAAGATCATGGCATATTTCGAGTCGTCGGGTGACACGGCCACATATTTCAGAATCTCTCCGCGGCCGGTCAGGTCCACCGACAGACGGTTTTCGGGCGTTAACACTCGAACGCCGTCAACATTTTTCTTGATAGGGTAGCGGGCCACCGAGTAGTCGAACGACTTCTTCTCGGCGTTGTAGCGGTAGTAGTAGCCGAACAGCTCCGTGCCGATGGCGCGGGTGTAGAGGTGGTGGTAGCCTTCCGGCAGCTGAATGTCCTCCTCGAAGGCTGTGCCAGTAGTTTTGTTGTAGGTCACCAGACCTTGGTATTGCAACTTCACGTTCGGACTGTAGGTCTCGAGGTAGAAGAGCGCGCTTTTGTCGTTGTTGCGGATGAGAGTGGGGGTGGAGAGGGGAGCCGAGCACTTCGGAATCGCAGCGCCGCCGCCTTCGGTGAGGGGAGTCTGTGCTTTGCTGGACGGAATGAAAATAGTTGTAAGTATAAGAATAACAGAGAGTAATGCTAACTTTTTCATAAACTCTTTTTTTATTTCTGTCAAAAATTTTGCCAAATTATAAATTTCAAAAAAATCGTGCAAATTTATAAAAAAAAGTGTTCTTTTTGACAAGATTATTCAAAAAATATTTGGAGAAAATGAAAACAAAAACGGCCATCCGTAACAGAAGGCCGTTGGTATGAATTTTGTTTTTCTGAAATCCTATTTGTCGAGGAAGTTGAGGAAATCGATAAAGTCCTCATCGAAGATGTCGCTGAGAGTGTAGCCGAAGTGGGCCCAGATAACGACCACGATGAACAGTACCAGTGCCGACAGGATGACACCCGTGATGGCAAAGGCCTTGCGGCAGTCCTTGCGGAAAACACCCACCAGTGAGAAGGTGAGACCGAGTACGCCAAGGATAAAACGTACAAACGGCAACCAGAACAGCGCAATGCCAATCACACCCAGTACGAAACCTGTACCACCCAGCACATTTCTTCTAGGGCGTTGTGGTGGAATAGGACGGGTCTGCACCGGCATCGGATAAGGCTGCTGGTACTGTGGCTGGTAGGGCTGTTGTTGGTATGACTGATAGGGCTGTCCTTCAGGCTGTTGTGGGGCCTGCTCTTGGGCGGGCATCTCAGGGGTGGGCTGGGTGGCTTCGTTTTGCACCTCTTGGTTTTGATTGAGATTTTCTTCCATAATCATAAAATTTAAGGCCTACTCTAAAGCGTTTTCGGCATCCCGCATTATTATTTAACGCTGCAAAAGTAGGATTATTTTTTGAAAAATCAGATTTTTTTCTTGAATTGAGTCTGCACCAGCCAAACGCCCGCTACGGCCATCACCGCACCGATGATTTTCAGTGGGGGGAAGGGTTCGCCTAATACGAAAAAGGCGAAAAGTCCTGTCACCACGGGAATTAGGTTGGTGAAGGTGTTGGCCCGTCCTAATCCGATGCGCTGCAGAGCAGTGATGTAGAAGGTGTAGGCGAGGGCAGAACAGAACACCGCCAATATCAGCACGTAGAGCAGCACGTCGGGGTTGGCGAGCTGTACAAACTGCTGGTGCAGGTCACGAGTGCCGTGAATGAGCAGCATCACCGGCAGGATGAGCAACAGTCCGAATGTGTTCTGACAGGTGACGATGAAGATGGGGTTGTAGCGGTCGGAGATTTTTTTCAGGAAGAAACTGTAACCCACGGCGGTGCCCACTGCGCCGAAGGCAAGGACAATGCCGAGCGGACGGAAACTCACATCGCCAAATTCCGGCACTAACATCACGATAATGCCGGCCACCGATACGACTACTCCCGCCATGTTGAGCCACGAGAGGCTCTCCTTGAAGTAGAAATAGGAGAGAAGTACGGTGAAGATGGGGATGGTGGCAATGATGACCGACACAACGGTCGGGTCGGAATACTGGATGCTGTAAGTCTCAAAGATGAAGTAGAGGAAAGGTTCGAATAGACTGAGCATCAGCAGATAAAGCCAGTCTTTGCCCGGAATTTTGCGTAGCGGCTGATGGAAGAACAGCCGACAGACGATGGCCTGCAGCACGGTGGCGATGAGCAGCCGCAGAAACAGGATGACGATAGGGGCGAGGTGGGCTAATAAGGCTTTGGTAAAAACAAACGAAACACCCCAGCAGCCAATAGCAAGCAGAAGAAGGATGTAATGCAGGTGCGTGCGCTGTTTCATGGGGTGGGCTTAAATGAAAAAGAGAGGATACTTGTCCTCTCTTTTCATAATATATAATATAGTAAACTATTCTTCAGCTTGTTCGGTGGGCTGAGCCTGCTGATGGATGGCGTTGTACTCGCTCTTGCAGATGAAAGCAGAGGCAAGGCAGAGCACGAAGATCAGACCGGCCAGCGACCAGGTGATGATTTCAACGATGCTGGTGGTTTTTCTCACACCCATGATCTGGTTGGAGCCAGCAAAGTTGGAGGCCAGACCGCCACCTTTCGATTCCTGGATGAGAACGAAAAATCCCAATGCTATGCTGATAATGATGATAAAGACTGCTAAAACAATTAAAAATGAGGTCATTGCGTATGGTTATTTTGTTGTTAATTCTTCTTTTTCTTAATTTCCTGAATTTGGGCTGCAAAATAACAACTTTTTTCTGGAAAATGCAAGCATAATTTTTTATAAATTTTGATGGCCTTTCTAGGATACCCTTGGTCGAGGTAAAGCTTTGCTAATGTTTCACTTACGATTTCAGGATTCTCCACAAGACTGGGCTTGCTGTAGTTGATATTGCCGTCGTGCTTTTCGGGGTCGAACTGAATTTTCGGCGTTTCTTCTGAAAATTCTGCAATCAGTTGCGTGATGAGCGAGTCCTGATCCACATCGGCGGGACGGGCGTGCGGTTGAGGGGTAGGGGCGGGCTGCTGGCTCGGAGCTTCCTTGAGGGTGAACTCGACAAAACGGGCGCGGTTGGCCACATAGAGCAGCATGCGTGGACGCTCTGGTGCAGGCTCGCCGGGATGGAGCTGCGAAAGCATCTTGAGGTACAGCATCGCCGAGAGCGACGAGGCGGGATACTCCTCGCACTGATGCTTCAGCAGGGTAAGGCTTTCTTCACTGATGGGATAGGATATGTTGTTCATAAATAATAAATTACCAATTGACAAATGCCTTGTTGAATATGTCTTCGGTGAGGGCCTCGTTGATTTGATCGACCAAAGAACTTTCGATGGAAGTAAAATTCTGGGTGCTGGAGTAGTCGGCGTAGCGCGAGAACGATTGCTCGAAGTTTTGCGTCTCGTCGAACTTGTTGGTGAACGACACGCTGACGGTGATGGTGAGCCGGTTCATGGCGGCGGTCTCATCGCCTTGGATGGCCACGGGTCGGATGCTGTAGCCGGTGATAGAACCTTCGAGGGTATAGTCGCCATTGCTTTTTACATCTACAATGGTCAGCGGAGTCTGTCCTTGTATTCTGTCTTTCAGTGCGTTAGTGAACTGCTGACTGAGGGTGGGGTTGACGAGCGTGGCGTTGTTGCGGAAGGTCTGGATGTAAACCGTCTTGGCGCGTGCGTCGATGCTGCTGCCGGTGAGCGACACCGACATGCGGCAGCCTCCGAGGAGGATACTGCCGGCGAGCAGAAGCATTAGAGCGAGGATGTGACGGCGTTTTTTATAGTCCATATTTAATGATTTTACGATATAAGGTGCGTTCAGAGATGCCGAGTTCTTGTGCAGCGGCACGTCGTTGTCCGTTGTGTTTCTTCAGGGTGGCGATAATTTTCTCCTTGGTGGCTTCGGCAATGGTCTCGTTCTCATTTTTGTCCTTGGCCTCATCATTAGAGACGATGGTGGGGGTGACAAATTCGGGCTCTTCGATATGCTCTTCCGAGTTTGTTTCTATCTTTTTGTTTGTTAATAAATTATGATGGTAAGTTTCGGACGTTGAGGGACGATTCCCGCTTTGGCGTATGATGATTTCTTGGAAAAGTTGCTTGAGGAAATCAACCTCGCCGCGCAGCTGACGCACCTCCTGTGCCAAGGCATCGTGGTTGTAGTCGTAGTTCTGTTCGTGGGAGGCAGGGACGACAGCCACGTTGAATTTTGCGGTAGGGGTGTCGGCCAGCGACTTTTCGAGAATGTCGCGGGTGATGTTGCGGGTGGGTTCCACAAGGGAGAGCTGTTCCGCTAAGTGCTTGAGTTGACGGATGTTGCCGGGCCATGAGTAGTTTTCGAGAAATTTTTTAGCATCGTTGGTGAGTTCAATCGGATCTCCACCGAATTTTTCAGCGGCTTGGACGGCGAAGTAGGTGAAGAGGGGGAGGATGTCCTCCTTGCGCTCGCGCAGGGCGGGCACGCGGATGGGGATGGTGCTGATGCGAAAATAGAGGTCGGCGCGGAACTTGCCGCGGGCCACGTTGTCTCTGAGGTCGGCGTTGGTGGCGGCGATGATGCGCACATCGGTGGTGCGCACAGTGGAGGAACCGACGCGCAGGTACTGGCCGGTCTCGAGCACGCGTAGCAGGCGGGCTTGTGTGCCGAGGGGCATCTCACCCACCTCATCGAGGAAGAGGGTGCCGCCGTTGGCGCTCTCGAAATAGCCTTGGCGTACATCAGCCGCGCCGGTGAAAGAGCCCTTCTCATGCCCGAACAATTCCGAGTCGATGGTGCCCTCCGGAATGGAGCCGCAGTTGATGGAGATGAAGTTACTGTGTTTGCGCGCACTGTTCTCCTGGATGATGCGCGCGATATTCTCCTTGCCCACACCGTTCTCGCCCACAATCAGCACCGCCTCGTCGGTGGGAGCCACGCGCAAGGCGGTCTCAATGGCGCGATCCAACTCCGCCGAAAATCCTATGATACCATGTCTTTTCTTGTTTTCCTGTATTCTTTCTTCCAACGTCATTCTTCAAAATTTGCGGCTGCAAATTTACAAAAAAAATCGTATTTTTGCAGGCTAAAAGTTCGCTAATGAAAAATCAAGTTAGATACACTTATCCTCCCATCTTTTAATCCCTTCATCCCTTCATCTTTTCATCTATGATCAACCACATCAAAGGCACTATCATTGAAAAAAATCCTGCTTACGTCATCCTGGAAACGGCCGGCGGCGTGGGTTACTATATTCATATTTCGCTCAATACCTTCTCGCAACTCAAGGACGAGCAGCAGGTGACCTTGCTCACCCATTTCGTGGTGAAGGAGGATGCCCAACTGCTGTATGGTTTCCACGAGGAAGCCGAACGGTCGCTCTTCAGAATGCTGATTGCGGTGAACGGCATCGGTCCCAACACAGCCTGTCTGGTGCTTTCCGCCCTGTCGGTGCAGGATTTGGCCAACGCCATCGCCTCACAAGACCTGCGTACGATTCAGTCTATTAAAGGGATAGGGGCTAAGACCGCCCAACGTCTGGTGATGGAGCTGAAAGACAAGATTGCCAAGGCATCTTTCGGGGTGCAAGATAATTTTTCACAGAATTACAATAATAATAAAATAGAAGCGTTATCTGCTTTGGTCGCTTTGGGCTTCGCTAAAAATATGGCGGAAAAAGTGCTGGATGGAATCATCAAGAAGGAGGGTTCAGAGTTGACCGTTGAAGAGTTGATAAAGAAAGCATTAAAACTGTTGTAATTTAGTAAAAATCAGTCTATTAAAAGTGACCTACCGAAAACTAAAATTTCCATATATACTTGCGTTTCTCGTCGCTACTGCCTGTTGCTCTCTCCTTTGGGCTATCGCTGTGCCTGAAGGGAACTCTCGTTATGGTCGCACCGAAACGATAGCCGAAATTGACGAGCCTTCGGTGCTGGAACAGCCGCTGGTTTCGCCCAGCCCCATCACCCCGCCCCCCGACACAGGCCTCCGCTCGCCCATCCCTTCCTACGACAACAACCCGCTGGATGAGGACCAATTCTACAGTCCTTTCCACCTCTCCACCCCCTCTTCTTATCATACCGAAATCGTATTCGACTCCACCACCAACTCCTATCGTTTCCAGAATATGATTGGTAACACGCCGTTCGGTCCCAGTGCCGATATGTCGATTGACGAGTATATCGACTACGACCTGCGGCAGTCCATCAACAACTACTGGCGTGAGCGCGGCGCCTCCTACACCTCCCATGGCAACCGACGCGGCGGCGGATTGATTCCGCAACTCCACGTGGGCGGCGACATTTTCGAGACCATCTTCGGTAGCAACACCATCGACATCCGTCCCTCCGGCAATGTCGAGTTGATTTTTGGTGTGCTGCACAACCGTACCGATAACTATGCACGCCCCATCAAAGAGCGCAGGGTTACCCAGTTCAATTTCGATGAGAACATCCAGTTGAACGCCCTCGCGAAAATCGGTGATAAGATTGAGTTCAACCTCAACTACAACACCGAGGCTATGTTTGATTTTGAGCAGGAGATGAAACTCAAATTTGAAGGGAAAGAGGATGACATCTTGCAATTGATCGAGTTCGGTAACGTGTCGCTGCCGCTCAACAGCACCCTGATTTCAGGTAGTCAGAGCCTTTTCGGTATCAAGACACAGCTGAAGTTCGGCAAGCTGATGGTGACCGCCGTGGCATCAGAGAAAAAATCTGAATCACAGACCATTACAGTGACAGGCGGTGCGCAGACCAACGAATTCTACATCAAGGCTGACGAATATGATGAGAACCGCCATTATTTTGTCAACCAATTCTTTAGAGACCATTATAACCAATATCTGTCCACCCTTCCGTTGGTGAGTTCTCCGATTGTCATCACCAAGATAGAGGTGTGGCGCACCACTATCGGTTCTGCTACCAACGACAACCGTAATATTGTGGCTTTCACCGATTTGGGAGAGAGTAATCCGCAGTTTGCTGGCTTTACGGGCACGCCCGGTGTTTATTATCCCTGCGATTCGGCCAACACCCTCCCGTTGATCATCGACACGTCGCTGTACCGTGACCTCTCTTCGGTGAACAACAACCTGCATGCCCGTGGCCTCACCTCTGGTGTGGACTACGAAAAGGTGGAGAGCGCCCGTCTGCTTTCTCCTTCCGAATATACCTTTAACCCCCAGTTGGGTTTCATCTCCCTCAACACCTCCCTCACCTCCGACCAGGTGCTGGCCGTGGCGTACCAATATACTATTATTGGCGACGAGCACATCTATCAGGTGGGTGAATTTTCCAATCAGGTGAGCGCGCCCGACTGTATCAGGGTGAAATTGCTGAAGAGCACCACCCTCGACACAAAGTCACCGTTGTGGGACTTGATGATGAAGAATGTGTATAGTTTGAACGCCTATCAGGTGTCGCCTGAGGACTTCATCCTGAATATTCTTTATACCGGTGATGTGGAGGGTGTTCCGAATGGCTTCTTCACGTTAGGAAGTCAGAAAAATATCCCGCTCATCCGCTTATTGGGTGTTGACCGTTTGAACAAGCAGCAGGACACCATCTCCGATGGTATTTTCGACTTTATTGATAATGCGGCCACTCGTGGTGGTACCATCAATGCGCAGAATGGTAAAATCTATTTCCCGACCATTGAGCCGTTTGGTAAGGATTTGCGGGCGGTGCTCACCGAGCCGGAAATCGCTGATAAATACGCTTTTGATACGCTATATCGTACTACCAAAACGCTGGCCAAGCAGTACACCGCCAAGGACAAGTATTACTTGGAAGGTAGTTACAAATCAAGTTATGGCTCAGAGATTTCGCTGAATGCCATGAACGTGCCGGAAGGCTCTGTGAAGGTGACGGCAGGCGGTATCACGCTGACCGAGAATGTGGACTATACGGTCAACTATAGCATGGGTACGGTCTCCATTATCAACTCGGGTGTGCTTAATTCGGGTACGCCTATCACCATTTCTTTGGAGAACCGTTCCGCCATCGCGTTGACCGACCAGCGCATGTTTGGTCTCAACCTCGACTATGCCTTTAACGAGAACTTCAATATCGGCGCTACTGCGCTGCATCTGAGTGAGCGTCCCATCACCGAGAAGGTGAATTATGGTGATGAGCCGATTGCCAACACGATATGGGGTATGAACCTCAACTACAAGACGAAGGTGCCTTTTGTGACGAAGGCTGTCGACCTGTTGAGTTTCCATAGCACCACCACGGAGTCTAACCTCCAGTTGGAAGGCGAGTTCGCCCACTTTATCCCGGGTCATTCCCGTGCCATTGGCAAGGAGGGAACCACCTATATTGATGACTTTGAGGCCACCAAATCGACCACCGATCTCCGTTCCATCTACAAATGGCACTTGGCTTCCACCCCGCAGGGACAGATACAGATGTTCCCCGAGGCGAATGTCTCTGATTCGGATCCGGAGCGCCGGCAACTCGCCTACGGTTACAACCGTGCCCGTTTCTGCTGGTACATCATCGACCCGGTGTTCTATCGCAACAACAACGCCACTCCTTCCAACCTGACGGTGGACGACCAGTCGGTACCTTACGCCCGTGAGGTTTACGAGACCGAGCTTTTCCCCAACAGAGAAAATGGACAGTCCACCCCGACCAACCTCTCCGTGCTCAACCTGGCCTTCTATCCCTCGGAAAGAGGTCCGTACAACTACGATGCATTGGGACAGGAAGGATTCTCGGCCGGTGTGGCAACCGATGGTACATTGAACGATCCGGCCTCCCGTTGGGGCGGTATCATGCGCGCCATGGACAATACCGACTTCGAGTCGGCTAACTACGAGTACATCGAGTTCTGGATGATGGACCCGTTCATTGAGAATCCGAACCACCCAGGTGGTAAACTCTATTTTAACTTGGGTGACATCTCGGAAGATATTTTGAAAGATGGCAAGAAATTTTTTGAAAATGGTCTGCCCAGCAGCGATGTGGATGAGAATGTGGAGTTTACGGTATGGGGGCGCGTGCCTACCATCCAGATGATCGTCACCGCTTTCGATAACACCACCGATGATGCCCGTATGCATCAGGATGTGGGTTATGATGGACTCTCATCACACCGCGAGCAGGAGTATTTCTCAGAGAATTTCATTGATTTGCTGGATGGCTATTTGGATGCCAATGCGTTGGCGAAAATCGTCGCTGACCCCTCTTCAGACGATTACCACTACTTCAGAGGCTCTGATTATGATGATGCCGACTTGAAGATTTTGGATCGTTATAAAAAGTATAATAATGCGGAAGGCAACTCACCTACTCAGAATATGAGTCCTGAAAACTATCCGACTCAGGGGAGCAGTGTTCCTAATATGGAAGATGTGAATAATGATAATACTTTGAGTGAAGATGAGAAGTATTATCAATATGTCATTGACTTGCGTCCGGATAGAATGAATGTGGGTGAGAATTATATCAACGACATCTACGACGCTTCTCCCGAACCGCTGCCCAATGGTACCCGTCCGGTAACGCGCTGGTATCAGTTCAAGATTCCGATCAAGAACCCCGACAAGGTGGTGGGTAACATTACGGGCTTCAACTCCATCCGTTTCATGCGTATGTTTATGCGCGACTTTACCGAACCCATCATCTGCCGTTTGGCCACTTTCGAGTTGGTGAAGAGCGACTGGCGTACCTATTCGCTTGATTTGATGGAAGATGGTGATTATCTGCCGGCTATGGGCGGTGAAGAGACCGTTTTCAATATTTCATCTTTGAGTATTGAGGAGAATGGAAACCGTGATCCGATACCCTACGTGCTGCCTCCTGGTATCAAGCGTGAGCAGGGTTATGGAAGTACCACCACGTACCACATTAACGAGCAGGCA
The DNA here is from genome assembly GCA_017535665.1 of Bacteroidales bacterium. Lineage (GTDB taxonomy): Bacteria > Bacteroidota > Bacteroidia > Bacteroidales > WCHB1-69 > UBA1756. The sequence continues at coordinate 23,348 of JAFXTS010000017.1, read as the reverse complement.
CTTACCATGAAGGTGCAGAACTTGGGCGATGGCGATGCAAGGGCTATCTATAAGACTACCCGTTACGATTTGCGCAAGTTCAAGAAACTCAGAATGTTCATCCATGCTGAGAAAGTCAACCAGAACGATGCTATCACCAAAGGTCAGGTAACTGCGTTCATCCGTTTGGGTTCCGACTTTACCGACAACTACTACGAGTATGAAATTCCGCTGGAGCTTACTCCGTGGTATTGCGGCAAGGACTCCACGATTATCTGGCCGGAAAACAACCGTCTGGAAATCATTCTTGACTCGCTGGTGTCCGTGAAACAGCATCGTAATATAGAGGTACGTAACGGCTCGCATCCGAGCATCACCGTTCCGTATTCCATAGGAAGTCTTAATGAGGGACAACGCATTACCGTGGTGGGTACTCCCAATCTCGCCGATGTGGCCACCATCATGATTGGTATCCGCAACCCCAAGAAACGCACCATGCAAGATGGTGACGATATGTTGCCGAAATCGGTGGAGGTGTGGGTGAACGAGCTGCGCCTTTGCGACTTCGACGATAAACAAGGCTTCGCCGCCCTCGCCCGAATGAGACTCAACCTGGCCGACGTGGGCGACATCACCCTGTCGGGTACCTATTCCACCCCCGGCTTCGGAACCCTCGACCAGTCGGTGACCGAACGGCAGACCGAGACACTGTACACCGTTGACTTTGCCGCCAACCTCGAAGCTGGCAAGACCCTCTTCCCCGAAAAGTGGAATATCCGCATCCCCGTACACTACGACTTCTCCCAGAATGTCTCCATACCGGAATACAACCCGCTGAATCCCGATGTCAAACTGAAAGAAGACCTCAAGACCTACGCCACCGCCGCCGAACGCGACTCAATCCGCCACATGACCACCAACTTCGTTCGCCGACAGAACGTCAACTTGATGAACGTGCGTAAAGAGCGCGATTTCGACAAGCCGATCAAGATTCGTCCGTGGGACATCGAGAACTTCGACTTCTCCTACGCCTATTCAGAGGTCAAGACCCGCAACGTGGATGTAGAATTCGACAACGAATTTTCACACCAGGCGGAGTTGGGTTATTCTTATAATTATAACCCAAAGAATATCCGTCCGTTGTCAGGACAGAAATGGTTGAAATCGAAGTGGTTGCAGTTGATTCGCGACTTCAACTTCTATCCGCTGCCCAAGATGTTCACTTTCCGTACAACGGTATTGCGCGAGTTCAATGAGTTCAAGTACAGACCGAAGAGCAAGGGACATGTCATCATGGACACGAGCTTTGTCAAGACCTTCAACTGGACCCGCGACTATGCGCTGCGGTGGGATATTTCGCAGGGGTTGAAATTTGAATATACCATCAATGCGGTCGCCCGTATAGATGAGCCACAGGGCTTGATTGACACCCGCACCGAGAAAGATTCCATCTGGCGCTGTTTCGGTCATGCCGGCCGTATCAACACCTATCAGCAAAGGTTTGATGCCTCCTGGCAGGTGCCGATCAACAAGATTCCGCTCTTCAGCTGGATTACTGCTTCCGCACGATATAGTTCTACCTATAACTTTACCGCCTCTTCCACGGCCCTAAGCTATTTGGGTAATGTAATCGCCAACTCGCAGACTCTGCAACTGAATGGAAATGTCAATTTTGTAAACCTTTATAATAAAGTGCCCTACTTCAAGAAAGTCAATCAAGGCACCAACAAGAATACTATGAACAAGGGCAAGCCAACTCAGAAACTGAAAGGTGCTCCTGACGAGGATGAAGACGAGAAGAAGGGTAAAGGTAAGGGGAAGGACAAAGATAAAGACAAAGGTAAGGATTCTCTGAAAGAGAAACCGAACTATGGCAAGATAATCTTGGATGGAACAGTGCGTTTCTTGATGATGTTGCGTAACGCTTCTCTCAGTTACACCGCCGGTAATGGTATCTCGATGCCGGGCTTCTTGTACTCGCCCAACATCATGGGTTTGAACTGGACCAATGGCGCTCCGGGCTTCCTGTTTGTCTTCGGTGGTCAGACTGACATCCGCCATATCGGTTCCGAACGTGGCTGGCTTTCAACCGATACTCTGATGAATTACGCCTACATGGAGAACCATAATAAGGTGATTAATTTCAGGGCGACGGTAGAACCGTTCCGTGACTTCCGTATCGATGTGACCGCCACGCGTAACCAGTCGTCCAGCTACTCGGAATACTATCGTGCTGATGCAGAGGGTGTTTTCCATTCCTATACACCAAAGACGACAGGTAATTACAACATCACACAGTTCGGACTCGGCAAGTTCTTTGTGGATGGTAACAAACTGTTCGATGAGTTCAGAGAGGCACGCTACGAGTTGGCCACGCGTCTGTCGGAGTTGAACCCCAACTCGGGAGGCGTCATCAACGACACTACTGGCTATCCGGTGGGATATGGCAGGCTCTCGCAGGAAGTGCTTACTTCTGCATTCCTTTGTGCATACGCAGGCAAGAAGACCGATAAGGTGGATGTGAGCTCGCCTTTCCCGAAGTTTCCCATGCCCAACTGGCGCCTCAACTACACAGGCTTTACCAAAATTAAAGCCGTACAGAAAGTCTTCCAGAGTCTCTCTATCACCCATGCTTATACTTGTACCTACAACGTGGGTAATTATGCCAGTAACTTGCTGTATAGAGAGGATGCTGATGGCCATGCCACCGCCTTCGACCCGCTCAACAACTTCATTTCCAATTACGAAATCGGGCAAATCACCATTTCAGAGCAACTCAACCCGCTCATTGGTTTCGACATGACACTTAAGAACAGTTTGATGATCAAGGTGGAATACAAGCGGTCGCGCAATACCTCTCTCAGTTTCGCCAACAACCAGATTACGGAGATGACCTCCAACGAGTTGGCTGTTTCCGCCGGCTATCGTATCAAAGACATCACCATCGGCTTCGTCTTCTCAGGCATGAAACGCCAGGTGACCAGCGACTTGAACCTCACGGTTTCATTCGCCATGAAGGACAATAGAACCGTGCTGCGCAAGATTGCGGAAGAGATCAACCAGGTGTCGGCCGGCTCACTCTCCATGACCATCAACTTCGCCGCCGACTACCAGCTCAGCAAGTTGGTGGGACTCACCCTCTATTATGACCATGTCATCAACAAACCCTATATCTCGCAGCAATACAACAACATGAACATTGATGCGGGTATCAAGGTGCGACTGATGCTGACCCAGTAATCAAAAATCAAAACCATGATTTGCAACAGGATTCCTGACTCCGAACTCGAACGCCGCACTCTGCCGCGCGAAGAGGACATACGGGGCTGTTACTACCGTGACCAGACCGCCATTTTCCATTCCAAACCCTTCCGTCGCCTGAAGTACAAGACGCAGGTCTTTTTCAACCCCAACGACGACCATATCTGCACTCGCATCGAGCATGTGCTGCATGTGGCCACCATCAGCGCCACCATCTGCCGTGGATTGAACGGCAAGCGCGAGGAGGAATGGCACCTCAACGAGGATATGGCCTACGCCATCGCCCTTGGCCACGACCTCGGTCACACCCCGTTCGGACATGCCGGCGAGGCCGCTTTGGCACGTATCCTTGGTGGTAAAGATGCTTTCATTCATGAGGTTAACAGTTACCGCGTGGTAGAAAAATTGATCTCCGGCGGCCAGGGCCTCAACCTTACCTACGCTGTGAAGGATGGCATCATCTGCCATAATGGCGAGAGATTTGAACGCTCCATCACGCCCGATTTCACGGTCAAGGATCTCGACAGTATCCATTCGCGCCGCTTCCTGCCCTCCACCTACGAGGGCGCCATCGTGCGCTTTTCCGACAAAATCGCCTACTTGGGACGTGACATCGAGGATGCTATCGTGGCGGGTTTCATCAAGAAAAACGACATCCCTGCCCAAATCCGCAAACGGGTGGGCAACAGCAATAGCGACATCATCAACTACCTTGTCAACGACTTGGTGGCCAACTCCACCGAGGAGGCCATCGCCGTGTCGGAAGAGGCGCACCAGCTGATGCTTTCGCTCATCCAATTCAACTATGAAAACATTTACAAGCATCCCATCCAAATCGAGGTGGAGTCGTCGTGCGACCGCATCGTTTCCACTATCTTCGAACATTTGATGGGATTATGCAAGATGTTCGACTGGAGCAGTTGTAGATACAAGGGAAAAAGGATGCGGGTGATAGATAGTTATTTTGCTGATTATCTGAAAAATATGAGTAAATTCTATTTGGATGAGGCGCATCGGAACGGTTGGACGGAAGAACAGATGGAGATGCAGGTGGTGACCGACTACCTGTCGGGCATGACCGACCGTTTCGCGTTGGAGTGCATGCGCGAAATCGCGTTGCCGCGGGTCATTCGTTTCCAGCACGGCAAGGGCGAGTTCTAAAGGAAGAGTTTCCGTTATTCTGCGACCTGTAGGAGCAGGGGGTGGTATTCGCCATTTCTGCCCACGGGCTGGCTGTTGCGCACCTGGTGGCATAGGTTGACGTAGTTGCGGGCGTCGTCGATGGTGAAGCCGTGGCCGCTCAGAATCTGGCGGTAGGCTTCGGTATGCAGGTCGGTGAAGCCGGCGGTGAAGTCGAAGGTGTCGCCGTTGATAAGGATGGAGCGGTAGGTGCGTTGGCCTTGTGTGCGAAGGTCGGCGGGCACGTATTGGGCGTCGATGCTGAGGAACCAGCGTACGCGGGCGCGTTCCAGCTGCAGAAAGCCGGCGGCGACGGTGGGGGAGAGGTGATGCACCACCAGTTCGCGCACCTCACCAAAGATGTAGGTCAGCATGTCGAAAAAGTGAACGCCGATGTTGGTGGTGATGCCGCCCGATTTTTCCACATCGCCTTTCCAGGAGTAGTGGTACCATTGCCCCCGTCCGGTGATGTAGGTCAGGTCGATGTCGTAAACTTTATCTTTCGGGCCGTTGTCAATGCGTGCTTTGAGTTTTTGCACGGAGGGGTGGAGGCGCAGTTGGAGAATGTGGTAGATTTTCTTGCCGGTGTCTTTTTCGATGTCGGTGAGGCCGTCGAGGTTCCAGGGGTTGAGCACGAGTGGTTTTTCGCAGATGGCATCGGCGCCGTTGCGCAGGGCGAGGCGGATATGGGCGTCGTGCAGGTAGTTGGGCGAGCAGATGGAAACGTAGTCAACCTGCTGGCCGTCACCGCGTTTCAGCAGACGGTATAGGTGTCGGTCGAAGCGTTCGCTCTCGGTGAAGAGGGCGGCGTCGGGGAAGTAGCGGTCGATGATGCCTACGCTGTCGGACTTGTCGAGCAGGGCGACCACCTGGTTGCCGGTATCTTTGATGGCCTGTAAGTGGCGCGGGGCGATGTAACCTGCCGCCCCGATGAGTGCGAAATTGTGCATATTCTAACGTTTATTTCAGCCTTAAAAAGTGCGTGCAAAGATACGATAAAGTTTGGAAAAAATGGACAGATTACTTTTATGATAATGGGAAATGTTGTATCTTTGCAGTGCGAAAAAAAACTGTTTATTGTTTACAACTATTTTCTATGTCCGAACCCGAAAGCAACATCATCATCTATAACTCAATCGACGGCAAAGCGTCGGTTGCTTTGTATGCCAAAGATGGAAAGATTTGGCTCAATCAAAAACAGTTGGCAGAACTTTTTGCCACCTCGATTCCTAATGTCAATATTCATATATCTAATATATTGAAAGATAATGAATTAGATAAAAATTCAGTTATTAAAGATTATTTAATAACTGCGTCTGATGGTAAAAAATACAATGTCACTTTTTATTCTTTAGAGATGATATTGGCAGTAGGATATAGAGTAAAAGGCAAAAGAGGAACGCAGTTCCGCCAATGGGCCACCCGGCATTTGTCGGAATATTTGGTCAAGGGTTTTACGATGGACGATGACCGCTTGAAGAATCCTAATGGACAGCCAGATTATTTTGACGAACTCTTAGAGAGAATTCGCGATATCAGGGCTTCGGAAAAGCGTTTTTACCAGAAACTTAGAGATTTGTTTTCCCTTAGCAGCGATTACGAGGCTCGCGAAAAAGCAACGCAAATGTTTTTTGCTGAGACGCAGAATAAACTGCTTTATGCGGTAACGCACAAAACTGCGGCTGAAATCATCACCTCCCGTGCCGATGCTCAACAGCCCAATATGGGACTCACTTCGTGGAAGGGATCAATCGTAAGGAAACAAGATATTGTTGTTGCGAAAAACTATCTCAATGAAGATGAAATAGATACCCTGAATCGTTTGACTACGTTGTTTCTTGAATCGGCAGAATTGCGGGTGAAGGAACGGAAAGACCTCACTTTGAACTTCTGGCGCAACAATGTCAACGGGCTGCTCACGTACCACGGTAAAGACGTATTGCAGGGAAAAGGAAGCGTTACGAATGATGAGATGGAAGAGATGGTCTATGGGATTTATGAGCAATTCGATGCACGAAGAAAACAGATAGAGGCTGCCCAGGCTGACCAAGAGGATGCAAGGCTGCTTGACGAAATCGTAGAAAAGACAAAGAATCACTAAATATACGATAAAGTTTGGAAAAATGTATTATCTTTGCAACCGAAAATAAACTCAAAATAACTCATGGGCAATTAGGGACTATGTGCAAGTATAAAGACACCAATTTGGGAATCAAGAAGCTGGATTTTGGATTGAAGCGTGGCATGATGGCTGTTTATTTGACAGACGGTCGTGTGGTGATGGTTCCTGTTTCCATGTTTCCTGAAATCAAGAAGTTGAGTATTCCTCAACGGGAAAATTATATGATTATGGATGACCAATATTTCTCTTTTGATGCAATGAGCAAAATCTATTCCATTAAGGATGTGTTGAGGTGTTGAGGAAATTTTACCTAAATTTATAGAAAACAAAATTATTCACCAAACCGAATGCCTATGAATAAAACCGCATAATTCGTTTATGCACACCAGAGAATAGGAAAAAGCGAAGTAGCTTATACACTGGATCCCTTGAAACTTGGACACTTTCAATTAGGACATTCCCAGAGTAAAGCAACGGCGCTCCCGCCAAAAGGCGTGGGCTTTACTCGTTGTAGTTGGGGATGTCAGGTTGTCCAAGACCTCAAGGAATCCAATGAAAACGGCGAAGTGCCACGCTTTTTTTGTGTGTAAAACTTCCCAAATAAAACTGGCCTACCTTTAATCATTTTTTTAGTATTAGAACCGATGTCCCAAATGGAGTTATAACATGGGAAAAAGAAAATGGAAGAGAAATTATTAGAAAAAGAACCCAAAAAGAAAAAGAAAGGATGTGTAATCTTGTCTATTATATCTGCCGCAATCTTTTTGGGAATTATTCTCATTGTAATCGCTGGTAAAAATTCATCAAATAATGATAGTAATATTGAACTGTTAACTGATGATGTTACGAATGAGCAATCAGCGAAAATATCTGAAAATAACGAAGCCAGCGCAAAAGATTCCGTTCTTTGGAATTTTAGGACGAAAATTGATGAAATGACGGATTCAAAAAATATTTGGGCATCTATAAGAAGCGACAACTACATCAATCAAGATTTCCCTTATGAAGGAAATACATACGCTTCAATTACAGTTCGTTATATGAAAAAATATGGCTATGATGTGCTTATAGAAATTGACAGAGGGCAAATAGTTGGTTCTGAATTCACTGGCGATAATTATGTTGCTGTTAGATTTGATAGCACAGCGGCCAAAAAGTACTATTTCAATGATGCCGCTGATGGTAGTTCAGAAACAGTTTTCTTAAAAAATGCAAAAGATTTTATTGAGAAAAGCAAAAAGGCTAAAGCCATTAAAGTGGAGATACCCGTATATGAAGCTGGACGTCCAATCTTTTCATTTCATGTTGATAAACCACTAGAATGGACTGAATAGTAGTAATACTGAAATTATATTATGAAAAAGATACTATCTGTCTTGTTTGTAATATCTGCTATGGTATCTGCTTACGCTACCGAACCCGACAGTCTGCTTATCGCAGGCAATTCTTATAGGAATCCTTCCTTCAATAAAGAAGATTGCACTTGTGAGGGCAAAAGATTATATGGGAAAGTGAAAGTAGTAAGCAGTGGCGCGGATTTCAAAGTGCAAGTGGTTGATACGTGGGAAGATCTTGATGTGAAAGTTGTTACAGAATGGGCTGATTCTTGTGGAGAATGGAAGTTTGTGGATGAAAACACATCATGGTATGATTTCTCAATTGAATATGTGTCATCATATCCCGATTTCAAAGTCAAATTCGTGAATACTTGGGCTGGTACAAAATAACCACTTCTTCTAACATTGCCTCTTCAGTAATCTTTGTAGTGAGTGGGTAAGGTCGTAGCAGAGCAATTAATAGTAGGAGGTGACGGAGTGCCGCTTCCTACTTTTTTTTGATGTCTTTTAATGTGGCTTTCGATTAGGTATGGATTTTTTTAAGAAATACTAAAAATCGAAAGTTACAGCATGTAAACTGTTGTTTGTATTTTTTTTATTTGTAAAAATTAAAAAAATAATTTCAAAGTTAACACTTCTTAAATAAAAAGTGTATCTTTGCCGCTCAAATTAATGAAGTATTTTGATATGGATGAAATGATTTCACATTGCAATAACAGTGACAGCGTGCCTCAAGACAAACGACTCTTCTCCGACATTTGTCAGATTATTGATTCATCAAGAAGTAGGGTGGCCATCAAAGCCAATGCCGAACTAACCTTGATGTATTGGCACATAGGTCATCGCATCAATACGGATGTGCTTGGAAAACAGCGGGCTGAGTACGGCAAACAGATTGTTGCAAAACTGGCGCAACAGTTACAGGAACATTTCCAAACAAGTCGGTTTTCATTGCGAAGTTTGCGGCGTATGATGCAATTTGCTGAGGAGTTTCCCGATTTGGAGATTGTGACACCACTGGTGACACAATTATCGTGGACGCATTTTCTTACGGTTTTGCCATTAAAGGATGAAATGGCACGTGAGTTTTACCTGACGATGGCCGCCAACTCACATTGGAGCAAGCGGGAGCTGGAGAAACAGATGGATGGTATGCTTTATGAACGAACTGCCATTGCAGGTAAGGACAATGAACAAATTAAAACGGAACTTGCATCACTGAGAAACAATGACGTGATTTCTCCTGACCTGGTATTCAAGAATCCATACTTTTTGGATTTTACTGGTTTGAAAGGATACTACAGCGAAAGGGATTTGGAAGACATGTTACTTACGGGGTTGCAGCATTTTATTATGGAACTTGGCAATGGCTTTACATTTGTCGAGCGTCAGAAGAGGATGGTTATTGATGGGGAAGATTTCAATCTGGATCTCCTTTTCTTCCATCGAAAACTGCACCGATTGGTCGCCATAGAATTGAAAAAAGGCAAATTTAAAGCCGCATACAAAGGGCAGATGGAGCTATACCTGCGATGGCTTGACAAAAATGAACGCCAGCAGGGAGAAAAGGCCCCCATCGGACTGCTACTTTGTTCGGAAGGAAGCGAGGAACAGATTGAACTTCTGCAACTTGACAAGTCAGGTATCCAAGTGGCACAATACTATACGGAACTTCCTCCCAAGCATCTTTTGATAGAACAACTGCAAAAGCAGTTAGCCTTGGCTAAACAGAGAATAGAAAATCAAATGGACGATAAGTGATAAAAGAAGGGATAATAGGGATAATTCCGATTTTTTTTATATATTTGCAGCTGTATTTAAAGTAAATTCTATGAAGTGTATCAAATTTGCAATTGTGCTGATTCTGAGCGCGATAGTTTCGTTTGTCGCCTCCGCTCAGAACGGCGGGGTGACTCCCGAGATGTTGAAAAATATTCAGGACTCCTATAAAAGCTCCCCGGAGAATAAGGCCCTGCAAAATGCCATCGCCGGCAACGACATCAACAAGATCGCCCTCAACTTCGAAAATGAGGCCCAGTTCGACACCTATTTCTCGCACCGCGTGCCCTCCCAGGCCGTCACCGACCAGAAGTCTTCTGGCCGCTGCTGGCTCTTCACCGGCCTCAACGTGCTGCGCGCTAAAGCCATCGCCAAATATGACCTGCCCGCCGACTTCCAGTTCTCGCAGGTGTATCTCTTCTTCTGGGACCAGCTCGAGAAATCAAACCTCTTCCTTCAAGCCATCATCGACACCCGTAAGTCGCCTATGGACGACAAGACCGTGGAATGGCTCTTCAAGAACCCCATCGGCGACGGTGGCCAGTTTACCGGCGTGGCCAACCTCATCGACAAGTACGGCGTGGTGCCGGCTGAAGCGATGCGCGAGACCAACAGCAGCAACAAGACCTCCACAATGTCATCGGTCTTGAGCCTCAAGCTCCGCGAGTACGGACTTGAACTGCGCGAGATGGGCGCCAAGAAGGGCACTACCGAAGCTCAGCTCCAGCAGCGCAAACAGGAGATGCTGAAGGTGGTGTACAAGATCCTCGCCCTCAACTTCGGGGAACCGCCCGCCGAGTTCTCATGGACTCAGCGCGACAAGAGCGGCAAACCTGTGGAGACCGCCACCTATACGCCCGCCTCGTTCCGCGACAAGTACGCCCCCGCCGACTTCTCCACTTTCTACATGATCATGAACGACCCCACCCGCGAGTACTACAAGGTGTATGAAATTGAATACGACCGCCACGTGTACGACGGCGACAACTGGAAATACCTCAACCTCCCGATGGAAGAGATCGCCCCGATGGCCATCGCCTCCATCAAAGACAGCACCATGATGTATTTCTCCTGCGATGTGGGCAAGTTCCTCAACCGCGACAAGGGCTTCATGGATGTCAACAACTACGACTACGCCTCCCTCTTCGGCGTTGATTTCAAAATGGATAAAAAACAGCGTGTCAGCACCTTCGCCAGCGGCTCGTCGCACGCCATGACCCTCTGCGCTGTCGATCTTGATGCCAACGACCAGCCCAAGAAATGGATGGTGGAGAACAGCTGGGGCAGCAACTACGGCTACAAGGGCTTCCTGATTATGACCAACGAATGGTTCAACGAATATATGTTTCGCGTGGTGATCGAAAGCAAATATATCCCTGAAAAATATCTGAAAATGTTTGATAGCAAACCGATTATGCTTCCCGCTTGGGATCCGATGTTTGCCCCCGAAGAATAGTAAATAATCCGCCTATGTACGACTTTACTCCCAAGAAATATACGGTCAACCTGTTCATCCCCTGCCACATGGATCTGTTCCTGCCATACGGCGTGCAGCCGATTCTGTCGCTGTTGGAACGGATGGGCGAGATACCGTACTACAACAGTGATCTCACCTGCTGTGGCCGTCAGTTTCTGATGCGCGGTGAGATTGATGCCGCCCATGATCTTGCCTTCCGGCTGGTGCGCTATTTCGATAATGGCTATCCGATTGTGTGCCCCTCCAGCGATTGCGTGGGCTATCTGAAAAAATATGCCAAGCAGCTGTGCCAACACTCCGCGGTGCAGTCGGCTGTGGCGCACGTGGTGCAAGACTCCTATGAGCTTTGCGACTACATCGTCAACAAGAAACATGTGGAATGCCTGAATAATACATTCGGCCATAAGGTGTTCTATTTCCGCTCCTGCTCGGCACGAAACATCTATCCGAGTGATGATGCGATCACGTTACTGCAAAATACGAAGGGCTTGGAGCTGGTGACCGACCCCGATATGAAACTCTGCTGCTGTGGAAACGGCGACTTCGCTATGCACAACGGCGAACTTACTGAACTGATGCTGAAGCAGATAGTGGATCGTATCAGCAGCTATGATGTGGAGTTTGTAACCTCTACCGACCTCCATTGTCTCCAGTATATCGATGCCTATATCGCGACCCGCAACGATGTGAAATTCAATGTGGTGCCGATTGCTGAAATTTTGAAATCAGAAAAATAATACTATGAGAGTGCTGATGTTCGGGTGGGAATTTCCCCCTCATATTTCCGGTGGTTTGGGTACGGCCTGTTATGGTCTGACCCGCGGTTTGGCGCACAACGGCGTGGAGGTGGCTCTGGTGGTTCCCAAAGCCTACGGTGACGAGGATCAGACCAGTGCGCGCATTGTCAACGCCAGCGACTTCGCCTTCGACCCCCGACAGATTCGCTATAGCGCCTTCTCGAAAGAGATCTCTTATATTGAGGTGAACTCGCAGATGGTGCCTTATATTGGCATTGATGATTATTATAACATTGTCAATCAGATAGAAAGCGGAGTTTTTGAGGATGTGGAAGGTGGAGGGAAGCGCAAGTACCGCTTTCAGGGCGGTTATGGTGCCAACCTGATGCAGGAGGTGGAGAAGTATGCATTGGTGGCTGAAGAGATTGCCCGCTCCGAACAGTACGATGTGATTCACGCCCACGACTGGCTCACCTATCGCGCCGGCATCGCCGCCAAGCGCGTCAGTGGCAAACCGCTCGTGGTCCACATCCATGCCACCGAATACGACCGCTCGGGTGAAAACAACCGCAACGACATCGTCTATAACCTCGAACGGGAAGGCATGATGGCCGCCGATGCCGTGTGCGCCGTCAGCAACCTCACCCGCAATATCGTCATCGAAAAGTACGGCATCCCCGCCGACAAGGTTTTTACGCTGCATAATGCCGTTGAACCTTCTGTGCGTCAGGTGGATGGCAACCGTCCAGTGAAAGAGAAGATCGTCACCTTCCTCGGGCGCGTCACCTTCCAGAAAGGTCCCGAATATTTTGTGGAAACCGCCAAACGGGTGCTGGAGATGGACGACAACGTGCGTTTTGTGCTGGCCGGCGACGGCGACATGATGCCGCGTGTCATCCGCCGTGTGGCCGAACTGGGCATCTCCGACCGCTTCCACTTCACGGGCTTCCTTCGTGGCAAAGACATCGACAAGATGTTCGGCATGAGTGACGTATATGTCATGCCCTCCATCTCAGAGCCTTTCGGTATCTCGCCGTTAGAGGCCATGCAGTCGGGCGTTCCCGTGGTAATATCCAAACAATCAGGTGTTTCCGAAGTATTGCAATATGCCATCAAGGTAGATTTTTGGGACATCGACGCCACCGCCGATGCGATTTACGGCATTCTGCATTACCCCGCTTTGGCGAAAGTTTTTTCGGAAAAAGGCTGCGAGGAGGCCAACAACCTGAAATGGGAAGATGTGGCCGGCCGCCTGAAACACATTTATCAATTGGTAGCTCCTGAGGCATGAAGATAGCAGTTTTCCCCGGCTCTTTCGACCCCGTCACGTTGGGGCATCTCTCCGTCATTGAGGCGGTTGCACCGCTATTTGACAAAATCTATGTGGCCATCGGGGTGAATGCCGACAAGCCCGGATGCTTCCCGGTAGAGCAACGGAAACAGTGGCTTCAGCAAGTTTTATCTTCTTTTGATAATATTGAAATAATTGATTATAACGGACTTACAGTTGACTTGTGCAAAACCCTGAATGCCAAATTTTTGGTGCGTGGTTTGCGCAATGTCATCGATTTCCAATATGAAAAAGATATGGCGGAGGCGAATCGGAAATTGTGGCCTGAATTGCAGACCCTTTTCATCCCCACCCTCCCCGAATATTCCTGCATCTCCTCATCCGTCGTGCGTGATGTTTTCCGTCATGGAGGAGATTGCTCGCAGTTTCTTCCTAAAGGAGTGAAACTCAAGTAAAAAGATTTATTTTGTAAACCCATTGGTTATGAAGAAAATATACTTCCTGTTATTGTTGTTTTGGATACAGGGGCTTGCCCTTGCGCAGGTGTCGTTGCCGTATGCCTATAATTTCGATGGCGCCAATACGTTGACCGAAGGTTGGCAGTCGGTGATAGAGTCTCCCACCAGTCTTACCCTCCAGTTGACGGGGGTTGTGCCTGCTGATTATGGGGCTTCGGTATATAGTACGCCTAACTCATGGTCTTTTTGTACGTATGCGCAGATGAGTGGTGGGTATAACCAATATCTGATCTCCCCTCGTTTTACTAATGCCACTGCCGATTCTGTGCAGTTGCGTTTCAAGTATTGCACGGGTATAGGGGATTGGCAGGCCGAACCTTTTCGTATAGGTTATACCTCTGCTGCCAGTTATAGCTCTCCGGCAGATTTCACATGGTGGACAGATACCTTGTATGCCGATTCGGACTCGTGGCAGAGTCTCTCAGTTAATTTGCCAGCTGATGCGCAGTATGTGATCATTCATTATTGTCCGGATGGCACCTATTTGGGTATGTTTATTGATGACATTCTCATTCGTCCGAACACCATTGGCTTGGAGCATACGATTTATGTAAGTGCCAATGCTGGCGGCACCGTAACGCCGAGTGCATCGGTGTCTGAAGGCGATGATTACCTCCTGACGGTGACAGCCGACCCGGGTTATTACATCCAGTCGGTCATGCTCGACGGTCAGGAACTGTCAGCAGCTGCCTTCCAGACCTCCTTCAGCTACTTGATTTCACCTGTGCTGGGGGATCACACTTTTTCCGTGACTTTCATCGGAATACAGTACTCCATTTTTGTTACTGTCGGTCAACACGGCAGTGTCACCCCTGATGGTGGTCCCTTCTCGCAGGTGATTGTGCCTTGGGGCCACGACACCACTTTCTTCTTTACTGGCGACCCTGGCTATCATGTGGAGGATGTGGTGGTGGATAACTATTGGCATGGTGGTTCCATCTCTTCTTACACCTTCACCAATGTGGTGGACAATCATACGATAAGAGTTACTTTTGCGGTGGATGACTATGTGATTACGGCTTCGGCTGGAGTAGGAGGAACCATCTCCCCGTCGGGTGAAGTGGGTGTAGCCGGTCTGACCAACCAATCTTTCACCATTACACCTAATCAGGGATATTTGATTGATACTGTGTATGTTGATGGTACTCCTGCATCGGGAGTTAATCCCTCTGGCTGGACCTATACTTTCTACAATGTGTCGGCTCCTCATACGATATCCGCAGTGTTTGTGCGCGAGCAGTATGAGGTCACCTTCTCCCACTCAGTGGGGGGTACGCTTACCGTTACGGGCGGCGATTCCATCAACGAAACTACCCGCCGCGTTCATTATGATGATATCCTTGAATTCAGCTTCTTGCCGAATGAAGGCTATCAATTGTCTGACGTACAAGTTAATGGTGTTTCAGTCGGTGCGCAAAATCCGTATCAGCTGACGAATGTTTTACAAAATACTACCCTGAATGCCGATTTCGAGGTGCTGACCTATTCCGTCACGGTAGTGAAACACGGCTTTGGAACGGTGACGCCCATGTCGGCAGTGGATTCCAGTTATTTTGCCACCACTTCTTTCACCTTTACTCCTTCATTCTGCCGCCAGCTCGACTCCTTGCAGTTGGATGGGGATTTGATTCAGCTGAATAATCCTCTGGAAATCAATCATCTTGTCGGGAATCATCAGTTGGATGTTTATTTCGGTGAAGTATCTTATACCATGTCAGCAGAACCTGTTGATCATGGGACCATCACGTTACCTCCACCAGTGGTGTGCAGCGGCAATGCCGTCTTCGGTCTGAAGGCCGACCCGTGCTATAGCATAGGTCACTTCTATTTGGATGGTGTGCAACATGATGAGTATCTGCACTATGTGTCACCTGACAGCATGAGGGCCATTGTTCCTGATTGTAGGGCGACACATACGGTATCTGCTACTTTCATCCAAAAGGCGTACACAGTGGCTGTTACGACCTCTGGTTCGGGTTCCATCTCACATCAAGGTAGCCAGCAAGTGCTTTGTGGCACCGATCTCTCCTTCGCAGCTGTTCCCGATGAGTGTTCGTATGTCTCTATGTTATTGATTGATGATGAGGATGTTACCGAATCCGTAGAACACCGTCCTTGTCAGCAGGCTGGCTTCGGCGATACGCTCCTTTTCTCATTGACCGATATAACAGCAGCCCATACCGTGCAGGTGTTTTTTGCTACGCTCACGTATGATATCTCTAAGCAGGTGGTGGGCAATGGATCCTTCATCCCGTCAGGTGTTTCGCATGTTCAGTGTTCAGGCAATCTGTCCGTATCTGTTGTGCCGATAGTGTGTAACCGAATCCGTGGTGTCTGGGTTGATGGGGTGGAGGTTACTGACCAACTCGTGGAGGTGAATGATGTGGCTACCTACACCTTCTCCGATGTTCGTGCCGATCATTTGTTGCTTGCTGAATTTGAGACGATTCCCTATCAGATATCGCTTCAGGCTGGAGCACATGGCCGTGTGGTGCCTTCTGGCGACAGCATCGTACTATGCGATGGTGAAATGCAGATGACGATTGTTCCGGATGCTTGCTATTATGTGGATACAGTTTGGATTGACGGCGTGGTAAGCACCGATTTGATGTTGCATCGTCCTAATGCCAGCGCACAAACAGGCGATTCCTTGCTTTATACCTTCTCGAATATTACAGATAACCATACTGTTGATGCGCATTTTGCTCCCATCACTTATCCCATTACAACCATTGCAGAAGGTGATGGACAGATTACGGGCGAGGTGGTGTCGGGAGAGGCCCAGTGTGGCGATGCCCTTACGTTCACCATCACTCCGGATGATTGCTATGTCATCTCTCAGATTTCCTATAATGGAGAAACCCTAACAGATTATTCTTTGGATGAGTATGGTGCGACAACCATCTCTGTCGCTTCCTTGGATGGTCCTGTGGAACTGATTGCCAAGTTCGAACGCATCACATTCTCCATAGTGGAAACGGTACCGCAGCATGGTTCGCTCACCTATCCTGCTGGTGCGGTGGGTTGCGGTGAGAACTTTACCGTGGAATTCATCCCCGATAACTGCTACCATTTGGATTCTGCCTTCGTAAATGGTGTGTGGTATCTCCCATCACAGCTTTCATTCGATCACAATGTGTACTATTATGTCATTCAAGATTTGCAGACAGATGCATACGTGTCTGCGCATTTCTCTATTGACTCGGTACATTTTGTGGCCTCAGGTGCTGTGCCCGTTTCTGTCGCTGATACGATGCTTGCCTGCGGACAACCGTTCACTTGCTATTCGGTGATCACGGATTGTCAGGTGCTGGATTCCGTTGTTGTGAATGGAACTGTTATGGCAGCGGCTGATTTCCAAAATGTTGGGAATATGGTATGGAGTGGTGATACGCTGTTTTTCTCATTTGATGCTCTGACCGATGATTGCAATTTCTCGGTTTACTGCACCACCCTCCAGTATTCGGTACTGTCGAGTGTGACAGGATCGGGCACGGTGGATTGGCATTCGGGAACTCGCGTCAATTGCGGCGATACCATCGCTATCGCCATCCATCCCGATGACTGCAACCGATTGGCGCGTATCGTCAATTATGGTGTGGATTGGGATATAGATAATGATACATTGTTGATTATCAATGATATACACTCTGATTATAAATTGGAGTTCATTTTTGAAGGTATAGAATATGAGGCCACATTGGTGAGCAATGGAGGAGGAACGATTATAGGAAATTCATTGCATCTTGCTTGTGGTGATAATTTTAAGTATGAATTTGTCCCTGACGATTGTGCTCTTTTAGATTCAGTATGGTTGGATGGGCAATGTGTGAACCACTTGTTGGATACTATTGACCAGCACATTGTGCTGAAACTTAACGATATCAGAAGCGACTTTACTCTTCAGGCCCAATTTGTAGTTGAAACTTATAGGGTGCAGCGTCAGGTAATAGAAAATGGCGTTGTGGTGGAGGATGAATCTACTGAAGTGCTCTGTGGCACCGATACGCTGCTCTCCGCCCTCTGTCCCGACGATTGCTATAGCGTGGAGAGAGTGAGGTATAATGGCACCGATACGGTTGCCTTGGATGCCTATTCTTTCAACCCTATTCATCAAAACATTCTTTTACAAATAGAAATTATAAAGAACAGATATCATATTGAAGTACAATCTGTTGCCAATTGTGAGATTGCTTCTGTTAGTCTGACTGACGACTATGTATGTGGAGAGAATGCCACTTATACTTTCACCCCAGCAGAGGGTTATTATATGCAGAATATTGTGGTAGATGGCGTTCAGTTGCCCGCCGATGACCATTATGATTTGTTGAATATCCATGCCGATCATACCATTTCTGCGGTAGTGGCTCAATATATGTATCAACTCCAATGTGAGGTGATAAGCGGGGAGGGAAGTGTAGAACCCGAGTCGGCTACACTCCCATACGGTACCGATACTGTGGTGCGCATCCATCCGGCCGCTTGCTACCATATTGATTCGGTATTTGTGAATGATGTGTATGTGGGAAGTCCGTCTCAGTACTCGTTTAATGATATCACAGGGGATAGTACCCTCAGGGTGGTTTTCGCGAGAGATCCGTTCTATGTGGTAGCCGTTCAGGCAGATGGCGGTTCCATTGTGCCCGCTGATACCACGTGGCTGTTGTGCGGCGATCCTCTTACCTATACCATTACACCAGCACAAGGTTACTATGTTTCTGGACTCCTGATTGACGGCGTGACGAATGCTGCCGCCAACAGTTACACTTTTGTCAATGTGAATGAATATCACACCATTGAGCCGGTTTTCACGCGGTACAACTATGAAATTACCGTCAATGCGGGTTCTGGTGGTTCCATCACACCTGCTACGGATGTGTGGGTGCCTTGGGGTGAACAGCAGTCGTTCGACATTACTGCTGATGCTTGTTATCATATTGATTCTGTGTTTGTTGATGGAATGTATTATGGAAATATCGACCATTATACCTTTAACCATGTGACCACCCCGCACGAAATCTCGGCTACGTTTGCCCGCAATAGTGAAACGATCACGGCATCAGCAGGTGAGGGTGGCACAATCATGCCGACAGGTGCAGTGCAACTTCTCTGCGGCGATAGCCAGACCTTCGCGATTTCGCCAGATGATTGTCACTATATTGCAGAAATACGGGTGAATGGAACTCCAGTGGAAATCAGCGATTCTTATACTTTTGAGAATGTTGAGGAGAGTCAGACAATTGAAGTGGTGTTTGAATCCTTAATCAAGCAGATCGCCCTTAACGTAGTAGGCGATGGCGGTAGCCTCCAGCCCAACGCCGATACCGCTGTGACTTGTGGAGAGACCTTACCCGTGACCATTACCCCGGCTCCCTGCCATATCATCCAATCTGTGCAGGTGAATGGAGTAGAGTGGACGGGCTTCAACCCCGCTGGTGATGTCTATACGTTCAGCAATATCCGCGGTGATAGTAGTCTGACCGCCACTTTCGCAATGGCACAAGATACCGTAACGGTGACAGCCCTCAATGCTCATGGCACGGTGACCTCCCTCGGGGAGAATGTACTCGACTGCGGCTCCGACTTCTCCATCACGATTACTCCTGATGATTGCTATGCCGTAGGTAGCGTGCGCGTGGATGGCGTTATCCGTAATGAATGGTTGCAGACGGATGGCGATAGTAAGGTATTGACTCTGAATGATATTGTTGAAAATCATACTATATCAGTGAATTTCAATCAATTGGATTATCTGATGACGGCTCAGACAACCCCTGGCGGTACGATCAGTCCGATGGGTGCCTTCCCGGTCTGCGGTTCTACCATGACCTTTACGGTTGAACCTATCGACTGTTATGCAGTGGATTCTGTCTTTGTGAACGGTGTGCATCTGCCTGACTCTGAGCTTACTTTCAATGGACAAATTGCCACTTTTGAGGTCTCTGATATTCGTGAAGATTTAAATATTTATGTGAAATTCAGAGGATTGCATTACCAGTTGAATCTTACTAATAATGGCGATGGCCAAGTGACGCTTTCACAGGGAGGTGTGGATTGTGATGGTGATTTAATCTTCTCCATCCTTCCTTCTGCATGTGAACGCATCGAACAAGTGCTGTTGAATGGTGTGGATATCACGACCGCTCTGACCTATCATCCGAATGGCGTGAGCTGGTTGCCCGATACCGCTACGTATGTCATCTCCAATGTGCAGTCTGATCAGGATCTTGTGATTAACTATCAGCAAGTGGCGGATAAACAGATCGTGGTAAACTATTACGATGGAACCCTGTTGATGGCTCAGGAGGTGATGAGTGTGAATTGCGGTTCCGATACCACCTTAACGTTGGCTTATCCTTGTTATTCTATTGACCATCTTGTGGTGAATGGTGAGTCGGCATCCTATAGTAGTGTGGGTGATTCCGCGGCTAACTATTCTTTGCATAATATTTTATTGGATTATGTGATGGATGCCACGTTCTTGCAGAAGCAGTATAACATTGTTGTTACGGCCAGCGAGGGCGGTAGCATTACGCCTGCCGGCACCAGCGAGGTACTTTGCGGCGACAGTTGGAACTGCACCATTACGCCTGATGAGGGCTGGTACATTGATTATCTGACTGTTGACGGTGAGCAACAGGCTGCACAAAACAGCTGGTCGTTCACCGACGTGCAGGCCAACCATACCCTCACAGCCACCTTCGCCCAGTACAACTACACCGTCACCACCACGGCTGGCACGGGCGGTAGCGTTTCTCCTGCCGGCACTACCACCATGACCTACGGCGAGAGCCTGACGGTGATCATCACGCCGGACGAGTGCTACCACACCGACTCGGTGTGGGTGGACGGCGTGTTTAGCGGCGCTATCGCCGAATACACCTTTAGCAGCATCACCGCCGACCATACGCTGTCGGCGACCTTCGTGCGCGACAGCTACACCATCACGGCTACGGCCAGCGAGGGCGGCAGTATCAGTCCGAGCGGCACCAGTGATGTGCTTTGTGGCGACAACTGGATCTGCACCATCACGCCCGATGAAGGCTGGTATATCGACTATCTGACTGTTGACGGCGAACAGCAGTCCGCGCAGGGCAGTTGGTCGTTCACGGGCATTCAGGCCAACCATACCCTTACGGCCACCTTCGCCCAGTACAGCTACACCATTACCACTGCGGCTGGCACGGGCGGCAGCGTTTCTCCTGTGGGCACTACCACCGCGACCTATGGCGAGAACCTGACGGTGACCATCACGCCGGACGAGTGCTACCATACCGACTCGGTGTTTGTGGATGGCGTGTATAGCGGCGCTATCGCCGAATACACCTTCAGCGGCATCACCGCCGACCATGACCTGTCGGCCACCTTCGTGCGCGACAGCTATACCATCACGGCCACGGCCGGAACGGGAGGCAGCATCACTCCTGACGGTACCAGCGAGGTGCTTTGCGGTGACAGTTGGAGCTGTACCATCACACCTGAAGAAGGTTACTATATTGATTATCTGACGGTTGATGGTGAGCAACAGGCTGCACAGGACAACTGGTCGTTCACCGACGTACAGGCCAACCACACCCTCACGGCCACCTTCGCCCAGTATGGCTACACCATAACCGCAACGGCCAGCGAGGGCGGTAGCGTCACTCCCGCAGGCACCACCAACGTGAACTACGGCGAGAGCCTGACCGTAACCATCGTTCCTGATGACTGTTTTGCCATCGCTTCTATCATGATAGATGGTGAGGAAATAGATGAACTCACAGATAGTTACACCTTCGCCAATGTGGTGGCAGATCATACCCTGGATGTGGTCTTCGAACAGATAGAGTATAGTATCTCTTCAGCTGTAAATCTTGATGGAGAAGAAGTTTTAACAGATTTGTTCGGTGCAATTTGTGGTGAGATGGCAGAGGTTGAACTCCCGCTGTTCGACTGTTTCCACATGGACTCTTTGCGAGTAAATGGCGAGTGGGTGGAGCCTGTGGAGTTCTATGTCATTGATAATGTAAGAATGGATTATGTGGTGGAGGCGTTTATTTCTGATGATATCTTCTATATTGAGTCCTTCGTTCAGGATAATGGCACCATCTCACCCTCCGACACGATGGTATTTTGTACGAGTGATGTCTTTGTAACTATCACACCTGATGACTGTTACCATGTTGATTCCGTCTTTGTTGATGGCGTTTATTCAGGTGCTATCAGTGACTATCTTTTCAGTAATATTGTTGAAAATCATACCATATCGGCGACCTTCGTGCGCGACAGCTACACCATCACGGCCACGGCTGGCGAGGGTGGAAGCATCAGTCCAGTCGGCACGACAGATGTACTGTGCGGCGACAACTGGAACTGCACCATTACACCCGATGAAGGTTACTATATTGATTATCTGACTGTTGACGGCGAGCAGCAACCTGCACAGGACAGCTGGTCGTTTACTGAAATCCACACCCATCACACTCTCACGGTCACCTTCGCCCAGTACAGTTACACCGTCACTACGACGGCCAGCGAGGGCGGTAGCGTTTCTCCTGCAGGCACCACCAACGTGACCTACGGCGAGAGCCTGACGGTGACCATCGCGCCTGCCGACTGCTACCATATCGACTCGGTGTTTGTGGATGGTGTGTTTAGCGGAGCCATTCCCGAATTCACCTTCGACAACATCACCGCCGACCATACTCTGTCGGCGACCTTCGTGCGCGACAGTTACACCATCACAGCCACGGCCGGCGAAGGCGGCAGCATCAGTCCAGTCGGCACGACAGATGTACTGTGCGGCGATAACTGGAACTGCACCATTACGCCTGATGAGGGCTGGTATATTGACTATCTGACTGTTGATGGCGAGCAACAACCTGCACAAAACAGCTGGTCGTTCACTGATGTACAGACTAACCACACCCTTACGGCTACCTTCGCCCAGTACAGTTACACCATCACGGCAGCGGCCAGCGAGGGCGGTAGCGTCACTCCGGCGGGCACTACCAACGTGACCTACGGCGAGAGCCTGACGGTGACCATCGCGCCTGCCGACTGTTACCATATCGATTCGGTGTTGGTGGACGGTGTGTATAGCGGAGCCATTTCCGAATACACCTTCAACAACATCACCGCTGACCATACCTTGACGGCCACCTTCGTGCGCGACAGCTACACCATCACGGCCACGGCTGGTGAAGGCGGCAGCATTAGTCCTGCAGGCCCCAGCGAGGTACTTTGCGGCGACAGTTGGAACTGCACCGTCACCCCCGATGAAGGCTGGTACATAGATTATCTGACCGTTGACGGTGAGCAGCAGGCTGCACAAAACAGCTGGTCGTTCACCGACGTACAGGCCAATCACACCATTACGGCTTCCTTCGCCCAGTACAGCTACACCGTCATCACGACAGCTGGCGAGGGCGGTAGCGTTTCTCCGGCGGGTACCACCAACGTGACCTACGGCGAGAGCCTGACGGTGCCCATCGCGCCTGCCGACTGTTACCATATCGACTCGGTGTTGGTGGACGGTGTGTATAGCGGAGCCATTTCCGAATACACCTTCGACAACATCACCGCCGACCATACCCTGACGGCGACCTTCGTGCGCGACAGCTACACCATCACGGCCACGGCTGGTGAAGGCGGCAGCATTAGTCCGAGCGGCACCAGCGAGGTGCTTT
>JAFXTS010000016.1 GCA_017535665.1 Bacteroidales bacterium | reverse complement strand
TGGCACAAAGGCAATGCAACAATTGCCGGAGAAACTGACGATCTGCTCGAGATCTCCGAGGCTGGCAAGTACGTTGTGTTGGTCACCGACGGAAATGGCTGCTCCAACACTTCTGACACCGTCACCATTACTGTGTACGAATTGCCCGATGTCACCATCACTGGTGCTGAAAGCGTATGCTACGGTAGCACCACCACCCTTACCGCATCGGGTGCCGAAAGCTATTCATGGAGCGATGACCGCACAGGTGAGAGCATCAATGTGACGATCACCGAAGAAACCACCATCATGGTAACCGGTACCGACAGCCACAACTGCTCGGCCACCGATGAGATTACCATGACCGTGAACGCTCTTCCGACCGTTACGCTCACCATCACCAAAGACGGTGAGGACGTAGAGATTGACAACAACACTATCGACATCTGTCTTGGCGGAACGCTTACCATCTCCGCTCCCGAAGCAGATGGTTATTCCTACGAATGGGGCAGAGGTAGTGCCGAACTCGAAGAGAACAGCGAGACCCTCACCCTCGAGGATATTGCCGCTACTGACGCAGGCAAATATGCCGTGAAGGTTACCGATGCCAACGGCTGTTCCAACACGTCTGACTCTCTCACCGTCATCGTGAATGCTCTGCCGGATGTCAATGCCAGCGTTACCGATGTAACCTGCACCGAGTTAGGTTCCGTAACCCTTACGGTTAATGGAACACCTGACTTCACCTGCTCTTGGAACGATGGAGAAACAGTAAACATCACCGAACAGAATGCCGATGAACTCTACATCATCACCTTCAATGAATTGGAAGGCAATGAATATTCGTACGTCATCACCGACGGCAACGGCTGCGTAACCGAAGACCAGGTCGTTGTTACCGATCCTGGTACTGTCAGCGCCAGACAGTCTATCGCCAACGCCGAGAGCTGCTACGGCGAGGACAACGTTATCACCTTCACCATCACGGGTGGTGCCCCCACCTACATGGTACAATGGGTGAATGTGAACAATAGTGAGATTTTGGCTGAAATGGATGAGGTGACCAATGAAGAGACCACCATTACCCTGAATGAGCTGGAAGCTGGCGAGTATCGTTTGGCTATGGTCATCACCGATGTGAACGAATGCACCGGCAACGCCATCGACACGATTGAGTTCACCATCTGGCCGACCTACAACATTGTACGCGAAATCAACATCGGCACCGGTCTGGACGAATACACCTATGGCGGACAAACCTACGCTATTACCAATGGCATTCCCGTAATTCCTGAAACTGAAGAACTCGAAACAGCACATGGTTGCGACAGCATCATCAGCTATGTGGTCAACCAGTACGACCTCGAAATCATCTTCGCTGATACTTGTATCTTGACCCGTTCCAGCTACAACAGAGCTTATACTAATACACCGAATGAACTGTTAGGCGACACTATCTATCTTGCCAAGAATACTCCCTCCTATTTCTACGCTTACCTCAACAACACCACTGAAACCATTTGGAATGGCGAAAGAATGGATATGAGTTATGAGCTACAATACAGCGAACAGGCCATTTCCGAAGATGACATGCCGAACCTCGTGGAGAACTTCAGTATTTCCACCTATTATGACCGTTCGGGCGCATATTATGGAGTAACCGACCTGACAGAACCCACCGGTGAGATTCCAAGCACCACCTTCGCCTTCCGTCAGACCGCCAACAGCACCATCATGCAGTTCGACTACTTCTACTTCGAAGCCTTCAAGAACATTCCGAACAAGGTCACCTTCACCGGATTGGAGAACGGCACTTATACCTTGAAACTGAAAGCTGAGTTACGCAACAGCGATCCCGAGACTGGCACCGACCGTAACGGTATCTACAACCCCTACATCGTGAACCGCAGATATGGTCATATCCTTGGTGGTTACGGCGATACCGTTGGCACAAAGGAGGTGATTGCCGCTCGCAACCTCACTATCATCGTCAACGAGGACGGTGTGAATCCGTCAGGTGCTCCCGCTGCCATCAACGAATACAGCCACGAAGCCTCTGTCAGATCATTCCCGAACCCCGTCAACGACCAGCTGAACCTTGTCATCAACGGCATGGAGGGCAACACCCAGATCACCATCACGGATGCACAGGGAAAAGTAGTTCGCGTCATCAACGCTGAGCTCACTGGAGGTACCGAGGTGCTCACCTATAGCGTAAGCGACTTTGCACAGGGCATTTACTTCCTCAATGTACGCAACAGCGAGAAAGTCATCTCTCAAAAGTTCATCGTCACGAAACGATAAACAAAATCAAAAAAAATACTGTGAAAAGAGCCGCAAAAATGCGGCTCTTTTTTTTCGAGATTCCGCCAGCCTTCGGCCGGCGGAATGGTGCATGCTATACTGGCTAATAAAATTACTGCATCGCTTTCTCCACGCAGTTCCACAACTTGTCGGCGGTCTGCTCCCAGCTGAAGCGGGTACGCTGCTCGCGACCTTTGGCGATGAGCGACTGCCGCAGAGGTTCATCGGTGGCTAAAGCCTTCATGGCATCAGCAATCTGCTCCACAGAAAGAGGATCCACCAAAATAGCGGCATCGCCAGCCACCTCCGGCATGGAGGTCACATTGGAGGTAATAACCGCCGTATCGGCCGCAAAAGCCTCCAAAATCGGTATACCGAAGCCCTCAAAGAGAGAAGCGTACACCAAAGCATGGGCCGAACCCATCAGCTCGCCCAGCTCCTCAGCGGTGACATACCCCAAGAAACGCACATCGGCAGCATGACGCATGGTACGTAACGCTTCGTTCACATCATCCTGATTTCCAAATTGTTCACCCGCCACCACAAATTTCATGTCGGTGTCGGTGCTATCTTTGAAGGCATCAAAAGCCTTTAACATGTTGGCCAAATTCTTACGCTTGTGGATGGCACTCACAAAGAGAAAATAGTCGCAGCCCCACGCATACTTCACCTTCGCCTCTATCTGCTGCTCGCGCGACAGTGGCACGAAACGACTGCTGCTGCCATTATACACCACATCAATTTTATCTTCATCAATCCCATAAAAATTGTGCAAATCACGCTTGGAAAACTCCGAAACCGTGGCCAAACGAGCCGCTTTCCGCGCAAACTGCGGAAAATATTTCACATAATAATTTTGGAATTTTGACTGAAGAAAATCTTTCCGATACTCGAAATTCAAATCATGAATCACGTCCACCTGAGGGACATCGGTTCTCAACGAAAGCCACCCGTCGGGCGAGAGGAACAGGTTAGGCTTTAGCTTGCGCAACACATACGGGATGGAGTACTCGAAATAGATGTACCACAAATAGGGATGACGCGCCGGAGGAAAGGTGAGCACGGGCTTCACATTCTCCGCAAAGAGAAAACGCTCGTCATAATTTCGGTCGAAAATAAAATAGAAGGTATGCTCTGGATGAGCTTGCACCATCCTACGCATTGTTTCACAGGTAAATACACCTATCCCCTCCAATTTATCTTTCAATAAAAGACGGGTATTGACAGCAATCTTCATGGTAGGTCAGGGTAGAATGATTTATTGTTTAATGAATTTGGTGGAATAAATCACCTCTCCGTCACTTTCAACAGAAAGGAGATATATTCCGGATTTCAAATTACTAATATTCAAATTGTTATAATTACTTAAAATCATCTGCGACATCACTTGGCGACCATTCATATCCATAATAAAACAACGAAGTATTTGATTATTCAATGATTGCACATTCTCCACAATAAGATTGTCGCTGGCAGGGTTGGGATACACGGCGAACAAAGTTTGTTCACTCTCTGCCAAGTCTACGCCGACCGTACCGTCGCCGATGCCGATGGCATACTCTCCTGTACGGATACCGTCAACTGCCAAATGTCCATTAGCCAACGTGCCGGTTTTCGTGGTTCCCAGTGGCATCCAAACATCGCCCGGATTGCGGCGATAGAGCATCACCAGCTCGTTCATCGTGTGGCCATACAAAAATTCATAGTCGGGATCGTTCTCGCTACCCGCCTTGATGTCGAAACGCATACTGCCTTCTAACACATCACCCGGCACCACGATGCTCCAATAGTGCTGGTTGGAGATGCCCAACAGATGACTGTTCTCTCCACGCAGGGTGTCCGGCGCAACAAGGTTATCGGCCACATACAGGAAAGCCGTGTCGGTGCATACGTTCACCAGCACCCGCACATTGGCATTGGTAGCTGTCTTCAAGCCGCTGCTCGTCACCTCAAAATTGTAGTCAATAATAGCATCTCCCATCTCCTCATCCAAATCCACAAGAGCGACAACTGGCACCCAAGGCAACTGCACCGTACCCTCTGCAAATTCGCCAGAAAATTGAAAATCACGAAGTGTATATCTTTGATTATCAGAAGAAAAAAAGGTGATATCCAACAAATTATTTTGTCCAAAATGGCGGGCATGGCTCAACCGCTGGCGCACAAAGAACTTATACTCGCCAGGTGTTGCTGTGGGACAGATGGAGTCGATGGAGAAATGAAGGAATCCCGGCTGCGACACCCACGCCTCGCGGAAAGCGTGCAAGTTGGTGCCACAGTGCGCCGACAGAAAGTCAAACAACTGGAGAGTGGAGATATTTTGGTAGGCAAAAGTCGAGAGCAAATCGGGAATAGCCGCAAAAAAGGCGCTGTCGCCCATATATTTACGCAGCGTATGAATAACCAGAGCACCCTTGTCGTAGGTGGTAGTGCCATAGGTAACTGCCTGCGGCATGGAGTCGAGTGCCCAATAGCCCTCATCATCGATATGGGCATTGCGCAACACCTTGGCATGCAGGTCGCGGATATTCTTCTTGTAGCCGTCGGTGAGCGGATTGTCGGAAGGATAGAGCACTTCGTCGGCCAACGCCTCGCTGTAGCGGGCAAATCCCTCGTTGAGCCACATCTCCTCGGCACGCAAACAGGTCACAAGGTCTCCAAACCACATGTGAGAAAACTCATGGATGTAGAGCGACTCGTTATCGCTATTACCTGTGATGGCAAGCTGTGGGTAGGCGATGTTGGTGACATGCTCCATGGCACCGCCCGTGAAGGCCACGCCTACATAACCGATTCGGCACCACGGATAGGGACCGAACCGCGACTCAAAAATGTGGAGCGCATCCTTCAGATGCGCAAAGTTGCCAGCGATTCTGTCAAACTCAGAGGGACGCGTATAGATGTCGATAGGAATAACTCGTGTCAGCCCCTGCACGGTGTCGGCATAATGCATGTAGTTGCCGACCGCGATCGAAGTAAGATAGGTGGGAACGGGATCGTTGAGTTCCCAACGCCAGAAGATGGTATTGGTATCGGTGGCGAGACTATCCACCAGTTCGCCTCCACAAATAGCGCGCTTGCCTTCCTCGGTTTCGATGGTGAACGTGTAGGTGGCCTTGTCGGTGAAAAAGTCGAGGCAAGGGTACCAGGCACGGCCGAACACATGCGGCAGGTCGCGGAAGGCCACGCCGAGGTTATAGCAATATTCTCCCGAATAATAGAAGCCGCCGAAGTAGGAGTCGGTAGCAGGACGACCGCTATAAAAGACGCACAACTGCACGGTATCATGCTGCTGTAAGGACTGGCTGAGCGGGATGTGCAGCAGCGTACCCTCGTGCGTAAAATTGCTCACCAGCTGGTTGTTCACCCACAGGGAATCCACTTCCAACCGCTGCAAATCCAAATCCACATACTGCAAATCATCCACCTTCGACACCACCTGCAAATCGGTATGTCCGTAAATGATTTTAGTATCGAAATTAGTGATATTCAATACAATATCATAGTGATGTACATGAATACTATCGGCACGATCTTGGGCAAACATCACGCCCATCATTCCCAACAACAAAACAAAAAGGAGATATTTTTTCATACTTGCAAATTTGATTGCAAAAATACGAAAAATATCAATCCATATAGAGGTTGGCGTCGCCGTAACTCAAAAAGCGGTACTCGTGCGAAAGGGCATGTTGATAGATGTCGCGCCACGCGTCGCCGAGGTAGGCGGAGATGAGCAGCAGCAACGTGCTCTTGGGCTGGTGGAAGTTGGTGATGATGGCCCGCATCATCTTGAACGAGTACGACGGCACAATCATCAGGCAGGTGGAGGCGGTGACATACTCCAGACCCTTTTCATCCAGAAAATGGAGGATGGCTTTCAAGGCGTCCTCCACGCTGACGGTGCTGATGGCGGGGTTCTCGTACACCTCCCACTGCTCCACATGCAGCGGGTTGGGGAGACCGAGTTGTAGTTTGGCCCCGATGATGAAGATCGACTCGAGGCTGCGGGTGACGGTGGTGCCGACAGCAACAATCCTTTTGTCGGTGGTGCGGAGCAAATGTTCCACCAGTTCACGGCGAATCACAATCTGCTCGTCGTGCATGTAGTGGTCGCCGATGGTGTCGGCGGTGACAGGCTTGAAGGTGCCCGCGCCCACGTGCAGCGTCACATATTCAGTTTCAATTCCTTTATTTTCAATATCTTGCAATAACTCCTTACTAAAATGAAGACCGGCAGTCGGCGCGGCCACCGAGCCGTCGTAGTGGGCATAGACCGTCTGGTAGCGGGTCTCGTCGCCAGTTTCGGCTTGGCGTTTGATGTACGGAGGCAGCGGCGTTTTGCCGTAGGCTTCCACCCATTCGGCGAAGGTCACTCCCCTATCCTGCCAGCTGAAATGTACCTCGAAGGCATTTTCCACCTGGCGGCCCTTTTCGGCAGTCACGGTGAGATTGTGCCCGTTGACCGTCACTTCGAAGGAGAGGGGTTGTTTCCACCGTTTGGCGTTGCCCACGAAACATTTCCACGTCACCGGACCGGTTTGGGCGAGCGCGGCAGACAGTTCTGTGGTGGGCGCGAGCGGTTCGAGGCAGAAAATCTCGATGGCGGCACCGGTAGCATTGTGTACCAGCAACCGCGCATGGATTACCTTCGAGTCGTTGAACACCACCATCATGTCGGGGGTGAGGAAGTCGGGCAGCGAGGCGAAGTTGCTGTCGGTAATCTCGTGATTGCCACGGCGATACACCAGCAGCTTCGAGGTCGTTCGCGACTCTTTGGGGTAGAAGGCGATGCGCTCGTCGGGCAGCGGGTAGTCGAAATCGTCGATTCGGATATTTTTCTGGGTGGTCATTGGGAATGCAAGTTAAGGGTAATGGAATAACGAAGTTTGGCTTTGAATATTATTTTCTCCATAAAAAAGCGGAAAATGCAAAAAATGATGTAACTTTGCCGCCGTAAAATGAAAGACATGAAGAAACTGATTCTTTGCCTTCTGATACTCACCCTCGCCGGCGCGGCACAAGCCCAGCGCTTCATCGGTTCCGTCATCGCCGGCGCCAACTTCACGCAAGTCGATGGCGACGAGGTGGCCGGATTCTACAAGGCCGGATTCAACGGCGGTCTCTCCGTCATGATGCCTCTCGACAACAGCTTCCACTGGTTCGCCACCATCGAACTGCTCTACACCCAGAAAGGCAGTTTCCAAAACTCTTACCGCGCCAACGCCACCCTGTACGACACTGTGCCCCTGCTCTGGCACAACGAAGATTTCTCCGTGCCTTTCGACAACAAAATCAAGTATAAACTGAACCTCGACTATGTGGAAGTGCCTGTGGTGTTCCACTACGAGGACTGGCGCAGCGGCTGCTCCATCGGGGCCGGCTTCGCATGGGGCCGTCTGGTGCGCGCCCACGAGATCGAGAACGGCTGGACCACCACCACCGACCTCCGTTCCGGCATGTATAGCAAAAACGACTGGAGCGTCATCGCCGACGCCAAGATAAGACTTTGGAAAGGACTGAAACTCAACTTCCGCTTCCAATATTCGTTCGTGCCGCTGCGCACCCGCATCTTCAACCCCTTCGTTCCCGATCTGAAAGAGGTGCGCAAACAGTACAACAACGTCATCACCGTGCGGCTCATCTACTCTTTCAACGAGAAATTCATCTCCAACCCCGACTACGTGCGGGGCGGCAAGAAAGGTCCGCGCTGGATTCACGACACCTCCACCGGCTGGTATCGCAACTAATTTACAATCAGAATTTTATCACTCTTATCCCCTACCCTTATCACATACGTTCCGGCAGGCAACGGCAGCTGCTTGAAGCATTGCGACTGTCCCTCCTCGCAGTACAACAGACAGCTATACACCATCCGACCGCCCATGTCATATACGCACAGGGTGCGGATGCCCGCTTCCCCCACCGTTACACTGACCGTCGCCTCACCTGCAGTGGGATTGGGGTAGAACGACAGCGCGCTAACATCCTCTTTCACATGGATATACTCCAACATCTCGGCAATGGCCTGTGCGGGGCGCTTCCTTAGGAACTCATCCATCTCCTTCACATCTGCATTCCACTTTTTATAGGTGGCCGGGAAATGAAAACGATCTATCTGCAACGGGATTTCCTCCTGTATGGCATCCACCGCGGCATCCAAGTAAGGTTTCGTTGAATAATAACTTAAAATTCTATGACATAAATCATTATATCTTTCCACCACCCGTTTTTGAAAAACAGGATTCTCCAATAATTTACGGAACAGCAGCGTAGAAATGCGCGAAGCAGGGTACTCCTCATCGCCATCATAAGTAGCGTATGCAAATCCACCCCATTCCAAATGCTTCAATGCCGCATCCCCATCATAAAAAATCCATCTCCACTTTCCCATAAAATACTGCCAGCAACGCATGTTGTTGGCTGGCCAGTCTTCATTATTAATAAATATTTCAAATAATTGATAATCAATAAAATTATCCACATCAATCAAACGACAAGCCTCCTCGTAGTTCTCCTTTATTGACAGGTCGGCAGTGGCCAGCCACGACATCATCTCCTGAAAATAGACATCCGTGCCGTTGTCGAGCAAGCTCACCCAGTTGGACATCAGGTTGTAGTAGTCCTCGTTGCCGCCGTAATGGTCTTTGAGGAAATGCTCGTCAGGCTTCTCCTGTATGAAGTATATGCCCCAGTACTCGCCGTTGAGGTAGAGCACGGCGGGACGGATGGCGGGCACGTCGAGCCGCAGGTTGCGGGCAATCTGCTCCGTAACCATATTCTGCACACCGGCATGGGTCCATGCGCACGCGAAAGGCTTCAGTACCAGCCGCTTGAAGGCATCCACATCGGTATCCTCGAAAATCCGCGCCCGAAAGCGCTTGTCGCCATACTCCTCGCGGGCATACACCCTCAGGCCTTTTTGCACATACCGGCGGGAAGAACCGCCATGGATACGCAGCCCGCACTGCTGGTTAAGTGACTGTCCATCTGGTAGATACAGTTCCAAATTCACGATACGCTCCCACTCGCGACCCTCCTGATAGTAGTTGCCACTCCAGTCGTCGCCATTGTAGCAGACACCCGGCACGAAGATACCGACCGTATCATCGATAATGTCATGTTGAGAGGCGCAGATCGAAACCACCGGCAGTCCGTGACTGTCGCAGCCCAAATCTTGCACCAGATAGGTGTTCGTAACCACCTGCCCTACCGGCTGACCAACGCTGTTGAACGCTGCGGCACGCAGCACCACCACCTGCTGCACACCGTCGTCTGGGATGTGGAAGTTCGACGGGGGGCACATCGGCACTTGGTACAGAGCCGCGTCGGAGAAGAAACTGCTGGTGAGGGTGAACGGATGGGTGTAGGGCCTATCGGCGGCGGTAGGCGGCTGTCCGTCGGTGGTGAAAAAGATGCGCAGGGCGGCGTCGGGGCAGGTCATGGTCACCTGCGGGGCGTGCTGGTAGAAGCCGCCGGCGGGCGACACCTGCAAGTTCTGCGCGGGCAGCCACGCAACGACCAGCAGCAGCAGTACTCCCAACAAGGCCTGACGCGCTCTCATGGCGGGGCGCGAAACTACAGCGAGCGGTTGATCACCCCGTTGAACTGAGCCGTGGGGGTGACGATGATTTCGTTGAGGCAGACGTGCGGCGGACGGCTGAGTACGAACTCCACGATATCGGCAATATCCTGTGCCACAAGCGGATCGTAACCTTGATACACCTTGTCAGCCTTCTCCTTGTCGCCATGGAAGCGCACGATGGAGAACTCGGTCTCGGCGGCGCCGGGGGCGATCATCGTCACCTTGATGCCGTAGGGCAGGAAGTCGGTGCGCATACCCTTGGTGAGGGCCAGCACGGCGTGCTTGGTGGCGCAATAGACGCTGCCGCCCATATAGACCTCATGGCTGGCGGTGGAGCCAAGGTTGATGATGTGGCCGCTTTTGCGTTCCACCATCCGCGGAGCCACCAGGCGGGTGACGTAGAGAAGTCCCTTGATGTTGGTGTCGATCATGCGGTTCCAATCCTCGAGGGAGGCCTTGTGGATGGGGTCCAGCTCGACGGCGAGACCGGCGTTGTTGACGAGCACATCGATGGTGGCGAACTCTTCGGGGATGGAATTGATGGCGCGTTCGCAGGCCTGCGGGTCGCGCACATCGAACACGAGCGGGAGCACCTTGCAGGAGGTGGTGCGGGTAATCTCATCCACCACCTTCATCAGTTTGTCCTCGCGGCGGGCGGTGAGGATGAGTCGGCCGTTTTCGCGGCTCATGGTGCGGGCGATGGCTTCCCCAAACCCGGTGGAAGCGCCAGTAATCATAATCGTTCTCATATTCGGTAATTTTTAATCAATAATTCCTAAAAACAGTCAGCAAAAATACGATTTTTTTTGTTACTTTTGCAGGTTAAAATAAAGGCAATCGCAACGGCAACACACGCGATGGAAAATATTAATAACAGATAATTATGAACGAAATCCAATTCATATTATACCAATTGCCCGAGGAGGAAGGCAAGGTGCAGGTGGTGATCAAAGATGAGACCATCTGGGCCACGCAGAAAGCAATGGCACAGCTGTTTGGAGTGGGCGTGCCCGCCATCAGCAAGCATCTGAAGAATATTTTCGAGGAGAACGAATTAAATGCCGATGTGGTTGTTTCCAAAATGGAAATAACCACTCAACACGGTGCCATAGAAGGAAAAGTGCAACGAAACGAAACCGCATTCTATTCCCTCGACGCCATTATTGCCGTGGGCTACCGCGTGTCATCGGCACGGGCGACCAAATTCCGCATCTGGGCCACCAAGATTCTCAACGAGTATATCCGGAAAGGCTTTGTTTTGGACGACAATCGGATGAAGCAGGGCGAGCAGATTTTCGGAAAAGATTATTTCCGCGAACTGTTGGAACGTGTGCGTTCCATCCGTGCCAGCGAGCGGCGCATCTGGCAACAAATTACCGACATCTATGCGGAATGCAGCATCGACTACGACCGAAACGCCCCCACCACCCGCGACTTCTACGCCATGATCCAAAACCGCTTCCACTATGCCATCACAGGACAGACTGCGGCGGAAATCATCTACACCAGCGCCGACCACCAAAAGGCCAACATGGGACTTACCACTTGGAAAAATGCGCCTGACGGCAGAATTCTAAAATCGGATGTGACCGTCGCAAAAAACTATCTGTCGGAGAACGACATCAAACGATTGGAGCGTGCCGTTTCGGGCTTCTTCGACTATATTGAGGATTTGATTGAAAACGAAAACACTTTCAATATGTCGCAATTTTCAGAGAGTGTTAACGCATTCCTGTCATTCCGCAAATTCCAAATTCTTCCCAACAAAGGCCGGATTTCAAAGGAACAGGCCGATGCGAAAGCCGAAAGCGAATACGAAATTTTCAACAAGACACAACCCATCATTTCCGATTTCGACAAGGAAATCAAACGACTGAAAGGAGAATAGCATAATGCCCTACTTCAACGAAAGCCAATTGGAACAGTCCATTATCGCCCTGCTGCAGGAGCAAGGAATATACGAAGAGTCCACCACCAACATGGCGGCGGAAGACACCGTTGAGTATAAATAAAAAATGTGTACTTTTGCAGGTTAAAATCACGACAACATGAAACCGACCAAGCTTTTCACCCGCACCCTCCTCTTCCTGCTGCTTCTCGCCATCAGCTTCCGCGCGTCAGCTACCTACCTGTTTATCCCGATGGACCTCACGCAGAAGAACCACCTGAAGGCCTACGGAATCGCCTATTACGCTGTGAGCAAGGAGATTGACGTGAGCTGGCTGCTCAACTACCGCGGCGGCAGTTTCATGCTGCCCTACAACGCCGATGTGGCCGACGAGTGCTCCATCCGCGGCGTGACCTACGAGAATATCTCCGACCTGCAAGGCAGCCAGATCCTGGCCGACATCGCCTCGCTGGAGAACAATATGGACGAGATCCGACTCACCAAACTGCCAAAAATCGCCGTCTATTCACCCAAGAACAAGCTGCCCTGGGACGACGCGGTGACGCTGGTGCTGACCTACGCCGAGATTCCCTACACGGTGCTATACGACAGCGAGGTGCTGAGCGGCGAGCTGCCCAAATACGACTGGCTGCACCTGCACCACGAGGATTTCACCGGCCAGTATGGTAAGTTCTGGGGCAACTACCGCAACGCCAACTGGTACAAGGAGGATGTCGCCGAGCAGGAGGCCACCGCCGCCCGCCTCGGCTTCAGCAAGGTCTCCCAGATGAAACTCGCCGTCGCCAAGAGCATCCGCGACTTCGTGGCGGGCGGCGGCTACCTGTTCGCCATGTGCTCCGGCCCCGACAGCTTCGACGTGGCCCTCGCCGCCGAAGGCGTGGACATCTGCGACGTGATGTTCGACGGCGACCCCATGGACCCCAACGCACAGTCGAAACTCGACTACGATAAAACCTTCGCTTTCACCAACTTCCATATCGTCACCAACCCCTACCAGTACGAGATTTCCGACATCGACATCAAACCCACCAACAACCGCAAAGCCAACGACTACTTCACCCTCTTCGAGTTCTCCGCCAAATGGGATCCCGTGCCCACCATGCTCTGCCAAAACCATAC
Organism: Bacteroidales bacterium; assembly: GCA_017535665.1. GTDB lineage: Bacteria > Bacteroidota > Bacteroidia > Bacteroidales > WCHB1-69 > UBA1756. Next base: position 23,585 of record JAFXTS010000016.1, on the reverse strand, counting down.
CAACGTCATCAGCGGCTTCATGGGACAAACCACCGCCTTCAACAAAGACAAAATCAAACCTACCGTGCTGATTATGGGCGAGACCCCCATCTTCAACGAGGCCCGCTACATCCACGGCGAATACGGAAAAGGCACCTGGACTTTCTACTCCGGCCACGACCCTGAAGACTACCAGCACTTTGTGAACGACCCGCCCACCGACCTCAACCTCTTCCCCAACTCACCCGGCTACCGCCTGATTCTCAACAATGTGCTATTCCCCGCCGCCAAAAAACAGGTGCGCAAAACCTGATCCTACTCGGCCATCGGCACCGTTAAGGAAACTTTCACCGCCATATTATCTTTCCACGACGACAAGGCATAAGGACCGTAGCGGTAGAAAACGCCGATCCCCAACGCCAGCAAATCCTTTACCGACAGCAGGTTGTCAATCATCAACCCGCTTTCAAAGTAGCCTTTCTCTATCGAATTGGTAGTAACACCACAATGGTGTTCAGGATGCCGCAACCAACCGAAACCGATGTTCTGGCACACCACAATGCGCGGCGAGAATTTCCCTTCCCACATCTTTCCAAAATTATGACGGAAAAAGATCGCCACATACGAGTCGGTGACAAACTCGTTGGGGCGCATCACCGCAAACTGCTCCTGTCCGTAAAAACCGATCTTCTCGTATCCCGCCGCCATCACATACAGCAACGAATAGGGCAACGAACGGTCTAACCAGCCGCCCACAACCGACAATTCACTATATCCCAATATTTTATATCTTTGCAGATGATGGGCGCGAAAATTAATTTTGTTATAGTCGAAACCGCTGCCAAAGACATTACGGAAGCCATGCTCGTACAATACCTGCATAGTGGGATATTTCGACATCTCATAGAGCGAGAAATTGCGCGTACGGTAGGTGGTCTCCTGATAGGCGAACCTCACCCCTAACCTCATATAACAATTTCTGTATGAATAAGATGTGGTATCATAATATCCCATTTCAGGCACGAAAGCATAGTCGTAAAGGGTGTGGTTCCACGCATAACCACCCGCCACGCTGACCGAGAGATGCTTGAAAGGACGCATCTGCAACTTGGCGAAAAGGGTCCGGCTCAAATCATATTTGGTGATGATCCAGTGGCGGTAGTACTCGCCGTTCAGCATCCCCATCTCATCGCGCGACACGAGCTGCGTGGTACCGCTCTCCACAATATCGTTGAAAATACGGAGTTTGAGAATCAAATCGCGTTTGCGATACAACTCCCAGTCGGTAAGCGCCCCCCATTTCCAAGTCTTATCTTTCAGTCCATAAGCGAAATAGCCACCCAACTTGCAGAAGCGTGCCATGCGCTGGTTGGTGTAAAGTCCCAGTCCGAAACGCCAGCCCTCAATGTAACTGTAGTCCACAATGCGCGTCAGGTCGATATCGATCGGACCGACGGGCAGACAGCCCCGCGACAAGGAAGGCAGCAGTTCCAAGCGGCGCTGCAGCTTCAGTTTATGCCCGATGCTGTCAATCACCTCGTAGGTTCGTATCTCTTTATCATTCAACACACTATCACGATACTGTTCCAAAAACTTTTCGCTACTTTTATGCGAGGCAATGACCTCCTCCACATCCACCACGCCGAAGTCGGAATTGCGGAGCGGCGGGTCGAGGACGATATCTTTCACGGTGATGGTGGAACGGCCGTACGACTCGAGCGTGTCGCCGCGCAGGGCGATGCGGGGCAGCGGGAAACGGGCAGTAAGGCGGTCGGGAAACCAGTGTCCGTTTTCAGCCTTGCGGTACTCCTGCTCCACCGACACGCGCACCAGCACGTTCTTGTCCACCGGAACGGCCTGGATGTGCGGCACGGCATAATCGCCGAGATGCACCCACAGCGTGCCCCGCAACGACTTGAAAGCCATGGAACTTTTGGGAGCAAAGGTGATCTTCACCAGCGTGTCGCCCTCCTGCGCCAATGTGTCTTCGATGTGAAAATCGTAGCGGCGGGTGGCGCCAGCGGCCAGCGGACTGACATACTCCACCTGAAACACCTCCAGATAGTCGCCAGCATACAGGTTTTGGAACTGGATGCGCGAAAAAACGAGGTTGAAAATGGAGGTCTGAATGCCGGAAGTGCGCGAGGCCACCATCTTCTCGTAATGGCGATTCGGACTTTTATAGAACACCTGGCTGACACTCTCGCTCAAAAAAAGCAGCTGGCTGTCCAACTTCTGCAGACTATCGCTCAAATAGGTCGGATAAATCGCCATTTTGTGATAGGTGGTATATTGGAAAGCATCGGTGCTGAACGCGCCATTACGGTCACGATATTGGGCCACAGAGTCCATCAGCATATCGGCGGGATTGACACCACCATGCACGGTCACCCCTTCAATATTGTGATGCTGATCGGAATCCTCTTGGGCGAAGATTGGTGAATTTTGAAAGAATAAAAGCAGGGCACAAAGCGACACGATATGTCGAACCGACAGAGGGAGGCTTTGCGGGAATGACATGGAAAGGAATTAGCGGCTCACTTTGCCCATGAAGTTACCATTGGTTTCAAAGCGGTGAGCGAGGCCATCGTTATAAATGATGACCAGTGTACCGTCGGCCACGCGATGGATATTGACCACATTCTGCGGACGGCACCCCTGCTGCTCGATGGAGGTTTTCACCTCAGCGGGGAGGAACTGGGAGATGTCGGAAGAGAAGGACTCCACCTGCATCCAGCGGCCGTTAGCATCGAAATAGAGGATAATGTCGGAGTCGAGGTCGGCGCGATAGGCGAACTCACCGGCGCTGGCGTCGTATTGGGAGACGCTGGAGATCTGCGACTGCGGGAAGAAAGTGGCGATGGTTTGGACGGCCTCAGCGGGCAGTTGTTGCTGGGCAAAACCTGTCAGGATAGCGAAAACGCAGAGGATAGTGGCGACGATATTTTTCATAACGAAGGTATTTACAATAATGCGCGGCAAAGTTACACAAAATTTTGGAAGTTTGGTGAATGAAAATAAAAAAAGCGACTGAAAATTTCAGTCGCTCTGGCAGGGGAAGAGAGATTCGAACTCCCATCAATGGTTTTGGAGACCACTATTCTGCCCTTAAACTATTCCCCTGAAAAGAACGGACAAGCTTTCACTTGTCCGTTCGGCTATGATGAAATTTAGAATTAGTCTAAGATTTCAGTCACCTGACCAGCACCAACGGTACGGCCACCTTCGCGGATAGCGAAGCGGAGGTTCTTGTTGATAGCGATCTCGGAGAGAAGCTTCACGGTGATAGTCACGTTATCGCCAGGCATTACCATCTCAACGCCATCGGGCAGATGGATTTCGCCAGTAACGTCAGTGGTACGGAAGTAGAACTGCGGGCGATAGTTGTTTTTGAAAGGAGTGTGACGGCCACCTTCTTCTTTCTTCAGGATATAAACCTCAGCCTTGAACTCTTTGTGAGGATGGATGGAACCGGGTTTTGCGATCACCATACCACGGCAGATTTCGTCCTTGTCGATACCACGGAGCAAGAGACCTACGTTGTCACCAGCTTCACCCGTGTCAAGGATCTTGCGGAACATCTCAACACCAGTAACAACTGATTTGAGTTTGTCAGCGCCCATACCGATGATATCAACCGGGTCACCAGTGTTGATGATACCAGTTTCGATACGGCCGGTAGCAACGGTACCACGACCGGTGATGGAGAAGACGTCCTCAACGGGCATCAAGAAATCTTTATCTTTGTCACGCTGCGGCAGCGGAATCCACTCGTCCACAGTGTTCATCAGTTCCATGATGGAGGGAACCCACTTCGGGTCGCCATTCAATCCACCGAGAGCGGAACCACGGATGATCGGGGTGTTGTCACCGTCGAAGCCGTAGAAGTTGAGGAGGTCACGGATGTCCATCTCAACGAGGTCGAGCAATTCGGGGTCATCCACCATGTCAACCTTGTTCATGAAAACAACCATTCTCGGAACACCCACCTGCTTAGCCAGAAGGATGTGCTCACGGGTCTGGGGCATTGCACCGTCGGTAGCAGCCACAACGAGGATAGCACCGTCCATCTGAGCAGCACCGGTAACCATGTTCTTCACATAGTCAGCGTGACCGGGGCAGTCAACGTGAGCATAGTGACGTTTCTCAGTCTGATACTCAACGTGAGCAGTGTTGATGGTGATACCACGCTCTTTTTCCTCGGGAGCGTTATCGATAGAATCGAAAGATCTTACTTCAGAAAGACCAGCCTCAGCCAAAACCTTGGTGATAGCAGCGGTCAAGGTAGTTTTACCGTGGTCGATGTGACCGATAGTACCCACGTTGACGTGGGGTTTAGTACGTTCGTAATGTTCTTTTGCCATTTTCTTATAAATTTAATGCGTTAATAATTTACGTTTTTACACAAAAAAATGAGCTATTGGCGAGAGTTGAACTCGCGACCCCTTCCTTACCAAGGAAGTGCTCTACCACTGAGCTACAACAGCTTTTTGTTCTTGAGGGCCTCCGGATTTCCGTTCCCTTTTTGAACGTGCAAAAATACAAACTTTCTGACAATTACCAACTATTTTTTCAAAAAAAATCAAAAAAATATTTTATTATCTGAAAATCACTATTTTACACTCATTATTACACTAAAAAAAAGAACTATTCTCCCCTATCCTGCCCCTATTAGCGTGAAAACGCAGGGCTACTGTCGCACAATTTTCAGCAATTCGCTCCCGCCAGCCCTTTCCTGCACCCGCACCAGATAGATGCCCGACGGCCAATTTCCAGTGCTGATGCTTTTCAACGATTCGGCAGAAAAACCACTCTCGGCATACACCACCCGTCCCGAAAGGTCGAAGATGGTGAGGCTCACCTCACGGCACAACGGGTTGCTGATGAGCAGCTGGTCGCCGCAGGGGTTGGGATAACCGATATAGTGCGCCACGGACAACTCGTGCACCGCATCCGTGCGGTGGTCGAGCCACGCCTGGTAGATATTCGGGATGCCGTAGCCCATCAGCGTGTCGGGGGCGTTGTACTGGTGCGCCGCCTCGCGGATGATCTGCATCACCTCCAACGAGGTGAGCTGCGGCAGTGCCTGCCACAAACAGGTGGCCAACCCCGCCAAGTTCGGAGTGGCACACGAGGTGCCACTGCCCGTCGAAATGTAAGTGTACACGTACAGACTGTCGTTATCACCAGTAAACATGCTTGTACTGACCATGTAGGTATCCCACCCGCACGAGGCCACATCGGGTTTCACACGCCCGTCGTAACTCGGTCCGCAGCCGGTGAAACTGGCTGGGATGCTGTCCACATTAATGGCTCCCACGCACAGAATATCCTCAGCGTCACCGGGACGGCTCAGCTTGTGCCATTCGTTGCTGCCCTCGTTACCAGCAGCCACACACACCACCATTCCCTTATGCGCCGCCTTCGTCGCTGCAATGGAAGCCACACTGGTATGACCGTCGCAGCTGCTGTAGTCGAACACGAAGGTGCTATCATCGAACTGGGTGTAGCCCAACGATGCGGTGATGACATCCGCGCCCAGACTGTCGGCCAGTTCCGCGCCGGCCACCCAGAAGTCCTCCTCCAACGGCTGCTCGGTGAGCGGGTCCTCGGTGCGGATGAACACCATGTTGGCCGCCGGCGCAGTACCCACCAGCGTGTCGTTTCCCCCATAAATGCTACTCAGAATAATGGAGGCACAGGACGTTCCGTGCGAATGGTTCGTATAAACATCGTCCATTCCCGGAATAAAATTGTAAGTTCCCCATATCTGTCCGTTCTCGTACACGTTCGAGAGCATTGAGCAGGTGTTGAAACCGAACCAGCCAGCATCCAGCATGGCAATGAGCATCCCTTCGCCGTGAAATCCTTCGGCGTGCAGCAAGTGTCCGTTATGGAGAGCTACCTGCCCGTAGCTGCTACCATAAAATAGCGTGTCACTACCATAATTATTGTTGGAAGAGACGGACGAGTGAGATATTGTAGGCGGCGTTACGAAGTTGTCATAATACCCCACCGCCTTCACGCTGTCCACGAACGGCAGGTTGCGCACGTAGCCCATGCAAATGGTGTCGGGGCAGCACACAACGACTGTGTTCAGCCATCTGGAGACCGCCAGCACCCGCAGCTGCGGACTGGCCTGTCCGATCTCGTGCAAATAAGCAGGATGGACGGGCAGATCCTCCTCGATGACGGGGATGTTGTAGCGGGCGCGCTTGTCCAAGCATCGCTGCGACAGGAACTGCTCCGGCTGGTCAATGCTATACGGTGTATTCGTTTTGTCGTGCAGATAGACGCGGTAACAGTTGACATTCTGGGCGGTGGCCGTCACGACAAAAAAGGCGGCGATCAAAATCAGGATGAACTTTTTCATACTTTTGGGGTGAAGATAATATATATAGGTAGAAAAACCGCTGCTATTTCATCATTTCAGCGTAATATTTATAGAAGTACGGAATGGTTTCAATACCTTTGAAGAAATGTTCCAGTTTGTAGTTCTCGTTGGGAGAGTGGATAGCATCTTCGCCGAGGCCGAAGCCCATGAGGATGGCCTTGGTGCCGAGGATGCGCTCGAAGCCGGAGATCACAGGGATGCTGCCGCCGCTACGGGTCGGGATGGGGCGTTTGCCGAAGGTCTGCTGGTAAGCCTTCTCGGCTGCCTTGTAGGCGGGCATGTCGATGGGCGACACGTAAGCCTCGCCACCGTGACACGGAGTAACCTTCACTTTCACGCTCTTGGGTGCAATCTTTTCAAAATGTTTCTGGAATAACTTTGAAATTTTGGTGGAATCCTGGTTGGGCACAAGACGCATTGAAATCTTGGCACATGCCTTGGAGGGCAGCACGGTCTTGGAACCCTCGCCGGTGTAACCGCCCCAGATGCCGCAAACGTCCAGCGTCGGACGAATGCCGGTACGCTCGATGGTGGTGTAGCCCTTTTCGCCGTGTACCGCACGCACATCCAGCGCTTTCTTGTATTCTTCGAGGTTGAACGGAGCCTTGGCCATCAGCGCGCGCTCGGCCTTGGAGAGCACCAGCACATCGTCGTAAAAGTGCGGGATGGTGATTTCGTTGTTCTCGTTCTGCAAAGAAGCAATCATCTGGCAGAGAATGTTGATGGGGTTGGCGACGGCGCCGCCGAAGATGCCGGAGTGCAGGTCCTTGTTGGGGCCGGTCACCTCCACCTCGAGGTAGCTGAGGCCGCGCAGACCCGTGGTGATGGAGGGCGTGTCGGTGGCAATCATGCCGGTGTCGGACACGAGGATGATGTCGGCTTTGAGGAGTTTCTTGTTCTGCTTGCAGAAGTCGTACAGACTGCCGCTACCGATCTCCTCCTCCCCTTCCAGCATGAACTTCACGTTGCAGGGCAGCTGGTTGGTCTTCACCAGATACTCGAAAGCCTTGGCGTGCATAAACGACTGTCCTTTATCGTCGTCGGCTCCACGAGCCCAGATCTTGCCGTCCTTCACGACCGGTTCGAAGGGGTCGGTCTTCCACAGTTCGAGCGGATCGACGGGCATCACGTCATAGTGACCATACACCATGACGGTGGGAGCAGTCTTGGAGATGATTTTCTCGCCATACACCACGGGATTGCCAGCGGTGGGCATCACCTCGCAACGGTCGGCACCGGCAGCGAGAATCAGTTCGCGCCAGCGTTCCGCACAGCGAATCATATCGGGTTTGTGCTCTTCTTGCGAGCTGATAGACGGGATACGAATCAGGCTAAAAAGTTCTTCCAAAAAGCGTTCTTTGTTGGCTTCGATGTATTTTTTTAAGTCTTTCATATTTAGATTATTGAATTATTAAATTATTAAATTATTAAATTATTCAAACCTACAAATCTTTCAAATCTTCAATCTATTATTTATTGTGCTAAAAATTTGATATATAAATGATTAGGAATTAAATTCTGATACGGCTCGAGGCTATAGAAGGCCACACAGCGCGTTTTGGTAAGGTTTGAATGGCGTTCCACCAGTTGGGGACTGAGCACCCGGTTGAGGTCGCCGGACCCGTTCTGGAAGAAGTAGCGGCAACTCGACAGTCCCGACCAGCGGCCGTCTGACTTGAGGAAGATGAAGAGCTGGTTATTCTCCATCACGCCGCCGTTTTTCACGGCCATCTGGTACTTGCGCAAGTTGGCGGTAGAGTCGGCGAAGACAAGGTAGTCGCCCGCACGCATGAAAACCGACGGGGTGCAATGCCGCCAGCCGGCGTGCAGCACCGGAGCGAAGTTGCCATGACCGAAGCGGTAACTGCCGCAGTCGCCCACTGAATCAAGGGTATGACCTTCGGGAAGGAGAGAGAGCAGACGGGCAGAATCCCCATCAAATTTTACTGCAAAATAGTGATAGGAAAGCGAATCAGCGAGTGTAAAACAATGTATTTCATCACTTTTCAAAACATCAAAAGCCTTCTTGGCATCCTCCTTCAAAGATGAAGTCGAACTGAAACGGTTGAGGTCGGAAAGGCGGAAGCAGGCATAGTCGATGGCCTCGGCGGGCACAACGCTGGCCGCCACGGGAGAGGCATCGGGCTTCTGTCCCTCCAACTGTTTCAGCAGCGAGCCGTCCTTCATGACGCTATACCCTGTGAGGGAGATCTCGCCGGCGGTCACCGTCATCTGGTAGGCCGACCAGTCGGCGAGTTGGGGAATGGCGGAAAGGGCGTCGGCAAATTCCGGCGCCACATTAGCCTTCTGGCTGGCTGCCAGTGCCGCGTGGTTCACCACCAGCCAGTTCTGCTTGGGGTTCTTGGCCATCATCTCCTGCAACGCCTTGAAACCCTTTTCATCGACTATGCTCTTGCGCTGGGCAAAGCAGTCGAGCGAGGCCTGCAGCAACTGCTCGTTCTCCGCCACCGTGAAGGCGCCATCGTGATAGCAGAAAAAGAAAGAGCAGTGGTGGGTATCCATCTGATAAACATGGAAATCTTTATACGTATGGAAATTATTATTATTGATTTCCAATACTTTAAGAAGATTGTCAAAATCCTTTTGGGACGTTCGGAGCGAGAGAAGCAGTCGGAGACGGCCCTCTATCTCGTGGGCGGAGCAGGCCAGCGTGGAACTGCTCGCCGGCTGTCCGGTAAATTGCTGCAGAAAGTACTGCATGCCCTCGAAAGCGCCGAGCGGCACTGCGTCGGTGATGTAGCCGCGCAGAAAGCCCATCGCCTTCGCGAAGGACTCATAGTCGTTGACCTGCACCGTGAGGGCGGCATCGGCGGGCACCATCTCCATCGGCTCAGCAGTGCTTTTGCGCAAGTGGTTGGCATAGAAAAAGACTCCGGCACCCACGGCAGCAGTCAGGAGAATCAGGATGACCACCACCCATGCTTTCTTGTGGGATTTGCGGGGGGCTTGCTTTACAGTTTCTTCAGTTTCCATCTCTAAAAAAATCCTTTTACAAATAGGCTGCAAATTTACACGATTTTCGCGAAATTTTCGTTATTCTTTCCAAAAAATACGTAAATTTGCAGCCCAATATTAGCCACAATGAAAAGAATCCTTCTCCTTTTTATCCTAATCATCTTTTCATCAACGTTTTACGCGCAAACACCCGCCAAATACTGGGTGCAGTTCAAAGACAAAGAGGGCACCAGCTACTCGGTGAAGCATCCCGAGGAGTTTCTGTCGCCCCGTGCCATTGAGAAGCGGCAGCGTTTCAACATCACCATCACCGAGCAGGACCTGCCCGTCAGCGAGCGGTACGTCCAGCAGCTGCTGGCCATCGACCCGCAAATGGTTTTGCTCACGAAGTCGAAATGGCTGAACGGCGTGACGGTTTACACTACCACAGAGAACATCGCCGATAAGATTCGGAAGCTGGAGTTTGTAACGCTTTGCGAATGCACGGCACTGATGAGCGCAGAGGAGAGTTTCGACTATCCCATCAATCCCTACACACCACCCACACAGCCCAAAGAGGTAATCGAGATGCCAAAAGAGGGCACTGACTTTGAGTATGGCTACGCTGGATGGCAGATTGGTGCCAACCGCGCACAGTGGCTGCATCGTCTCGGCGCCCACGGCGAGGGGATGCTGATGGTGGTGATGGATGTGGGATTTCAGAACACCCATAAGATGCCTGCTTTCAATGCGTTGCGCGATGAAGGCCGTTTGTTAGGCACCCGAAACTTTGTGCAACCCGGCCGTTCGGTATTTATCAGCGGCTCGCACGGTACTGAGGTACTCTCGTGTATTGCCGCTTACCTACCCGACGAGATTGTGGGAACCGCCCCCAAGGCCTCCTTCTACCTCGCCAAGACTGAGGATAGCCGTTCGGAGAACAAGATTGAGGAGGACAACTGGGTAGCCGGTCTCGAATGGGCCGACAGCTTGGGCTGCGACGTGCTCTCCTCATCACTCGGCTACCACAAGTTCGACAACAAAAACCAATCCTATACCTACGAAGACATGAACGGCCGTGTGAGCCGAGCCACGCAAGCCGCCGCGATGGCTGCCAGCAGGGGCATCATCGTATGTGTGAGCGCTGGCAACGAGGGCGACGAGGAGTGGAAATACATCACCAGTCCCGCCGACGCCGACAGCATCCTTACCATAGGGGCCATCACACGCGACTACCAGATGGCCGACTTCTCCTCCTACGGGCCGACCTACGACGGGCGTGTGAAACCCGACGGGCTGGCCATCGGCGCGCAAGCCATCGTGGTGACTCCCTCCGACAAGGTGGATGCCTCCTACGGCACCTCCTTCTCGGCTCCTATCTTCGCCGGCATGGTGACCTGCCTCTGGCAGCTCTTCCCCGACAAGACACCCATGGAGGTGATTGACGCTGTGCAACGCGCCGGCGGTCTATACAGCGCTCCCAACGACCAAGCAGGGTATGGCATCACCAACTTTGTCAACGCCTACAACCATCTGGCACGGTCGTACGATGCCTCCGTCCTCACCGGCTTTGACGCGACCTGCAACTCCTCCAAATGCAACGGCATCTACTTCGCCCGCCTCGGTGCCAGCAGTTTCAAGGTCAGAGTCACCATTGACGGGACGAACTACCAAAGCGAACAAGTCATCCCCGTAAAAGGCAAAACGCAGGGTGATTTTGTGGTGAACAAATTCAAGATCAAACTCCCGAAGTGCAAAAAAGGAGAGTACTACGCCATCGCAAGAGTTCAGATTATCTGTCCCGAAGGCATCACCTACGAGCAGGTCATCGGCCTGCTTCCCAAATAGCAACCCCAACTCCATCCTCATCAACCCAAAAAATCTTCCACTATGAAAAAGATAACCCTTCTCATCGGAATCATCTGCCTGCTGCTGACGGCTGGCTACGGACAGAAGAAAAAGAGTGACCAGCCAGCGCCGGCAACTCCCAAAAGTCTGCTGGCCATCCTGAACTTCAATGCTTACTGCACCGACGAACAGCAGTCCTACATCGAGTTCCAATTCATCATCGATGGCAGCACCGCGCAGTACATTCCTGCCTCTGCCGACACCTACGCCGCGGAGATCGACATTGATGTGGAGATTCGCAAAACCCAAGGCGATGAGCAGGTGGGCAAACTCCACTACATCCTCGTAAGCCCCGAAACGCGGGACTCGGTGTCGCCCGAAAAGACCTATTTCAGCGACGTTCGCAACGTGGCGGTGCCCAACGGCGAATATTACCTCTATTTCAAGCTGAAAGATGTGCATGGCAGCAGCGACACACTCCATTATGTGGACTATATACAGGTGAATTATCCCGAGAATGAAGTGTCGGTGTCGGGCGTCTCGCTCTACAGCCGCGTGTCGCGTAGTGGAGAAGGCGGGGTTTTCTACAAATATGAGATGGCTACCACCCCTCTGTTTCAACAATATGCCCCCGAAAATTTGTACGCTCTCCCCCACTCTGCCGAGATCTACAACACCGACAAGGTGTTAGGCGACGGCACTTTCATTGTGAAGGCCGAAATTGCGGAACTCGGTCGCAGAGCCGCACCCGAATACACCATGACCAGAACCATGAAGACTGCTCCGGCGGCCATTTTCATGCATATCTTCAACATTTATATGCTGCCCTCTGGCAACTACAACCTCAACCTGTACGTGATGGATGCCGACTCGAACCTGCTGGCCACCTCCAGCGCCTTCTTCCAGCGCAACAACCCACGGGTACAGATCGACCTCGACAACTACGACAACGTGGTGGTGGAGAATACTTTTGTGGAAAAGATGACCGACCTGAAGCAACTGCAAAACGACGTGGCGACACTCTTCCCCATCGGCAACCGCGTGGAGCAGGACTTTTTCACCCAGAACATGAAAAAAGTGCCGCTGGAGCAGCTGCAACGCTACTTCTACAGTTTCTGGCTGGCTCGCAACCCCAGCGACCCCGAAGGGGAATGGCTGGCCTATAAGAAAAAAGTGGAGTTTGTGAACGAAAAATACGGCAGCAAGGTTATCGCTGGTTTCCGCACCGACCGCGGTCGCGTATTTCTGCGCTACGGACCTCCGACCACCATCACCGAGGAGCCTTACGACCCGCAGGCCTACCCCTACGAGATATGGCACTACTACGAACTCGGACAACAAACCAACGTGAAGTTCATCTTCTACAACCGCGACCTCGCCACCAACAACTACGAACTGCTGCACTCCGACTACATCGGAGAGATCAAAGACCCGGCTTGGCAGATGAAGTTGGTGAAAAGACTCAACCCGAACTCAAACCCCGACATCACCACACCTGATGACTACTGGGGCGGACATGCCGGCGAATACTACAAATACAACCGCCAGTAATGAAACGGGCTTTCGACATTGTGAGCTGCACCCTCGCCTCGCTGATGCTGTTTCCCTTCGGACTCATCATCGCGCTGTGTATCGCGTGCGGGTCGAAGGGCGGCGTTTTTTACCGACAGACGCGCGTTGGGAAAGACAACAAAGATTTCAAACTTCTGAAATTCAGAACTATGCGTCCCAACGCTGACCAGCAGGGACTGCTCATCACGGTAGGGGCCGACAGTCGCATTACCCGCATCGGCGGTTTCTTGCGGAAATACAAGATTGACGAGCTGCCGCAGTTGCTCAACATCATCAAGGGCGATATGAGCGTGGTGGGCCCGCGCCCCGAGGTGCGCCGGTATGTGGAGCTGTACGATGAGCGACAGCGGCGTGTGCTCACCGTGCGGCCGGGGCTCACCGACTACGCCTCACTAAAGTACATTTCCGAAAGCGAACTGCTGGCCGAAAGTGCCGACCCCGAAAAGACCTACATCGAAAAAATTATGCCCGCCAAATTGGAGTTAAACCTTCAATACATTGAGAAACAATCACTAAAAGAAGACCTCAAGCTCATCTTCCAAACCCTATTTTCCATTTTCAGGAAATAAGGAGACGTTCACCGTCATTTGTGGGGGCATGACAAACGGCAGTTCTAACGGCAAATCTGGAGCCGTGGGTATTAATAATATAGGAATTTCTCGTAAACCATGTGAATTCATCTTCTGATATAAACTTCATTTCCTTTAATTTACACAAAACAAGTCCTCCATTTATACAGCAAATTCTGTGCCAATGTGTGTTTATAAGTATGAATATCAAGAGTTTTGTGCGCTTTTGTGCCAACAGTTATCCCCGCAATACGTATACGGACTTTAGCTCGGGTACTTGTCCGCCAGCGGGTCCACGCTGAGCCAGATGGAGAGTGTGGAGGTTCCGGCAAAGCCGGAATGGCGGTGCCGTGCCGAGGGATGGTAAAGAAGAAAACTGAAAATTGAAAGATTTTGTGGCATAGGGGGGGCTACATTACAATCAAACAATACAATGTTCCGTAATTTACCCACTTGGGAAGATTTTCTATATCTTTTCGGGAATACTGTGATCGAAGATAGATGGTCCATTTTTTTTTCTTTTCATTAAATAGAGTTTCCACTTTACTAAAAATCATATTTCTCGTATTATTATCTAAACCTGCTGGAGGAAGTATACCATAACTTTCTGGATATATTACCCCCCCATATTTCATTCTATAAAAATTATCATACAATAATACATTTATGATTTTAAAATCAGATATTGTAACTTCATGAGAAACATCGCTGTAATTTTCAATGTCAAACCATACACCGATGTCTGCTAGTAAAGTATCACCTGTAGAATCAATATTAATAATGGGTATTCTATATTCATCCAATTCAATATTTAGAGGTATAATATCAATTTTTAGGTGAAATTCCAAACCATAATCGTCTAAAGTTTGTCCTTCAGACAATGATAGTATAAAAGTCAACGTCAGTAATATGATTGTTTTTAGTATTTTCATTTTAAATCTAGTCATTTCTTAGAGGAAAGAATTCTTTAATGATTGTCTCTTGTTCGCAACTTGTTGAATATGAATTATATGCACCTCTCCAATTTTTACGTGACCACTGCAAAAAATTATCATGAATGTAATCGAATTTTAATTGATCAAATTCTTTATCTCCTATAAGTTTTGTATAGGTTTCATTAAACAGCATTCCTTCAGCCTGCGGTTTCCCTGTATTAAGTATATCTGTTACTTCATTATACGAAAAACTTCTCCAATTTCCAGTAATGGAATAGCTAAACATATTAGCTTCTATTTCGTTGAATATAGTACTCCCTGGTTGACCTCTCAAATGTTGATATCCATGGAATAATTCATGAGAAAGGGCTTCTATGTCACCATCGTTGCCGTCTAAATAAATAGTTCCAGAATGCTTGCCTTCACGTGTATATGCTGCTAATCCTAAATTTTCTGGATTGGCCTTTGAAGAAATGTTAAATTTGAAAATTTCGGAATCAGACATTTCATTAATTACTTTCTCCCCATTTTTATTCATGTATATTTCATTCAGTGAATTCCACTTCATACGTGTGTTTTCGGCAGCGTCTTCAGGGCATGCTTGTCCTGGTGTATATAAATAATCATCTATCCAAATTGTCCTCCCGTTCGGGTCCACCAACCGCACCGGATTGTTTGCACAATAGCTGTACGGACTCACTCCCGGATACTTGTCCGCCATCGGGTCAACCGAGAGCCAGATGGAGAGGTCGGAGTTGTAGTGCCGCACCAAGGGAGGGAGCGGGGATGCGGTTATGAGGAGATGAGGTGAGGTAGTGTGGAACATGAATCAAAATTTCAGGTGATTAATTTTCACAGGGGACATCAAAAGAATGCTCTTTTTTTAAGGAAGACAGCTCATACGCTTGCAACAATACCGTGTCATATTGATGTTTCCATATTCCTATATCAATTACTTTATATGCTTTAATAACAGAATTCGAAAAAAACTTGTAATAAATCACACTGTTGTCATCGTATTCTCCTACATATTTTCTAAATGATACCGAGTCGGTAATATATGAATTTATTATATCGCCTCCAAATACTCCACCGCCATAACAGCAGTAATCCTCAATATATACAGAATCTGTCAATTTGTAAACATCAACGATTCGGCTTTCATTGCTTTCAGAACAGCAACTAAGAAAAAAAACAATAAAAAGCCAATAAAAACTAAAAAGAACTGATCTGCTTTTCATATTTTTTATTTTTTAATGATGAAAAAGAGAATTTATTATTTTTTTATCATAATCAAACATTCCTTTACTATTCCAATGGAAATCCTGTAGGCTATCACCGGATGGCAAAAAACGATAATCTAAAAACAGTATCGCACTACTTGTTGCTCTTAAGTAGTTGCCATATTTGAACTCCTTAAATGTTTCGGCTAAACCAGCACCTTTCCACAAAAGATAATGAGGAATGTTTGCAGCACGTCCGCTATAACCAGCATGGTAATTTCCAACGTCGGCAGCATTCATCCCCTTATTTTCGCCAAAAGAAAAGGTTGTTGGAAGTGTATTTCTTTTACCCCATGCTACTCCAAAAATTGTTTTCCTATTGTTTTTTAAATCCCACTTGCCTCCTGTTTTAACTGCCAAATAGTAATCATAAATACTCATATTACTGGCCTCCTTTGCACTTTGTGCTAACTTGTTTTTCATTACTTCAGACACATCAATATTGCCCCCTAATTCGCCAATTTTAGTGCCATATCCTCCAGTATTGTGTTGCGATAGTCTTTGTTGGTCGATATCAGTTTTTGTAGTTCCATCTTTATGCAAGTATACACTATTATCTCCATCATCATAATGGGCAATGATATTGCCATACTTATCAATATGGTCAGAGATTTCCCTTCCATCCTTATCCACCAATTTCACCGGATTGTTACCACAATATGTGTATGGGGACAATGACGGGTACTTGTCCGCCATCGGATCCACGCTCAGCCAGATGGAGAGGGCGGAGTTGTAGTGCCGCGCCGAGGGAAGTGTACAGATTATAGGGGACAGGGTGATGGGCATGAGCGGGATGGTTTTGCGTGGCACGATTTTTTTGGGCTATTGAGGATTCGGTTATATGGGGATATGGGGATATGGGGATACGGGGATGCGGAGGGTTGAGGGACGGTTCGGTTGGAATTGTTGGTTAAAGTTAGGGCATTCATTAGTCACATGAGTAATACTTTCCATCAAGGTCAATAGCTATCACTAACTCCCCACTTCTAAAATCTTCCTTATAAATAAATCTTTCATCTCCTATCCGTACTATCATTGTTCGAGGATCGCCAATGTAGCATACCTTGCTGTATAATACGAATGTCAACAGGTATTCTTTATGCTTTTTTATTCTAACGCAGTTTTTTTGACGATCATACCGATTCCTTTTCACACTAAAGATAGAGTATCTCCATTTTTTTTCATTATGGACATCAATTACCACGTGGGATTTAAACATTCTTATTCTATCCACATGGCACAGACACTGAATGGTGTCGCCCTGCATAGAATTGGATTGTGAGTGCAAAAGCGGAAGAAATATCAACCAAATTGTTATTGTGCAAATAAAATTTCTCATCGTTATCGCTACAATAGTATTTCAAGACACTTCAGTTTTTTCTCTTTTCTCGCCAACGGGATGCTTTTCAGTTATTGCAAGAAAAAATAATTAATTCCATATTCTAACATGCAGATCAGCCATTTTTTATAGACCAAATCAAAAAGAGTTTGGGGGCCGTGAATTACTTCTATCTCTTGATCATTAACAATGCGAATGCCCTGGTCTCTTTTGAAATAGGGGCATAAAGCTAATTGGTAGGATTGGCCTTTGATAAATTGCTCGTCATTATTGGTTATGAGCACTATAGATGACAGCTTGGAAAGAGCATTCTCTTCTTGTTCTAATGAAACTAAAAAGAAATCGCCACGATGTAAGACATTATTATCATCCAAGTAATATCCGACGGCTCTTCTGACATTACTCACTGTGAAATTGCTCGATATGCTATCAGAGATTTTGGGCATTTGTGCCACTTCTGTTTTGGTATACACATCATCTGCCCAAAGATTGCCATGCGTAATATCTTGTTTCAATCGGGCGGTATAATAATTTACAAGACACTTATTACAGCAGTTGTTGTGTTGGGAATCCTCAACTATCTGTAATGCACAATCGTCACAAAGTTCTTGACCATTCATCCCCACGGGCAGAATGAAAAACATCAAAAAAAATAAAGTGAAGAGTTTTACTTTCATATTTATTGGTTATCATGGGGTAATGCGTATGGGGAATGACATCTCCTTGGGCTTGCACGGCCCCCATCCGCAAATATTTAAGACCCAAAACTCTCCTTTCCAGAACACACACACTACAACAGGAAGGTAGTCTCTTATCACTTCCATATCTCCGAGAATAATGTCTTTTGTGCCAATACAATCGGCCAAATGAAGTCCTATGATATCGGAGGGACAATCTTCCCAGAAAAACCATGCATTATTTTGTTTAGTCCATGCACATCCTCCATGCCACTTGCTATTCATCTTCGATGTTCTATACACATATAAAAACATGGCTTTTTGTCCAATTTCATCCACAGAGTCTTTTGTGTATATATGGTATAATTTAGGTTCGTAGGCGGGAAGACAATCTGTCCACCCCACAATAGAATCCAATAATGCTGTGAAAGCCGGATGGGTATTAACCATTTCGGGAAGGACATAACACGAATCATTTTGGGCGGAAATTTTCCCAAACATGATTACAAATACAATAAAAAGAATGCTTCTCTTTGTTTCCATGTTTAGTGCTTTTTGGGATCTGGTGCTGTGATTTCAAAGCCGTCAAGGTCAAGTAGATTTCTTCGTTCTTCTGGACAAAGCTTTGCGGGTGGAGTTTGTCCGTCATAAAATACTGATCCACGTTGAGTTAGAATATAAAATGATATGCCTGGATATTGAGAGGCAAGTCTAATATCATCTATGCCGGGCTCATATTGACTTGGACATCCATTGTCGTAATGGTTGTGCCATGCTTCTGTAAAAACATATCCTCTCTTGTTGTGTGTTAACAAATTACCCATAGCATTGCTTTCTCCAATAATAGCACCCTTATCGCCACCTACTATCCCCATATCATTTTCAGTTACTGCAAAAGCAAATTCTCCTCCTCTATCAATTGCACACTTTGCCATAAAAGAAAATATTGTAAACGCATCCTCTGTGTTCTCCACTTCAATGTAGTATGAACTGCTATGTTTACCATCAATACAAAAATCGTCAGTGACAACTTTTCTTTCAAAAAATAAACTTTCTCCTGTTCTATTTCCATGGTAATCAACTTTGTGAAATTCATCAAAGTCGGATTCTCCCACCTTTGTTAAATTCCCACTGTCATCAAACTCCCAAATACCCCTCCCGTCCGGATCCACCAACTTCACCGGATTGTTCGCGCAGTAGGTGTACGGAGATAGACCAGGATATTTGTCCGCCAACGGGTCCACGCTCAGCCAGATGCTCAGGTCACTATTGTAGTACCGCGCGCCGAAGTAGCCGTAGCCGGTCTCCATATCGCGCTCCTTGCCCGAGAAGGTGTAGCGGCTTGCATAGTCGGTGGCCCGCTGGTTGTCCAGCTCCTCGCCCCACGGCAGGTAGTACAGGTACTGGATGCCCTTGCCGGCCTTGTCGCTCACCCAGCTCGCGCTGCCGAGGTGGTCGGGGTGGTACCAGTAGCATTCGTCTTCGGAATGAGGAGAGGTCTGATACTGGTTCAGCACCACAAGGATATTCTCCTTTATCTCGCCCATCTCACCCCCGATACAACCGGCGAGGCGCTTCAGATGCATCTTGCTGGAGTCGCGCTTGGCCTCAAAGTCCAATGCAGGGAGCTCGGCATACGGACGGGGGAGTACATGTGCTGAGCCAGCGCTGGTGTTGTCGGTGTAGAGCTCATCACAAACGGCGTGCAGGTTCTGCAGGCCGCCGCCGCCTATCTTGCTGGCGATGCGCTCGCTCTCGGCATAGTAGTGCTTGGTGTAGCCCTTGTTAGTGGCCACCAGGTAGGGCGAGGCGTACAGCGTGGGGTCGGAGAAGGTGAGGTAGGTGTGCCACTGGCCGTTCACGTACATGATATCTGGCGTCCCCGAGAACTTGTAGAACCGGTCGCCGCCGGCATCGTACAGGTAGCAGGCGTTGTGCTTCTTGTCGGCGCTGCCCTGCAGGCGGTTCAGCTCGTCCCAGCAGTGGGTCCTTACCCCTATGCTTGAGGCGTGCGAGAGCATGTTGCCGTTGGCGTCCCAGGTGAATGTCTGTGCGGGACCGGTTCCCACGGTGTCGGCCACGCTTTGCACACGGTTGTTCACGGGTGCCGTGCCGTAGTTGTACAGGTGGGCGTAGTTCATCAGCGTGTCAGACGAGGTGCTGGTAAACACCCGCGTCAGCTGGCTCTTGCGGAGAATGCGCCCGTTGGCGTCGTAGGCCATGTCGAGCCAGTAGCTGTAATTCTTCATGCCGTTCAGTCCGCCAGTGCTGCCCTGCAGGCGGTACAGACTGTCGTAGGCGTAGGTCATGGCATAGGTGCCGCCCAGACCGTTGGGGGAGATGGGGGCGGAGTTCTGTATGCCTGTGATGTTGCCCGCCTTGTCGTAGTCGTACGTCACGTGTTGCATCACCCCCAGCGCGCCGCGGCTCTCTAACAGCGAGAGACGCAGCAGTGTGTCGTAGCTGTACTTCACTTCAGTACCGTTGCCGTACCACTGCGCGTCCTACAGCCCGTAACGGTTGTAGCAAATCCTGTCAATGTATTTGAAAGTCTGCGTGCCTTTCCGCCCATCCATGCGGAGCAGCATGCCGCCACGGTCGTACTTGTAGCTCACCACCTCTCCGTCGGGGTAGGTGATGCTCTGCACACGGTTCGCTACGGCGGAACCGAAAGGACGGTGCTGCGCTGGAAGGAGAATGATTGTGTTGGGAGAACAGTTGAATTTCATGGATGCGAAGGTGATATAGTTGGAGGGAAAATCTTATTTGTCATTCACTGATTTTTTCTTGATTATTGATTCTACTACTTTGGATTTTTATCGGGTTTTGTATTATCCACTGAACATATTTTTCCTGATCAATTGGTTCAGTGACATAGTTTTTTCCAAAAAACTCCTTCACGATACACAAGTCGCAATTATATTCAGGTTCATTAGCGATAGGATTGGATTCTCCCAAATTATAAAAAATATCACAGAGCATTTTTTCTTCATATGGGGATACTGCCTTAAGCTCAATGATGGAAACTTCATACTTTTGCCCCACACAAATAGGGGAAGAATTAGAAGATACTTTTCGAGTTATTATTTTATATTTTGAAAGAAGAGAATCTATACCATATAATATGTAAAAATCGCGTACAGAGTCAATGCTGATAATTGAAATTGACCGATTTGTAAAAGGCAAAGTCTTATATTGTGACATTGCGTAATCATATATAGTTTGCCCATCTGATGGTATCATTGTACAAATTGTAAAAATAAAATAGAGAGTGTATCTTTTCATTATTTACTGTTTGGAATGTCTAAATCTTTTAATAAGTTTCTTTTATTGTCTTGCCATTCTATCCACATTTCTCCTGTGATTTCGTTTTCGAAACAACCGTAAAGTACAGGCCCAGCTTGAGGAATTGCTGCCTCATGTGCCTCTTGAAAAATGTAACTATTCATTCCCGTCCCTATAGAAGAATGGCCGCGTTCCATAGACAATCGTGCGCCTATATATGCCTCTGTTATCTCATGCAAGCTAGTTTGTCCATATTTCCCATACGCATTATCTAGTTTGTTCAATTCAGATGGCTTTACTATTTGATTTGCGATAGCCATTTGGCCAATAAAATGTCCATCAATAACTTCTCCTGCAATTTCATTTCCTCCAAACATTCCTCCAAACATATAGTTCATGTCCCCCTCAGTATGTTCGATGGCATTCACATTCACCTTCACAGTTTGATCGGTTATTGCATTCATTAATTTGGCGCCGTCTTCAGATATTTCTCCTTTCCCTTTGTACTTGGCACTAAGTTTTCCATCTTTATCCATTTTTACAGAAATTCCATACGCTTTTGCCCCGATTCTGACTTGATGAAAAAAATCTTTTGCAGCCTCTCCTCTTATGTAAACCTCCCTCCCGTCCGGGTCTATCAACCGCACCGGATTGTTCGCACAATACACGTACGGACTCACTCCAGGGTACTTGTCACTCATCGGATCCACCGAGAGCCAGATGGAGAGGTCGGAGTTGTAGTACCGCGCGCCGAAGTAGCCGTAGCCGGTCTCCACATCGCGCTCCTTGCCCGAGAAGGTGTAGCGGCTTGCATAGTCGGTGGCCCGCTGGTTGTCCAGCTCCTCGCCCCACGGCAGGTAGTACAGGTGCTGGATGCCCTTGCCAGCCTTATCGCTCACCCAGCTCGCGCTGCCCAGATGGTCGGGGTGGTACCAGTAGCATTCGTCTTCGGAATGAGGGGATGCCTGGGCGCCCGCAGCATACTGGTTCAGCACCACAAGGATATTCTCCTTTATCTCGCCCATCTCACCCCCGATACAACCGGCGAGGCGCTTCAGATGCATCTTGCTGGAGTCGCGCTTGGCCTCAAAGTCCAATTCAGGGAGCTCGGCATACGGACGGGGGAGTACATGTGCTGAGCCAGCGCTGGTGTTGTCGGTGTAGAGCTCATCACAAACAGCGTGCAGGTTCTGCAAGCCGCCGCCGCCTATCTTGCTGGCGATGCGCTCGCTCTCGGCATAGTAGTGCTTGGTGTAGCCCTTGTTAGTGGCCACCAGGTAGGGTGAGGCGTACAGCGTGGGGTCGGAGAAGGTGAGGTAGGTGTGCCACTGGCCGTTCACGTACATGATATCCGGCGTCCCCGAGAACTTGTAGAACCGGTCGCCGCCGGCATCATACAGGTAGCAGGCGTTGTGCTTCTTATCGGCGCTGCCCTGCAGGCGGTTCAGCTCGTCCCAGCAGTGGGTTCTTACCCCTATGCTTGAGGCGTGCGAGAGCATGTTGCCGTTGGCGTCCCAGGTGAATGTCTGTGCGGGACCGGTTCCCACGGTGTCGGCCACGCTCTGCACACGGTTGTTCACGGGTGCCGTGCCGTAGTTGTACAGGTGGGCGTAGTTCATCAGCGTGTCAGACGAGGTGCTGGTAAACGTGCGCGCCAGCTGGCTCTTGCGGAGGATGCGCCCGTTGGCCTCGTAGGCCATGTCCAGACAGTAGCTGTAGTTCTTCATCCCGTTCAGCCCACCGGTGCTGCCCTGCAGCCGGTACAGGCTGTCGTAGGCGTAGGTCATGGCATAGGTGCCGCCCAGACCGTTGGAGGAGATGGGGGCGGAGTTCTGTATGCCCGTGATGTTGCCCGCCTTGTCGTAGTCGTACGTCACGTGTTGCATCACCCCCAGCGCGCCGCGGCTCTCTAACAGCGAGAGGCGCATCAGTGTGTCGTAGCTGTACTTCACTTCAGTACCGTTGCCGTACCACTGCGCGTCCTTCAGCCCGTAACGGTTGTAATAAATCTTTTCAATGTATTTGAAAGTCTGCGTGCCTTTCTGTCCCTCCATGTTGCGTAGCATGCCGCCACGGTTGTACCAGTAGCTCACCACCTCTCCGTCGGGGTAGGTGATGCTCTGCACACGGTTCGCTACGCGCAAATTTGGCTGCGCCTCAGAACAGAAAACAAGTTTTCTCTTCATTCGGCTTGCGCAAATTTTCCAGCTGTCGTAACTGTAATTCATCTTGAAGGTGTAGGGTTGCGATTCGTTTGGAAGCGCAAAAGTATGAATATTTTCCGTAACCTCGCCCATCTTGCCGTAAATTTATCTGCATCTATCTTCCAATTTCCCTCCCGCCAGCGGAGCAACAAAGAGCCAGATGGAGAGGGGGGGTAGCAGAGCCGGAATGGCGGGGACGTGCTGAGGGAGCGTTGCATGAGGAAAGGTTGTGGGCATGGTGTTTTTTTAATCTTTTATTGGCACTGCATACCACATATACATTTCTTGCGCGTCGGGAGCCATGCTATACCGATATTGCGCTGGGCAGATCGCTGTGTGGTATTGGTTGTATAAGTCGACTTGTATCAGCAGTATCACAAAGGAGTGATGATTGACGCGGCGAATGCATTCTGTCTCATCCTCCATTTTCATGTCAAACAGAAACTGAGGATAGGTGTATTTGGGATAGGATAGCGCAAGCGCCTCATGGCATGGGCAATCCGTGGGAAGGGCATGAATGATGTCTTCGATAATAAATGCAGGAT
>JAFXTS010000015.1 GCA_017535665.1 Bacteroidales bacterium | reverse complement strand
GAAGATAATTGAGAGGATAGCAATTTGTATAAAAGTTTATTGTGAAAACGCAACAAACACAAACGCCTGCAATATTGTTGATAACTTTTTATAAAAAAATTTGGTTTTAACCTATAATGCGGAAAGCCCGACGGCGACCGCAGGGAGCCGGGCCGCCCAAAGAAAAAAAATTATGGACAAAGAAACAGCTTAAACGGGACTGTCAGGACTCATGCTCATTGACAATCTCCGTCTCCGCATTGATGCGCTCCTGTAAAAGCTCGCAGAAAGCATTGGCCCGTTTTTCCGACAAATCTTTACCGAAAATATAAATCTTCCCGCTCTTGGTCATCAAAAAGATACCGTCCTCATTGACCATTCTCCCTTGCAATTCCATTACTACTTCGCCCACCTCTTGCGCTTTGCTTTTCTGGTTGAAACGCACCTCGGCGATCTCCGACAACGGAATACGTTTATCTCTTTTGAAGGGGAAATACTTGACGTAGTGGATAATGAAATCCTTGCCATCAATCACAAGGTGTTCTTCGCCAAAAAACTGGGAGCGCGCCAAGAAAAAAGAAAAGATTCCCAATGCTAAAAAGAAACAGAACGTTCCCCAACGAGGCGTACCATTCCAAGCGGAATAAACCGTGTACACTACTCCTATGATGCTACAAATAAAGTTAATAGCTGGATAGAAGGAATTTTTTCCAGAAGGCTTACAGACAAGAATCGTTTCCATGTTCATGAGATGATAACCCTGCAAAATTACGATTTTTTCTCCTCCTCTTGGGGGTGTGAAGCGGTAGTCCCGTGTGTTTTCAGCATCTCAATCACCTCCCAGTCGGCGGGCAGCCACTGCACGGAGGCGAGTTCGTCGGGGGCGAGCCAGCGGGCGGCCTCGTGCTCGAGCAGAGTGAGCGAGCCGCGCTCCACGGTGCAGAGGAAGCAGTGCATGGTAAGGTGGAATTTGGGGTAGTCCCACTCCACGGTATGCAGAAGTTCGCCGACAGTGATTTCGGTATCGAGTTCCTCGCGAATCTCGCGGCAGAGGGCTTGCTGGGGCGTTTCGCCCGGCTCAATCTTGCCGCCGGGGAACTCCCACCAGTCCTTCCAGTCGCCGCCTCCACGCTGGGTGGCGAAGATGCGGTTCTGGGAGTCGCGGATGATGGCAGCGGAAACAGTGATGGTTTTCATGGCTTATTCT
Source organism: Bacteroidales bacterium (assembly GCA_017535665.1). Lineage (GTDB taxonomy): Bacteria > Bacteroidota > Bacteroidia > Bacteroidales > WCHB1-69 > UBA1756. Next base: position 170,667 of record JAFXTS010000015.1, on the reverse strand, counting down.
TTCTTGTTGAGGATGATGAGCGCGCCGATGACGCCGGGCACCCAGCCGATGGCGGTAAGGATCAGCACAATCAGGAAGGATCCGCAGCCCTTGTCGATAACCGACAGCGGCGGGAAGATGATGGCTAACAGAACGCGGAGGCACGACATGAAGGTTGTGGTTTGAGGGTCAGGTTTACCGTATTCATTAAAACAATTTTGCAAAAATACGAAAAACCGGAGAAAAAAATGGAAAAGGGCCGCAACTTCCGCCACGACCCTTCAAAAAAACAAGGTAATATCTATGCTGTTTGTAGAGACGCGCCATGGCACGTCTCTACGGTTGATGCGTTGATTCGTTCGCAGTTTTCAATTTTCAATCCTCATTTTTCAATTTAGAAATACAGGTCTCTTTCGCCTTTCTTGATGCGCTCTATGCGGGCCAGCAGCTCGTCGCGGAACTGTTCATCTACGTTGCAGAGGTTGTTCTCGATGACCTTCCACCCCTTGGCAGCCACTTCGGGTGTGGCGTAATCCACCAGGTACTCGCTGAGCGTGAGGATGGCGTTGGGCGTGCAGTAACGCTTGATGAAGCCGGGTACGCTGAACTCCATGAAGTGCTCGCCGGTGCGGCCCAGACGGTAACAAGCCGTGCAGAAACTCGGGATGTAGTTGCCGTCCAACAACTCCTCGATAATGTCGCCGAGGTTGCGGTCGTCGCCAATCTTGAACTGCTCGCGGTGCAGGTTCTGGTTCTCCTGCTTGTCGCTGTTCTTCTCGGTCTCTTCATGGTGGTACTTGTAGTCACCGATCTGCAGGTTGGTGCCGCCGTCGATCTGCGAGATACCGTACTGGATGGCCTTGGCGCGGAACTCAGCGTTTTCGCGGGCGGTAAGAATCATGCCGGTATAAGGCACTGCCAAACGGAAGATGGCGATGATCTTCTCGAAGGTCTCATCATCCACAAAGTATTTCTTGTCGATGTCGAGGCCGGAAGCGTCTTTGATACGCGGGAACGAGATGGTGTGCGGCCCCACGTTGAAGCAGGCCTCCAAGTGGTTGGTATGGCGAATCATAGCCAGCACCTCGAAACGCCAGTCGTACAGACCGAACAGGATGCCGAGACCGTTGTCGTCGATGCCGGCCTGCTGGGCGCGGTCCATGGCGGTGAGGCGCCACTCGTAGTTGCCCTTGATGGTGTTGGCAGGATGGTACCACGAGTAAGCCTCTGGATGGTAGGTCTCCTGGAAAATCTGGTAGGTGCCGATGCCAGCCTCTTTCACCGTGCGGAAGCCCTCCACATCGAGCGGGGCGGCGTTGATGTTCACGCGGCGGATGGAACCATTGCCCTTGTGCACCGAGTAGGCGAGGCGGGTGGTGTGGGCGATAAATTCCGGCGAATATTTCGGGGATTCACCATAAACGAGGATGAGTCGTTTCTGACCATCATCTTCCAGTGCCTCAATGTTATGCACAAACTCCTCATCGGTGAGGGTGGTGCGCACCTGCTCGTGGTTGGAGGAGCGGAAACCGCAGTATTTGCAGTTGTTCACGCAGTAGTTGCCCACGTACAGGGGGGCGAACAGCACGATACGGTTGCCATAGATGCGGCGTTTCAGCTCGCGAGCACCCTCCTTGATCTCTTCCACCAAGGCGGGGTCGGTGGTGTTGACCAGCACTGCAGTCTCCTCCATCGTCAGTCGCTCCTTGTTCAGCGATTTCTGTATGAGGGCGCGTACCCGCTCGGGAGTGCTTTTCGTGTTGTTGATAAAATCCCAAATTTCTTCTGGGTCGATAAACGGTTTGCCGATTTCGTCGGGAATCCGACATTTTTCTGGATTGAATTTCATGATTGTATGGTTGTTTGATTGTTTATTCGTTGATTTGAAACGCGGTACACCACGTCTCTACGTGTTCACAATTTCAATTTTCAGTTTTCAATTCTCAATTTTCAATTTTTCAGTTTCGCCACCATCGATTTCGCTTCTACGTCGGGCAGGCGGCCCAGTTTGCCGGTGAGGGCACTGATCTGGTCGGTGGGGCCTTCGATGATGAGGGAAATAAACTGGATGCCTTTGTCGCGCAGAGGAAGTCCTTGGCGGGCCAAAATCATTTCGGCGAACTCCGAGAGAAGCTCGTTCACTTGGGGAACAATGTCGCGATTGCTGATGAGGATGCTAATGCTTCCGATTCTCTTTTCCATTAGAATTTCTTTTGGATTAGATTGATTATGAATAAATTATATCTGTTGTTGGTTTTGGAGAAGAACGATCCGCTCCGCAAGGGAACAACGGTGCAAAAGTACAACAAAAAACATTTGGTAATACAAAAAATTGTATTTTTGCAGAAACATATTTCAAACCATGAAAAAAATTCTCTCTTTCTTGCTTTTTATCTTGGGGTTGAAGGGTATGACTGCACAGGTACTTCCTCCGGTTGAGGATCGCGACTACCGGGCAGCGCTCAATCTATCGGGAAGAATTGATGAAATTTCGGTCTCGCCCAGAGGGAACCTTTTTCTATCCAATTGTTTTGGAGAGGTTTATTATACCAGCAATATCGACTCCAACTGGCACATGATGGAAGTCGCGGGCAGACTTGACAACCTTGAACGCATCTCTTTTTTTAATGCTGACACCGCCATCCTTACAGGCTACATTCAATCGGAAAAACACGAAAAGAGCGGTTACTTCCTTACCTACGATGGTGGGCGAACGTGGGAAAAGGGCGATTTAGGAGAGGATGGATGGTTTTATGAAGTTTCTATAGATAATGACGGACATGCCTGGCTGGGTACATTAAAGAAAACCCTCCTCTATTCTGATGACTTTGGCAAGAGTTTTAAAAAGATGGAGGTGCCTTTCAAAAAATCAGACAGAATTTATGCGCTCCACATGGCAGACACACAGCGTGGTATGGTGGGTTCCAATGACAACGAGATTCTCCTCACAGAAAACAACTGGCAGTCCGCACAGAATATACCCACCCCATTCGACCAAAAGAAGGTGGTGAACAGAACTCACCATAGCGCATTAGACATCGACAAAGTGGCCCTATGGGGCGACTACCTGCTGGTGCAGCAAGGAGGACGGTCTTTCTATGCAAAGCAAGACGAAATAGAATGGCAGCCCTTCCCCGTGCAGCTGATGGATTTCGAACTTGCTCCCGACCACCACCAGTTGCTGGGATACGACGACAGTCTGCGGCTGTGGGCATTCACATCGCCCACACAGTTTCAGCTGCTTACCGAAGAGCGCCTGCCCAACTATCCCATCAACATCAAAGTGATGAATGGCTCGCTGTATGTGTTTCTGGAGGATTATCGCGTGTGCCGTGCCGACCCAAACGGACTCGTTTGCCGTACCCTTTACACTACCGATCACTCCATTAAAGATCCCTGTGTAGGGACAGCCGGAAAAACTTTGTTGTGGGGGATAGAGGGTGGTGATATTTACAAGAACGAGAAGAATCACCTTTATCTTGCAGAGATAAAAGACTATCGCTGGTTCCGAGAGGCGGTGCTGGACTTCACACCGAAAGAAATACGGCTGCTCAACGACGAAACGGCCGTGCTGTGGGACGGACTCCAAAACCATCTCTACTCGTTGCGCCAGCACAAGGCAGAGGTTTACCAACCCGCTGAACCTTTGCACGATTTCCTTGCCTCCCCCATCACCAAGATGACCATCGAAGATGGCGGCGGCGGCGCTCACTATTCCTATCGTACGACTATTGAATATACAACTGAAGGTGATCTGCTAATGGCCACTTCCGTCAAAAAAGAGGAGCAAGACGAAGAACAAGATTCTGCCATCGTTCGCTCTGTGAGTTATCCTCGGCTGATGACCCTCTTGAACAAGATGAATGCCAACTTATATTATATTCCTGAAATTCAAGATTTTAACATCACCGAAACAGACATCCAACATTATCAGGAAGCCGTGGAAAAACGGTCAAAATTGGCATGGTATAGCCCTAATAGTATTTTGGAAGTAGATCGTGACCTTTACGAGGCAATCCCCACCATCATGTGGAGCATTAAGCCACCATTGCTGTACGATATCCTTGCGGAAGACCCCAGCGAGGGTTGCACCGCAGCTGGATGGTTTGAGGTGACGTTGGTCAATGCCAAAGGAGAAACCTGCCTGATCAGAAACTCAGATTGGATTGCTGGAAGTCCATGGATGCTTCCGTGGCACATCATCTACAAGGGGCAGCATTACAGCTGCTGCAACCTTCCCTTCTCAAATTTTATAAAAGATTGTCTTACAAGCGATTTTCGCTGTTACAAATATTTCGACAATGCCATCCTGCTGATGGAGATAGCCGATTATTTTCAGGGGAGAAGAAAATAAATGCAACTCTTTTTATTAGGGAGCATCACTTCCTTACACCTCTATCACCTGGTTGTCGATCCCTAAAAAAACATTCTGCGGCAACTCCTGCGACACGTCCACATACTTGCCGAGTCGGTGACTAACATGCGTGAGGTAGGCGCGCTCGGGTTTGATCTCGTCAATGATGGCCAACGCCTGCTCCAAGTTGAAGTGCGAATAGTGCAGTTCTCTCCTCAACGCATTGATAACCAAAACTTTCACACCCTTCAGTTTCTTCTTCTCTGTTTCAGATATGAAACTCGCATCGGTGATGTAACCGAAATTGCGGATGCGATAGCCAAAAATCGGCAGCGTCATGTGGCGCACCTTCACGGGAATCACCTCCACCCCCTTCACCTCGAAAGGCTCGGGCTGCAAGGGATTCAGCACCAGCTGCGGCACCCCCGGGTACTGGTCGGGACCAAAAGCATAGGAGTAGTCGTTGCGGATGGCCTTCATCACACGGGGCTGGCCGTAGATGTTGAGGGGCGTTTTCATCAGGAAGTTGATGGGGCGCACGTCGTCGATGCCGCCAGTATGGTCTTTGTGCTCGTGGGTAAGCAGCAACGCATCGAGGCGGGTGACACTGCAGCGCAACAGCTGCTGCCGTAGATCGGGTCCCGCATCGATCAAGATGTTCACCCCGTCCACCTCCACCAGCGCGGAGGTACGCAACCGGTGGTCGCGCTCATCGGTGCTGGTGCAAACCGGACAGTGGCATCCAATGATGGGAATACCCTGCGAAGTACCTGTACCCAAGAGTCTTACACGCATTGCAACAACTTTTCTTTCAAGATACGCATGCCCACGGTGGCCTTCTCCTGGATGAACTCCACACGGGAAGAGTGCGTCTGCACCTCCTTCGGGTCAATCAGATAAATCTTACAATCGGGACGGGCATAGTAGATGAGTCCCGCCGCCGGATATACATTGAGTGAGGTGCCGATAATGATGAGAATGTCGGCCTTCTCCACCGCGTCAGCGGCATCGGCCAGCAACGGCACATCCTCGCCAAACCAAACGATAAAGGGCCGCATCATGCCGCCGTCGGCACACTTCCTACCATATTCATATTCCTCATAACCAATATCTTCCACACACTTCTTCCCTCTATCGCTGCACACTTTCGTCAATTCGCCATGCAGGTGGATGACATGGGTGGAACCACCCCTCTCGTGCAAATTGTCCACATTCTGGGTAGCGACCGTCACGTCGAAATACTGCTCCAACTCACCGATAATCTTGTGAGCCTCGTTGGGCTGGGCGGTCTTCAGCTGGCGGCGGCGTTCGTTGTAAAACTGCACCATGAGCGCGGGATTTCTATACCACCCCTCAATGGTAGCCACCTCCTCCACGTTGTAATTCTCCCACAATCCATCGCTGTCGCGGAAGGTCTTGATGCCACTTTCAGCACTCACCCCTGCACCCGATAGTACCACCAATTTTTTCATACTATATATATTTAAAGATGATTCGTCTAAAAAACTACTCCGTCATATTCACCAAAAAAGAAAAATGCAATTTTCCATATTTTCTAAGTTGGTAAAAATTAGGATGTTGCGAAAAGTCACGATCTTTACCATGCTCAATGATGAGCCACCCGTCGGGTTTCAATAGGTTGCGCTCGAACACTATTTGCGGCAGGCGCTCCACCCCCTCAAGGTCGTAGGGCGGGTCGGCGAAGATGATGTCCACCGGCTGGCGCAACCGTTCCACATACTGGAACGCATCGGCCTTGATGGCGGTCACATTCAGGTATTGCAGCTGGGCGGCGGTCTTCTTGATGAAATCCACACACCCCGCGTAGGAATCGACCGAAGTGACGGAGATAGCCCCACGCGAAGCGAACTCCAGACTCACATTGCCCGTACCGGCAAAGAGGTCGATGACGGTGATGGCATCGAAGAAAAAGTAGTTGTTGAGAATGTTGAACAGGCTCTCCTTGCCCAAGTCGGTGGTGGGCCTGACGGGAAGCGTGGTAGGTGCCACAATCTTCCTTCCTTTATTCTTTCCGGCGATTATACGCATAGTTTACTGAATTCCAATAAGTTGTATATAAGCAACTGCCGACTCTTTCTGTCCCTTCACATCCGTCACACTCACCCCTTTGTCCACATTCCGCATGTGTGGCAGGTGGCGTTTCATCAACTGCACAATGCCTTTGAACTCCGGTGCATCGCCCGTGATCACCAATTCGGTTTCATCGCGGCGGGCCTCCTGTTGCTGAAGAAGATGCAACACATAATAGAAAGCATCCTCTTTGGTGGTATAATTCAACTCGCTGATGATGAATAATTTACCATTTTTTATCAAAATAAAACCCATCCTATTGCCGCAGAAATGGAGCAACAGCTGGTTGGGGCATTCCGACGGGCTCTGTGCCAAATAATGGTAGAGCAGGGTATAGGTGTGGTGGAATTTCGGATTCTGAAGCGTAGTGCGCAGCGGCAGTGTCTTGCTCAACGGCAGGGCGTAGATGGCCACATAATCTCCCAAATCATCCTCGAACACCTCATCGCTGTCCGACACCTCCTGCTGCATTTTCAAATACTTCGAGGCGGGTGCCTGCTTCAGCGCCTTGGGCACGAGAAACGGAGGCGTGAAGTTGAGCGACACGAGGGTCTGCTCGGCGGGAGGGGTAAAAAAAGAGCCACACTCCCGTTGCATCGTGGAGAGTGTGGTGCTTTTATAAGTTTCAACAATAAAGGGTCCCGAAGGTTGGCTTTTAAGTAGTGAAAATCCTACGGGAGAAAAATGGATGGCGTGATGAACGGGCTTAATGCGCGGCGCCATACGCGGTGATTTCAAGTGAGTTGACGGTGGTGTCGCCTAACTGCAAACCCGTGAAGTTGCGGATTTCACGCAAATCCTTGAGGCTCTTATCCTTGACTTCCGGATTATAAACATCATCCATGTGACCATAGAAACCTTTCGTCAGGAAGGACTTCGGCAGCGACTCATTGAAGTTGGCCATCAAATCCTCGATGGGCACATAAACGGCAAACTTGGTGATGATGCTGTCGGCAGCGGAAGTCTCAATCTTGTATTTGGTAGTGGTATAAGGAATGTAGTAGAAATTGTCCATCGTAATCAAATGGCCGTCTTTCTTGGCATTTTTCTCGGCCAACTCACTTTCCATTCTGGCCTTCACACTGGTTCGGGTGGTATCGAAGACCACATAGCCATGCTCCTCACGCTGTTTCATGGTCATATTCATAAATTTCTCCATGAACTTCTCATCACCGAGACTATCTTTCGGAGGATTTTCTCTTGAGTTGATGGAAATCAGGTCACCATTTTCGTAAAAATCGATGAGCGTGTCGATGTGAGGCGCATAGCAGTGATAACGCTCGTGATACAATTCCTGCAACAGCAGGATGGAGGTGAGCCGGTTGGTGTTCAGTTCGCAACGTTCTTGGTAAACCGCCTCATACTTGGCAGGACGGAGGATAGCGCGCAAATTCAAGAAGAGAAGACATGCCACCACAAGGCCCAAGAAAATCGTCAAAGCCACTTTACTTTTCATAGTATTCTGATAATTTTATTTGATTCTTTGTTCGTAAAAAAACTGACGGCAAAAATACTAAATTTTCAGATTGTGCCAGCACGATTTTATCGTTTTTATAAAAAAATTTCATGTATGTTTGCACTTCAAATTTCCAGACATGTTCTACCTGCTTAGAAAAGCACATCTTTTGCAATTGATTGTGGGGGTATTAGCCCTGCTGGGATGTGGCGTGATGATATTCATCAAACCACTGGATGTCAGCTTATTAAACAACTCCCTCCCCTGCTCAATGGCGCTCTTTCAATGGACCATGTCGCACCCTATCGGCACACAGTTTTTAGCCCTAATATTCTTGCTGCTTCAGGGTGCCATGTTGTTCCATTATGTCAGAACATGCGGATTTTTGGACGAAGAAAATGCACTTTCGATTCTATTTTTCTGCGCATTTTTGCTCGGAATGGGCATCTTCCTCCCCCTCACCCCGGCATGGTTCACCAACACAGCCACCCTCGCCGTGCTGAACCTTAGCAACCGCGCCTTCTCCTCCAACAGCAAAACTCCACTGCTGCTCGCCGGCATCGTTTTGGGCACCGCCACCCTGTTCGACCTCACTGCCCTGCTGCTGCTCGTCTTCTTCATCCTCTATGTCCTCATCCACCAGATCGACAAACTTCGCGACCTGTTAGCCACCCTCTGCGGTGTGCTCACCCCCTACCTCTACCTCCTCGCCTACCACTACTTCGCCGGCTCGCTACCCGCCTACCTGCACTCTTTCTCCCAACTTCACCTCCACTTCCCCCTCTTCACCCAAACCCACTACTCGCTCTACGCCCTCATCGCCATGCCCCTTGGCCTCCTGCTGACGGTGTATGTAATGTTCAGACTTAAAGTTTTGTATAGCAATAAATTAATTATCATCCGCAGACGCTTCCTCCTCCTCTGCATCCTCTTCTGCTTCAACCTCGCAATAGTGCTCACCACCAACGTGCCATTCCCGCTCTCCCTCTACTACCTCATCATTCCGATTACCGTCTTCACCATCTCCTTCATCCCGGTGCGCCATTTCGCCATCTCCAGCGAGATACTGCTCGCCCTCCTCACCGCATCTTTCGTGGTGATGGCCCGATTATAAAGTAACTATTTTATTTACAGATTTATAAAAGAGAAAACACCATGCTCGTACAAGGTGTGTACGCCCAGGCCTATCAGCACTACGCCTGCCGTAATAGAAGCCCACTTGGCTGGAATGGGGAATTTGCGTTTGCCGAGAAAAATGCCCAGCATGGCCGACAGAAAGGTCACGACGGCAATCACCAGCACCGTCATCAGAATCTGCGGTATGGTGTTGTCCACCCCTAACCCGATGCCCACCACGAAAGCATCTATGCTGGTGGCCACCGCCAAGGTGCAGATCACCCAAAAACGCGACACGTCGAAGTTGCCCTTGCCGTCATCGCTGCGGATGCCATCTACGATCATCTTGATTCCCACCGCGGCCAACAACCCGAACGCAATCCAATGATCCACACTCTCGATCAACCGCTGGCACACATTGCCGATGAGCGCACCCAACAGCGGGAAACCGCCCTGAAACAGCGCGAACGTGACCGCCAACAGCAGCCCCCGCGAGTAACTAAACTTCGACTTCAGACCGCAAGTGGTCGATACGACTAACGTATCCACACAAAGGGCAAGTCCTAAAACAACCGCTTCTATAAAAGTCATCGACTACTCAATCGCTTTTTTGCGGGGAAAAATCAATGAGCCCACAATCGACATCACCAAAATCCCCAAAATAATCAACAGGGAGAGCAGTGTGGAAATCTCCAAGTGGAAAAATTCATGCCCGATCATCTTCACCCCAATAAAGGTCAGCAGCACGCCCAAGCCGTACTTGAGCAGCCAAAAGAGCGAGGTGACATTACTGAGCAGAAAAAATAGCGAACGCAACCCCATGATAGCGAATATGTTGGAGAAAAACACGATGAAGGGGTCGGTGGTGACGGAAAAGACCGCCGGAATGGAGTCCACCGCAAAAATGATGTCGCTGAACTCGATGACCAACAGCACCAAAAACAGCGGGGTCATGAAGTTTTTGCCGTCAATCTTGGTGAAAAAATCGTGGCCATGCACCTCCGGCGTGGTACGGAAATGCTTGGCGGCAAATTTCACGATGGGATGGTTGGCGGTATCCACCTTCTCGTCGCTCTTGCTGACAAACATTTTGATACCACTATAAATCAAGATGGCACCGAAAATGGCCAGCACCCACGAGAATTTCTGCACCATGGCTCCTAATGCAAAAATGAAGGTGAAACGCAGGATGATAGCCCCCAAAATTCCCCAAAACAATATCCGATGATAGTACTTTTTGTCGATGCCAAAGCTCACAAAAATCATGATCATTACAAATATATTGTCGATGGAAAGCGACTCTTCCAAGAAGTAGCCGGCTAAGTATTGGGTGAAAATCTCCTTGCGATAGATTTGTAAACTGCTCTCATAGTCCATCCCCTCATGAATCAGTTTCGAGAGGTCGCTGTTGCCCACGAAGGCTAACAAATCCTCCATGTTGCCGATGCCATGAATCCACTCGGCCTTGAACCATAACAGTGCGGCAAAACCCATGGCCAAAAGCACCCATACCAACGTCCACGTGGCCGCTTCCTTGTTGCTGATAGCATGGTCTTTTTTATGAAAAACGCCCAAGTCCAATGCCAACATCACGATGATGAAGGCCATAAAAAGGATGAAGAATAAGATTCGAGCCATAAATTTTATGTTTCTAAAAAAACGGGCACATTTTCATGTGCCCGTTTGAGGTTCTTTGGAAAGATTATTGTCTCACAACTTTGGTCTTACCCACCATTTCGTTGCCGTTGAAGATGCAGATGAAATAAACGCCCTGTGAAAGCTGGCTCATCTTGATGGTGTTAGCACCATTGTTGATGGCCTGGCTGTCCACCAGTTCGCCCATCATGTTGTAGATGGCAGCGTGAGTGGCCTCACCGTTAATTTCGAGAGTAACATTGCCAGAGGTCGGGTTGGGATAAACCTTGGTTTGGAGAGCCGGATTTTCGTTCACCAGCGTACCATCATCAATGGTCTTGGGCAGGATGTAGTAGCGGGATTCCACGCGGGGTGAGCCGTAACCATTGGAGTAGGCAGCGGTACGCATATTCACACCGATAATGTCGCAAACGGTGGTCGGGATGTCAGAACCCACCTGCGTGTCGTACTGGCCCGTGAAATAAACGGCCGTGTCGGTAACACCGTTCTGGTTCACCGTGTAGCGAATCTGCTTGGTGAAAGTACCGGTCTCGTTGAAGGTAACGTTCTCGAGCTTAATAAGCTGTCCCTGAATGCCATCCATGTACTCCTGATCCTGCAGCTGGGCCAGAGTCACCACGATGGGAGCGGGAGTTGAGGAGGGGAAGGCGTTGATGTCGGCATTGGCAATGCCTGCCATCACTTTGAATTCGGTGTAACCAAAATAGTTGCTGATATGACCAATTACATTGGTAATCTCCTGGTCAACAGAAACATTGGTAAGGTGTGCATCGGGGTCGTAGAGCTGGATAGCACCGGTCTCGTCTTGGATCCATTTGGTATAGCTGCCGGTCTTGAAAACCTGCGTCACATAACCCTGTCCGGTATATCTGTAGAAGGCGGAGGTGTCGGTCACATTGGCGTTCACATCGCTGTTGTCGATGAGGGCACGGAGGCCGGCGATGGTGGGCACGTCGGTGATGGTGATCACGGTAGCGGTAAGGGCTACAGTAGCGGTGTAGTCATCGTTGGTAAGGGTAAGGGTAGCAGCGTAAGAGCCGGCAGCGTCGGCGCTGAAGGTGATCGGGATGGCCACGCCATCGTCGCTCATCAGGTCATCGTTGGCAGCAGTGGTGGCGGTAGTGGCAAACTGGGTGTCACCGCTGATAGCAATGGTGGTGGTGCCGCCTGCGGTGAGGTTGTAACCATGGGCCGTCAGCGTGGAAGTGCAGGCCTGGTTGACCGACACATTGTTGAAGCTGGTGGTGCCCTGAACGCTCATGGTCGGGTCGGTAGCAGCATATACCGCGATATTGTCGATGAATGCTCTGGGAGAGCCCTCGAAGCGGATGGTGGTGGCACCGCCGCCGGCTGCGATAACCTCAAAAGTGGTGAGGTCGCACTCTACGTTTTGTGTAGAACCACTGTTGGGAAGACCTTCCACAGTGTATGCCGTGCTGTTGACGGTAACGGTCATGGTGGTACCATCGGTGCCGTTGTTGGTGTTCCATGCGCGGGCGTCGAACACGATGCGGATGCTGCCCACAGCGCTCAGATCGAGGGCGGGGGTCTCAATCCAGCCATTCTCGGAGCCAGTACCCACTTTTACCTTTCCATTGGCAGGATAGGCCTTGTAGGAGCTCCAGCCGGGGAGCACGTCACCCAAAGTGGTGTTGTTGAATGCAGTACCGCTGGCATCACACTGCTGTGTACCGCTGCCCGTTACCGAAGAAAAATCTTGGGAAAAGAGAGGGTCATTCTGCGCACTGAGGGTGAAAACCGTCATCAGCGCAAGGACAAAAAGGGTAAAGATTTTTTTCATTTTTTTGATGTTTAAAATTAATAAATTATAATGAATTATTCTCTTTATTTTGTTGATTTTCAATATTTTTATGAATAAATGCAATGCGTTGCGACAGCCAAATCACATTACCATTGCGAGGATATTGTTTCTTCAAATTGGTGTAAATCTTCTCTAACAAAGCCACATCAGCCACTTCATCAAAAAAGGTACCCATCTGATAGGTCTGGTAAAAGGCCGTAATCGCAGCCAATGAAGTAGGATGGTCAGCGATGAAATGGGAGAGAAAATCCCGATGATGCCCCTTGATAAGCGTATAAGCGTTATTGATAAGCACATGCGAACTGTCGTCGTCGCTATATTCATACCAGAGTGTCAGATGTTCTGCCGAGTCGATGAAGCGCGACAGCCGCTGGTCGAGTTCCCACATCAACTGCGCATCCTCACCGCCTTTCACCTTGTAGTTGCGACACAACGTGTCAGAATTGTTGAAGGTGAAGGTCAGTTCCTCGCCGCGCCGAGCAATCGTGGTGATGGTGTTCTGTCCGCCGAAACCGATGCGGTAGAACTGCGGCTCAGCATCGTCGGGCTGACAGGTGAGTTCAAAAGCCCCATTCTCAATAACACTATTACTCAAACCCACATACTCCATGCCACCCACTCCGGTGGTATCCACCGACAAAAGGTGAAGATAGAGCGTTCTTCCTTCCCCATTTCGCACGGTTCCCTTCATCGCAACGCTATTCTGCGTAGGGTTATCCTCCTTCTTATCAGAAGAACAACCCCACGAAAATATCGTAAGTGCTAATAAAACAAGAAGTTGTACTCTTTTTCTCATATTTTGGTAAGAACTGCAAAAATAAAAATTCTTTTTGACTTATCGCTTTTTAATAAAGAGTTTTTAATTCTAAAAAATCAAAAAAAATGCCGTACCTTTGCACGCAAAATCTGATATAGCGAAATCATGGAATACAACTTCGACGAAATCATTCCCAGAAAAGGAAGCAACTGTTTGAAATACGACAAGATAGGTGACTTTTTTGGAAGCGAGGATGTTCTTCCGATGTGGATTGCCGACATGGATTTCCGCACCCCCGATTTCGTGCTGAATGCGCTGAAAGAGCGCCTCGAGCATCCCGTGATGGGCTATTTTTTCCACCCCGAGGCTTACTACCAGGCCATCGTGGCATGGATGCAAAAACGCCACCAGTGGAACATCTCTTCCAAGTGGATCTGCTTCTCGCCGGGTGTGGTCGCCGGTCTCTCTTTTTTAGTGCAGATTTTTACCGAAAAAAACGATAAAGTCCTCATCCAAACGCCTGTATATCCTCCTTTTTATGAGGTAGTTGAAAAGAATGGACGTGAAATCATCACCAATCCGCTTGTGGTCAACGGCAACGTATATGAGATGGACCTTAACGATTTGGAGGAGAAGCTGAAACAACATCCCAAACTGATGATCATCAGCAATCCGCACAATCCGGTGGGTCGCTGCTGGACTCCCGCCGAGCTGAAGCCCGTAGCGGAGTTGTGCCTCAAATACAACTGTCTGTTAATCAGCGATGAAATCCATTCCGACCTGATGATGACCGGCTACAAGCACACGCCGGTGGCCACCCTGTCGGAAGCCATCGCCCAGAACACCATCACCTGCATGGCACCGAGCAAGACCTTCAACCTCGCGGCCATGTTCACCTCCGAAATCATCATTCCTAACCCTGAACTCCGCACCCGCTTCAAGAACTTCATGAACGACACGGTGCATATCTACGGCAATGTGTTCGGCAGCGTCGCTTCACAAGCCGCCTACACCTACGGCGCCGACTGGCTCGACCAGCTGTGCCGCTACCTCACCGGCAATGTGGCTTACTGCCAGCAGTTTATCGCCGACAACCTCCCGCAACTCAGAACCTATCGCCATGAGGCCACCTACCTCCTGTGGGTCAACTTCAAAGGGTTAGGTCTCACCCACGAGCAGCTCTCCGAAAAACTGATCAAGGAAGCCCGCCTCGGACTCAACGATGGCAAAGCCTTCGGCACCGCCGGCGACAACTTCATGCGCATCAACCTCGCCTGTCCCCGCAGCACCGTTGAAACCGCCATGCACCGCCTCGCCGAAACCTTCAACTCTCGCTAACGCTCATATTTATGATTTGATGTTCGCTTCGCTCACATTAGAAAATTTCCTATTACATATCAATCACTACAAACACTCCTTAACTTCTTAACTCCTTAACTTCTTAACTCCTTAACTCCTATCTCCCCCCCAATCTTTCAACCAATCAACCAATCAACATAATGAACCCTGAATTAACCGAAAAAGCACTGGACATTCTTCGTCACCCTGCCGACAGCAAGCTCATCACCCACCTCAACTCCTGCGTACACTGCGGGTTGTGTGGCACCAGCTGTCTCTTCTACAAGTCTTTCGATGACCCGAAATACATCCCAGGCAAGAAGGTGGACTTGGTGGCCTCTTTGTACCGCCGCTACTGCACCACCATGGGCAAGGTAGCCCCCAAGCTGACGCATGCCCGCGACCTCGACGATGAGATGATCGCCGAGATGGTGGATTCGCTCTACGGAGCCTGCACCATGTGCGGCCGCTGCGTGGCCCACTGCTCCATCGGCGTTGATATTCCCTTCGTGGTGCGCACCGGCCGCCGGATGCTCGCCACCATGGGCATGGTACCCCAGTCGCTGCAAGCCACCGTGGATGCCGCCGTGAACACCGGCAACAACATGGGCATTCCCGAAGACGAGTTCGTGGATACCATCCAGTGGATGGAAGAGGAGATGCAAGATGAAGAGGGCTTCGAGACCGCGGAAATCCCGCTCAACCAGCCCGACAAGGAGATGCTCTACACCCTCAACCCCCGCGA
The DNA here is from genome assembly GCA_017535665.1 of Bacteroidales bacterium. Lineage (GTDB taxonomy): Bacteria > Bacteroidota > Bacteroidia > Bacteroidales > WCHB1-69 > UBA1756. The sequence goes on along the minus strand of JAFXTS010000015.1, from coordinate 155,353 downwards.
GCCTAAGTTCTTCCCGCTCTCCATCTCCGCCGCCGCCAAGATCTTCCACGCCGCCGGCGAAAGCTGGACCCTCTCCACCAAAATGTATGATGTAACCAACTACGGATACTTCTCCGGCAACGACGCAGAAGCCACCCTTATCGCAAAACACATGTATGATGAGGTCAAGAACCTGAACTGCAAGAAGCTGATCCTCGGCGAGTGCGGTCATGGTTCGCGCGCCCTCCGCTGGGAGTCGCCCAACTATATGAAACAACACCCCGACTTTCAGATGATTACCCTCGTGGAACTCATCGAACAATATATCCGCTCGGGGCGCATCAAACTCGACAAGTCGCTCAATACTAAGAAATACACGCTCCACGACCCCTGCAACATCACCCGCAACGGCGGCCTGTTCAACACCCTGCGCTTCGTGGTGAAGAGCGCCGTGCCCGAACTCATTGAGATGGACCCCTACGGCAACGAGAACTTCTGCTGCGGTGGCGGCGGCGGCATGCTCGCCATGAGCGAGTTCAACGAGCGCCGCCTCAAAATCGGTGAAATCAAGGCCAACCAGATCCGCGCCACTGGCGCCGATGTGGTCATCACCCCCTGCCACAACTGCGTGGACCAGCTCATGCAAATCGACCACCACTACAAACTCGGCGTGGAAATCAAGTCGGTGGCCGAAGTGGTGGCAGATGCACTTGTGATGAGCGCGGAATAACCGCCGGTGTAAGTTTTTTGGTTACCTCCAGATAAGAAAAGAAATCATGGGGTCGATGTTGCGGTTGGGATCTCCGAAATCATGCCGCTGCAAGTCCATCGTCCTGTAATACCCGTAGGAGCTACCCCCCACGAGATAGATGGCATTGGTAACACCGAAGTCTTCCAGTGCCTGAGCAAAATCGTTGAAAGAGACATCCTCGCAGTCTATCACCATAATTTCCCCCTCCTTTTCGCAGAGCGCACGACGGATGGAAGACCCACGCGGTTTGTTGTGAATCGCCATGCCATCCACCACGAGTGGATACTGACGGAAAAAATAGCCCTCATTATTGATGGCCTCTTCCAAGTAGGGAGAGTTCTCAGCAGCTCCTATGATAATGTCGTCGTCAATGATGGCGCAAAAGCCCTTTTTAGCTTTCCCCTGCGATAGCAATTTCCCCTTGTCAACAAAAGCACCCGCAGGCTCCCCATTATCTTGCCGAACGTCAGCAGCACGTACGGCAAGCAAAATGGTGGTGTCCTCCCTGTCAACGGGACCGACATGCAGCTCGGGTTTACAGCCCACAACAGAAAGAATACGAAGATTGTACCCGTTGGAAGTTGCCTCACGAACAACGACAGCGCGCTGCTGATTCAACTTTATCTGCTGTTTGGGAGAGATTTTTTTCTCACTGCCGGCATTCCCCTTACTAACTTCCGTGCTTACTTTAACCGCTTTTCCCCCATCCTCACCAATGACAACAACAATAAACGCAAAAAAAGCAACAAGCAAAACCACAAACACGACAGTTCCGAACCATGTCTTTTTGTAGAATGGCTTCTTGATTTTCTTTCCTTGGAGAATATGGAAATCGTTGTCTGAAATTTGGCTATCTGTTTTCATTGGCTTCTTTATAAAGGATGGTGGCTTCTTTAATGATTCTCAAAATATCTTCCGAAACGGAAATTTTCCGACTGACATGGTTCTCATTAGAAATGACCAAAATCTTATTGGTCATATCTATCTGTGTGATATATTGAAAGTTAATAATAGCACTTCTACCAATACGAGCGAGGGTGAGCTGTTCATCACTGACTTGACTGGTAATCAAATCCTCGCAAACGCCCAGCTGATAGGTGAGGGTAAGTGACGTGCCATCGGAAAAATACCAATTGGTGTAATTTTGGTCCGCCTCAATGCACATCAGGGAGGCAGGATCAATCAGATAAACCTTCTGCGAATTTTTGTTGCCAATGACAATCCTGTCTCCCGTCCGGCGGAAAAAAGAACTCAAATCCTTGAGCAGTCGCTTTGTATCACGGGTGGAATCCCTATTCATCGTATTGATTGTGAATAATTTCCTTTAACATCATAGAAAAGAATTCTGTTTGCAAAAATAGGAATTTTCCACAACAATAGCGACTAAATCGTTTCTAAATCTTTTTTGAAAAGTATTTTTCCATCCTCATCAATATATAAGTAATAGCTGTATTCGTAGTCGTAATCGTATCCGTAACATACGAATAAATACTTTCCTTTTGCATTCTTGTATGCCTGTACTGCGCGCTGGTTTTCCACCACAATTCTACCATTTTTCCGATCTTTAACTCCCCTGATCATAGTATAATTATCCATCACCTCCTCCCCGTCAGAGTCAATATACATATAGTTGGCATCAGGATCACGATAAGTAAAGTCATCATAATTGTCATACCTATACGATTCATCAATATCGGTATATACTTTCTTTCCACGAAGATCCACTTCATTATAGCCATACTTTGAAAGATGAATATCCTGCGTGAGATCAGTCATCAAGTCGCCATCAAAGTTGAAAAGACTATCGTTATTCAAAATGCCGATGTCCAGAATTTTAATATTGCTTCCCTTTGCAAGACACTTCCTGTCTTTTGCAGCAAAAATGGCGTGTTCATTTTTCCCTCTGCATGTCTCAAAAATATTATAATTCTCAAGATAAGCGATTTTTGTATATCCATTGAGAAGGATCTTGCCTTTCGTATCAATCACGCCATAGGCTTGCGAGTTGGTGGGAACAATGCAGTAATTGCCATGAAATATAATATAGTCTCTCTCTTCCACACAATCTCTATAGTGATAGAAGCTGTCGAATGATCTGCTAAAATGCTTGGGTTCAGGAAACTGAAGGGGAATGGCCAATTCACCACTCTGTACATTCAGAAAGCCCAACAGGCCATTGCGCGAACAGGCCGAGTAGTGATGCAGCGTGTCAGGGCGTTTGATATGGTCGAAATACTCCTCGGAAAAATTACCCGTCACCAGCGAAAAAGTTTTCCAACCTTTTTTGTTTTTATTGTACAAATAAAGAACCGAATCCTCGGTCAAATAGCTGGATATGAGGCAAGAGGTAAAACGCGAACCCAACTTCTTTTCCTTAGGACCATATACCAGCTGGCAAGTTTTGTCCTCGTAACTCAACAACAAATAGTCAGAGGTGATGATATCTTTTCTGACCACATTGTAATGCTGTTCGATATAGTTCACTTTTGTACGAACAAAGTCGAAGCCCTGCTTTCCAACCCACCCTAATGCGATGAGAAATAAGATGGAGATGATAATGATGCGGAATTTCGTCAAAAGATTCTGTTCCTTGAATTCTTCTTTGAACTTTTTGATTTTGCCCATGACTGATAAATTTAATTGTGAATATAAAAGTTCTGCTTTTGTGTGCTGAAAACGATGCAAAAATACAGCAAAAACAAAACATAAAACACTATTATACAATCATTTATACCAACGAGAGGATTATCTGTACGAATCCGCCATCCAGTTGTATGAATCCCCCGAAATAATCCTCAAAATAATCAATTTTTGTGTTGAAAATTTGAGTATTTTTGCAGGTTGTAAATATGCAAATCGCACTAATTATTAAATAACCATCATAAAGACACAAGAATGAAAGACATTTTTGAAAGGATTAAACAGTCCACCGGCGGCCCGATCGGCCAATACCGCAAAACCAGCGAAGGCTACTTCATCTTTCCGAAGTTGGAAGGCGAACTCGGTCCTCACATGCGCTTCAGAGGCAAAGAGGTGCTTTGCTGGAGTTTGAACAACTATCTCGGTCTGGCCAACCACCCCGAGGTGCGCAAAGCCGACGCGGAAGGCGCCGCCCAGTGGGGTATGGCCTACCCGATGGGAAGCCGTATGCTTACCGGTCACACCGCCCTCCACGAACAACTGGAACGCGAACTGGCTGATTTTGAGAAAAAAGAGGCTGCCTTCGAATTCAACTTCGGCTATCAGGGCATCTTCTCCACCATCGACTCACTCGTCGCCCGCCACGATGTCATCGTTTACGACGCTGAAGCCCACGCCTGCCTCCTCGACGGTATGCGCCTCCACATCGGCACCCGCGTCAAATTCAAACACAACGACATCGTTGATTGCGAAAGAGTGCTGGCCAAGGCCTGCGAACAGGCTGAACGTCAGGGCGGTGGCGTGCTGCTCATCACTGAAGGCGTGTTCGGCATGACCGGCGCTCTCGGCATCCTCGACCAGATCGCAGCCCTCAAGAAAAAATACAACTTCCGCATCCTCATCGACGACGCCCACGGCTTCGGCGTGATGGGCCCCCACGGCCGCGGCACCTCCGAACACTTCGGCGTGATGGACGACATCGACATCTACATCGGTGCCTACGCCAAATCGATGGCCACCATCGGCGGTTTCGTCGCCACCGAAAAGCCGATTATCGACTTCCTCAAATACAACATGCGCTCGCAGATGTACGCCAAGGCGCTCCCGATGCCGATCGTGGTGGGCTGCCTCAAGCGTTTGGAAATCATCCGCAGTGCCGAAGGCGACGCCCTCCGTGCCAAACTGTGGGAGGTGACCCGCCGCCTGCAGAAGGGTTTCCGCGACCTCGGCTACGAAATCGGACCCGCTGAAGCCTGCGTCACCCCCGTCATCCTCAAGTGCGGCATCAACCAGGCCGCCAATATCGCCGTTGACCTCCGCGAAAACTACAACATCTTCTGCTCCATCGTCACCTACCCCGTCATTCCTCCCGGAATGCTCATCTTCCGCATCATCCCCACCGCCGCCCACTCCATCGAAGATGTGGACCGCACCCTCGAGGCCTTCCGCGATATCAAAGCACGCCTCGCCAAAGGCGACTACGACAAGGAAATCCCCGACATGGCGTCGATTAACAAATAACACATTAAGAAAATTTCAAACATTTTTTTGATTTGTTATTTTTTATGAAATAATTATTGTATTTTTGCAGCCGTAATTGAGTGCCGGTAAGTACAAGCTGTTTATCTGCACTATAATAAGGATTACAGGGATGCTCATTAGAGTGTCCCTTTTCTTTCTTAACAAAAAACAATGAAACAGGCAACAACCATTGAGGAGCAGATTGCGCTTCTAAAAAATAGGGGAATGTTTATTGGCGACGAAGAAAAGGCCAAAGAAATACTGATGGATATCGGTTATTATCGATTAGGGTTTTACTGGTTCCCATTTGAGAAAACATATCCCGCAAAGGATAGAACCCGATCACATGTTTTTATAGAAGGAACTTCCTTTGAAGATGCCGTGAATCTGTATTATTTTGACCATGATTTGAGAAACATTCTTCTTCCTTATCTCAGCAGGATTGAAATCAATCTGCGAACTTTTGTCATATACCACATTTCCCATGCATACAAAGGCAATCCCCTTTGGTTTGCAGATTCATCAATACTCAATTATGACTTTGTAACACATTTCCAAAAAACATACTTGGAAAACATCAAAAACAACACAGCCATACGACATCATCATATTAAGTATCCGCGTGATTTGGTCGCCCCAGCATGGAAAACATTGGAATATGCAACATTGGGTGACATAATTATGCTTTGTAAAAACCTTAAAAACAATAATTTGCAAAATGACATTGCCGAACACTATGGTTTTCGAAATCTTGATGTCTATTACAGCCATATCGGAACCATTCGCGTTTTGAGAAATCTTTGCGCTCATGGCCATAACATCTTTGACTTGACACTTCAAAAGTCCATCAAAAGAGGCCCCATTTCCAATTTGAACGACAACGAGCACCACAATCTCATGGGGGCGTTACGAGTGATTTTGTTTCTGCTTTCAACCATTTCTATTCATCGAAAACAGGACTTGATTAACGAAATATCCCAATTATTGGTAAGGAACAAGAATCTGAAAATATACCCAATAGTATCCTACTTAGAAGCAATAAAATAGGATAGTGATACATAATTAATAAATCCAGTCTGAGGCCGCCGGAAGGGGGCCTTTTCGTATGTATTTGTAGATTAGACATTCTATTTCCAGAAATTTATAGTATCTTTGCCATCCAAATCAACAAAATAGCTATGCAAAAACACATTGCAATGACGGCGCTCCTCTTATGGATGGGGGTGCTTTGCAGCTACGGGCAGGCCGACTCAATGGCTGCACGCTCAATTGCCACCGATGAAATTCAGGAAAACTACGTAGTGATGGAAATGGATTCCATAACAACGAAACGGGTTGAAGACCAAATTCTATTACAGCAGTTCGTGGAGAGCATACCCGCAATAAACGCCTCCTGCCCTATGACCTTGTATGGCAACCTCACTATGGATAGTCTTTCGTTCAGAAATCCGCAAGTTTGCTACCATGTATCCACAGATTCAAAAGATTATACACAGTCGAAAGAAGATGGGGCTTTGATGATTTTATTATCAAGGACTAGCCACTTTTTTAAAATCATCAGGAAATGCCATCTGGGCCTCACCTATTTGGTATCATTCAAGGATACGGCAGGGGAAACAGAGGTTGTTTATACTCCAGATGAGATTTCAAACATCTCTTCACAAGATGTTCCCCGAGAACGTGTCTTAAAATATTTCTACGATGTGGTCAAAGAGGTTAACAAGACTTTTCCCGCGACTGTTGACCAATATATGCGTATTGATTCGATGACCATCCATAAAGGATATATGCAATATCATTACACGGTTTTTGAGGATAAATTTTTCAATATCAAGATGTTAAAGAAAAACATTGAAGCCTTGAAAGCCAACACTGTTCATGTGATGTTGAGTGCTAATTCATCCCTGTATTTGAACATAACGGGATGTTCCATCATGGATTATGGCCTCAGGTTCCGTTTTGTCAGTTCCACCCATAAAAGGAAACACGTTGATGTGGTGTTCACGCCCGACGAGATAGATGAAATTGAAAATAGCCGACTGCAGTGGTAAGAGCTGACTGGTCGGCAAGTGAGTCGTGTAAGAACCGGAAGTATGATGGGAGGGAATTTTCCACAAAAAAGGGGATGCTCGCTTGGCATCCCCTTTATCTATTTACCATCTCAGATTATTTCGTGGCCTCGATAGCCTGTTTGATGAGCTGGAAGGTGCGCTCGGGATCGTTGTCCAAACCGACAGAGAAACGGATGAGTCCTTCGCTCATGCCCATCTCTTTCTGAATGTCTTCCGGAACTTCGGATGAGGTGGACTTGCCGGAGTTGCTGAACAAAGTCTTGAAGTAGCCGAGGCTCACTGCGAGGTAGCCCACGCCCAGACGCTGCATCTCTTCCATGATAGCACTGGCTCTCTCAGCCGTACCCATGTCGATGGAGATCATACCGCCAAAGCCGTATTCCTCGTTCATCATGGATTTGAACAGCTCGTGATCCACATGCTCGGGAAGACCGGGATAGTTGTATTTGATACCGGTTTCTTTGAATCTCTTGGCCAGATACATAGCATTCTCGCTGTGTTTTTTCATGCGGATGTGCAGGGTGTGCAGGTTCTTCTGGATGCTGGATGAACGCATCGGATCAAGCACGGGACCCAGCAACATGGCGGTACCGTCGTTCACATTGATGAGCGAGTTGATGTAGTCGGCCGTACCACAGATGGCACCTGCCACACAGTCGTTCATACCATTCACATATTTGGTCATACTGTAAATCACCACGTCGGCACCCAAGCGGTAGGGTGAGAAAATCATCGGAGTGAAGGTGTTGTCAACCAACAGCTTGGCACCAGCAGCATGAGCAATCTTTGAGAGCTCGGGAATGTTGGCGATGCGGAGCAACGGGTTGTTCATGGTTTCGGTATAGATCACCTTGGTGTTGGGTTTGACAGCCTTTTTCACGGCATCCAGATCTTGCATATTCACAAAATCCACCTCCACACCAAATTTCTTGATGTAGTTATTCAAGAAAGCGAAAGTACCGCCGTAGGTGGTCATGCTGGAGAGGATGTGGTCACCAGCCTTCACTTCGTGCAGCAATGCAACGGTAATGGCGGCCATGCCAGAACCGGTAGCCCATGCCATCTCGGTGCCTTCCATTGCAGCCAGTGCGCGGCAAAGTGCAAAGGTGCTGGGATTCCAGTGACGGGAATAAAGATAGTAACCTTCCGTCTCACCATGGAAAGTGTCGGTCATGGTTTTGGCCTGTTCGAACATAAAGGTTGCGCTGTCGCAAATCGCCGGGTTCACACCACGGTTCAGGTCTTTTTGATCAATAGCTTGAATTTGGGTTGCAGGATCAAAGTTTTTCATCTGATGATATTTTTAATGTTGATAATATTTTGATGATAGCAAAATCAGGATTTGCCATTGGCGGTGCAAAGATACAATATTATTTGTTTGGTCGCGAAAAAAATTTCACTTCTTTTCCCAACTTCAACTTAAGCGTATGCATGAAGACCACCCAGCCAGAAATTCACTCCAAAATAGGTCATCAACAGACCCAAAAATGCGGCTATCATATATATATGGTAAAAAAGTGGCCGTTGAAAACGAGGGAAAAGGTGCGTTTGAAGCGCCGGCGCATACAGCATCAGCGTCACCAACGCCCACACCTCTTTCGGATCCCAGTTCCAATAGTGCCCCCACGCCGTGTCGCCCCATATCGAGCCAGTCATGATGCCCAAAACCAACAAGCCAATTCCAGGCCATAACAGCAGGCGCGAAAAGTTGGTCATCTTTTCCTCAATTTCTAAAGAATATCTATTAAATAGTCTGATAATCAATAAAATAATGGGAATAATAAAAGTGAAAGCCAACAGTGCGTACGACACCATCATCAACAGCACATGGATACTGAGCCAGGGCGAATCTAAAACAGGAGGCAACAGGCTGATTTTCGGACTGTTGAACGACATTCCCATCACTACAAAAACCATCATCAAAAGAAAAAGTCCACCTATTGGAAGCAATGGATTCTTTTCCCATAAAATATTAGTAATCAATAAAATAATAATAGATAAAAACAGTAATGTGTCGTAGCTGCTGCTGAGGGGAATATGTCCGCACAAGGTCCAACGCCAAATCCAATGGATGATGGCCATCAAAAGGAGGATGAAAGCTAATATTCTGAAAATCAAATCTATCATCCTTTCCTCTTTTCCACTAAAAAAAAGATGACGAAATGATAAAAGGAGAAGAACGATCAGGCAGGGCAGCCAGTGACTTAGCCATTTTCCGGCATGGTGATAGCACACTTCGCTTGAGATGGAGCGAGGGCGTTGAATCTGTGCCCGCTGTTTCTCCTTCAATTGTTTTACTAAGACAATATTTTGAGAAGAATGATTATTTAATGTATTGATATATAATATTTTGAAAAAATGATGAATAAAAACTGTTTCTTCTGATGGCAGGGAAGAAAGATCATCGGCAGCGGAAATCCATCGATGCTGCGTGGGAAAGATCTTGAAAGCCAAGCCCGACCGCAGGTATTGCAGCTGCCGTAGTTTCAACACTACTTTTTGAAAATTTTTATCCTCTTGAATATCAATATTTTCTATAATTGAAGAATTTTCTGTTCCCAACAATTGCAGAGGGCTGGCATATTTCCCGCAATGCAGTTTTTGTCGGGTGACTCTGCCAGAAACTTTCACAATCGGCTCCGAAATCCACTCTTCAGGGAACAGCACCCAACCCATCACCACCTCCACACTACTGAAATCTCCATACTTTGTATCTCCGTAAATATCAAATAGATAATCATCACATAAGGCCACCAGTGGTGCTTCCCTACCCTCATATTCCACCACCACATCCTCCATCTCACGAGCGACTTCTCGACTGATGGTTTTCTGCGCCGACATTTCTATCGGAAAGAGGAGAATGGGCAGCACCATTATCGACAATTTCTTCAGCAGAGTCCGAAATTCACCCTCCTTTTTAGCCATCAATAGAATATAAAACACAGCAAACCAAGCATATCCGACAAACACAATCGCTTTCCCCCATATCTGCCATAAGGAAACGAGACTTCCCACCAGCAGAAAAAGCGGAGTGACGTGAAGGCATTTCACGACTTTATTTTGGGAGGATAAGAATGAAAGAAGAGTGCCCAAAACCACGAACAGACTCAAAGTTGTCCAAAATGCCCAATGCCCGTAAAAATGCTGATGGATAAAGGTTTTTCCCAACATCTGCTCCACAAAAGTGGCCCCAGCCAACGCGGCGGCGGTCAGGTACCAGCAGATTTTGAAGAGGATGGTGGCCAATTGACGTAACATAAAACCTGAAACTTATTGTAGGAAATTCCGCACCGCTACCACCTCCACTCTATCTTTTTCGCCTCGGGGTCGGCGCTGCTAAAGCCCACCTCCAATACGAAGCGCGTGCCGGCAGGCGGCTCCACCATCTCCTGACGCTCCTCGTCATACACCCGCAGCCAGAACGGATCTATCGGAATTTGGAACTCTCCGGTTCGGCCTTCAAACAGTCCGATTTTTTGAAAGGCCACTAACGACTTCTTCGGACTTCCTGTCCTATCCGGAGTGGATAAATAGACTTGTACCACGGTTGTGTTTTGGGAACCAATTTCGCCCATCTTCAAATCACCCATCAAAGATTTCTCATTTTTTACTTTTGCAGTGACAGATAAAGTTTTACGATCGAAGGAGACATTGGCAAGAGAAAAATCCGAATAGGAAAGTCCGTAGCCGAAGGGATAAAGCGGTTCCTCCCCCATATAGCGATAGGTACGATTACGCATATCATAATCGTCGAAGTCCGGCAACTGTTGGGTGGAGCGGTAAAAAGTAATCGGCAATCTGCCGAAATCATCATCATGTCCATTCAACGCCGCGGAGATAGCCGACCCCATCTCCTGACCTCCGTACCAGCATACCATAATGGCATCCACCAACGGCTCCACCTCCTCCAAGGCGATGGCACTGCCCGTACAGAGCAACAGCACAATCGGTTTGCCGGTTGCTTTCAGTTTCTTTAGTTCTTGTATCTGATTTTCAGGAAGTTCGATCCAAGTGCGGTCGCCTTTGTAGAAGCCGGGAGTGTCAATGGGCAGCTCCTCGCCTTCCAACTGCGGATTGAGGCCGCCGGCATACACGATAACATCTGCAGCTCTGAGCTTGGTGAGACGATTATCTTTTCGCAGCCCCTCCTCAATGGTGACGGTGTGTTCGGGTATGCCGTTGTAGTTGCCGAGCGGCATCAGCGAATCTGCAGCGTTGGGACCTGCGAGGAAGATGCGAGTGGATTTGTTTTTCAGTGGGAGCACCCCATCGTTTTTCAGTAGTACCAAGGAAGAGATGGCCGCCACGATGGGCTCGGAGGGTGAGAAGCGGAAGGGTCTCTTTTCTTCGCTGATGCGCAGTCGGCAGGTGAGGATGCGGCGCACATGCTCATCGATTTGGCTTTCAGAGATCCAGCCGGAATCCACGGCGGCGCGAAGGGCGGGGAGGCCGCTGCCGCATTCTAAATCCACCTCGCTACCGAAAGCGTCGGCAGCGGCGTGGGCGGCCGTGGCATGGGTTTCATGACGGGGCGTTTTGGGGTCGCGCTCCCAGCAGTCGTTCAACGCCCAGCAGTCGGTGACCAACAGCCCGTTGTAGTTCCATTTGTTTCGTAAGATATTTACTAACAGTTCTTTATTGGTACAGCACGGCTCGCCGTTCAGACGGTTGTAGGCGCACATCACCTGCTGTACATCGCTGTTTTTGATGATATACTCGAAGGCGGGTAGGTAGGTGGTCCAGAGGTCGCGGGGCGAGACGGTGGCATCGAACTGGTGGCGTGTGGCCTCCGGACCGCTATGCACGGCGAGGTGCTTGAGGCAGGCAGCAGTGTAAAGGGGCAGCGTATCAACCCGTTCTGCACGGTAGCCGTAGGCGGCGTGTTGCAAGCCGTTGACGCAGGCCAGTCCCATCTGTGCGGTGAGGAACGGGTCTTCGCCGTAGGTTTCCATGCCACGGCCCCAGCGCGGGTCACGGAAAATGTTGATGTTGGGAGTGAAGAAGGTGAGGCCGGCATAGTCGCCGTAATAGCCGGCAGCTTGTTCCTTACGGTATTTGTAACGGGCTTCTTCGGCGGTGATAGCGAACACCTTCTGCACCAACTCGGGGTAAAAAGTGGCAGCGAGGGCGATGGGCATCGGCCAGACGGTAGCCAGACCATTGCGGCCTACTCCGTGCAGCGCCTCGTTCCACCAGCTGTACTCTTGCAGCCCGAGCCGCTCAATGGCGGGGTTGTGATGCTCCATCAGCGAAAGCTTCTCATCCAAAGTGAGTTGCGAGATGATATACTCCACCCTTTCGGGAATGGGTAGCGTGTCGGCATTCTGCGCACAGACCTTTCCAACACCAATATATATAAATAGGACAAGAAGGAGAATGATTTTTTTCATGGTGCAAAAGTAAGACTTTTTTCGATTCCTTATACATAATGTTAACAAATGTTAAATATTTTAAAAACACTTGAAAATGACTTGCCCGCCATAGTACCTTTGCAGCGTTCAAATTTTACTCACCAAACTTCTAAAGCTATGAAAACTGCCATTTTCCTGTTCACCCTGCTCTGCACCCTGCTCACCACTACTCCGCAACTCCACGCTCAAGTTGATGAACATCTGTCTAATGAAACTGTAATTGAACCCTCCGACAGTCTTATCATTCAACAATACCGGCAGGTAGAACCCTATTTTCAAGAGGCGTACAGGCTCTACCCCTCCCTCCCACGAGGCATTCTCGAAGCCGTTTCCTTCACCTACTCCCGTTTTCATCACCTCCGCCCCGACGCGTCCCCACACGAAAAGGGACAAATCCCCGCTACCTACGGCATGATGGGCCTCACCTTAGACGGGGAGGGATTCTTCCAAAACAATTTGGTGAAAGTGTCTCTGCTGTCGGGTGTACCCGTGAATAAAATCATTCAATCGCCACGCGACAACATATTGGCATACGCCGCCGCCTATCATAAACTGATGCAACAATATGGCATCACCACCTCTGACCTCGCCTCCCACTTCCCCATTCTGGACTCGCTTTCAGAACTTCCCGCGCCGACTACTGCCGGACTGAAATGGGCTCTCACCAACCAGCACTACGCTTACGCCCTTTTCATCAACCATCCACTCTACCGCAAAATCTGTCAAATAGAGATGCCAAAGGTGGACATTCTGCTAGTTTTTGGCATAGATGCGACACTTTTACAGTCCAATTCGAATATCATTAATTGCAATCAACAATTTGATAAAGAAAATATTACAGATAAAAATACACAAAATTCAAAATTTATAGAAACTGACAATGTAGATTATCCAGGAGCAATATGGTGTCCTGCCGGTTCGTGCAACTATTCAAGCCGTAATGGGCATGAAATATCGGCAGTAACCATCCACTACACACAAGGTACCTACGCCGGATCTATCGCATGGTTCCAGAACTGCACCTACAACGGGGTAGGGGCACGCGCCTCGGCCCACTACGTGCTGCGCTCCATCGATGGACAAGTCACACAGATGGTGCGCGAAGCCGACAAAGCCTGGCACGTCGGCAACTGCAACCCCTATACGGTCGGCATCGAGCATGAAGCCTACGGCGACATCGCAAGTTACTTCACAACCGCCATGTATGAAAGTTCCGCCCTGCTCACCCGCAACATCTGCGACCGTCATGGAATCTCCCCGCTCCGCATGTTCTATCGCGACACACTGGACGATGGCACCGTGCTCAACTCGGGACTCCATAGCCTGGGTGGCGAAACCTCCTGCATCAGAATCAAAGGTCATCAGCACTTTCCCGACCAGTCGCATACCGACCCCGGTCCCTATTGGGACTGGAACCGCTATTACAAACTGGTCAACTTCGATACGCCTGTCACTCAGCACCATACCGCAACGGGAACGCTGTACGACTCGGGCGGGCCGGAAGGCAACTACGGGAACGACGAACGCCAGATTGTCACCATCCAGGTGGACAATGCGGAAGCGATAGAACTTGTCTTCTCGCAGTTTGAACTGGAAGCCAACTACGACTTCCTGTGGATCTACGATGGCCCATCCGTGTTTTCTCCCCTCATCGTACGCAGCAACACCATTTCACCCGGCACAATACGTTCCTCCGATAATGCCATCACCCTCGAGTTCCGCTCCGACTGCGCCACGACAGCCCCAGGCTGGACGGCCACTTGGAACGCCATACTGCCTGCTACCCAAGATAATCCCCCTACCACAAACATCTTACACAACGAAGAGGATTGGGTAACCAGCAATTTCTATGTCGATTTTGAAGACCAAGATGACCACGGAGTGGCATACCGCTTCTATCAAATAATGGGATATGACGGAACGGCATGGCGAGCACAGACCGACCGTGGCTTCGCCTGCGACAACTTCGATGATTTCAATACTGCACTGTGGACGGTGAGTAGTGGTAGCTGGAACGTCACCAACCACCAACTGACACAAACCAGCAATGCCTCTTCACAAATCACCACCCCGCTGTATCAAGGCCTAAGCGATGTCCACCTGTATGATGTATATGCCTCCGTCAGCAACTGCCAATCGGATGGCAAACTGGAAATCGTGTTCAACGCCGACCGTCCCGATGTCACCGCTGCTGGCACGGCCTACTCGGTGGTAATTTTCCCACAGCAACACGAGGTGAAAATACGACGATGGGTAAATGGAGATGTCGTGACAATGGACAGTGTGCAGGGAGTCTATACTACAGAAGGCAGCAACTACTTCTATCGTATCTTGTATGATAGAGCGTTGGGCAAAATCGCATTGTTCCGCGGCTCATCCCTGATTCTCCAATGGCAGGACCCTGTGCCGCTGGCCATCCCAGGACAATACATGCAATTCCGTACAGAAGGTCTCTACGCCTCCTTCGACAACTGGCGAGTGTATCGTTCCCGCACCGACCACGTGCAAGTGCTTGTCGGCTCCGGTGCCCATAACGACCTGCCCTGGCAGGCGGCCAACAACCAGCCACTGGCCAAAATTAAATCGGTGGTGGTGGACAATGCCCTGCAATTCTCGTCGCTGGTACAGAAGGAATTGCTGGTGGACTTCACCCGCCCCGTGATGAAAGGAACCTTGAACGATGGCGACCAGCGAGACGTGGATGCCTTTCCTACCTGCATGGTCTCTGCCAACTGGACAATGACTAACGACACTCACTCGGGAATTGTAGGATACGAATACGCGGTCTATTCCACCACATCCTCCCTCATGCCACTATTAGTAGGGTTTACTTCAAGAACCCATTTCTCAGAGCAAATGAGAATGCGACAGCAAGAAAATTACTACATTCAAGTTCGTGCACTCAACGGGGCAGGAAAGTACTCCCTTCCCCTGCGGTCAGACGGATTTACCTACCAACCCTATAACGAAACACACCGAATGACACCAAGACAGAAAACAATGCCGGCCATCTCCATTGCCCCTAACCCCTGTACGGAAAGTTTTACCATCACAGTCGCTACCCCCTTCCCATCAGAACAACCAGAAGAGTTAACAGGTAATGGGATAATCGTGCACATCCACGATATCTATGGACGTGAAGTTTTGAAGAAAAAAATATTGAATACCAAAGAAAGAATTGAAACAAAAGAATGGGCTTCTGGACTTTACATCCTCCAACTCTGGCGCAATGGAGAAATGATAGCTGTGGAGAAAATCCTTAAAGAATGAGGGCAGCCTCGCTGGCCCCTCCCTTCATCCCTTCATCCAATCCTCTCGTGCCTACTCCTTCTTCCCTTTCTTCCCCTTCTCCTCCAACCATTCCGGAAAAGCATAGGGCTTGTCTTCTAAGTTGAATTTCCCCTTGCGGAAACCGCGCATCCCGTAGTAGTTCTTCTCCAACTCTGCCAAATCCTTCTCGTAATCACCGGTAGGGAAGAACGTAGGCAGCACGCCACCCCGCTTCGTACGGAAATCCAAGTAGCCGGGCACAATCGGTACACCAGCCTCCTGCGCGATGAAGTAAAAACCTCGTTTCCAGTTGGGATTCAACTTGCGGGTGCCTTCAGGAGAAATCAAAAATGCAATCTTGTCCTGCTTCTTGATATACTCGGCCGCAAAAACCGGAAACTTCTTCACATTGGCACGGTCAATAGGAATGCCCCCGCACTTGCGCAAAATCGGACCTAACGGCCAGAAAAATGCCTCCTTCTTGATGAGCAACGACGCCTTGAACCCCATCACATTAATGGCCATCGTGCCAATTAAAAAATCATAATAACTCGTATGCGGAGCAAACAATAATACGCACTTTTCAATCTCCGGCGGAATGTTGACACAATCAATCTTATAACCTAACAATTTGAGAACAAAAGCATTGAACTTTCTCATAAGACTATGTTTGAGTGTTATTATTCGTTAAAAATCAAAGTACCACCTCCCGACATGACTGTTAAGGTAACCTTCGCACCCAACTTTAGCGCAACATTGTGCTCCCCATGTCCCGTCGGGAATTGGTAACACACAGGGTATCCATACTCGGCACAGCAGGACGCCACAATCTCCTCAGCCTCCTGACCAAACGGATTGGAGGGGTCGTTGTTGTGCATGTCGCTCATCGTACCCACCACCAAACCAGCCAGATGCGACAACTTGCCGGCACGCTTCAACGCCTGCATCATACGATCCACATGGTACAAATGCTCGTCCAAATCCTCAATGAAAAGAATCTTGCCCGCCGTGTCCACATCCGATGATGAACCCAACAACGAGTAAAGGATCGACAAATTACCGCCAACCAACTCTCCTTGCGCCGTTCCGGCCTTGTTTATGCCAAAATTTGGCACAGTGTAGGCCAATACTCCACCTGTAAGTGCTTGTACCATAGTTCTGTTATTGATATTATCAAAATCAAAAGACTGAATATTGATGGGCATGGTGCAATGCAAGGAAGCATACCCTAACTGATGGAGATGGGAGTGGAAGACGGTGATATCGCTGTAGCCGCAAATCCACTTGGGATGCTGGGCAAAATGGGAGAAATCGAGCCGGTCGATGATACGAACAGAACCGTAACCGCCCCGTGCGCACCAAATCGCCTTGATGTCGGGGTCATCAAGGAAAGACTGGAAGTCCGCTGCTCGCTCCTCATCGCTTCCCGCAAACTGAAACTGCTTGGCAAACAGGTTTTTACCAACAGCGACACGGAAATGATGCAACTCCAAAAAATCAATAGCGGCTTTCACCTCCTTGGGCGAAATTTTACGGGCTGGGGCTACAATACCAATACAGTCTCCTGGATGAAGGTAGGGTGGGAAAATCATTGCGGTTGGTTGATTTTGAGAATGCAAAAATACACAATTTTTCGGAAAGTATCAAGCATCCACATTCACCACCACTCTCACTGCTTTAAAGCGAGTATGCATGCGAAACTGCTGAAGCAACTCTTCTAAATGTAACTTTTTGTTATTCAGCTGCTGATCTTTTGGAAATTTGATCCAAATATCTTTCAAATATTGCAATTGTATCTTGGCCACAAGCGGAAACTCGGGACCCAACACCTGTCCGGGGAAAGCAGCACGCAGACTTTGAGCCAGCACATCAGCTGCCTCGTTCAGCAACGCCTCGTCGGTATGCTTCAACGTGAGTTTGATTAACCTACATATAGGAGGATATCCAAACTGTTTTCTTTCAGCAATCTGTGAACGATACATGGAAGCGAAATCATTGCTAACCACATATTTGAGCGCTGGATGATCGGGCTGATAGCTCTGAATGACCACCGTTCCTGGCACCTCTTTCCGGCCCGCCCGTCCGCTCACCTGCGACATGATTTGGAAAGCCCTTTCAAACGCCCGAAAATCCGGGAAGCTAATCAGGTTGTCAGCACTCAGCACCCCCACTACCGACACTCGGTCGAAATCCAATCCTTTCGTAACCATCTGTGTGCCAACAAGGATATCAATCTTGTGCTGTTCAAAGTCGGAGATGATTTTCTGATGGCCGTTTTTCGAACGGGTGGTGTCCATGTCCATCCGCTGCACCACCGCATTAGGAAATAACGCTGTCAGCTCGTCTTCAATTTTTTCGGTGCCGAAGCCCCGCATCTCAATATCGGTGCTATGGCAGGTGGGGCACTCTTTGGGTACATCGATGGCATAGCCGCAATAGTGACATTTTAGTAAGTTGCTGCGTTTGTGATAAGTAAGTGTCACATCGCAATATTTGCAGGTGGGGGAGGTCTGGCAGGTGTTGCAAATCATCCGCAGCGAGTAGCCCCGCCGGTTCTGAAACAGGATCACCTGCTCCTTCTTTTCTAATGCCGCCGCAATTTTGTCTATTAAAAAATGTGAAAAAATGCCCGTCACTTTCTTCTGTCGCGAACTTTCTGCCATATTCACCACCCAAATCTCAGGCAGAACGCTTTTGGCAAAACGCTGCATCAGAGGTACATAGCCATACTTCTTCTGCTGAACATTGTAGAAAGTCTCCAAGGAAGGCGTGGCCGTTCCCAACAGCACTTTGGCGTGATGCAACTGCGCTAACACCACCGCACAATCGCGGGCATGATAGCGTGGCGCGGGATCCAGCTGTTTGTACGACTGGTCGTGCTCCTCATCCACCACGATAAGTCCTAAATTGCTGAATGGTAACAACAATGCCGACCGTGCACCCAGCACCAACTGGTATTTGTCGCCCGCTGCGTGCTCGCTGTTCAGCACACGCTCCCAAATCTCCACCCGCTCGTACTCGTTGAACCTCGAGTGATACACCCCGACTTTATCCCCGAAATATTTTCTTAACCGATTGACGATCTGCGAGGTAAGCGCAATCTCAGGCAACAAATACAACACCTGCTTCCCACTCTTCAACACCTCATCAATCAGCTTGATATACATCTCCGTCTTGCCGCTTCCCGTCACGCCATGCAGCAGCACACACGAAAAATGCTCCATCTGCTGCCGAATCTGCGACAAAGCAGTGGTCTGCGCCTCCGAGAACTGGATGCTCTCCGCCGACTCCTGCGCATCGAAAGTCTGCAAACGACTGATGATGACCTCTTTCATCACCATCACATTCTTCTCAATTAATTTTTGTAAAGAAGATGATGAAACACGTTGATTATCTGTTAATTCCTTTTTTATGATACTTTGAGAAAAGTCATTGAATATGCCATTTTTTTGCAGAGCGCTCAGAAAAGCCAACAACACCTCCGCCTGTTTGGCCGTCTTTTTAGAAGCCTCCAGTTCGTTAAGCAGCGCATAGAGTTTTTCTTCATCGTGTGCGTAGGGTTCGGCTAATGAAATGTAGGTTTCGCGCTTCGGCCTGTAGGGGTCGCGGATTTCTTCATCGGTAAGAATGATCTGCTTTTCAACCAACGACTTAATATAGGGATGGATTTTCGGAAGTTGCAGAGTTTTAGAGAGTTCGCTGATGGTGGAGGTTTTGTGGTGGGCCACCGTTTCCACGATATTCACCTCATGTTCATTGAGTTGCGACAGGTCGCCATCGAAGTCAGGATGGAGCTGCACATGGGTTTCGCCCGCCAGTTTCAGCGCCGTCGGCAGGGCGCAAGCCATCACCTCCCCTAACGTGCAGAGGTAATAGTCGGCCATCCACTGCCATAGCTGTAGCTGCTGTTCAGAGATGACGGGCATCTCGTCGATAACATCTGATATATATTTGATGTTAATAGTCTGTGGTACAACATTATGTACTTTTATCACCAAGCCCGAATAGAGCTTATTTTTGCCGAACGGCACCACCACCCGCACACCAAATTTCACCCTTTCTACCAATAGCTGCGGTATGCGATAGGAAAAAGTGCCTTTAAGAGGAAGGGGCAACAGAATTTCGGCAAAAAAAGTTTCCATAGTAAAGGTTTAGAAGTTGAGTTCGGCAAGAATCTTGTCGCAGGCACCGAGGTTTTCCTTTACAAAATCGGAACAAATCTGACAAGTTTTCTGGTAAAAATCTGGTTCACAGCGAAATCTCTCCATAATTCGACGCATCTCATCGGCATTTTGTATCGAGAAACCGCCTTGGCGGCGCACCAGTTCTGTCGCTTCATTGAACTTGGCATATTTTGGACCAAAAAACACAGGAATGCCAAAGACAGCAGCCTCCAACGTGTTATGTAATCCTGTTTCAAAACCGCCACCCACCATCGCCACATCCGCATACTTATAAATGCGGCTCAACAAACCTATGGTATCGATGATAAAGAGGTTATACTCTGCCAAATTTTGGTCACTCTTCTCCGAAAAACAGATAATTTTTTCTATTTGAAAAAGCGATTTTATACCGTTAATATGTTCTTTACTAATAACATGCGGAGCAAAAACGATTTTATAGTCATTTTTGATGAAGTCGTAGATTTGATGCACCACATTTTCATCGGGCTGCCAACTGCTACCCACGACCAGAAGTTTCTTGTCGCCCTTAAACTGCTCAATAAAATCAAGTTTTTCATTCTGCTGCGCAATGGCATAAACCCGATCAAATCGAGTGTCTCCTGTTATCGTAACATTTTCTATTCCAATATTTTGCAAGAGATTCTGGGATTCTTCATTCTGAACAAAAAAGTGCGTGCAGTCGCGGAGTTGGCGGGCGAACCAGTTCCCGTAAGGCTTGAAAAAGTATTGGGACGGGCGGAAGATGGCGGAGAGATAATAGAAAGGTATCTTTCTGTCATTCAACCCCTTCATAAAATTATACCAATACTCGTACTTGACGAAGAAAGCCATCTGCGGCTGCACAAGGTCAAGAAACTGCCGAACTCGCTTGGGCGTATCGCCAGGCAGATAACAAGCAATATCAATATCCGCATCGTTTTTCTTCACCTCATAGCCTGATGGTGAGAAGAAGGTAACGAGGAAAGTGGCATTAGGATATCGCTGTTTCAACTTCTGTATCAACGGTTTACCCTGCTCATACTCACCCAAAGAAGCGGCATGCAACCAAATGATATTCTTCCCTGCACACTTTTCTTTCAGCAAAGGCAGCGTGTTTTTTCTGCCGCGATGCAACAGTCTTGCCTTTTCATTAAAAAGTGCCGCAATCGCGATGGCTGCGTTGTACAGGTGGATGGAAAAAGTGTAAAGCAGTCTCATGTCGCGGATTAATAGCGGTAGAGGGTAAAGATTTTACGTTTTTCGTAAAGCGGAATCACCCAGCCGACCTTGGGGCCGATGAGTACACTGAACTTCTTGGTTTCGTCTTTCCCGCCCAACACGATGCTGAAGTCGCGGCTGCTTTTGCTCCAGATTTCGGAGACTTCAAAGCCGGCATAAAAGCTGCACACGCGCCTTTTCTGCATGAAGAGATATCCCACGAACTGCGTGAGACAGAAGCCACTACAGCGTTGATCGTAGCATTTTCTATAGGGATCGGCGAGTTGTGGAATCTGATCATCTGGGTCGTTGATACGGATTTTGTGCTCAAAATACCCGGCGTTGAGTTTCAGCCAGATACCCGAATTGCGCCAACGGCTTACAGGGATGATTTTTCCCACACCGGCACTGAGGTTCCAGTAACGCCCCTCGAAATAGATGGTGGCCTTGAGACCATTGCCATCAATAAGGTCGCCATTGGAGGTGAGCATGTCATCACCTACTACCGCAGCCTGATTACGCAACTTAGAACCAAAAAGATAGTTGAAATCCAAGCTGATAGTCCAATTTTTGTTGGTTTTGTATGTGAGATCAACACCAAAATTCATGTTCGATTTGAAAGTCTCTTTCAAAGAACCGAACGGCCATTGATAGGCAAAACTGGGACTGACCCAAACAAAATGGGTGGTAGAATCCACCTCCCCAGCACGCAATTCAACGTCAGATCCCCGCTGGGCATAAGCGCTGAAGTGGGTGAAAGCCAAAAGTAATCCGATAATCAGTACAATCTTTTTCATTTCATAAAAAATCGGTTGCAAAGGTACGGGTTTTTATTGAAAAATAAACTCTATAAATAAAATTTAAGGAAGGCCACGAAAAATCGAAAAAAATAGTGTATTTTTGCATACTTTCGTAAAAAATAAATCACTCTAAAAATCAATTGGTTAAGATTAGAAAATGAAAGAAGAAGGATTACAACTGTTTGAAGGCTTGAGAGAATTCTGCACGGGGGTGCTGTTCCAGTACGTCCCCAAGTTGCTCTACTCTTTACTTTTCCTGTTCATCGGATGGAAACTCATCAAGTGGTTCACCGGGTTTCTGCACAAAATTTTTGAGAGAAAGAAATTCGACAAGTCTCTCCAATCGTTTTTGCACTCTGTCATCGACATTGTACTGAAGACCTTACTCATCATCGCTGTAGCGGAGATGTTGGGCATCCAGATGACCTCCTTCATTGCCATCTTGGGTGCTGCCGGTTTGGCGGTCGGTATGGCACTACAAGGCACCCTGCAGAATTTTGCTGGCGGTGTTATCATACTGATACTGAAGCCCTTCAAGGTGGGCGATTTCATCGAACAGGGCGGACTCTCCGGCACGGTGCAGGAAATCCAGATCTTCAACACCATCTTACGAACATTGGACAACAAAATCGTGATTGTTCCCAACACACAATTGGCCACCAACACAGTAACCAACTATACCCGTAGCGGTAAACGCCGCGTAGAGGTGAACGTGGGCATCGCCTACGGCGAAGATGTGAACAAAGCTCGCGAAGTGCTGGTGGAGATGACGAAAAAATACCCGCTCATCATGCAGGACGAAGGCAACGAACCCAGCGTGATTGTAACGGGCTTGGGCAACAGTTCTGTTGACCTGCAAGTACGGGCGTGGGTGAAATCGGAAGACTACCTCACCATCTTGGCCGCCTTGCAGCAAGACACTTACGAGACTTTAGGCAAGAATAACATTGAGATACCGTTCAGTCAGATGACGGTTCACATTAACAACAAATAACTATGGGGAAGAAAATTTTAGTAGCCACCGGCGGCGGCGACTGTCCGGGTTTGAACGCTGTGATACGCGGCATCGTGAAACGTGCAGCGCAAGAGCCTGACATGAAGGTATATGGCTGCGTGGAGTCATTCAACGGCATCCTCCGCGACACGGTGGATATCCGCCGACTGACCGAGAGCGACGTGGCCGGCATCCACATTCAGGGCGGCACCATCATCAAGACCACTAACCGAGGCGGCCCATTCCACTTTCCTGTGCGCCAGCCCGACGGTTCATGGGTGATAGAAGACCGCTCACAACTGATGAAACAGCGTTTCGACGAGATGGGCTTCGATGCCATCATCAACATCGGCGGCGACGGCTCACAACGTATCTCCCTGCAACTCGCCAAGATGGGCTTCAATGTGGTGGGCGTGCCGAAAACCATCGACAACGACCTGTCGTGTACCGACTTCACCTTCGGTTTCCAAACCGCAGTGGAGATTGCCACGGAGGCTTTCGACAAGCTGGTGACCACCGCTTCGAGCCACAACCGCGTGTTCATCATGGAGGTGATGGGGCGCGACGCGGGCTGGATTGCCCTGAATACCGCCATCGCAGGTGGCGCCGAGGTGTGCATCATCCCCGAAATCCCCTACGACCCGCGTATCATCGCCAACAAGATTGCCTCGCGCTACCAGAACAACTACGGCTTCTGCAACATCGTGATCGCAGAAGGCGCTAAGTCGCTGGACGGCAAGGTGACAGGCGTAGCTCCTACCGCTGTCGGCGACCGCCACATCAAACTGGGCGGCGTCGGCGAGAAGCTGAAAGCCGAACTGGAGGCCATCGGCATCGAGCACGACATCCGCGTGAATGTGCTGGGGCACCTGCAGCGCGGTGGCACCCCCATTGCCTACGACCGCGTGCTGGCCACCGAATTTGGTGTGAAGGCCGTGGAACTCATCAAAGAAGAGAAATACGGGAACATGGTGGTTTATAACCACCCCAAGATCTCCTATGTCTCGCTCGAAAAGGCCCTCGAAACGCCCAACTTTGTGAAACCCGCCACCAGCGATTTGGTCCGCACCGCCCGTGGTGTGGGCATCTCCTTCGGCGACTAACCCCTTCATTCATCATCCAAAACAAAAAAATCGAAAACTATATGGATAATTTCATCGTATCAGCCCGAAAGTACCGTCCGACCACCTTCAACTCGGTGGTGGGCCAGGAGCATATCACCTCGACGCTGAAGAACGCCATCAAAACCCATCAGGTGGCGCAGACCTTCCTGTTCTGCGGCCCGAGAGGGGTGGGCAAAACCACCTGTGCACGTATCTTCGCCAAGGCCCTCAACTGCGACAACCCCACGCCCGACTTCGAGCCGTGCAACGAGTGCGAGTCGTGCAAGGCCTTCAACGCATCGGCCTCGTTCAACGTGTATGAGCTCGACGCGGCCTCCAACAACTCGGTGGAGGACATCCGCGCCCTGGTTGAGCAGGTGCGCTTGGCTCCAGTGGGCGCCAAATACAAGGTGTACATCATCGATGAGGTTCACATGCTGTCGCAGTCGGCCTTCAACGCCTTCCTCAAGACCTTGGAGGAACCGCCCGCGTACGCCAAGTTCATCATGGCTACCACCGAAAAACATAAGATTATCCCGACCATCCTCTCACGCTGCCAAGTCTATGATTTTAGGCGCATCAAGGAGACGGACATTATGAAACATCTGCAATATGTAGCTGAAAAAGAAGGTGTTAAAGCAGAGGAAGAAGCACTGCGCGTGGTGGCGACCAAGGCAGACGGCGCTCTGCGTGACGCCCTCTCCATCTTCGACCAGTTGGTGAGCTTCTCAGGCAGCAACATCACCTACGAGGCGGCAGTAACCAACCTCAACGTGCTGGATGTGGACAACTACTTCAAAATGGTGGATGCCCTGTTTGACGAAGACACCACCAAGCCGCTGCTGCTTTTCGATGAAATTTTGGAGAAAGGATTTGATGGTCAGAACTTTATCGCCGGACTTGCCGCCCATTTCCGCAACCTATTGATGGCACAAAACAGTAATACAGTGAAACTGATGGAAGTGGCCGATACCATCAAACAGAAATTCATAGCACAAGCTCAAAATGCTGATAAAGCATTGTTGATGAGAGCTTTGGAAATGACCAGCAAGTGCGATTTCAACTATAAGGCGGTGACCAACAAACGACTGTTGGTGGAAATTTGCCTGATGCAAATCAATGCCAACTACATTTGGTTAAAGAAGAAAGGCGCACAGGTAGCATTCGCGAGGCAACCACGGGAGTGCTGAAAATCCAAGTCTGTCCGCACCGATACAAGGTATCGTAGACACGCGGACCCCTGTGAAATCCTCAATGGGATTTGTCTCACCTGACGCCATCGTCAGTCCCAGTCCGTCCATTCGGAATCTGGTACACGACCCCGCCCCGAAAAATGTTGCGCCGGAACCGACAACCATACCGACACCGACCGCAACAGAACCCGCAATCGTTACGCCCGGACCGACACCTACGGTAACCGAACCTGCAATCGTAGAGACGCGCTGCAGCACGTCTCTACAACAAAACACCGAACCAACGGTAACCGAACCGAACCCGACGGCACCCGAACCCGCCATCGTTGCGGCCGAACCAACGCCGGCCGAAACCGAACCGACAACCGTAGAGACGCGCCAGGACACGTTTCTACCACAACAAAACGATACCCCCACACAGGACACCGAATCCCCACAACCACCCACATCATCCCCCGTGGATGATCCCGAAAAATATTTTGAAAAATTCAAGGAACAATGGGATGCGATGGTGGACAATGTCTTCAGCAAGGTCCCTACCCTTCTGGCACCGCTGAAGAACTACCCGCTGGAGGTGAAAAACAATGTGGTGTATCTGAAATTGCGGAACACGATGCAGGTAGATGATTTCTCCATCAAGAAAGTCTCTGTACTACAATATCTTCGCAATCATTTCGATCCCAGTATCAACGACGTTGAGGTGTCAATAGACGACAAAACCGAACTGAAAAAGTATATTTTGGACGAAAAGGACAAAATTGAGGAACTGCAGCATCAGAATCCTGATTTTGCCGAATTCATGCAAACCCTTAATCTACAATCGTGTAACTAATTCATCATGAAGAAAATCCTTTCCCTCATTCTTACAATATTAACCGTGACTCTTTATGGACAAGAGGAGGCGAATGCCTACGAAGAATTGTCGGTTTGGGGAAAATATTCGGGTGAAAATCTCTACGTGCTAAATCCATCAGAGAATGGCACTTTCAGTGTGAAAGAGGTTTATGTAGATGGAAAGGCGTTGGAATTTTGTCATGAGTCGAATGCGTTTGAGATTCCATTAGAGGGGCATGAACTGAACAGTTTTGTGTATGTGAAAATTGTGCATCTTCCACAAACTAAACCTTTGATTATCAATGAAGAAAGTTTGATAAAAGAATCGGAATTTTCGTTGCCTTCGTTTGTTTATAATAAAAAGAGCAAACTATTGGAATGGAAAGCGACGGAGATGGATGCGACGTGCAGTTATCAGTTAGAGCAGATGTTGTATGGTAAATGGGTGGTAGTGAAGAAATTAGGAAAACCTACCGATATGTTGACGGAGAACTTTCTGCCCGTGCAGCTCAGCGGGATGAACCTGTTTAGGATTGTGCAGACCGATGAGGGCGGACAGGAACTGTCGTCGCCAGTGGTGAAGCTGAAATGCCCCAACCGCAAAATCTTACTCCTGACCGACAAGGTGAAGGAATATATTGAGTTTACGGAAGTTACGCACTACGAACTATACGATGCCAACGGCACATTTCTGAAACGCGGTACGGCGAAAAAGGTCAGTGTGACAGACCTCCCCAAAGGAACCTATTGGGTGAATTTTGATGGAAAAGAGGCAGTAATCACAAAAAAATAGAGCTATGCAACTCGACAAACCCTATTACAGCATTTCTGAAACGGCCCAAATGTTCAACGTGAACACCTCATTACTAAGGTATTGGGAAAAAGAGTTCACACAAATCAAGCCGTACAAGAACAAAAAGGGAGACCGGTATTTTACCCCAAAAGACATCGAAATTATACAAATCATTTACAATCTGACCAAAATACAAGGCTATACGTTGCAAGGGGCGAAAGATGAACTGAAAAGAGCATACGGAAAGCACGCTTCGCAGGCGCAGGCGGTGGCCACTTTGAGGGAAATTAGAGAGAAATTGATCGCTATCCGCGACAGTCTGTAAAAAAATGAAAAATCTTCTACAATAACTCCTAACATTTTTGTATTTTTGTCGCTTCATTTAAAATGAATAATAATATCAAATCAAAATAAATTATGCGTCCTGATTTTAGTAAAGTCACTCACAGAACCGCTCCGAAAAGTAACGAGAATTTTCAGGAGTGGTCAAAAGTGAATCACATTGATTTTAATCGACTTACAGCGGAACAGATTCCATGTAAGCCGGTTTATGGGAAAGAAGATTTAGAAGGCATGGAGCATCTGAACTATGCTGCCGGTATTGCTCCCTTCCTACGTGGTCCCTACTCCACCATGTACGTGATGCGTCCGTGGACCATCCGCCAATATGCAGGTTTCTCGACTGCTGAAGAGTCCAACGCTTTCTACCGCCGCAACATCGCCGCCGGTCAGAAAGGTCTTTCCGTAGCGTTTGACTTGGCCACCCACCGCGGCTATGATGCTGACCACGAGCGTGTTCTCGGCGACGTGGGTAAGGCCGGAGTGAGCATCTGCTCGGTGGAAGACATGAAAGTGCTCTTCGACCAGATTCCGTTGAACAAAATGTCCGTCTCCATGACGATGAATGGTGCCGTGATGCCTATCTTGGCGTTCTACATCGTGGCTGCCTTGGAGCAAGGAGCCAAATTTGAGGAATTGCAGGGAACTATCCAGAACGACATTCTGAAGGAGTTCATGGTGCGTAACACCTACATTTACCCGCCCGAACACTCCATGCGCATCATCGCCGACATCTTCGAGTTCACCTCGCAGAACATGCCGAAATTCAATAGCATCTCCATCTCCGGCTACCACATGCAGGAGGCAGGTGCTACCTCCGATATCGAAATGGCCTACACGCTGGCCGACGGTTGGGATTACCTCCGCACCGGTGTGAAAGCTGGCTTGGACATCGATGCATTCGCACCGCGTCTCTCCTTCTTCTGGTGCTCGGGCATGAACCACTTCATGGAGATTGCCAAGATGCGTGCCGCACGTATGCTCTGGGCCAAGATCGTGAGCACCTTCAACCCAAAGAACCCGAAATCATTGGCTTTGCGTACCCACACACAGACCTCCGGATGGTCGCTCACCGAACAAGACCCGTTCAACAATGTGGCCCGTACCTGCATCGAGGCTATGGGAGCCGCCCTCGGTCACACCCAGTCGCTGCACACCAACGCCTTGGACGAAGCCATCGCCCTGCCGACTGATTTCAGCGCTCGTATCGCACGTAACACGCAGATTTACATCCAAGAAGAAACTAACATATGCCGTGTGGTGGACCCGTGGGCTGGTTCCTACTATGTAGAAACACTGACCAACGAGTTGGCACACCGCGCCTGGAAACACATTCAGGAAGTGGAATCACTCGGCGGTATGGCCAAAGCTATCGAAACCGGCATCCCGAAGATGCGCATCGAAGAGGCCGCTGCCCGCAAACAGGCCCGCATCGACTCCGGCATGGAAAGCATCATCGGTGTTAACAAATACCGTTTGGAGAAAGAAGACCCGATTGAAACCCTCGAGGTAGATAACACCGTAGTCCGCGAGGCGCAGATCAAGCGTTTGCAGGAACTGCGTGCCAAACGCAACAACGAGGAAGTTCAGGCCGCCCTCGAGGCCATCACCGAGTGCGCAAAGAGCGGCAAGGGCAACCTGCTGGCGCTCTCCATCGACGCTGCCCAAAAGCGCGCCACACTCGGCGAGATTTCCTACGCAATGGAAAAAGTATTCGGACGTTATAAAGCGAAAATTAATTTGATTACAGGCGTGTACAGTTCACAACAGCAAGACAACGATTCTTACAAGAAGGCGTGTGCTATGGCCGACGCTTTCGCCAAGAAAGAGGGACGCCGTCCCCGTATCATGGTGGCCAAGATGGGCCAGGACGGCCACGACCGTGGTGCCAAAGTGGTCGCCACCGGCTATGCCGACATCGGTTTCGATGTAGATATGGGTCCGTTGTTCCAAACTCCAGCAGAAGCCGCCAAGCAGGCTGTGGAGAACGACGTTCATGTGATGGGTGTCTCCTCCCTCGCCGCCGGCCACAAAACGCTGGTGCCGCAGGTGATTGAGGAACTCAAGAAACTCGGCCGCGAGGATATCATCGTGGTGGTGGGTGGTGTGATTCCGCCGCAAGACTACGACTTCCTCTATAAAGCCGGTGCCGCAGCCATCTTCGGACCTGGTAGCATCATCAGCGAATGCGCCATCAAGATCCTTGAGATTTTGGAAGCCTAAGGTCGCGTTTTCTTTTCTATACATTTAAAAATCATTGAGATATGAAACTCAAATTAATATATCCCAAGTGGAAAAAACTACCTGGTCAGACCACCTTTACATTACCTCCTCACGGACCGGTGGTTTATGCCGCCACCCTGCCTGAATATGTGGACGTCTCATTTACAGATGAAAACGTGGAGGATTTGAATTTTGATGAAGAATGCGATGCGGTGGCCATCTCCATGATGCTCTCTACGCAGGTAAAACGCGGATGGGCTATCGCCGACGAATACCGCCGCAGAGGCAAGAAGGTGATGTTCGGCGGTATCTCCACCATGCTCCATGCCGAGGAGACACTGCTCCATGCCGACAGCATCTTCTTGGGCGAAGCCGAAGGAAGACAGGAGCAGGTTTTTGATGATTTAAGAAAAGGCCAACTAAAAAAGGTCTATAACTTTATGGGCAAACAGCCCCCGATCGAACTGGTGGGTCCCGCCCGCCGCGACCTCTACAAACGGGAACTTTATAACCACAAGGGTGTGCAAATGGTGGACCTGTTCCACGCCTCCCGCGGCTGCAAGTTCAGCTGCTACCCCTGCGCCGTCTCCTACCTCGGAGGCCGCTGCTTCCGCCCCCGTCCGGTGGAAAAAGCCATTGAAGAACTCGAGACCATCGACAACAACCGTCTCTTCATCGTAGATAACTCATTGGCCCAGTGTACAGAATGGGAGATGGACCTCTTCCGCGAGATGATTCCGCTGAAGAAAAAATGGATCAGCCATACCATTGAAGACAAGCCCGAAGTGCTGGATCTGGCCGCGCAGGCAGGCGCATGGTACGTTTATCAAGCCGTGTACGACACCTCCGACTATATCAAGGAGCGCGTGAAACGCTACCACGACTACGGTATCGGCGTGGAAGGAACCATCCTTTTAGGTCTTGACAACCAGACCGAAGATGACATCCTTCGCCTGATTGACTTTCTCCTCAAAATAGATTTGGACCTTGCTGAATTTACCGTTCTGGCTCCCTTCCCGCACACCAAAGCCTACGATGACTTGATGCGACAAGGCCGTATCTTCGACCACGACTGGGACCATTACAACGCCGGACAGGTGGTGTACCAGCCCAAACACATGTCGCCAGAGCGTTTGCAAGAGTTGTATGAATATGCTTGGAAATCCTTCTATCAGGATGAGACTCAGGAAGAAAAAATGTTCAAGCTGTTCACCAACGTGGTGCTTCGTGAGATGCAAGATGGCACCTATCGTCCTCGCAACCGCAAGTTAGCCAACAAAACCTTCGGTAAGGATGTGGATCGCTCCGCTTCTAAAGTTAACCTTCGCTAATAATCTTAAAATCAAAATATTACCATGAAAGTTGACGACAAGTATTTTGATGAGATTTTTGATTTTGCCGGTCAATGGGACATGCCCTCAAAATGTGGGTTGAAGATGATTCCCCTTGATGACCTTACCATTATTCTCACCACCGAATTGTATCAGGATAACCCCGGCACCTCCATCACTTACGCCGGAGGATCTCTTATTAAGCAAATTTGTGATGCCAAGAAATTGGATATCAATAAGATCATGTATATCGAATGCAACCCCAACACCAACTCCAAATTATCGTTTTATGACGAGGAAATGTTTCGCGTGACATTCGACCTGCAAGACGGAATACCCACGAATTTACAATACGAACAGTTGCCTCAAGAGGAGATTAGGAGACTTCTGTAGTGCTTCCCAATTTTGATTTTTTTCTGAATCATGATGAGAAAAATACTTCTTCTTTGCGTTTGCCTTCTTTCAATGGGATGGTTGGTAGCGCAACATCAAGTTATTAAATTGTGGAAACCCCTTAAAAAGATTTGGCCCACTCAGTTGATTTGCTACCCCGCTCCCGATTCTATCAACACGGGCGTGGCGGTTGTCGTTTGCCCGGGTGGCAGCTACAGCCATCTGATGGGCATCAAGACCGAAGGTTTTGGTGTGGCGGAATGGCTCAACACGCAGGGCATCAACGCCTACGTGCTCCGCTATCGTACCGGCAATAAGGGGTATCATCATCCTGCTATGATCCAAGACCTGCAGCATGCCATCCAACTTCTGCGCATTAATGCTGAACGCTGGCACATCGACCCCCACAAGATTGGGGCAATGGGCTTCTCGGCCGGCGGCCACCTCGTGACCATGTCCGGCGTTTATCACGACACCTGTTTCTTGGCCCCTCTCGGCCTCATGTGCGAATACAGCAACCGTCCCGACTTTGTGGTGCCAGTCTATCCCGTGGTCTCCATGCAGGACAGCATCGCCCACCAGCGTTCACGCCGCAACCTACTCACCCGCCATTACACCAAAGAGCTACAAGACCAATACTCCTTGGAACTGCAGATTCCTGCCGATATGCCACCCACCTTTTTAGTGACGGCCATTGACGACCCCGTCGTCATGTACCAGAACTCCGTCAACCTCGACCGCGCCCTCACCGCACAGCACATCCAGCACGTGTTTTTGCTGTACAATACGGGAGGACATGGCTATGGAATGGATGAGAGCAAGGCGCCTGAAGCCGCGCAATGGCGCTTCAAATTCGTGGAATGGCTTCATGAAATCAATATTTTGCCGTAATAGATCATTTGGATGCACACCCTGCGTCCCTACATCATAATTAATATGTTCAAACCTGAAATAGAATTCCAGCCGCGAGAAGTCATCAAAGCATTTCAAGAGGAGAAATTGCGTGAGAATTTACAATATCTGAAAGCCCATTCCAAATTCTACCAAAATCTTTTCTCGAAAAATCATATTGACATCTCCAAAATTAAAACTTTGGAAGATTTGCAGCATATTCCCGTGACAACGAAAGAGGATTTGCAACTGCACAATGAGGATTTTTTCTGCGTGGAAAAGAGCAAGATAGCGGATTATATCACTACTTCCGGCACACTGAGCGACCCGACCACCTTCGCCATGACGCAACATGACCTTGACAGGCTTGCGTACAACGAGGCCATCTCGTTCACTTGCGCGCAAGGCCATCCCGGCGAAATCTACCAGCTGATGACCACCATCGACAAGCGCTTCATGGCCGGACTCGCCTACTTCCTCGGCATCGTGAAGATGGGAGCCAGCGTGATTCGTGTAGGCAACGGAATCCCCGAACTCCAGTGGGACACCATCCGCCGCATGAAACCCGACGCCATCATCTGCGTACCCTCCTTCATCTTGAAAATCATCCAATACGCGGAGAAAAACGGCATCGACTACCGCAACAGTTCCATCAAAAAAGCGGTTTGTATCGGCGAGAATCTTCGCAACCAGGACTTCTCATTGAACCTGCTGGGCGCACGGATCAAAGAGAAATGGGATATCGACCTCTACTCCACCTATGCCTCCACCGAGATGGGTACCACCTTCTGCGAGTGCGAAGCAGGCAAGGGCGGACATCACCATCCTGAACTGATAATCTGTGAGTTACTGGATGAAAACGATAACCCTGCAGCCGAAGGAGAGATTGGCGAGCTGACCGTTACCACCCTCGGTGTGGAAGGAATGCCGCTGTTGCGCTTCAAGACGGGCGACATCGCGCAGTTCCATTACGAGCCTTGCTCATGCGGCCGCACCACCATGCGTATCAGCCCCATCATCGGCCGGAAAAACCAGATGATCAAACTCAAGGGCACTACCCTTTATCCGGCCACCATTTTCGATGTGTTGGATAATGTGGAATATGTGGAGAATTACATCGTAGAGGTGAACTCCAACGAGATTGGCACCGACAGCGTGACCGTCATCGTGGGCTGCAACCGCACCGATGAAGAGGAGATGACCAAAGACCTCAAAGACCGCTTCCGCGCCCGCCTACGCGTGGCCCCCGACATTCGCTACGACAGCATCGACCACATTCGGGCCATCCAATTTCCAGAGATGAAGAGAAAGCCCATCAAATTCATTGATAATCGCAAATAAACTGCCATGAAACAAAATTATGATGAAATCCGTCCATACAATGATGCCGAAATCCCTGCGGCGGCACAGCGCGTAGCAGACAGCCCATACCTGCCGGCCATCGTCAACTACCTATTCCCCGGGAAGAAAGTAGAAGAGATTCAACAGCTGTTCCGCAACTTCCGCAGCGTATACGATTTCCAAATCACCATCATGTATCCGGCCATCCGTTCCATTATAGAAAAAACCTCCAACGGCCTCACAAACAGCGGCTTCGAAACACTCAAGGATGGACGAAAACGGATGTTCATCTCCAACCACCGCGACATCCTGCTGGATGCCGCCATCTTGCAAACGCTTCTTTTCGACAATGGTATTGAAACCACTGAAATCACCTTTGGCAGCAATCTGATGGAGGGCGAACTGGTGGTGGATATCGGCAAGATGAACAAGATGTTCCGCATCATGCGGGGCGGCCATATCCGCGACTTCTACCAGAACTCCATGCACGTTTCCTCCTATATGCGCTACGCAGTCACCGAAAAACAACAGTCCGTCTGGATTGCCCAACGCAACGGAAGAACCAAAGACGGCGACGATAAGACCGATATGGCGGTGCTCAAGATGTTTGCCTTGAGCAGCGAAAAGGAGTTCGTGGACAACCTGTCGGAACTCAACATCACCCCTATGGTGGTGTCGTACGAATATGAACCCTGCGACTTTATGAAAACGCAGGAGATTTTCATCTCGCGATACCAAAAATACGAGAAGGAACCTGGCGAGGATTTGAACAGCATCCTCCACGGCATCAAGCAGTTCAAAGGACACATCCATTTCGCCATCGCACCAGCCATCACTATCGATGACCTCAAATTTTGCGACCATTTCGAGCGGAATAAAAAGTTCCAGCATTTGGCTGGAATCATCGACAAGAGGGTATATCTCAACTACAAGTTATGGCCCACCAACTACATTGCTTACGAACTTCTAAACCAAACTTACCGGTACAAAGACCAATACACACAAGAGGAGATGGACCAATTTGTGGAGTACATGGAGCAAGGTCTGTCCTCGCTGGTCGGCGACCCGAGCGAACTGCGCGAGATTTTCCTCGGCATCTACGCCAACCCCGTCATCAACTACGAACGACTGTTTGTGTAGAAGAGAGCTTGCGCTGCCTGCATTACACCGTCAATTCAGCAACCGTCATGCCTATAAGGTCAATCAGATGCTGTGGGTTGAGTTTGAATTGTAGCCCCCGCACACCCGCACTCACATAGATGTAATCAAACAGCTGGCACGTTTCGTGTATAAACGTGGGAAAGGACTTCTTCATCCCTACCGGCGAGCAACCACCTCTTATATAACCCGTAAGAGGAAGCAGCTCTTTCATCGGAATAAGGTCACAACTTTTGTTGCCCGTCACCTTTGCCGTTTTTTTCAAATCCACCTCATCATTGCCCGGAATCACACAGACAAAATGACCGGTCTTGTCGCCCTTTAGCACCAATGTTTTGAATACCTGATGGACATCTTCCCCTAACTGGTCGGCGATATGCTGCGCGCCAAGATCTTTCTCATCCACCACGTAAGGTATCAGCTCGTAAGCCACCTTCTTCTGGTCGAGAATGCGACAGGCGTTGGTTTTGTTGATTTTATCTTTTCCCATACTCATGATTTACAATATTCATCCTCTCTCCCCTACTCCATCCCAATAAAAAAGGGTGATCTTTCGACCACCCTTAAAATTTATCTCTTAAGATCTACTCCATCACTTTGATACGGATGATAGCAGCTCTGTGTTCTTCTAATGAAGGATCAGTGATGTTATCCGTATTCTCCTTATCAGCGTTGGTGTAGGTGTGGAGTTCAATCTGTGAAGGATCAACACCCTTTTCTTCCACAAAGAGACGCTTGATGCTTTCTGCTCTTCTCTGAGCAAGGTCGCGGTTGTGCTCTTCAGGTCCGAGCTTGCAGGTGTAACCCTCAATCACAAGGCCGAGTTTCGAGTTGTTTTTGAGCTTTGTAGCGGCTTTGTCGATGAAGTCACCACTTTCATTGATCTTCGGAACATCCTTGTCCAAATCGAACAAAATCTTGATGTTTTCGAGATCTTCGGCCAAAGATTTCACCTCTTTCTCTTCTTTCTTGGTCAGTTTTTCACCATTCTCTTTGGTGTCGGGGCAAGAAGGAACGATGTAGATGTATTCAGTATTTCTATCGCAAGCGTTGCAAGTGTCATCCAGATACTTCTGAGCAGCTTCCGTCATCTTCTTGTAGAACTTCTTACGCGGTGAATCCTCTACCTGACCGCAAGCATTGATGTGGAAACCGACCTTAACACCCACCTGGAGGTTGTGCCAATGGAAATTACCAATCACATCCTCACGAAGAACATTGGTGGTGTTAGACTCCGTGCTGGTAGGATAATGAGCGAGAACTTCCTGATCATACAAAATGTCATAGTTGGAACCCAGAAGTCCGTTGTAGGTGAACTTGTTGGGGTCGGTGGTGGGCTCGCACAGATTGTGTCTGTTTTCAGCCTTAGGAAGGATATCGAGGAAACCATAGGTGCAATAAAGACCAACATAAAAGTCAGTTTTATTGTTGATTCTAAAGATGGCACCGAAATCACCCTGAAGGTCGAAGGAACATCTCAGTTTAGCAGATCCGTTACCTTCAATTTGATATTTATCGAAGCCATGACCCACACAATACTCATGTTCCCAAAGAACATCATAATAATCATCATAACCCGTGGTGATCATAGAACCATCAACAACTTTAGAACGGTTGTAAACCGGGAACCAGCCGCGAAGACCGAGTTGAGCATAAAGACCAATCTTCGGATTTTGTTTGAAACGATATTCCCAAGCTGCAGTGAGCGGAACTTCCACCGCATAGATTACCTGTTTCTCAATCATATTCTTCGTTTCAAAGAGGTAATCATATCTGGTGTCATGTGCTGATTGTGCACTGTACTCAGGATCATCGTAATCACGAATGACGCCCTTAATGTTCATATTGGTACGGGTGGCTAAACGCTGGAAACCAACGCCCAGACCCAGGCCCCAATGTTCATTGAACATGTATGTATAGCCCAATTCGATCGTGTGCGCACACGGGTGCATCATTGCGTTCTTGATGCCATAACGGGCTCCATCAAGACCAGGGATGCGATGATGAATGTCGTTCATGAATGCACCACCTAAGTGAATGTACACGCGGTGATGACAAACTGAATCAACAACCATAGAGTCTTGCTTTACCATCTCATCATCGATATCCTGCGCCTGAACATAGCCGATGAAAGCTGTCAAGATAAGACCGATTAAAAATAATTGCTTTTTCATAATATTGCTGTATTTAATTTTCAGTTTTAATATGGTTAAAATGTGAACCTTGACAGCCGTAGCTGCCAAGGTCACAGACTAACTTTATTTCACAATGATGAATTTAACCGTCTCAATATTGTTCGTACCGGTAGTGATACGACCGAAGTAGGTACCCTGAGCTTCGAATCCGGCAACTCTGGTGATGGTCTGCAGGTTGGTCACTCTCTGTACGAGGGCACCCTTAGCATCGAAGATGTCAAGTACTGCACCATCGAGTTCTTCGTCGGAGTACGGGAGCTCAACAATAATTTCAACACCAGTGTGAGCAGGAACAGGATATACGCGGAGCTGAGCGTTGGTAGCGACGATGATTTCGCAAGTCCAGTACTCATTGCCCTGGTCATCCATCAACCATAAGCTGTAGACGCCGTTCAGGCCGCCAATCTCCTGGTAGTACTGATGTGTAGCACCCGGGATGGGTTCGCCATTTCTGTACCACTGGTAAGCGATGAAGGTATGACCGCCGTTGGTCTGAGGATTGTTGTTGGCAACAACCACATCGTCCCACTTCTGATCCACAAGGTTGATACCATTGGTAGAGCCCCAGAGGATGTTCACAGTCACATCGTATTCGCAACCATCGATAACGATACCGAAGTGATAGATACCCGGTTCGGTGGTCGGCATCCAGATCGAAACAGTGTTGTCCTCGAGGTTCATCATACCCCATTCATAGTCGAAGCCGATGTTGTTGTAATCCACAATCTGATACCAGATGGTGTCGCGATCATCGTTGACAGTCAGGTTGTTGAACTGGAAGACTGCAACAGCACCATCAACATCCGGACAGATGCTTACGCTGTCAGCAACGATCTCGAACTGAGATACAACGATGGAGACTGAGGTCTCATCGACAACCTCGCCGATACAGTATGCGTCAGACAGCTGGAAGATCTGATAAGTCGTGGAGACATTCGGAGTGACTTCGAGCGTAAAGACGTTGCTGTAGCTGGTGTATTCAGTCACAACACCAGTGGTCATGTTCTGGAGCAAGAAGTGGAACGGAGCAGTACCCGTGAAGGTGAAGTTGATGGTAGCATTATCATCAGCATTGTTCCAGCAGAGTACGTCAGAGCCATTGCCGAGGGTCATCGTTACGGTCGGGTGAGCGTGGACGGTCACCGTCGTAGCATTCGGCGTGTTGCTCGGAGTACAGTTGGTGTTGGCAGGAGCAACGTAGGTCGGGTAGTATACGTAGATACCAGCCTCGTTAGCGATATCGTAGGACTGACCGCCGAGACCGCCAAGTACGTTGCTTACATCTTCCATATTGTCAACCGGAGCATATACCCACTGGATGAAGGTACCGGTCTGGTGGTTGGCATCCTCAACACCACCGCTTACAGTAGCATAGAGGTTAATCTCACCGCCTTCGCACACATCAGCAGGTGATACCACAGTCTGACCCCAAACAGGCTGGTAGAGTACGCTCACAGAAACATTGTCTGAAGTAGCGCGGCAACCCGTAGCAGCCGGATAGGTAACGGTCACTGAGTAGGTGTAAGTACC
Organism: Bacteroidales bacterium; assembly: GCA_017535665.1. Classification (GTDB taxonomy): domain Bacteria; phylum Bacteroidota; class Bacteroidia; order Bacteroidales; family WCHB1-69; genus UBA1756. The sequence goes on along the minus strand of JAFXTS010000015.1, from coordinate 117,210 downwards.
AATCAGGTCGTTAGTATCGGTGTGGATGGTGGTCAAACCATCGTATTCAGAAATTCTAGCGTTGTTACGTCTCCAAGTGATGGTCGGATCACCGATACCACCTTCGATGATGGCATTCAGCTCAACATAACCACCTTCGCAGACCTGCAGCAGACCGCTGTAGGAGATGCCAACGTAGGGCTGCTCAAGAACTTCAATCACGATGGACTGCGGTTCAGATTCGCAACCGAGGTTGTACTCATTGTGGTTCTGGGTCACATACACAGTGTAGGTGTAGGTACCGGCGATGGTGATGTTTTCAGTCACCTGCGGGCCAGTCACACCAGTGAGTTCGCGACCGTTCACCGTCCAATGATATACGGTGTTAGCATTGGCAACTGCAGTGCCGTTGCTCATAGAAGCAGTCAGCGTAACATTGCCACCCACGCACATCTGGTTGTTCGGGAGTGAAGTAACAATGCTGTCGATAACCGGTTCAGCATCCACCGTGTAGGTGAACTGAGCGTTAGCAATACAGCTGTAGAAGGTGTTGTTGGTAACCTCAACCATGTAGGTGTAAGTACCAGCTGCCAGAGTAGCATCGGTATTGATAGTAGAGGTGTTCTGAGTGTTAACCACAGCACCATTCAAGTACCAAGTGTAGTTGTAGGTACCGGTGGGCTGTACATTAGCGTTCAGAGTCACACTACCGCCTTCGCAAACCTCGTCATAACCGCTGATCGTAACAGTCGGGCCGTCCATCACAGAAGCCTGGACGATAGCAGAGGTAGCGTTGCAACCACTCATGTCAGAAGGTGTAATCACCACATAGTAGTTGTAAGTGCCAGCAGCGAGGCTTGCATCGGAGGTGTAGGTGTTGGTATTACCACCCACCTGAACACCATCTCTGTACCAAGCGTAGTCGTAAGCAGCACCCTCAACCGTTTCGGCAACATCAGCCACCAAGGTGATGGTACCACCAACGCAGACGTCAGCTGCACCGAGGATCGTAACAGAAGGATCAGCAACCACGTTGGCAGCCACAGCACCAGAGGTAGCCTGGCAACCGCTCAACGGATTGATTACAGTAACAGTGTAGTTGTATGAACCAACCGACAGGTTAGCATCCGTAGTGTAAGTGGACTGGTTAGCGCCATCCAGCGGCTGACCATCTCTGTTCCACTGATAGGTCACAGTAGCACCATAAGTCTCGTCAACCGTAGCCGTCATGGTCACCTGACCACCAACGCATACGTTGGCAGCATCAGCAATCGTAACAACCGGCAGAGCCATCACAGGTACCGTGATCGTGTTGGAAGCACCGTCGCAAGCTACACCGTCGAGCGTCACAATGACCTGATACTCGTAGTTACCCGGTACCAGAGTTGCGTCAGTCGTCAAGGTCGGGTTGGTCTCACCAGCGAGGATGATACCATTGCGATACCACTGATATTCGTAAGCGGCACCCTCAATACCACCATCAATGTGGTGTACGTAGAGAGAGGTATGACCGCCTTCGCAGACGAGCGTGTCATTGTCAACATTCACAGCGATGAACGGAGTCGGGTCATCAACCACAGTGAAGTTGTAAGTAGCACCCTGAACTGCGGAGTTCACATCGCAACCGTAAGCGTTATCCTCGAAGGACATCACAACTGTGTAAGCGTATGAGCCAGCAGCCAGCGTGTCAGGAATTACGTAGGTATTACCAGTGCCAACCTCTTCACCATTGTTGAACCAAGTGAAGGTCGGAGTGCCAAGACCGTTGATCTGAGCCACACCACCATCGTATGAAGCATACAGGGTAGCGGTGCCGCCGACACAGACGGTAGAAGCATCAGCGCTGTTCACGTCAACCAAGGTGACGATCGGGTCAGCAACCACATTCACTGCAACAGGCTCAGTGATCGTAGAGGTCATACAGCCAGCGTCGCCAGTAACTGCCACGTGGATCAGGTACGGAGTCTCTCTAGCTGCGAAGCCCTGACCAACGAATACGTTGCTGTTCTGACCAGCAGGTACATTGTCAACATACCACTGGTAGTCGTAAGTACCGGCAGGATCAACATTGGCAGTCAGCGTGACATTACCGCCTTCGCAAACCGTCAGAGAACCTGTGGTAGAAACAGTGATCGTAGCTTCAGGATTAACCGTTACAACCGGAGCGAAGGCCTCAGCAGAGGTACAACCGCTGGCTGCAAGCGTCACGATAGCACTGTAAGTGAACGTGGTCTGGTCATCAACGATAGTCGGGTAATCGGTGAAGGTGTTGGAGGTGATACCCGTGAGTTCAACACCATTTCTGAACCAAGTGTAGGTAGCAGCACCGAGTTCAGTGTCGTAGTTACCAGTAGCAGTAACCACCACCTGACCACCGTCGCAAATCACTTCGTTGCTGACAGTGATTTCGGTGATAACCGGGTCAGCATGTACGTTGACCGTGTAGTCAGCCGAAGATACGCAGTCGGAAGTGGTCTGTCTTACGATGACCGTGTAGTAATATGTACCATCCAGTAAGGAAGCAGGCGTGGTGTAGGTCGGCATAGTAGCACCGGCAATGTCAACACCATTCAGCTGCCACTGGTAGGTAAGGAATTCAGTATTGTAATCGCCAAGGTTAGCGGTCAGAGTGGTCTGGCCACCTTCGCAGATGTCGGTCTCAGTAGCCGTCACAACAACCTCAGGTGCTGCATTGACCATCACGTTGAACTCTTCGCTGACCACACCGCAACCATTTTCATTGGTGATGACAACGGTGAAGGTGTAAGGATCAACGCTCGGAGCGAGAGTCATATCCAGTACGTTGGTGGTCTCACCAGCCAGAGTCTCGTTGAACAGTCTCCATTCGTAGCTGAAGCCGTCAACCAGAGCGCTCGTGTCATTGACATTAGCGGTGAGATGGACAGTAGTGGCAGCAACACCAGAACCGCAGATCACAGGATCACCAGCGATAACAACGGTAGCGTTACGCAGTACAGTGACAACCATGGTAGAGGAATCCGTGATTTCAGATTCGCAACCGCTGGCGGTCAAAGTAGCCTTCACCGTGTAGGTGTAGGTGGTAATGTCGTTGTCAACAGTAATCTGTGACTCGTGCAAGGTAGCATCGTTGGCACCAGCAACAACCACACCGTTCTTCGTCCAAGTGTAGGTCACGTCGCCGAGGATGCTGTCGTAAACAGCCGTAGCAGTCAGCGTGAACTCGCCACCTTCGCAGATCACAGTGTCTTCGTCGCTGATAGCAACCGTCACAACCGGATCCGGATGGACGTTCACAGTAACCTCAGCATTGCTGATGCAAGAGGTCGTGGGCTGCTCAACGATCACCTCGAAGGTCGTGGTGGAATCTAAGCTGGTAGTGTAGGTGGATGAGGTAGCACCGCTGATGGTGTCGCCATTGGCCACCCACTGATAGGTAAGACCGTCAATATTGTAGTTGTCGAGATGTGCGCTCACCGTGACAGTACCACCTTCGCAGATGTCATACTCAGTAGCAAGAGCAGTCACAACAACAGGCTCGTTAACCAGAACCTCGAACGGAGCGCTTTCAACGGTACAGCCGTTTTCGTTGCGGACGAACACCGTGAAGATGTAAGGCTCATCGTTGCTCGGAACAACAGTGTCGAAGACGTTGCTGTCAGTACCAACCGTTAGGTTGAACAGTCTCCATTCGTAGGTGAAGCCGTCAACATCAGCCACAGTGTCATTGACATTGGCCACCAAGTGGATGGTGTCAGCGCCAACACCGTTGCCGCAGATGCTGTGGTCACCAGCGATCTCAACAGTCGGGTTCGGGAGAACCGTGACCATCATGGTAGAGGAGTCGGTGATGACAGACTGACAACCATTAGCGGTCAGGGTAACGAGTACTTCATAAGTATAAGTAGTAACGTCACCGTCAACCGTCACAGGTGATTCAGTCAGAGTGGCTTCGGTAGCATTGGCAACCTCAACACCATTTCTGAACCAAGTGTAGACCGGAGTACCGAGGATGCTGTCGTAAACAGCCGTAGCAGTCAGGGTGAACTGGCCACCTTCGCAGATGGTAGTATCTTCATCGCTGATAGCAACCGTTACAACAGGATCAGCATGTACGTGGACAGTGTTTTCACCGTAAGCCACACAGTTGGAGGTCGGCTGGAACACTCTCACAATGAAGGTGTAGTCAGCTGCGGTATCCAGCGTGGTGGTGTAGGTGGACTGAGTAGCACCAGCAATAGCATTGGTGGTGTCCTCGCTGTACCACTGGTAGGTCAGGTTCGGCATGTTGTAGTCACCGATGTTAGCAATGAAGGTAACTTCACCACCTTCGCAGATGTCGTATTCGCTGATGGTGACGTTGATGTCAGCCGTATCATTGACGTAGACATAGAACGGAGCGCTTTCGGTGGTACAACCATTCGGGTTGTGGACGATAACGGTGAAGATGTACGGGTTGTCGCTTACAGTCAGCGTGTAGTCAAGTACGCTGGAGTCAGCTGCGCCGTTGACATTAGCGTCGGTGCTGTCAATTGTACGGTTGAACAGTCTCCATTCGAAGGTGTAACCGTCAGCATCAACAACCGTGTCGTTCAGGTTAGCAGTCAGAACAGTAGATACGGCGTTCATACCAGCACCGCAGATGATCGGGTCGCCAGAGATTTGAACCGTGCTGTTCGGATAGACATGTACATCAATAGTAGAGCTATCGGTGATGACTGACTGGCAACCGCTGGCCGTCAAGGTCACGAGAACCTCATAACGGTAGCTGGTGAGATCACCATCAACGGTAACCGGAGATTCAGTCAGAGTAGCTTCAGTAGCATTTTCAATTTCAACACCATTTCTGAACCAAGTGTAGGTCGGCAGACCAAGGATGCTGTCATACACTGCAGTAGCCGTCAGAGTGAACTGACCACCTTCGCAGACGTTGGTGTCATTGTCAGAGATTGCAACCGTAACAACCGGGTCAGCGTGGACATTCACGGTAACCTCAGCATTGCTGATGCAAGAGGTCGTGGGCTGTTCAACGATAACCTCGAAGGTAGTAGTGCTGTCGAGCGTAGCCGTGTAAGTAGCTTCGTTAGCGCCCTCAATGGTATCGCCATTAGCAATCCACTGATAGGTCAGACCTTCAATGTTGTAGTTGTTCAGGTGTGCAGATACGGTAACAGTACCGCCTTCGCAGATGTCAGCCTCAGTAGTGAGAGCCGTTACTTCAACAGCTTCGTGTACATAGACTTCGAACGGTGCGCTCATCATCGTACAGCCGTTTTCGTTAGCAACGATAGCGGTGAAGATGTAAGGCTCGTCGTTGGCCGGTACAACCGTATCAAATACATTAGTATCAGTACCAACGGTGACATTGAACAGTCTCCATTCGAAGGTGAAGCCGTGGCTGTTGGTCACACTGTCGTTGACGTTAGCAACGAGGTGGATCGTGTCAGCACCAACACCAGTACCACAGATGTTGTGGTCGCCAGCGATCTCGATGGTCGGGTTAGCGTAAACGGTAACCACAACAGTCGAAGAATCGGTGATGACAGACTGGCAACCGCTCTGTGGCAGGGTCACCATTACGGAGTATTCGTAAGTGGTAACGTCACCGTCAACGGTCAGCGGGCTTTCAATATAGATGCTGTCGTGAGCGTCAGCGATTTCAACGTGGTTACGATACCAAGTGTAGGTGGCAGGTCCGAGGATGCTGTCATACACTGCGGTAGCTGTCAGAGTCACCTGACCACCGTCGCAGATAACGGTATCGTTGTCGTTGATTTCGAGGGTCACAACCGGATCTTCGTGGACGTTGATCGTGATGTCAGAGTAGCTCAAGCAAGAGCTGGTGGTCTGAACCAGATTGACGGCGAAGGTCGTGGTGGAATCCAAAGTAGTGGTGTAGCTTGATGAAGTAGCACCCGGGATGGTGTCACCATTAGCAATCCACTGATAAATGAGGTTCGGTACATTGTAATCACCGAGGTTAGCATAGAGGGTAACTTCACCACCCACGCAGATCTCAGTCTCGCTGGCCGTCACAACGATGCTGGTAGTATCGTTGACGTACACCGGGAACTCAGCACTGCTGGTGGAGCAGCCGTTCTCGTTCCATACATGGACGGTGAACAGGTAAGCTTCAGTGCTCGGAGCAACGAGAATTTCAAGTACGTTGCTGTCGGCGCGGCCAATCACACTGTCTTGGAGCGGGTTGATAGTACGGTTGTACAGTCTCCATTCGTAGGTGAAGCCATCAACCAAAGCGCTGGTGTCATTCACGTTGGCAATCAAGCGGATGGTGTCAAGTTCGGTACCAGCACCGCAGATAACCGGGTCACCCTCGATCTGGACGGTAGCATTCGGCAGAACGTTGACATTGATGGTAGAGCTGTCGGAAACCGTGCTCATACATCCTGAAGCGGTCAGAGTGACATATACTGAATAGGTGTAGTTCACGCTATCATTGTCAACCGTAACCGGATGGTCAACGAAGACGGAATCATAAGTATTGTCAAGTACAACACCGTTTCTGATCCAAGTGAAGATCGGAGTACCGAGGATGCTGTCATACACTGCGGAAGCCGTCAGGGTGAATTCACCGCCGGAGCAGATCACCGTGTCAGAGTCGCTGATAGACAGAGTCACAGTAGGATCTTCGTGGACGATTACCTCGAAGCTATCTTCGTCGAAGCAGCCTGAACGGGTTCTGGTAACCTTCACGATGTAAGTCGTGGTGGTGTCCATAGCCGGAGTGGTGTAGAACGGCTGAGTAGCACCGTAGATAGCGTTGGCCAGGGTAACCTCATTTTCGTACCACTGGAAGACGAGGTCATCATAGTGGTAATCATCGAGGTTAGCAGTCAAGGTAACATTGCCACCTTCGCAGATGTCGGCCTCAGTAGAGGTAACATATACGTTCGGTTTTCTTTCAACCCAGAATTCGAACGGTTCGCTCATGGTACGGCAACCATTGCCTCTGGTAACCTCAACCTGAACGAGGTACGGACGATCATTCGGATAGTAGTATTCGCTGAAGTATCTGCTGCTACCATAACCGAACTGCATATTGTCGCGGAGCTCGCCATCAACATACCAAGTGTAGGTGAGCGGTCCAACGTTGATAGAAGAGGTATCAACATTAGCGTATGCGAAGATCGGGTCGGTCTGGCAGACATAAGGATCACCAGTAACCTGGACTCTCGGGTTCATATAAACATTGAGTCTATCGGAGCTGGTCTCCAAGGAGGTACAGCCAGACGGAATCTGATGAGCAACTGCGGTATATACATAGTAGGTATCGTCATCATCAACAGCCAACTCGTTGAGGTTGTCGGTGAAGGTACCAGCGGTGACGTTCGGGATGAGCTCGCCATTTCTGTACCAAGTGTAGTAGTACGGGAACTCAACAGAATCAACACCACCATGAGTATGAGCAGTGATGGTCGGCTGTCCACCGTAGCACATCTCGTAGAAGCTCAAGGTAACGCTGTCAACAACCGGAATCTCGTGAACGTTGATCACGATGCTGTCGTAGTTGACGCATTCAGAACCCACCTGGTAAATCTGTACGTAGTAGGTCGTGGTGGTATCCGGAGATACGGTCACGATGCGCTGCATATCACCATCCAACGGGTTGGTGAGGCTGTCAGCGTACCATCTGTACATGAGGTTGGTGAGGTTGTAGTTGTCGATGTTAGCCGTCAGAACCGTGCTACCACCCTCGCAGATGTCGAGTTCGCTGGCGGTGATTTCAACAGCCGGCATCGGGTTGACAACCAGTCTGTAAACGTCGCTGGTGCTGACGCAACCGAGGTCGTTAGCCACGACAACGGTGAAGTTGTAGCTGTGGTCTCTCGGTTCGAGGAGAGTATCGAACTGCGTCATGCCGATACCATCAGCGATGGTGTCGTTGTCGAGCTTCCAAGTGAAGTTCAGGTTAGCAGTCGGATAATCATCCGTTACGTTAGCATACAGATGTACAGAGTCGAACTGACAGATGAGCGGGTCGCTGGAGATGACCACGTACGGATTCGGGTTCACTCTCAGGATGTCAGAAGCAGCGCTGTCGGAAGTACAACCAGAGACATTCTGATAGACAACTGCGGAGTATACATATTCGGTAATGTCATTGTCAACGGTGAGCGGGCTGACCGTGAAGGTAGCGCCAGTTTCGCCAACAACGAGTTCACCATTTCTGTACCAAGTGTAGATGTAAGGAATGTTAGCCGTATCCACACCACCGTGAGTGTAAGCGATAACGGTCACCTGACCACCATCGCAGATTTCGTAATCGCTCAGGATGATGCTGTCGATAACCGGTCTCTCGTTCACCTTGATGGTGATGGTGTCGTATGACACACATTCGGAACCAACCTGGTAAACCTCCACAGCATAACGTGTGGTAGAATCCGGATAAACGGTCAGTTCGTTCTGCATACCGCCGTAGATAGGATCACCGCTTTCCACATTGTACCATCTGTACATGAGGTTGGTGAGGAAGCCGTTGTCAACATTAGCTCTCAAGATCGTGCTGCCAGTCTCGCAGATCGTATCTTCGTAAGCGGTAATCTCAACAACTGGACGCGGATTCACAGTCACGCTGTAAACTGCGCTTTCGGTCACACAACCATGGATGTTAGAAACTCTGACGGTGAAGTCATAGCTGTGATCACGCGGCTCAACCAAAGTATCGAACTGAGTCATACCAAGACCATCAGCAACGGTATCGTTGTCGAGCATCCAGGTGAAGTTCAGGTCAGCGGTCGGATATTCGTCGGTAACATTAGCAACGAGGTGGATGGTGTCGTCCTCGCAGATCAGAGGATCGCTGGAGATAACCACCTGCGGGTTCGGGTTCACTCTCAGGATGCTGTCAGCATACTTGCGTTCGGAAGTACAGCCAGAGACATTCTGAGCAACAGTAGCAGAATAAACGTAGTCGGTGATATTGCCGTCAACCGTCAGCGGGCTTTCGGTGAAGACAGAGTCAGTAACACCTTCGATGACTTCGTTATTTCTGTACCAAGTGAAGATGTAAGGAGTATTCGGAACATCAACACCACCGTGAGCGTGAGCGGTGATGGTCACCTGACCACCGTCGCAAATCTCGTTGATAGAGAGTTCGATAGTGTCGATAACCGGAATCGGATTCACCGTGATTCTGTAAGAACCGAAGGTCTCGCAGTCAGAGGTGGTCTGGAATACTCTCACATAGTAGTTCATCGTGCTATCAGGAGTGATCGTCAACTGTGACTGAGTAGCACCGAAGATTTCGTTAGCAGCAGTGGTGTCGTTCTGGTACCATCTGTAGGTAAGAGCATTAGCGTTGTAGTCACCAATGTTAGCTGTCAAGGTGATGGAACCGCCTTCGCAGATGGTGTCTTCAGTAGAAGTCACCTCAACGATGATGGTGTCATTGACATATACATAGAACGGAGCACTTTCAGTTAAGCAGCCGTGCGGGTTGTTGACCACTGCGGTATAGATGTACGGATGATCCTGAGCCGGACGGACATCAATGATGGTGTCGGCGCCAGCACCGGTACGAGGCGTACGGATAGTATCATTGTAGAGCAACCAAGTGTAGGTCAGTTCAGCGTCAATGTAATCGTTGGTCACATTAGCAGAGAGCATCACTACAGAATCTTCACAGATAATCGGGTCGCCAGCGATGACAACGGTCGGGTTCGGATAAACCGTGAGCGTGTCAGTAGCGAAGGTCTGAGCTGAAGTACAGCCAGAGGAAACCTGTGAAGCGATTGCGCTATACACATACTGAGTAATATTGTTGTCAACGGTCAGCGGGCTTTCCGTGAACATGGAGTCGGTAATACCTTCCATCAGGATACCATTGCGGAACCAAGTGTAGGTGTAAGCATCGCTCGGAACGCCCTGAGTAGCATGAGCAATAACGGTCACCTGACCACCGTCGCAAATCTGGTCGATAGAGATGGTCACAGAATCCACAACCGGATCCGGAACAACCTCAACATGGAAGGAGTCGATAGCGGTACAGAGACCATCGTTAGCCACCAAGGATGAGAATACCTCAACGAAGTAGGTGTGGCTGGTGTTCAGACTATCGGTATAAGTCGGGTTCGTAGCACCAGGAATTCTGTTGGTCTCAAGGATAGCGTCTTTGTACCATTGATACTGCAAGTATTCAATGTTGTAGTTATCCAAGTTAGCCGTGAAGGTGACTTCACCACCCTTGCAGATGGTATCTTCGGTAGCGGTGATGTGTACCACAGGAGCTTCAACCACAACAACTTGGAACGGATCGCTGAAGCCGGAGCAACCATTAGCATCCACAACTTCTACAACAAAGTTGTAAGCAAAGCCAGTTGACACCGGGAGAGAATCCCAATGATAGAATCTGTAGGACTGGATGGTCTGGTGGAGCTGTCCATCAAGATACCAGTTGTAAGTGGTGGTCATCGGAGCGATATCGCCATCGACCCATGCATTCAAACCGATAGGCATGTACTGGCAGACGTACGGGTTACCAGAAATCTGGACCCAAGGATTACGAACCACCGTAACGGTATCGGAGAAGTTGATCTGAGAGTATTCGCAACCAGGAATGTCAAGGACAATCACTGCGCTATACTGATAGTGAGTCGTATCATCGTCAACCGTCAGCGGGCTTTCTCTGAACCACGGACCGCTCAAGAACGGATGTTCGAAGCCGTTTCTATACCAGTTGTAGGTAAAGAGCGTAGAGTCGATTCTGTTGCCATCAATGTCAACCAATTCAACCTGGACATCAACTTCACCACCGTCGCAGATGAGGTGCGAGTTGTTGGCGATGTTCAGAGCGTGAACGTGTGAGATAGCATACGGAACTCTCGGCCATACATAGACGGAGTCAATACCAACAGCCTGGCAGCTGGAGTTGGTCTGAGTGATGTGGAGTTCGAAGATGTTCCACAGAGAATCAGTCATCGTATAGTGGAGGATAGGCTCAGTACCATAATCAATAGCGATCAAGGTATCATCGCCATTGGCAGTAGTATCGTGTTTAAACCACTGGAAGGTAAGAGCTGAGCTGTTGTAATCAGCGAGATGTGCGGTGAGGGTTACATCACCACCGACGCACACGGTGTCATAATCAGCGGTTACCACCACCTGGATAGAAGCAGTATCGTTGACATAGACCGGGAACTCGTCGCTCAAAGTCGTACAACCGCGATGGTTAGCCACCTGGACGGTGAACAGGTACGGGTTGTCAGAAGCATCCAGATGAGCTCTCAAAGTATCGCTGGTAGCACCTTCGATATCTCTGTTAGCGAGTCTCCACTGATAAGTGAGGTCATGATGTACAGTGTCGTTGACATTGGCAACCAAGATGAGGTTGTCGTCGGTGCCACTGACGTTGCAGATGATCGGGTCGCCAGAAATCTGAACGGTCGGGTTCATGTAAACGATGATGGTAGTATCGACTGAGGACTCAGTAATACAGCCTTCGAGACCCAGATCAAGAACAGCACCATAAACGTATGCGGTAGAGTCATTGTCCACTGCAAGCGGGCTTTCAATGATAGAGTTACCATTAGCACCCGGGATCACCACGCCATTTCTGGTCCAAATGAAGCGACCTTCAACCGGCTGAGCAGGATCTTGATCATCCATCACCGTCAAGGTGATTTCGCCACCATTACAAATGGTATCGAAGCCAGCATCAAGTCTCATAGTAAGGGCGATAGGAGCAGCAACGGTAATAGTATCATAACCGATAGCATAGCATTCTGAAGTGGTCTGACGTACGAGAACGGTGTAGTAAGTCGTCTTGAGAGGTTGAATCTCAAGAATACGGCTGGTACCACCCCAAACCTCGGTAGAATCAGTCTCGCCTTCTTCCTTAGCATACCATCTGTAAACCAAGTTGTCGGCATTGTAGTCGCCCAAGTTAGCGGTCAAGATGACATGTGCACCGGCGCAAACGGTATCAGCAGTAGCGGTAACCTCAACGAGGATGGTGTCGTTGACAAACACCTCGTAAGGAGCACTGGTAACCGTACAACCATTGTCGTTAGAAGCCACAACAGTGTAGATGTACGGGTTGTCGCGGAATTCAACATTCGAGATTACCAAAGTATCGTTGGTAGATTCGTTGTTGGTGATCAGGTTGTTGGATTCGTACCAAGAGTAGGTAATATCGCGGGATGCGATAGAAGTGTCAGAGATATGAGCAATCAAGTAGATGTTGCTATCCGTACGAGTACAGACGATAGCGTCACCCGTAATTTCGAGAACCGGGCTCGGATGGACATAGACAGTGGTATCAATGAGTTCGGTGCGGCAACCGTCGAAGATCGGGTTGAACATCACAGCATATTCGTATGCGGTGGAGTCACCGTCGATAGCGGCGGGAGAATCAAGAATACGATTCAGGTTGGCACCTGCGATCTGGACACCATTTCTATACCAAGTATAGTAACCATCCATCTGAACAGGAGTTACTGCGAGGGTAACTTCACCACCGAAGCAGATAGCGGTGTCGCTCACCTCTTCCCAAGTCAGAACTTCAGGTTCCATGATGGTGATAGTATCAAAGCCCTGAGCTTTGCATTCAGAAGTGGTCTGCATCACATCAACGATGTACTTGTTGTACTGGGTCGGATGGATGGTGAGGATGCGGCTGGTAGCACCGTGGATTTCAACGGTATCACCAACGTTGTTACCTCTCACTTCAGACCATCTGTAAACGAGGTTGTCAGCGTTGTAGTCAACCAAGTTAGCAGTGAAGGTCACCTCACCACCAGGACAGATGCTATCAACACTGTGGGTCACTTCAACTCTTACGCTGTCGTTCACATAGACATAGTAAGGATCGCTGGTGACGGCGCAGCCTCTTTCGTTGTAAACCGTAACGGTGAAGATGTAAGGTTCATCTCTGAAGGTAGTGTCAACAGAGAAGTCAACAGCATCATCACCGATATGGGTGTTAGAGAGTCTCCAATCATAGTGGAAGGTATGAGTAGAAACTGTGTCATTCAAATTAGCGTGCAGCTCGATAGTACCGTGGTCGCAGATAATCTGGTCACCAGAAATCCAAACGGTCGGATTCGGGAACACATAGAGGGTATCGGCGGCGGGTTCGCTGACGCAACCTGCGCTGGGCTGGCTAACCACCACAGAGTAGATGTAAGTAGCGGTATCACCATTGAGAGCAGACGGAGTGTCATAGATAATAGAGTCAGAACCAGTCTGATATTCAACACCATTTCTGTACCAAGTGTAGATATAATCATCCGTGGTACCATCGGCAACGGTAACGGCTGCGATGGCAACCTGATAACCAGCGCAAACGGTGTCGGCGCTCAGTTCAACAGAAGCAACGGTGGGAACATCAACAGCGTGGATCGTGATGTCAGGAGTGGTGGCGCAGTTGTAAGCAGGATCAGAAACAGTCTGTCTTACATTAGCTGAAAGCACATAATCCTGAGCATCCGGTAACGTAACGGTCACAGTGGATTCAGTAGCACCGGTAATTTCAACGTTATCAAGGAACCAAGTGTAGGTGATACCCGTAGCATTCGGATCAGCGAGGGCCACAGAAGCAGTGATTTCACCACCCTTACAAATCGTGGTATCCACATCATCAACAAGGATGTAAGAAACCGGCTTCGGAAGAACCGTTACCTGGAAAGGATCGGTGGTTACATGGCAATTGTTGCCAAAGTTGAGATCAAAGGTATAGTTGTGAGGTTCATTAAGAACTTCAGTGGTAGCGAAATAGAAGCAGTAGTAACCGTCGGTGGTCGGGAGCCACATGCCGTGGAAGTCACCAATCGGGAATCCATCTCTGTACCAAGTGCGGTAATTAGCAACATCGGCAATTGACAAGGAGGTCTGAATGTGAGCCATCAGAGTAACATTGCCCGTGCCTTCGCACACAGTGTGATGACCATGGATAGTAACCACAGGCTGAGCGTAAACTCTGACCACTGCTTCGGCCGGTGCGGAGACGCAAGCCGGAGCATTTGCAGAAGCAACCACAGAATAGGTGTAAACTGTTTCACCCATACCGACTGCCTGAGGAGCAACAGTATAAGTATCGCCAGTTGCACCAGCGATAACGCTACCATTTTCGTACCAAGTATAGGTAATTTCACCCAACTCAGCATCTGCAGTAGTGGTAGCAACGAGAGTAACCTGACCACCATCGCAAATCGTCGTGTCGGTTACGGTGCCGATAGCAACAGCAACAACAGGAGCATCATGTTTGGTGATGGTAATATCTCCAGTAGCGCTACAATCAGAGTTCACCTGAGTAACACTGACAGAGTAAGTGTGGGTGTCATCAACTGTAGCAACATAGGTAGCTTCAGTAGCACCAGCAATTGCTGTGCCATCAACACTCCAAGCATAGACAAGGTTCGGAGTATTGTAGTTGCCCAGATGTGCAGTCAAGGTAACAACACCATTTTCACAAACATCCGTTTCAGATGCAGTAACCACTACTTCGGGTTCAGCATCAACATATACGTAGTAATCTTCGCTCTGTGCGGAGCAACCCGTCAGGTTGTTGGTCACGCGGACGCTGTAAACGTACGGATAATCGCGGGCAGGCTGATTTTCGTCAATTTCTGCCGTAGTATTAGCGGTTTCAACGCCATCGAGTAACCACTGATATTCATAAGTAACATTAGCAGCATCAACGGTATCGTGCAGCGTAGCTAACAACTGGACATTGTTCGTGTTGCAGAGGATCGGGTCACCGCTGATGGTAACAGTGTGGTTCGGATAAACATAGACGGTGGTGTCAACAGTTTCAGAGACACAGCCTTCAATGTTCGGGTAGAAGACAACTGCGTAGTTGTAGCTGGTAATGTCATTGTCAACTGCGAGCGGAGATTCAGAGATGGTGTTGGTGGTAGCACCTTCGATGGTGACACCATTTCTCATCCAAGAATAAACACCGTCGCCTTCAGTGGCAGTCAGTGTGATCTGGCCACCCTGACAAATGTTGGTGTCAGGAGTCAAGGTAAGGGTCAGCTCAAGAGGAGTAACAACCTTGATTTCCATCTCACCTTCAGCCTTACATTCTGAAGTGGTCTGCATCACTCTCACTCTATAGAGGGTGGTAGCAGACGGGTTGACGGTAAGGATACGTGAAGTAGCGCCAGCGATTTCAGTTTCGTTAGCACCTTCAACGGTGTACCATCTGTAGATGAGGTTGTCGGTATTGTAGTTGCCGAGGTTAGCGGTCAACACCACCTGACCACCTGCGCACACGCTGTCGTTATCAGCAGTAACTTCAACAAGGATGGTATCATTTACATATACGTAGTAAGGTTCGCTCAAGCTGGTACAACCGTTAGTGTTGGAAACTTCAACGGTGTAGATGTAAGCTTCATCTTGAGCAGCCACATTAGCAACCTGCAACGTATCGGCAGTAGCACCAGTGATGTCACCACCATCAACGAGGTTGCTGTTGTATAATCTCCACTGATAGCTCAACTCGCCGGTAGCCAGCAGGGTATCGTTGATATGAGCCACCAAAATGACGGTAGAGTCATTGCAAAGGATTGCATCGCCAGAAATCTCAACGGTCGGGTTCTGGATGACTGTCAAAGTATCGGAAGCCACCGGAGCAGATTCGCAAGCAGCGCTGGCTTGACGAGCAACCACAGAGTAAACAAAGGTATGAGCATCAATGTCAGTCAGGACGGGAGCCTCAACCAAGATAGAATCGGTAGCACCAGCAATCAACTGACCATTTCTGTACCAAGTGAAGATGTAAGGTTCATCATCCACACCATTGGTAGCATGAGCAGTAACGGTAACCTGAGTGCCTTCGCAAATATTAGCTTCGGAAAGGTCAACGCTAGTCACCTCCGGAAGCTCGCTGACATTGACGTTAGCGGTATGTTCAACCGTACAACGAGTGCTGTTAGCGACCACTTCGACTTTCACCGGAACTGAGCCAGTAGCAGTCAGCGTGGTAGTCATAGTAGCACCAACTGCGCCATCAACAACGGTGCCATCCACAGACCAAACATAGGTAAGGTCGTTAGCATCGTAGAAGGCAGTGTCGTGCGTGTTGTTGAAGCCGATGTTAGCGTAAGCAACGATTTCGCCACCTTCACAAATGGTGGTGTCTTCAATCGTCACGAAGACATCGGGCAAGTTGTAGATCATCACGTCGAACGGTTCGCTCGTCACCGTACAGCCAGGACCTCTGTTAATGGTGATGGTATAGCTGTAAGGCTCGTTCCAAACCGGATTAATACGATTCTCTTGATACATGATGGTGCTCGGGTTGATCAAGGTGCCCACCATCGGGTCAGAGGAAACGTCATTGTTGTTGAGTCTCCAAGCCCAAGTAGTATTGGCAGTCGTGAACGGAGTAGCATCATCATTCTGGATGTGTGCCCACAGAACAACAGTGTCACCGTAGCAGAGGCTTGCATCACCAGAGATCTGGACAACAGGCAGAGAGTAAACGCTCAAAACCTTGTCAGCGTCAACGCGCTCGGAAGTACAAGCAGAACTCGGCTGGCTAACAGTTGCAGAGTAAACATAGGTGTTAACATCAACAGCGGTCAGCGGAGCAGCATCGGTGAAGGTAGAGTCGGTAATACCATCCATACGGACACCGTTTCTGTACCAAGTAAAGATGTAGGGCTCACCAGCAACACCGCCAGTAGCGTGAGCGGTAAGTTGGATACCATAACCGACGCAAACAGCGGTATCACTCAAATCGATAGCAGTGATAACCGGAGCCGTTTCGGCGTGGATGGTCTGGCTACCTTCAGCAACACAAGCGGTAGAAGTCTGGAAGACTTGTACGTAGTAAGTTTCAGTAGCTGCTACAGTAGTGGTAAGGGTTCTGCTGGTAGCGCCAGCAATAGCGTTGGCATCAGTAATAGAACCAGTGTACCACTGGTAGGTAAGGTTATTTTCGTTGTAATCAGCCAGCTGAGCCGTCAAAGTAACGGTACCATTCTCACAGATGGTGGTATCGTCAGCAGTGACCACAACTTCAATACTATCATTAACATAGACATTGTAAACATCGGAGAAGCTTCTGCAACCAGCGTTATCATATACCATGACGGAGAATGAGTAAGCGTCGGTACTGTCAGCAGCGGTGTAAGTCAGGGTGTCGGTGGTGGCACTTGCAACGGTAAGGTTGCTGTTGGCCAACATCCACTGATAATGGAGCTCTGCGGTAGTGGTGTCATAACCATTCACGTGAGCAACGAGAACAACATCCGTACCGTCGCAAATCATCGGGTCACCAGAGATAGCGATGGTCGGGTTCGGATAAGCGTAAACGGTGGTGTCTTTCGTAGCTGTACAGCCAGCGATATCGGAAGAGAAGATCACACTGTAAACGTATGCGGTAGAATCGTTATCAATAGCCAACGGAGAATCAATCAAGGTATCCATCGTAGCGCCCTGGATCAGGACACCATTCTTATACCAAGAATAGGTACCTTCTTGTGAAGCCTCGGCAGAAATGATCACCTCGCCACCAGAGCAAATCATGGTCTGGTTAGCATGGATGGTCAAAGTAGGAGCATCGAGAACCTTTACAGAATCTTCACCAGAAGCAGCACATTCAGAGGTGGTCTGAAGAACATCAACACGGTAGTGATTCATTCCGGTGTTAGCAGGAACAACCGTGATGATACGTTCGGTAGCACCCGGGATCTCAACGTCTTCTTCGTACCATCTGTAAATCAGGTTAGAAGCATTGTAATCTCCAAGATGTGCAGTAAGGGTAACTTCAGCACCCTCGCAAAGTGAATCAATGTCAGAAGTAACGACTACGCGGATCGTATCGTTGACATATACTTCGTAAGGAGCACTTTCAACGGAGCAACCGTCAGTAGTGTTGGTGACGACAACCGTGTAGATATAAGGTTCGTCAGCAGCCGGACGGTTATTTTCGATAAGAGTATCATTGGTAGCACCTGCGATATCAGCATTGCTCAGTCTCCACTGATAGGTAAGCTCACCCATAGTGGCGTCATAATCATTCACATTGGCTACGAGACCGATGCTGTCGTTATGGCAGATGATAGCATCACCACTGATGGTAACCGTAGGATTACCCTTCACGATAACAGTATCTGTAACGATAGCGGAGGCGCAAGCAGAGCTGGGCTGGCTGATAGCCACACCATACACATAGTTGGTGCCAAATGCGCCTTCTGCAACAGGATTGTCATAGATAATGCTGTCAGTAGCACCTTCAATCACCTCACCATTCTTATACCAAGTATAAGTGATAGGCTCGCCTGCGATAAAGGTGGTCGGGGTTGCCACAACGGTCACCTGATAACCAGAGCAGATAGTGTCGTTATCGGCATCAACCGTAACCACCGGTGTAGCCTTCGGAGTGAAGGTCAAGGTATCAGTAGCCGTACAGCCAGAGATGGTCTGTGCAATGTTGCAAACCACTTTCTGTTCGCTGGTGGCAAGGAAGGTATAAGTCATCGTGTTGGTGGTAGCACCTGCAACAACATTATCGTTCACCTTCCATTCGTAGGTAAGGTCGGTAGCGTTGTTGTCCACGAGGTTAGCGGTGAAGGTCACCTGACCATTCTGACAGATGGTAGTGTCATCGGCGGTCACTTCAACAACAGGAGCTGCATAAACCGTAACAGGATATTCAGCGCTCATCGTGGTACAGCCATTACCGCGAGAAATCTCAACGGTATAGATGTAAGTAGTAGAGGCTTCGCCTGTGCGAACTGCACTCGAGCCTTTATAAATAGAATTATCAGCATTGTTTTCTGCGACACCATACGAGCTGGCATCAATGCCATCTCTATACCAAGTAGAGGTGAGGGCATCATTGGTGTTCATTCCGTTAACAGTAGCAGTAAGAGCGATATTGTTGTTTCCGTCGCAAACGGTCGGATCGCCACTGATAACCACATCAAAGTTCTTGAAGACGTAGATGGTGTCATATTTGGTCACATGGCAGCTGGTGCTGTCTTGTACGTAACGAACTTCGTAAGCCACCATCGTTCTGTCACCGTCAACGGCCAGCGGGCTGTCAACGAAGAAGCGAGCGGTATCGGTGCTGATAAGCTCGTTGTTTCTGTACCAGCTATAAGTACCAGCAGGTGTAGTAGCGGGATCCAGCGTCAACGTAACTTGACCGCCTTCGCAAATAGAATCGCCAGCGGGCAGAATGCTGAGGGTGAGGTCCGGAGCGTTCACAACATTGATGGTAGTATCACCAGCGGCGGTGCAGAAGGTATTGTTTTGCATCACTCTCACTCTATACTGCGTGGTAGCAGTCGGATAAACAGTCAGCGTGTTGCCATATTCATTCGGAATTTCGTTTTCATTAGCACCTTCAACGGTGTACCATCTATAAGTAGTAGCATCGAAGTTGTCGGCCACTGCTGCAGTGAGGGTCACCTCTTCGCCGGCGCAAACATTACCCGTGGTAGCGTCAACACCCACAACGAGGGTATCGTTGACATATACAAGGTAAGGATCGCTAACAACAGAACAGCCGTTAGGACCAGTTACAACTACCGTGTATTCATACGGATATTGACGATACTCTTTTTCTTTGCTGAAGACTCTGTCGGTCACCGTAGTATTGACATTGTCTTCACGCCACAGGAAGGTATAAGTACCAGCGATCGTATCGTTGAGGGAAGCCGTCAGGTTAACCTCATTCTGACCATTGTTGCCGCAGAGCAGCTGATCGCCAGAGATGGTAATAGTCGGATTGTGATAGACGCTCACAGTATCGTAAGCGTATGTAGAAGTACAACCAGAGTTGTCAAGTGTTACATAAAGTGAATAAACATAAACATTAGAGTCGATGTCAGCAATGGTCGGGTTATCAATGAAAGTATTGGTATCGGCACCGGTGATGGCCTGACCATTACGATACCAGAAGTAGTGAACCTGCGGATTAGTAATATTAGCAGTAACAGTGGCATTCAGATAAACCTGACCACCTTGGCAGATTGCCTCGGGAGTAGCTTCGAATTTGACAATAGGATCATCTTTCACTTCAACGGCCACAGAACCATTCACCTTGCAACCCGTAGAAATCTGCGTAGCTTCAAGGTAGTAGGTTTGGTCGGCCGTAAGGTTGGTGGCAGTATAGGTATCGGTGGTGGCACCGGCAATTTCGTTACCTGCGGCAATACTACCGAGATACCACTGATAAGCGATGTCGGTATTAGCTGAACCAAGGAAGCTGGATGATAATGTCACATCACCACCTTTGCAAATTTCGGTTTCGGATGCGGTAACCGTGATGTTACCAAGAGAGTCAACAGAAACTGGGAACTCAGCGCTTGTGGCCGTGCAACCCGTAGCTTCATTTGTAAGCTGAACGGTAAAGATATACGGATTGTCGCGGAGGGTAAGATCCTTCGTCAAAGTTTTACCAGTGCCTTGTTCTGCGTTATCCATTCTCCAAGTATAAGTATAGGCAACACCTGCGATCGTATCGCTTGCAACGGCAGTCAGGTTAACCGTACCATTAGCGCAGAGGATATTATCGCCACTGATAACAACAGTAGGAGCAGGATAAACATCAATAGTAGCATCATCAATATCAGACTGACATCCGCTGCTGGCTTGGCTGACCATCACACCATAGGTATAAGTGGTAACGTTGTTGCCAGAAGCAACGGGCGCGTCAGTAAGGGTCTCTTCATTAACTGCTGAACCGAGCTGAACTCCATTTTTGTACCAAGTAAAGGTAAAGATATCGTTTTCATCTCCACCCACAACAGTAGTTGCAAGCGTATCCGTTGAACCGCTGCAAATAGCATCAGGAGTAATAGCAAGAGTAACAGTCGGACGAGCAGAGACTTTCACGTTCACGCTATCTTTTGCGGTGCAACCAGCCTGGGTAGCTTCGCAAACCACTTTATAGGTATTAGCGGTGGTGAACTGGTGGGTGAACTGAGCAGCCGTGTAGGTGGTACCGTCCACATCCCAGTTGTAAGACACGCCAGCGATATTGGCGGGCTGTGCAGTGAAGGTGGCGGAACCAGAAACGCAGATAGTGGTGTCATCAACAGAGATGGCTACCACGGGCTGAGCGTTAACAATCAGATTGAAAGGTACGCTGGTGGTGGTACAACCATGGTTGGTAGCGTCCACCGTGTAGCTATAAATACCAGCGGCATCCGGAGTAGCCGTATAGGTGTTGGTAGTACCACTTTGAACCTGACGACCCTGTTCTTTCCAAACGTAACTGGTAGAACCGGTCAGACCGAGGGAGTCAACTGCAGTAAGGACAATCTCATCGCCCAAGCAGATGACGGTGGTATCCGCGGTAATAGCAACGGCCGGATTAGGATGAACAATAACCTTGGCGGGATCTGCAATAGCAGTACAACCCGTAGTGTTATTTACATAATTGATATTATAAACAAATGTATCAACGTGATTATTCATCGGCTGAGGCATCACTGTCAGGATTGAATCCTGAGCAGGAAGAATGAAGCCATTCTCAGTCCAGGTGAACTCACCATCGGTAGCACCGCTTACGGTGAGGGTCACTTGCTCGCCCCAGCAAATCTCGCTTTCGGTAGGAGCTATGGTCAGAGTGGGAGCAGTTGCGGACTTCACCTCCACAGAACCGGTAGCGGTACATCTGGTGGTAAGGTCGGTAACGGTCACGTTGTAAGTACCAGGTTCGGTAACCACCACTGCGTTGGCAGTCTGGTCACCCATAGACCAAGTGTATGAAACCTCATCAGCGGCACCCACGACATCGGCGGTCAAGGTAACAGGAGTACCTGAGCAGATGCTGTCGGGAGTAGCGGTGATGTACACAGCGTTTGAGTCAGTATTATATACATTGTATGCCTCGCTGGCCACCACGCAACCGGTGGTAGTGTTGGTGACCTCTACGATGAATACGTAGGGTTGTGAACGGAGGGTTAGACCCGTAGCATTGAGGGTAGCATCT
The DNA here is from genome assembly GCA_017535665.1 of Bacteroidales bacterium. Lineage (GTDB taxonomy): Bacteria > Bacteroidota > Bacteroidia > Bacteroidales > WCHB1-69 > UBA1756. The sequence goes on along the minus strand of JAFXTS010000015.1, from coordinate 95,339 downwards.
GCGCCCTGTTCAGCACCGTCCTTATACCATTTATAAGTATAATTACCAACGGGGGTCACATTGGCAGTGAGGGTTGTTTCAGTAAGAGAGTTGCAGAGGAGCTGCGTGCCGGTCACATAGACGTTGTGGAGCGGAGCAACTCTGACCGTATCGGTGGCGGCGTCAGAGACACAACCGCTTGCGGTCTGGCCTGCTACTACATTATATATATATGTAGAAACCTGATTTTCGGTGGTCAGAACATCCGTATAAGTATTGGTGGTGGTGGTAGCCACTTCGATACCATTGCGGTACCAAGTGTAGGTGGAGTCACCAGCGGTGGCATCGAAGGTAGCGGTGGCGGTCAGGGTAACCTGGCTGCCGGAGCAGATGGTGTCGAAATCAGCTGCGAGGGTAACGGTGGGCTTGGTAGCGGTCTTCACCTCGTATGAAGCGGTAGCCGTACAAGAAGGATTAGGAGTTGTGTAGTCTACCAGCTGAGTAAGATCCACATTATAAACGCCTGCTGCGTTCACGGTAATCGATCTTGCAGTATCAGTGGCGTTCCATACAAAAACCATATAAGGAATATCCTCTCTGGAAGGAACAGCCGTCAAGGTAACTTCACCACCTTCGCAAATGACAGAGTCGGTAGCCACAATCTGAACGGTGGGCTGCGGATCTACATACACTTCAATAGACGCGGTAGCAAGTGCGTTACATCCTGCATAGTTTTGGGGAGTAGGTGTTGCGTTAGGTCCATCAAAGTAAGCCACTGCTGTGATAGCATGAGGAGCCACTTGAGCGGTCATTCCCAGAGCCTCGGTGAAAACCATTGTACTGAGACCAGGTGCTGAATTCGGACCAGTCAATTCATTGCCGTCCAAATACCAAGCATAGTCAGCACCAGGAATCAGGGGGAACAGACCTGCGTATGGATTAGTTGCTATAATTTCAACATCAGTTCCGGTACATACACGGATATCACCACTCAAGGTAATCGTACCCAGCGGAGCAACCGGAATCTCTGCACCATCAACAGTATCACTTCCACAACCGTTCACATGTGAGATGACGAGAGTATATTGCAGTAAATAGACTGGATCCACATTGCCGAGGTTCTCCAAATGGTCGGTGAAGGAAAGACCTTGGGCAGGAAGTTGGACTCCATTTCTATACCATGTATATATATACTCATCGCTGGGAGTGAAACCTTCAGCTACGACATCCACTGCAGCACCCTCACAAGCCATGTCCACTAAATCGGCGGTGGCATCGTGGGCACTACCCTGCATATACACATTCACTGACACGTCGGTCGGGTCGGGCAGTGCGGTCATCACCTCAACTGTCTTGGTGGCGGTCACCGAGCAGGCGGTAGATGACGGGTTGTCGCCCGTGACGGTCACGGTGGCGGTCACCGGTGCGGTCACATCCGCGATGGTTGCCGTAGCATCGGTACTGGCAACCCCACTCCATGCATAGACGGGGTTGGTGAAGCCGGCGCCGATAGCCTCGGCGGAGAAGACCACCTCGCTACCGCTGCAGACCAAGTCGCTGCTGGTGATTTCACCAGAAGCAACCGTCTCAACCACTTTAATCGTGGCGGTAGCTTCAGCGGTACAGCTCTGTTGGGGCAGCGGAGCAGTTACCGTTACATTTACACTAGCATCTGCAGTAAGAACATCGGTTGTTACTGTGGCACCAGCTCCTGTGGGAGGAGTAGCCCAAGCGCTACCACTCCAAGTATAAACGGGGTTGTCACCCACATAACCTTCTACTTCCACCGTTACCGTAGCAGCATTGCCTAAACAAACAGAATCAACGATAAGCGTAACCGTCGGAAGGGGATCAACCTGGATGGAGACCTCGTTACTCCTGAAGAAGCAGTTACGGCTGGCATCATTGATTTCGAGTACAATGGTATGCGGTTCCGGGCTAACCGGAAGGTTACTGCTTGAATACATATTTGTAAGGCGGGTATCCGGGAAGACATCCGTGTACATTGTGCGGAAGCCATCCTCATACCAGTAGTATGATGTAGAATCAAAGACCAAATGCTGGGAATTCGTTTGGACCGTAACCGCATAACCCGTGTTGCCACAGAAATGGGTTGCACTTGTAGAGTAAATCAACAAATCGGCAATGTCGGTGACAGTGAAGGTAGTGCTACCCGTGCATCCGCCGGCATCCACCACAGTATAGGTATAGGTACCTGCAGCGGTGGGGGTGTCGAAGAGGCTATCATTGGAGGTACCGAGAAGGGTGGCGCCGCGATAGAAAGTGAAGGGGGCTGTACCGCTGGTAGGTTTCAGCACCACCTGACCACCGGGGCACACAAAGTCGTCATCCAATCCGTAGGTGGAGGTGGCCTTCAGGGTGAGGGCTGCACCCGTGAATTCCACGGTGACGGCGGCGGATGTGTCGTTGCACAGGTTGGAACCTTCGTATTCGGCCACTGCCTTATACTCGCCAGCTTCGGTAGCCACGTAGGTGTTGGTGGTTCCGGTATTGGCGACAAAGGCACCGTCTTTCAGCCACAGCCATCTGTACACCACAGCGGGGCTGTTAGAGGTAGCGGTCAGAGTTTTCTGGGTGCAAGCCGTTGCTGGGGTGGCGGTCACGGTTACGTCGCCACGATCCACGGGGGTGAGAGTGAAGACGGCAGATGTGTCAGCGGGACCTACGCAAGCTCCATTCTCATATTTTTGCACTTTTACCTTGTAGTACATGACGGAGTTGACACTCGACATGTTGACCACCAACTCCTGACTGTTGGTAGCACCAGCGGCAGCACTGTAGCCAGCACCGTGATTGGTACTACTCAACCACGTATAGGCATACGTGGTGTTTTCAGTAGTGGCTTCGTCGTCATACACGACGGCATGCAAAGTTACCATAGCCGAAGAGCAGGCGTACGCCGGCCCTTCAATATGCGTATGGAGACCCTGTGTAGCTTTCACACGATTTGCCTCATACACCCCGCCTGTGCGGTATGTATTTTCAGAAGCAATCATTCCCGAGGCGTTCGGATTGACACTATGGTGTGAGAACCACGTAGCGAAGTTACGACCGACAGTCACATCGTCTCCCGACGACGCCAAAACCGTCTCGCATTTCGCCTGATTCCCTAAATACATAAACACCATCAGGAAAAAAATCGTAAATTTTTTCATTGCTTTGAATTTAATTATTACTATTTATTTTTATTTTCTTCTAATTTTTCAAATTTATAACTACACTGATTCTAAATCAGTTATACTCGTTTTTCCAATAAATGTTTCAGTCGAATTCAAAATTCAAACCCTATTTTTCGTTTTAATATATGAACTTGCAAAAATACAAAAATTTCTCGATGTACATTCACTTCCTTTATTTTTTTTGAAATCATTGTAGATTCTAACAAAAAATGACTTTTCAACAGGTTTTCAACAAATTCCTATTTTTTTCTTATTCAGCAATTTACAAATTTCTCCTGAATTTTAATTAACACCCTTTTTTTGATAAATTTTTTTTATAAAAATTTTTCGGGCATAAAAAAAGATGCCCCCCTCCAAAAAGGGGAGCATGGTGCCTTATTTCTTTCTTGTAGAAAAAAATATGTATATATATACTAATAAAGGAGGCTAATTTCCTTTTTCAGTCGCTGCATGGCAGTGGCGGTTGGGGAGCTTTCGGCCACGGCCTCAAAGATTTGGGTATGAAGGTCGGTAGCCATCGCCCCATCGGGCAACTTGCCTGCGGCGAGGTTGATGATGTTGACCACGCGTTCCTTGGCATTCTTGATGGAATCCCACACCTCCGCAGAGATATAGATCTGCTGGGAAAGGTTGTGTTCGTACTCGCTACGGATGGTAGCCAACAGGATGGTCTGCATCTGATAGGCCGTCAGTTCCGGGTTATTCACTCTGAAAATGAGCTGGTTGGGCTCGATGCGCTCGAGGAACATGGCCATACGCTCGTATGCCTGAAGGCGCATGGGGAGCACATGGTTCTTGGCCTCATACTTCAGGTCAAGAAGGCGTTTCCGCTGTTCATTTTCGATGAATTGGCGAACAATCAGGTAGGCGGCCACCGCGAGGATGAGCGAAGGTACTACTGCAATAACAATGATGAGAGGTGTTGACATGGTATTGATATTAAGCTCGTTAACCGCAATAGAAATGTTCTTTCACGATCTCCATCATCAATTCAGGATTTTTCTCCAGACGCTTGCGGATGTCGGCATCCTTGAATGATTTGAGTTGTTTGATAATGTCGTCGATCATATCGGCATTGAAAACACCATACTTCTCGAAGATGGTACGATGGGCAGAAAGCTGGTCGGCCGATTCGGCGCAGGAGGCCGGAAGCTGGTCGAGGCTTTCGAGGCGGGCGCGGTGTTCGGGGCGATGGATGTTAACGTCCACATACGTCTTCTCGGCCAGTTCGAGGGGCTTCTCCATTTCGAAACCATGGCGGGCGGCCACTACGATACCTGCGAGCAAGAGGTAGATGTCGGCGGAGCCGTCGGAGCATCTGAACTCGACCGTCTGTTTCTGGGAATGGTCCACGTTATTGGGTTTCTCTTTGGGGTTGGCCATGGCGACCATATCTTTGGCGCTGGTCCAGCCGAGCGGCACACGCACGAGCACCGAGCGGTTGCGGTCGCCCCAGCAGATGGAGGTGGGAGCTTCCTGATGGGGAACGAGACGGAAGTATGAGGTCGGATTGGTATTTCCAAAAGCGGTGAGCGAGGAGGCGCAGGTCATATAGCCGGCGATAGCATTCTTGGCGATGGAGTTCAGCTTGCCCTTGGTCACCATTTGGTTTTTGCCGTTTTTGACAATACGGGTATGGATATGGAGACCGCTGCCTGCCTTACCGCTGGTAATCTTGGGAGCGAAGGTCACATCAAGACCATACTGGTAGGCGAGGTTACGGATGATCCACTTGGCGAGGATGAGCTGGTCGGCCGCATCCTGCACATCGGTCACCAGAAATTCAATCTCATTCTGCTCATAAATCTTATCGTCGAGGGTGAAGTTACCCACTTCGGAGTGGCCGTACTTGATCAAACCGCCCACCTGCGAGATATAGAGCATGCACTGGGTGCGGAACTCCTCAAACTTGGCGAAGGGGGCAGATTCGTGATATCCTTTCTGGTCAGGGGTGAGATACAGCTCTTCTTTGTCGCCAATCACATAATACTCCAATTCGCCCATGGCTTGGAAGTCGTAGCCTGTAACCTGTTTGAAGGATTTGACGGCCTTGCGGAGAATATATTCGGGAGAATTTTCCATCGGAAGTCCGTCCTTATTGAAGTAAGAGCAGAGGAAGGAGAGGGTGGGGATGGTAGCGAAAGGATCGACGAAAGCGGTACGGAAGCGAGGGATGACATACATGTCGCTGGAGTCGGCATGGATGAAATCAGGGAAGATGTTGGAGCCATCGACACGCTCGCCGCAAGAGAGAATCTGTTCGAGATAATCGTGGTCGTTAAGCACAAAGTTCAAGGTCTTGATACGTCCATCTCCCGCCACATAGCGGAAGTTAATCATCTGGATCTCATTTTCTTCAACAAAACGAATCATATCGGCCTTGGTAAAATCTTCGGGCTTTTTCTTGAGGAAAGCCGCCACTTGATTCATGTTCATGTTCTGCTCTTCTTTCATAATTTACAAATTTATATTGTTGATAGCATTAAAATAGTTTCTGATTTTCATTTGCAGATAGCGTTCGTTGTCGGAATAGTTTTCCACGCGGGGTTCTGCGCCATTCTGCATCAAAACGATTCCATGGTCGGTGTTGGCCACCAGTTCTGCGATGTCAACCGTTGCGATATAGTTAAGTTGGTAATCTTCAATGATGACGTGGTGCAGGTCTTCGGTAGCGGCGGCAACAGTCACAAAATAGAGATTGTTCTCTTCGCAATAGGGCGCGATGGAACTCATCACATCGTACCATGTGTCAGGTCTTTCAGGAGCCAAGTTGTAAAGGATGACAACCTGGTAGGGGGTACCTTCTGCCAAACTCTGGGGGGTGCATTTGAACTGTCCTGCCTCACTCACGACGTACCGGTCGAGGGCTTCGATGCGGCGCTGGTGTTGGGTGGTGTCGCGAACATCGGGGCGTTTCTCGTAGCGTTTCGACACGATGAAGGAGCCGTCCTCATCGCGGTGCCAGGACCACACTTCCGACTCGATGAGCGCGCCGGTGGAGGCGAGGTCGAGGGCTACTGGAACGGCATCACGAACGTGCTGTCCGGCAGTCACAAGCAGGTAGGTCCAATCGTGGTCGGCCGACTGCACCAGCCACAGTTCCTGACTGGCCGGCAGGGGCTCACGGTACAGCAGTTTCCACTCTTCCGGCAGCTGGGCTGGAATCGTAACATGGGTACCTTCATACTGGAAAGCATATTTGATGAACTCTTGGAAGAAACCTTCCGGCAATGGATAGGTTTGGGTCTCTGAATCCAGATCGGAAAAGTCGGTCGGAATGGTGCTGATTGGACACTCCGCATTGGCTTTAGGCTGGCTCAATGGCTGCACCGGTTCATGCTTGCAGGAGGACAGAAGCAGAACGCTGAAAACCATCATTATCAAGATGCTAACGAGCCAGTTGTGTTTCATTTTTCCGATGATTAATTTAGGGGGCAAAGTTACATGAAATTTTCCGAATAAAACGGTAGGTTTTACAAGATGTTGTACTGTATGATTTTTTCTGCTATTTTCTCAGGGGTTAGGCCGCACTCATCGTAGAGGGAGTTGATGTCGCCATGTTCCACAAAACGGTCGTTGATAGCGATGGGGATGACGGGGATGGGCGTTGGGCGTTGGGCAATCACCTCAGTTACAGCGGAGAATAGTCCGCCGTGCGACACGCCATCTTCCACGGTGAACAGCACCTTATGGGTGGCGGCCACCTCTTCCAACAGTTGGAGGTCCAGCGGAGCGAGGAAGCGCATATCGACATGGGTGGGATTGAGTCCGGCGGCGCGCATGGGGGCGAGTGCCTGTTGCACGTGCTGTCCCATCTTCCCAATGGAAATCACGGCAATATCCTTCCCTTGCTGCAGTACACGGCCTTTTCCAATTTCCAGTTCCTGCATAGGCTGATGCCAGTCGGCGCCCACTCCCCTCCCCCGCGGATAGCGGATAGCGAAAGGCAGTTCGCGATGACGATAGGCAGTGTACATCAGGTTACGCAGGTCGTTTTCGTCCATAGCGGCAGCGATAATCATATTGGGAACGGAGCGCAGGAAAGCCATGTCGAAAACGCCGTGGTGGGTGGCGCCATCCTCTCCTACCAGGCCCGCACGATCCACACAGAAGATGACCGGCAGTTTTTGAAGGGCCACGTCATGGATAATCTGGTCGTAGGCGCGTTGCAGGAAGGAGGAGTAGATGTTGCAGAAGGGCACCATGCCTTGTGCGGCAAGGCCTGCGGCGAAGGTAACGGCATGTTGTTCCGCAATGCCCACATCTATCGCCCTGTCGGGAAATACTTTACCAAGGATCGTCAAAGAGCAGCCCGTAGCCATGGCTGGCGTAATGCCCACCACGCGTTCGTCTTGCTTCGCCAATTCGAGGATGGTTTCTCCAAAAACATCTTGATATTTAGGGGGTTGTCCTGCTTCCGAAGTGGAGATGCGTTCACCTGTATCGGGGTCGAACTTGCCGGGCGCATGATAGGTGGTCTGGTTTTGTTCGGCGGCGGTGAGTCCCTTACCCTTCACCGTAATCGCGTGCAACAGGCGGGCACCTTTGATGGGCTTCAATCCTTGCAATACCTTGACCAGATGTTCCACGTTATGACCATCCACCGGACCGAAGTAACGGAAACCCAATGCCTGAAAGAGATTACTTCCTAACAAGATAGCACCCTTGATAGCATTGCCCATCTTACTGAAAAAACGCAAGATACGGTTACGAATAGGCTTACTTACGGAGAGGAAGTTCCAAAGACGGTTCTTGGCGCGGTTATAGCCTGGCGATGAGGTAATATTCAGTAGGTTGCGGCTCATCGCACCGACATTTTTGTCGATAGCTATCTTATTATCATTGAGAATGATCAGCACATTGGCTTTGGTCTCGGCCGCATGATTCAACGCTTCGAAGGCCATGCCGCCGCCCATGGAGCCATCGCCGATGACTGCGATATAGTTACTTTCATCATCACCGGCCATTTTCCCAGCCACTGCCATTCCTAAAATGGCGGAGATAGAGGTGGAGGAATGCCCTGTACCAAAAGCATCGTATTCGCTTTCCGACATCTTTGGAAAACCGCTGATGCCATGATACTTACGGTTGGTGTGAAACTGTTCTTTTCTTCCTGTCAGAATCTTATGGGCGTAGGCCTGATGCCCCACGTCCCAAACCAGCTTGTCGTGAGGAGTATCGAACACATAGTGGATGGCCACCGCCAGTTCCACTGCTCCCAACGAAGATCCCAGATGTCCAGGATTTTCAGCCGTTTCAGTGATAATATAGTCCCTCAGCTCCTCGCACAACTTGGGTAATTCCGACACTTGTAGCTTGCGGAGGTCTGCGGGGGAGTTGATTTGTGATAAGTAGCGGTATTTACTTGTTCTCATTCTGAATTAAAGCCTCATAAAAATCGGTGAGGTTTTGGGTAATGACCTCATTGTTATGGTTGAGAGCTACAAAGTTACGGGCATTTTCACCCAAAATGGCACAGATATCCGGCGTGTGTACACATTTCGCGATTGCCTCCACAAATTCTTCAGGGGTGTCGGCGATCAGAATGTTCTTGCCATTTTCCACAGCGAGTCCTTCAGCCCCTATCGTAGTGGTGATAATCGTTTTTCCCAAGGCCATCCCTTCAATAATCTTCACCCGCACGCCACTACCTGACAAAATAGGCACAATCATGATATCTTTAGAGAGGATAAACTCATTAGCGGAGGGCACTTCTCCAGCAATGATAAGGTTGGGATCTGTACGTTGAGAAATGGCGGTCGGTATGCAGCGGCCGGCTATCGTGAACGTAATTTTTGGGAAACGCTCCAGTACCAGGGGCCACACTTCATCTAAAAAGAACTCAATACCTTCCACATTGGGACGCCAATTCATGCTGCCCACGTGGAACAATTCGGGAACATCGGAGGGCATATATTCCTCATCATCAGGATAATCATCGATGTTGATACCTAACGGAAGAATGGTGCCAGGAAGATTCCCATACTGGGCAGCAAAAAAGTGGTAGTCGGGTTCCGAAATGGCGGCAAAGGCGTCAATCTGACCTGACAAGCCGCATTCATAGCGCTCCAACTGATTGGACATATAGCGGATAGCCCATTTTCTGAACCAGTTTTTCTCGTTTTTCGCCACTCTTTTCCAAATCTGATGCTCAATATTATGCGTTCTGAGCACAATTTTCGCTTTGGAATACTGACGAATAACAGGAATATACGGGGTGGTAAAGAGCGATTCGAGGTGGATGATATCGAACTGGTCTTTCTTCAGAACCTCTGCAATTTTCTTGGCAAAAGTTTTTGAGTAAAAGCGACTTACCTGATAGGCCTGATGGGTAAAGATCGTCTTGAAAGCAGCAGCATACGAGATGGAAGTATCCACATAAACGGCCTCGAAGTCGGTGGCGGCCAAGTAGGAGCCTGGCATTGCGGCTCGGTTCACTCTATGTTTCGGGGTTTCGATGGCGAGAACCTTCACTTTGTGGCCGGCTTGAAGCAGACCTTGGGTGACATTGTTCATGGCAATCGTACCCCCGTCAGAGGGAGGATAGGGAGGTTTATGACAAATTTGTAAAATCTTCATTATGATTGTTTTTTGCGGGATTTTTTATGAATAAAATCTTTGATTTTTCTAAAGAAATTAGCGTATGCATCGGGTGACATCATCGCTGAATCCACTGCCGCTTTATAGGTCAAGAAGATGCAGATGGGGACGGTGATAAAAGTAGAGAGCCACATTCCAACCCAAACGGGGGTGTCGCCATTCTTTGCCATTTTTTCTCCAAAAATAGAGATGACAAAATAGAAGGCAAAGAATATCACGGTGATTACCAAAGGAATACCTATACCGCCTTTGCGGATAATTGTACCTAATGGAGCGCCGGTAAAGAAGAAGAGGAAGCAGGCAAGCGGGAGTGCCAATCTTTGATGAAACTCAATCTGATATTCTCTCAACTCCCTTTCTTTCAGTTCAGTAATAAGATGTGATTGAGATAGACTTCCCATCAGATTGTCGGCTTTGGCAAGCGCACGGTAATAGACCTGTTCGCGATAGGAAGGCGCTAACTTTTCCATTGTAAAATGCTGTTGTTCGGCAGGTCTTTTCTTCCACTCTTCACCCCTTATTTTTAGATCTTTATAAAATGCCGCTTCATATTTTCGGAAAACATCTGAGGAGATATCGTTAATCTCCGATTTTTTAACCATAATATCCTCGTTAATCTTCTCAATTTTAGAGGCTTTGCTTGACTCCTTAAAGAACTCATCACTCACGTCCTGCATTTCAAAAGAGGAGATGTCCATTTTCAAATATTGTTTCTTGAAGCGAGCGAAAAAGTAGGGATAGGAGGCATCGCGGCTGTTTTGATTCCGGCTCTCATCCCATAAATATCCGTCGTAAAGCGTGAAAACAAAGAACTTTTTGTCGGGAGTGATGGTCATCGTGCCACGTTTTGCGTAGGTTCCCGTAATATTTCCCATAAACTTGGAGTGGTCGTAGATGAGCACATCCTCAATATTCTCGTTGTCGCGGTGCTTTTTGCCGATACGGATGATATACCCGTCGATGCCGTCATAGAAGACGCCCTCATCCATGCTGAGGGTGGGTTTTTGCTCAGCAATTTCGTACATCATGGTGCGCCATTTGACGTAAGCCGCGGGCACCACATTGTCGGAAAACCAGAAGGAGAAAAGGGCCAACAGTAGGGAAATCAGCGCCAGAGGCTTCATCAGGCTGGTGATAGAAATGCCTGCCGATTTCATCGCCACGATTTCGTATTTCTCTCCCAAATTTCCAAAAGTCATTAAAGAAGATAGAAGGACTGCCAAGGCCATTGCCAAACTTACGAAAGTAGCTGATACATAGAATAATAATTCCAATATCAGATACCATTCCAACCCTTTTCCTACCAGGTCGTCCACATACTTCCAGAGGAACTGCATATCAATGATCAGCAGGGCGAGGAAGAAGGTAAGAAAAAAGGGAGACACAAACTTCTTTACCAAATATCGGTAGATGATTTTGGTGACAGAAATATCGAAGAAATGTCTCTGTACTTTAGGTCGAGGTTTCACGGCTTAACAGTTAGAAATCGCCAAGCGAGGTGGTGGGCAGCTGTTGCAGGGCTGCCTCGGCCTGTTCCTGGTTGGGGGGCGTTCCGTGCCATTTATGGGTACCCATCATGAAATCCACGCCCATTCCCATTTCACTCTTCATGACAATGACCACAGGATTGCCTTGTCCAAGTTTTGATTTGGCCTCATGGAGAGTGTCCACAACTTGCTGCATATCATTACCATCCATCTCCAAAACGGTCCAGTTGAAGGCTTCCATTTTTGCTTTGAGCGAGCCGAGGGGCATCACATCATCGGTAGAGCCGTCAATCTGTTTTTTATTGTGGTCAATGATGGCAATCAGGTTATCCACCTTTTTGCCGCCAGCGAACATAAAGGCTTCCCAGATCTGACCTTCTTCGAGTTCGCCGTCGCCGGTAAGCACGAAAACGGTATGGGGGTCTTGGTTCTGTTTTTTAGCGATGGCGGCACCGATGGCCACGGAGACACCCTGTCCGAGTGAGCCGGAGGCGATACGGAGGCCGGGTAGTTTTTCAACCGGCGTGGGGTGACCTTGCAGGCGGGTTCCCAACTTTCTGAAAGTAGCTAACTCGCTGACTGGGAAGTATCCACGGCGGGCCATGATACTGTACAGCATCGGAGAAATATGGCCATTAGAGAGGAAGAACATGTCTTCTCCCCCACCCTCACGAGTGAATTTGGCGGGGTCGATATCCATAATCTCAAAATACAAAGCTGTCACTAAATCTGTGCAGCCCAGAGAGCCTCCTGGATGACCAGATTTAGCATTGTAAACCATTCTGATGATATCGCGACGGACTTGGGCCGCAATTTCTTTTAATTGTTCTACTGTTTTCATATTCAAAGATTTATGGATATGTTGGTCGATTATTTGTTTTCAGATAAACGGGTTAATTCATCTTCTAACTGAAGCAGAAGATAACCGCCGAGGGCTGCCAAAAGCTCAAGATTTTGGAAATAGAAGAAGTCTTTAGAGAATTCAATATCTCCACGTTCTTGTCCTGAAATGGTCAGCATAAATTTCATTACCGGGCGGTTTTTCTCATTCACCCATCCCCAATGGTTTTTCCAGAGGGCCAGCGGTTTGAAAGAGAGGGCGGATCCATCAAGTTGGATGCTGGATTTGCCATAGATATCGAGAAAGAGTTCAGCGATATCGGTTTCATCATTTTCCTTTCTTATGCTGATATAAGGAATGAAAATGCCCTGACGCTTAATCGTATAAGAACCTTCCGGCGTCTCCAGTCGCGCCAAAGAGCCTTGACCATGGATGAGGTCTATGGTGGCGAAAATATCGGTGTCAGAAGCAATATGATAATACTTCTTGGTGACATCGGGCTTGACGAGTTTGACACCCGTAATCTGGTTTTCAGAAATCTTCTTTAACATATTAATACTGAACAGATTTTGAAATTTTCTCTGCAATTTCTGCCATCTCCTCGGAAGAAAGCTGGCATTTCGGATTGGCAAAGTTGAGGTCGCCGACCTTGTTGATGGGGACGAGGTGAATATGGGTGTGGGGCACTTCAATACCGATGACGGCCACACCAATTCGCATGCAAGGCACATTCGCTTCAATAGCTTTGGCCACTTTCTTGGCAAAAACCATCAGGTCGGCAAGCATCTGATCTTCAAGGTCGAAGATATAGTCATTTTGGAGTTTAGGAACCACCAGAGTATGACCTTTTGCCAGCGGGTTAATGTCAAGGAAAGCAAAAAACTGGTCGTTTTCTGCGATTTTATAGCAAGGGATCTCTCCTTTGATAATTTTGGTAAAAATGGTATCCATTATCGGGTAATATTAAGGATTTCGAATTTAAGAATGCCAACAGGGGCCTGAACCTCGGCGATTTCGCCCACTTTTTTGCCCAAAAAGCCCTTTGCGATGGGTGAAGTGACAGAAATCTTACCCGCCTTGAAATCGGCCTCAGATTCGGGCACAATGGTGTAAACCAACTCTTTGTTTCGTTTCAGGTCTTTAGCCGTCACTATGGAGTAAAGAAGCACCTTAGAGGTATCCAGTTTCGACTCATCGAGAATACGGGCATTCGCAATAGTAGTCTGCAGGTTAGCAATTTTCATTTCAAGAAGACCCTGAGCCTCTTTTGCAGAGTCATACTCAGCATTTTCGGAGAGGTCTCCTTTGTCGCGGGCCTCAGCGATCATCGCGGAGATACGGGGCCGTTCAACAGATTCAAGATGTGCCAGTTCAGCTTTGAGTGCGGCGAGGCTTTCGGCAGAATAGTATTTAATTTCACTCATGATAAAAAATTTAATTGTCTGTATGATAAAACAACACTAAAGAGGCCTGCGGGAGGCCTCTTTAGTAAAGCATAATAAGGTTTAACGAATGTTAGAGGGCGAGTTTCAAGCCAACACAGTGGTTGCCACCCCAACGGTTCGTGAAACGATAAGAGTAGTCAAGATAGAGTCTCGGAGGATTCTTTGTACCCTTCTCTTGCATTTTCTTCTTGCTCATCAACGGAATACCGAAAGTGGCACCCAGTGAAGGACCGGTGTACCAAGTGGTCATCTCATCGGCTTTGAACATACCTTTACCAGCCTCAACGCTATAGCCAGCGCGAAGCATAAAGATCTGACCAAGTGCATATTCAGCACCGATGGTGATGATATCCTTTGAGAAAGAGTTAGCGGTGAATGAACCAGCGAGGGTAATTCTGTGAGCGGCATCGTCACGAGTCAGGCCCTCATCCATTTTGTCTTCTTTGGACCATCCTTCATACTCTTTACCCCAAATGAGGAAGTCGTAAGAGAGACCCAAGACCAACATGGTGGGAAGCTCGTAGGAAGCGGAACGGCTTTCAAGGGTTTGTTCCCAAGTGAGGTCGTTAGCCACTGCTCTCACACCCAGACCATCACCTTTGTAATGCATCGGAAGTCCGATGTTCTTCAAAGTGATACCGAGTTTGAAGTTCTTGTACGCACCTGTAAGGTATTGTACACCTGCATCGATAGCAAAGCCAGTAGCCTTAGCATCGTCAGCACCAGTTTCGGTAACTACTTTCAAAGAAACACCACCGTGGATATACTCATTGAAGCTCTTTGAATAATGCAAGCAGAGGTAATTCAATTTCGGAGAGAAAGTACCTTGATTACCTTCAGGCAACTCTTCAGAGGTCACCTCAATAGCACCGAAGCCCATGGTGAAGAAGGACAGACCCAAGACACCGAAGTCGCGCACTCGGCCTGTTTCCTTATCGGTGGAACGCAAGTGCTGAGCGATGGCAAAAGAGCTGATGCCGATACCAGCACCTGAACCAACGAGGTAACGGGTATGAGAGAAGGCCAGCTCGGTTTTGTTGACGAATGCCAAACCACCGACATTGGAATAGAGCGCTTCCAATCCGCGAATTTCGGCAACACCGGCGGTTCCCCAACCAGTGGAACGGGCCCACGGGTCAATCAGAAGGTGCTGGGCACCTGCCTGACCGGAACGGTCTCTATTACCAGCATACAGATTGACCGACATAGCACAAAAGAGGCCAATCAGCGTGCAAATCATTAATGTTTTTTGGAACTTATTCATAGTCTCTAATATTTTTTGCAGTTAATCAATCTGTTAGAATGCATTCAAGTCGGTAGGACGCATAGCAGCGAAGAACTTCAGGGTTCTCTCACCAATGCCAGGAGCTTTCACATGGATGATGTAAATACCGCTGGCGATCGGGATAGCAGCAGAGTTCTTCAAATCCCAATCTACGTATGTATCAGTACCACCCTTGGTGAGTTTTCTAACGAGTACACCGCTAACGGTAAAGATGGAGATGGTAACAGCTCCGTCAACACCATCCTCGTATGTGGGCAGGTTGACAATCTTAACGTAGTTCTCCAGTGCGGAACCTTCATAAGTGGAGTATCCGTAGTAGGGATTGGGCACAATGTTAATCTTGTCAAGAATGCTCTTGTGCATATCGGCAACATTATGCTGAACTGCGATGTTCTTCGTGGTAAAGGAATACATCGGGAAATTGTCATTCTGAACATTCTCGGGGCCACGATTCATACCCGCAGAGTAACGCATGTAAGGACGGCTAACACGAATTTTAATCGTAGCTTCATTAGAAAGCCATTCATCTTCGTGCATAGAAGCCGGCATAGGAATACTGGTCCACATCACATTATTGAACAACTGCATCTTCCTGTTCATACGCTGCTGATTAGCTACATCAGAAACACCGGTGAAAGTACTGAACTTATTCATCAGCCACTGTCCCTCATCGTACGGTCCACAGTCAAATGAATTATCAAAGTTACGTTTGACGGTATTGGAACGATAGTAGGCGGAATTGGTATTTCCTGTGCTACCAACGATATAAACATAATGCTTACCACCCCAGCAAGGATTGAAGTAAAGATCATTATACAAATCCGGACGGTTAGCGAACCAATAGTCATAAACGGCACGTTCGACAGCGTTTCCATCACCATCAACTGCAAAGACATTGGTGGGGTTGAAAAGCATATCGTTACCGTTGTTTTCGGGATCGGAGGAGTTTTCGGAGAACATAATGTTCAGACGTTCACCTGTCTCCACATTGATAGCATAACCCGGGAACCAGCCCATACCTTCGCCCGTACCATCAGGATTACCGTTTTTGTCAACGGAAGCGTGTTTACGAGGCTCATGGCAGATGGCACCGCCTTCAGATTTGGTACGGTCATCACAGGACTCAAGAACGACACATCTGGTCCACTTTTCCTTATCAGGTGTAAGAACAATATCCACGGAATAGAGATTGGTCATGGTCTGGTTGAAACCAGGAGACCAGTTCTGGGTAACCATTTCTGCTACTCCCCAATACATCGGGGAGGGTGCTTCGGCATCTTCAGCACGGTTGTTATCCGGAGTGATGAATTTAGCCATGGGGCCACCATAGTAAGGTGAACTCAACACGTAGGGTGCCCATGTTCCATTAATAACACTTTCAAACTGTTGATCGGGGTCTTTCCATCCACGAGACGTCCAAGTACTCGTAGAAATAGTACCTCCAGGCATTAGCATGAAAAAGTCTTCCGTTTTCCATTTTGAATATTCATCTTCTACACCATTCTGGCCACCTTGATCATCCCAAGGACCAGCTTCCTGAATACCACTACGAATCCAGTTGTCCGGAAGGTCGCCCTCATTATCGGCAACACCACCTAACCAAGGCTTACTTTCATCAGCATAGATGATTTCCGAACCAAGAAAATCTACTTGTGAATAGCTGGATACGTTTCTATACGTATAACCGCCAGAGCGGGCCACATAGTCAGCCAGATTGTCCTGATGGATTGCGAAGTTATAATTCAAAATGGTCAAAGAGAGACCCAAATCTAAGAAGAGTTGCTCATTATTAACTGAAATGGAGGTTTCAGCTTCATACTGCATGGGGAATCCCAGTGAATCCAATTTCACATTGCCATTTTCATCCACGACTTCAAGCACCCATGTATCTTCCGGGGTAACATCAACCTCTGCTGTATCAGCGGGAATGAAACGCACTACGTAATCGAAGGGTTGAATCTTAAGCGGGTTGACTACTTTAACATTAATTGGACCATGGTCATTTTTGTAAGTAATCTGGTCGATATGGCCGTTTTTCAGAATTTCATCGCGGCATTCGTCTGTCATATCCAGATAGAAACCACCGTTACCCTGACCTTCGATACGGGTAATCATCGGCTGAGTTCCATAAACGGAATTGGCAACGGTACCAGCATTTTCCGGAGTCGGGTCATGTGGGATACCCACGTACGGACTACCATTATTCTCCTGGTCTCCGATGTTACGACGGCCTGCCAAGAAAGTAGTCTTTTGACCCACCAAGCCATTATCTGAATTTTCTTCAATGGAGAAGGGCCAATAGTTGTTCTGTGCGTAAGCTAAAACAAGGAAGTAATATTTCTTGTGATTAACCAGCTGTGTAGAAACAGTTGCAAATTTATCCTCTGTGATGACGTATGAGTGGCGAATACCCAAATCTTCGCCTCTCACCATTTCATGGGGTGCGGAAGTACCGATAGCGTCATCATGAATCCAATTCACCAACTGTGAAATACCATTCTGAAGGTCGCATTGCGCAATCAGACGAACCTTATTCAAGTCCCCAATATCCGTAACGCTAACGTCTGCGCTGGCGCACTGATAAATCATATAACCCTCAAAATGATATTTATTATCATACTCAATGGTGTCAAAAGTTGAGACATCAGTAGGCATAAGGACAAAAGTGTCAATGCCAGAGATAGTGCACCAGAGGGTATCGTAGGTTACCGTGATGACTTCATCAACGCGATCCACCGGAATGGTAGGATCTTCTTCTTCGTAACCCTCAGCAAAGTTGTTGCTGGTTTCGAGATTGGTGAGATAAAGGATAAGTTCGTTTTCCAATTCTTCAATATAGACCGTAGGAGCGTCAGGACCATCCAAAACTTTAAAGCAGTTCTCGAAGAGGGACTGACACTTGTCGTCAGCGACTTTCAGAGCATCAACAGAAGCCTGAGCACCACCGCTGGTAGCACGGGCCCACGGAATACCCACAGTGATGTAGTTGACAGCACCAGCACGGAGGGTGAAGGGACCAGCTGATTGCATGAAACGGCGGTCAGCGGGAGCGTTTCCTACGGCAGCTTCAGTCCAACCATCAGCAGAATTGTTGTAGGTAGAAGCATCTGGGACAACACCCATAGTACCCCAATTACAAGGATCGGAGAGACCCGGGAACATGAAGTCACATTCGGGACCAGTAGCACCATTCAGCGGGTGAGCATTTCCACCGTACTTCATCTTCAAGTTATCTGCCCAAATACCACGCAACATATTGTAGTAACCGTAAGCTAAGTCAGGGTCACCTACCACAGAATTGTCGTTGTTGTGGTAAACAAATCTTCTCATACCAAAACGCTCGTTATCTTTGATACCATCACCAAAGTTAACGCCGTTGATTGCTTCAGAACGAATCATGACGAGAGAATCCTCGATCATCTCATGTGCTTCTTCATCATCCGGATTAGGATCCCATGAGAAGGTTCCGAGCTGACCATCTTGGGTTACGATATCGCAACTACCATTCATCGTGGGACCGAATTCAGCACGACCGTTGAAGGAAGGGTTATCATAACCATCGGGATCGAGGTAAGGACCTTGGAAGAAGTCCACACCAACCGCCGGCGGCTGTGAACCATAGTGCTGAACAAGACCCTGACCATCGATATTACGACCATTGTAGCAGTAACCCAAACCACGGGCAACATCGCAACCTACATAGTCGTCATCTGCATAACCCAAGTCGGGGTCAACCCACTGTGAGAAGTAGGTCTGCGTCAAGTCGAAGGTAGAACGGTTAATAATCTCGTATGAGTAGAAGGTCATGTTGTTCAACTCGTCATTGGTGGAGAAACCGAATGCCTGGGCACGGATTTCCAAACCGATAGGTTCGCCTTGTGACTCAGTGTGAGGACCTCCCTTATCATTGAAAATCCAGTAAAGGGTGGCATCACCTTTCAAAACGTGGTCGGCATAGACCATACCTTTAGAGATACCCATTCTCTCTTCAGGAGTTTTGGGAAGTTGGTCAGCTGCAGCAAGGGCACGGTTTTTAGCGGTCCAAGGACAAAGTTCATTGTCCAAGTCGTAGTACGGGTAGTCACCATTTTCCGGATTGTAGTCACCGTCGCCATCATAATCGAAGAAGGGGGCGAGGTAGTAGGACTGTCCTGCGGAAAGATCCATAGGATGAGCGGGCCAGTTACGGATGCTGTTCGGCATCACATAGTCGGCGTTCATCCAATTTGCGATATGGTTTTCCACCTCAGCACGGGTGATTTTGAAATGTTTATCCCAAGCAGCGCAGGTCTCCTGTGTAACGGAGGCACCGTTCAGGGTCAGAGGGCCTGTCCAGAAGTCATCACCTTTCTGACGGAAACGGACGGCGGCCAATTTCAAGTTGTCGTTGATGTCCTTACCACCAATCCAAAGTGCGGCTGCAAACATGGAAGTCTTACCAGAACCATAAGGCACCTCATACTGTGCGATTTCGTTGAACCACATCGTACCGTTGGTTTCCAGATAAGCTCTCACATTGTTGACGATCAACTCATTGGAGTTCGTTGCAGGCAAACAGGTAGATGCTGCACGCGGTTGAAAACTCTTCGGAACAGCTGATGAGCCTCTATATTTTTCAGCAGACAGCGAACCGGAGGCAAGCAGCAAGATTGCCAAAAATAAGATCTTACTTATGTTTTTCATATTCATGATATTTTTTTGCTACGATTAATTAAAAGGAGAAGTTAACACCTAAACGAACACGGGTAGGCATGGTGTAGTTGTAAGGATCAGCAACTCTCATTCTATAGTAGTTGGTATAGGAAGAGACATCCACTTGTGAGTTAATCTGCTGTTGATACTCAGTAGCGGTGAGATAACCATCATCATTGGCGTTACCGGTATATTCATAAACGTAAATTACATTCTTGAAGTTGAAGAGGTTCATCACATCAAGATAGATATTGAGGAAAGCTCTCTTGGTGGGCTTGCCACTTTCTTCATCCTTTTTGAGGGCGAGCACGAAGGTCTTGTCGATACGGATATCGCACTGGAAGATCCACGGCATATTGGAACCGTTGATGGTACCCGTGAGCTGGCTCTTACCTGCGCTAACAATAGTAGAGTAAGGTTTGCTGGAACGGCTATACGGGAGACCTGAACCGGCGGAGAAGTTGATATTCACACCGAAGTTCTCTAACCAGTTAATCTCTTTGGCAGTACCGTCTTTGGTTTGCTTAATGGTCTTAGGACCATTGTACTCTGTACCGTAACCGAAGCGGTAGTCGAGGTTAGCGCTCAATTTATGACGCTGGTCGAAGCTCAGGTTGGTGAGGGTTCTCAAGTTCGGCTGACCAGACTGGATGATGGCCAAGCTGGAGGTCTCGCTGGAACCGGTACCTTTAGCGAACTGGAGGGTATAGCTGGCGCGGAGGGTTACGTTCTTGGTGCTGCGGAGGTCGTAGCCAACGGTGAAGCCCTGAACCGTACCAAAGTCGATGTTATCGTATGAATAATAGGTGGAGGGATAAGCGCCCGTATAACGGTAGCACTGTACCTGGTCACGTTTTTCAGAATAGTAAGCCGAGAGGCTGATAGCGGAGTTTTCACCAATCAACTGACGGAAACCGATTTCGTAGTCAATGCTCTTGGAGGGTTTCAGACGCGGGTTGTTGATGACGTTGTTCTGGTTGGGACCGAGTTTCTCAATCCAGAGGTAGCTGATCGGGTCGAGACGGAGGTCGGTCGGACGAACCGTAATAATATTGTAATGTGCATAGAAGAGGGACTTGCTTGACACGTTGAAGGAGAAGGAGAGACGCGGCATGACAGACCAAGCGGGATTGTATTTCTCAAATGCACCGCCTTCCACTTTTGAAACTGCGGTCTCATCAAGAGCGTTTTTCAAGATAGGACCACCCGTAGCACCCAACACGCTGGAGGGGTCGGTCACCACAGCACCGTTGGCATCATACCAGTTGTGACCTTTACGGTAACCGACGATGCTGGTGTTGTCGGGATCAAGGGTTTTGTCCATCTGGTTGACATACACTACCCAATCATCTTCTGCGTTAGAGGCAATCATGTCGTGGCCATTGCCATCGAGGAATTGGCCACGGAGTTCGCCCACCTGATAAGCTTCACGGAAGAGGTAGGGGTCTTTCAACACATACTGGTTAGCGTCGAAGCGGTCAACACGAACACCGATGTTGAACATCATCGTATTGATGGAGAATTTATCCTGGATGTACATAGCCATATATACCGGCTCGTAGGCACCCACGTTGTAGAGTTTGTCACCGTTTTCATCTCTCTTAGTGAAGAAGTCGTTGATGTCGGTTTTCTTCGTATATTTCTTTGTTCCGGTGTAGTCATAACCATAGTAAGAAACGTATGCGGAACCACCGTTAAACAACTCTTCAGGTGAGAACATGCTCAGAGAGAACTGGTCGGGGGACATGTTGTCGATATCAATCCAATCGGTACCATTGGGGTCGAGGCCAAGGGACTTACGAAGGTTTCTATCGAAAGTGGTTTGTTTGTCGCCATCGAACAGGAGGTCATACATCACTGTATCTTCGCTAATCATATAAGGATGGTCGGTATCCAACTGGCTGATGTGGAAGTTAGCACTACTTCTCATCAAAGTCCAGAGGCCGTAAGGAGCCACGCCAAAGTAGCGGGCGGCACGTTTTTCAAAGATGTAACCCAACTTGATGTCGTGGTCTTTGATGGTCAGAGAGAGGCTGGCGTTAGCACCAATCTGCGACTCTTCTGATTTGTTATAACCACTGGTTACAGAACCGGGGGCACCATACATACCGTATACTCCGTCCGGGCCATCACCATTCAACAGGGCGCCGAACTGCTGATATAAGGTCTTGTTGTAGGGAACCACTCCGTAATAGTCGTAAATGGTCTGGGGGGAGTATGTGTTGGTAAAGGTGGTTACATAAGGAACGAGGTCGGGGTTAGAGATGAGCGACTGGTCATTGCTTCCCCACGGGGTAGCGCTATATTCTACGATAGAGTCATAAATGTTGGCCAAGATATTTGCACCGTAGATCGTGATGCCATCAATGGTGATGGAGTCCACGATGAAAGATTTAGCTCTGGTAGTCTTATAATAACCGATATGACCATACTCGAAGAGGTTGGTCTTATGTCTCATATCACGCTGCCATGTATTATAATGTGTATAATTAACATTAATATTATACATTATATTTTTAATAATGGAATCGTTCTTGAGGGGGATACGGTGTTGCCAACGGGCATTCACACGCCAGGTGTTGACTTGGCTTTGGCTATTGTTCTGAGCGTTGAAGAGGGAATAGTAGGTACCCCAATTTCTGTAGCGGGTGAACTCATACATACCACCGATAGACATGCTGATATTGTTTTGTTCGCCAAGGAGGAAGTCGAGTTTAGCCTGGATGAGGTAATTGAGCTGACCGGCGTTATCTCTCACGCGCTGTTTTTTGAAATTCTCGCTCTGCATGTATTCAGCGTTGGAATAGTGGGCGCCGAATTCTGTTGCGCTGTAGCGATAAGGATTTTGGATAAGGTAGTCGATAGCTTCTTGAGAAGCTCTCCAAGTACCACCCTGAGCGGGAGATGCATCCTTATCGTAGCTGATATCACCGGTAAGGAGGAAACCAACGCGGACAGGCTGCGTTTTGCTCTTCGGTTTCATCAGGGGGCCGGTGAGGGAGACGGAGGCGAGGAAGTTGTTATAGCCTTCGAGGGAACCCATCAACTCCACAGAACCGTGGAGGTCTTTGGAGATACCCTTGGTGGTGATGATGGTAAAGGAGTTACCGTCACCATACTCAGCGGGGATACCACCCTGGATCAACTCGACCTGCTCGATGGAGGCCATGGAAACGCCGCCGGTACCACGAACGACCACACCGTCGATCATAGTTTTCTGACCATCGGAACGGTTACCACGCACCGACTGCATCTTACCGTCGATAGCAGTTACACCTGCTGCGGTGGAGATAGCACCTGTGACATCGTGGCCGGGCTGCTTACGTACAGCGTCGGCATCGAGGATCGTGGCCGTCTTTGTATTATCCGCGTCGATGAGCGGTCGGTGGTAGACGATTGTAACGTCTGCATCAATAACATCGGCACCGCAATTGATTTCGGCATCCTCAATCTTGGTTTGGCCATTGTACTGGTAGTTGCTGATCGTTTTCTTTTTGCCGCACTGGCTTGATTCGGCATCGAAAACCAATTCATACGTACCAGGAGCGACACCAAATAATTGGTATTTGCCATCGCCATCTGTCATCGCATAATTGACATCGTTGCCATCTTTTTTCAGGTACACGTAGATGTAGCTCAAACCTACACCTGTCTGGTCCTTTACGGTTCCCTTGATTGTACCTTGGCCGTGCAAAATACTGCTACCAAGAATGACCACTAAGAGCGTCAAGAGTAACTTTTTTACCATATCAAACTAATTTATATTAAACATTATTTTTTCCATAAAAAATTAGCGCGCTAATTTACAAAAAATTTAGCGTACACCTCCACATCTTTTTCTAAATTTTTAAATTTCTTCTTTTTTCTTTATAAATATCTAAAAATCAGGTTTTTCTAAAATAATAGAATAGATAACTCCTTTTTTGAGCTCATCGGCATCTAATTCCAAATTAATGTTATTTTGTTGCTCATTTTCAGCATTTTGTTGCTCATTTTCAGCAAAAGAATCTGAAGATGTCGAAGTAGTAGTGGCGGGAGTGAAAGATTCAGGTTCCAAAGTCTCGTATGTGAAATATTCATCATTTTTCGGAGAATTTGTCTCCGTTTTCCGCATTTTCGGTTGTTTAGCCTTAGGTGCCCGAGCCGTCTTTGGTAGGGGCAAATCGGGAGCATTGGCAGAGGTGGGCTGGGGCGTTTTTTTCGGCTTTGGCTTCAGACTCACCAAAATGGCTACGATGAAAATGGATATCAGAATATAGATCATACTTGCTGCATTATCAGGGCGCAAAATTACATCTTTTTTCGTTATGGAAGACTGAAATTTTAGAAGAAAAGTGGTATCTTTGCACTCAAATTTTGATGATATGGCGAAACAGAGCGAAACTCCCTTGATGAAGCAGTACAATCAGTTCAAATCCCAGTATCCGGATGCGATTTTGCTGTTTCGGGTGGGCGATTTCTACGAAACCTTCGGGGAAGATGCGGTCAAGACCTCCCAAATTCTCGGAATTGTGCTGACGAAAAGATCGAACGGGGCGGCTGCTGACATGGATCTTGCTGGTTTTCCGCACCATGCCATCGACACCTACCTGCCCAAGTTGGTACGGGCGGGCTACCGAGTAGCCATTTGCGACCAGCTAGAAGACCCCAAACTCACCAAGACGCTTGTGAAACGCGGCATCACCGAACTGGTGACTCCCGGCATCGCTACCAACGATAAGATATTGGAACAGAAAGAGAACAACTTCCTTGGGGCCATCCATTATACCGACAAGAATATTGGCATCGCCTTCATTGACGCTTCCACCGGCGAGTTCTACATCGCCGAAGGCGACATGGAGTATATTGACAAGCTGCTGCAAAA
Organism: Bacteroidales bacterium; assembly: GCA_017535665.1. Classification (GTDB taxonomy): domain Bacteria; phylum Bacteroidota; class Bacteroidia; order Bacteroidales; family WCHB1-69; genus UBA1756. The sequence continues at coordinate 70,946 of JAFXTS010000015.1, read as the reverse complement.
TTTCAAACCCGCGGAAATGGTGATTCAGAAAGGGAAATGCGCGGATTTTCGGGAACATTTTGGCGAAAAGATCCTGCTCACCACCTTCGACGACTGGGTCTTCACTACCGACTATGCCCTCCCCTTCCTCACCCAACATTTCCAGACCAACTCTCTGAAGGGTTTTGGCATAGAGAACCTCACTTTTGGCATCATCGCCGCCGGTGCCGCCTTGCATTATTTAAGCGAAACTCAAAATCATAAAATTCAACATATCAATAAAATCAACAGGATTGAGGAGGAACTGTACGTGTGGCTCGACCGCTTCACAATTCGCAACCTCGAACTCATTCATTCTCCCAATGAGAATGCCGTCACCCTGTTGCAAATCCTCGACCATACCCTTACCCCGATGGGCGGCCGTCTTCTGAAAAAATGGATTCTGATGCCATTGAAGGTGAAATCTTTGATTGAGGAAAGACTGTCTTCAGTGCAATATTTTATTGATAACGAAAACTTTAAGAGTGAGGCAGAGGCCTGCACTCGCAGCATTGGCGACCTTGAGCGCATCGGGTCGAAAATTGCAACAGGGAAGATCAATCCTCGCGAAATGCTCCAACTGGCCAGAGCCTTGCGTTCTATTCAAAAACTACAAAACCTGTGTCAACAACAGAATCTGCCGGCGTTCCAGAAACTGTCGGAACAGTTGAACGCCTGTATGATTATCTGCCAACGCATTGAAAAAGAGATCAATGAGGATGCACCCGTAGCCTTGAACAAGGGGCGCGTTTTCAACCGTGGCGTGGATGCGGAACTGGACGAACTGAACGAGCTGGCCAACAACAGCAAAGGGGTGCTGGCAGAAATCCAGCAAAGAGAGTCAGCCAACACGGGGATTCCTTCCCTCAAGATTGGCTTCAACAACGTGTTCGGATACTATATCGAGGTGACCAACGCCCACAAAGACAAAGTGCCCGCCGAGTGGATTCGGAAACAGACGCTCACCAATGGGGAACGGTACATCACGGAAGAGTTGAAAGAGCTGGAAAGCAGGATTTTAGGAGCAGAAGACCGCATTCTCAACATCGAAGGGAGGTTGTACAACGAACTGGTGTTGGCATTGATGGACTACATTCCGATGATTCAGTTGAATGCGAGGTTGGTGGCGCGGTTGGATGTGCTGTCCTGCTTTGCCAACGTAGCCGAATCGAACCGCTACTCGCGTCCTGATATTGAAGAAGATACCGTGCTGGACATCAAGGCCGGCAGGCATCCGGTCATCGAGACACAGTTGCCGCCCGGCGAACCGTATATCGACAACGACATACACCTCGACAACGACCAGCAGCAGATTGTCATCATCACCGGACCCAACATGTCGGGTAAGTCGGCCCTGTTGCGGCAAACCGCCCTGATTGTGCTGATGGCGCAGATGGGCTGTTTCGTACCGGCCCGTGAGGCGCATATCGGACTGATAGACAAGATTTTCACCCGTGTGGGCGCGTCTGACAATATCTCTACTGGCGAATCCACCTTTATGGTCGAGATGAACGAGACGGCCAGCATCCTTAACAACATCTCCGACAGAAGTTTGGTATTGCTGGATGAAATTGGCCGTGGGACAAGCACTTACGACGGGGTTTCCATCGCATGGTCGATTGCCGAGTACCTGCACGAACATCCGCGGCACCGTGCCAAGGTGCTGTTTGCCACCCATTATCACGAACTCAACGACATGGCTTCGCAGTTTCCGAGAATCAAAAACTACCATGTTTCCGTCAAGGAAATCAACAATAAGATTCTGTTTTTGAGAAAGTTGGAAGCAGGCGGAAGCGAGCATAGTTTTGGTATCCACGTCGCTCGGATGGCGGGTATGCCAGCGAGTGTGCTGCGGCGTGCAGAAGAGGTACTCAAACAGCTGGAAGATACCCACGACAACAAGGTCGAGAAGCACATCGAGAAGCGTGCTGACCCTGGTTATCAATTGAGTTTCATTGCTTTAGATGATCCTTTATTGTTAGATGTCAAAAACCAAATTGTAGATTTGGACATCAATTCACTTACACCCGTAGAGGCGTTGATGAAGTTGAACGACATCAAGAATCTGCTTATCAAAGAGAAGAAAAAGCGTTAGAAATCAGTGCACTTTCACGGAAAGGGCGTGAGGACCGTTTTCACGGAGCATATCCTGCGCCGCCTGATTCTGCATGATGCTACCGCCAATGACATCAAAATCATAGATGTTGGGCTCTGACATCCAGCCATTTACATTCATCACAAAATCCAACTGGATGGTGGCATCTTTCGTTACTACAAAATCCCTTAAAGGAAGTGTCATCCGAAAATGGTTGGGAACAAACTCGGTGACTTGTCCGTTTTCGTACCGCTGGCCGATGCCGGTATGGAGGTTGAAGGGCCGCACCGTATCATTGGAAGCCAACCACTTACCATTGATCTGCATATAATGATAGCCACCCCCTAACACATCCGGCCAGGCCATATTGATTTCGGGTGGGTTGACAAAGTAGCCGGTGACATTCTGTGCAGGCAGCAATCCGAACACAAACGTAATGCTATCAAACTGTCCATCAGGAACTTTAGAAATTAGCCAGTCGTAGGATGCGGCTATATCGGAATCAAAATAGTGGATGCCCTCGTTGTCGGTAACGGCATGCCACTCCCCTCCCCTTGTGAGAAAAGCCACATCGGAGATGAAGAACTTGACTTCATCGACCTGATAGCGGTTGCCCGCAGCATTTTGATATTGCATCTGATGATAGTGGAGATGGGAGCCGTCCACTTGAATGTCAAAGTGAATTTTTACGTCCCCACTATGCTGTTTTTTGGCACAGGCTACGCACAATAAGAGGAGAAGGAAGAAAGGTAACTTTCTCATTATCACCATTCATCATCTTCTTGAACTTCCGGAAGCATACCATCAATAAGAGAATCGATTAATGCACGGATTTGTTCATCTACCTCTTGCAAATTGACGTAGCATTCGGGATCCCATTTGGTATCTTCGGGGTTCATCCATTTTTCGATGGGCGAGGCGGCAGTGGCTTTCTCATTGAAATCGGTGATGGTATAACGATAGCGGCCTTCGCGACACTGAAGCGTAAAGTTGTAATAAACAACATTTTTAGTGAGTTTAGTACCATCTTTCTGATGAGAATAAATTCTAACGGAGCTGCGCATTTTCAGCACATAGTTGGTAGGATCCTGGTTGCGGATCACCTCTGAAGGATTATGATAAAAAGACTTCGCCCATTTCAATGCGCGGTCATACAGATCCTTTGCGGAAGCATCTACTTGTACAACATCCTGATAAGTAATCAATTGGGTGTTGTTATCAATAGGCATATCCGGTGGTGCCGGTGTGTTTTTCTTTTGGGCGAACCCCAACGTCACTACAGAGAGCAAAAGAACAATAAGGATGGAACGTTTCATGGTATATGGTTTTTAGGTTTTCTATTATAAAGTGATGAACAACAAAGGATTTGACAAATAATTCTGAAAAAGGTTTACCAATAGAGAAGGGCAAATTTAACTCCGACAAAGTGATAGCAGAGTTTTTTGGTACGGTTGGTCCACACCTGCGAGTAATCGAAGTCGGCAGTATAGTCGGTAACCGAGTACTGTATTGAAGAATATTGCATCTTATAATCTGCGGCCACAATAAGATGAATCTGGTCTTTGAGGCGGATTTTCACGCCAAGGCCCGTGTTAGCATACCACCCAGGTTCGGCTCCATAAATCACCTTGGTCATCTTTTCAGGCTTTGAACTCACATACCACTTGAACGAATAGCCACCATTGGCATACCAGTGGGGAGAGACGATATAGTCCATAAAGTCAACGCTAAGATGCAGTCCCACAGGTATAAAGGCCGTTTTTTTCCAGATATTCAAACCCAAATCAACGCCCAAGGTAAAATAGGGATTGAACTGATAGGCAATGACTTGATCGATGCAGAAATTAGGGAGTTTGTTGAGCAACTGTCGATTTTCAAATTTCAACTGCCCTACCCCGGCATTAAAGGCAAAGCCTGTTTGATAGGCGAAATGGGACCGATAATGCTTAGTATTCTGCATGGTTTGGGCGTTCACGACGGGGGCAGTGAACAGCGAAAGCAGAATCACAAATACCAACAGTTTCTTTTTCATAATTTATTGTTCTATAAGTTCTTGCGCGGCTTTCAAGGTGGCTTCTCCCCACTTTTCGCCGCTCATCATTTTGGCAATTTCTACGGCTCGCGTTTGAGCATCCAATAAGGTTACTTTCGTGCGACTGGTATTTCCTTCAACTTCTTTATACACAAGATAATGGCTATTTCCTTTCGCTGCGATTTGAGGGAGATGGGTGATCACCAAGAGCTGGCGACGTTGGGCCATCTTTTGCATCAGTGCGGCCACCTTTCCGGCCATTTCGCCTGAAATACCCACATCAATCTCATCAAACACCACTGTAGGAAGTACCGATTTCTCTGATAATGTGGATTTTACAGCCAACATCAGGCGGGAGATTTCACCGCCAGAAGCCACCTTCTCCAATTCCGCAACCTCCACTCCTCTATTCGCAGAAAAGAGAAATTTCACCTCGTCTATGCCATTTTTTAGCAGAGTCGTAGATGTCTCCAATTTTATAACAAACTGAGCATCATGCATTCCGAGAGAGTGTACATAGTCGAGAACTTGGGTTTGTAAAGCTGGAAGAACTTTATTTCGACTTTGATGGAGTTGCACTGCGCATTTATGAGCTTTATCTTGCAGTTGCTGGCAGCGTAAAGTCAACTTTTTCAACTGTTCTTCATCTTCTGAAAAGTTATCCAATTCCTCTTTTACAGACCGATACTTATTTAGCAACTCACTCACGGAGGTCAGATGATGCTTTTGTTCTAAGGAGTAGATAAAGTCGAGTCGCTGGCGCATGGCTTCTAACTCATCGGCATTGTATTCAATTCTATCATTCAATGAGTTGAGTTCATTAGCAATATCTTTTAGTTCAATATAGGAGGAGTTGATGCGCTGATTCATCTCATCAAGATCGGCACGATAGGAAGCGATGGCAGCACTCAGATTCTTGGCCTCACGGAGAGAGGAAACGGCGGAGGGCTCTTCATCGGAAAGGATTTGCAAAATCTGGAAGAGATTGGACTTGATGGTTTCTGTATGTGTCAGAAATTCAATATTTTGTTCTAATTCTTCCTGCTCATTTTCTTTCAAGTGTGCCTCTTCAATCTCCTTCACTACAAACTGAAGAAAATCCTGCTTTTCGAGAGCGGCCTGATGTTGTTGTTTTAATTCAGAAAGTTGACGCTCAGAATCTTTCAGCTCAGATAAAACCTTTTGATACTCTGCAACTTGACTTTTGATACCCGCAAATAAATCCACCACATCTGTCCGAAAATCGGCATTTTGGAAGAGCAAATTCTGATGTTGGGAATGGATGTCGATAAGGCGGGAGGTGAACTCTTTCAGCAACGGAAGGGTAACGGGCGTATCGTTGATAAAAGCGCGACTTTTACCACTCACGGCAATCTCCCGTCTTACAATTGTATCATCCTGATAATCAAGATTGTTTTCTGTAAAGAAATCCTCAAGATGTAACCCTGACACATCGAAAACGGCTTCCACCACACATTTCTCCGACTGATCGAAGAGGGTAGAAGTATCGGCGCGATGGCCCAAAATGAGGGAGAGTGCCCCCATAATGATGGATTTTCCTGCACCCGTTTCACCCGTAATGACCGTCAGCCCTTTGTCGAAACGAATCTGCAAAGAGGAGATCAGCGCATAATTCCGGATGTGCAACGAGTTCAACATAAGTTAGTTACTGTTGGTTGATAGCGTTATATTTGGCGGAGTTGGCGGGGTCGATTTGTTTCATCAATCGGATCACCTCGGTTTTCTCCACTGTTGAAGCCTCCTTGAAGATGTTGACGATCTCATCTGCCTTGGCTTGAACCATGACTTGTACAATGTAAAGGTTTGATTTTTGGGAATTTACCTTCTGCAAATCACGAATAGCGTCCAGAATAGAGGCACGTCCCACATCCACCGATTCCGACATCATATCGAGGCCCAACCGGTGATATTTGTACAAGAAATCGTGAATCTTGCTGTAGGTAGGATTGGAGAGGTTTTCCATCAGCCAGTAGCGATTTTTCTGTGCGTTTTCGTAGGACTTCCATCCCTGCTCGGTCGCACTCTGGCAAGCATTTACAACCCCCTGAGCCAATGAAAAATAGGGATCTCCACCATTGAGAGAAAAGGTATCGAAATCCAACCCCAAAAAGATATTCAAATAGTAGGCTATCAACGAAGTGAGGTTTGAAAGATTCTGATTTTCAGAATATTCCAGCGGAGTTCCTTCCTCATAAGTGAATTTGATATCATTATCTTTCATGTTGAGGACAGGAGACTTATAATTGGTGTTAAAAACAGGGCGTTGAAGCTGAACGGTCATATCTCCCGTATAGGTATCTCCCTGTGCGCCAGTAAGAACAATCATGATGGCACACTCAATTCTTTCGTTTGTCTTCAGCGTATATTGACACCATTTTCTGTCGTTGACAAACTTATACAGCTCTTGTTGTAAAGTATTGAATTTGTTTCGGTTAGAACCAGAAATTGCGGTTGAATTAATGGAAAGCTGACATTGGAAATCTTGCGCGGAAAGCGAGAAAACCATCATCAAAACCATCCATAAAATGCCAAATTTTTTCATAGCTGATCGAATTGGTTATTTTGTAAGTTTCAGATAATTAGCAATATATCCAACAATATCTTCTGCCACCTGAGCCTTATCTTTCAACTTACCAGTTTGAACATTTCCGTTTTTATCAAGGATTGTAACGAGATTGGTGGCGTGTTGGAAGCCTGCGCCCTCATTGCGCAGTGAATTAAGAACGATCATATCTGCCTTTTTATTTTTGAGTTTGGTTTGGGCATTTTCGAGTTCATTCTCGGTTTCGAGCGCAAATCCCACAACGCACTGATTTTTAGTCTTTTGCTTACAAAGCGTAGCTAAAATATCCGTCGTTTTTTGGAGGGGGATCTGCAAAGTTTGGGCAGACTTTTTAATTTTTTCGGGGGCTACCTCCGCGGGGGTATAGTCGGCGACGGCAGCGGCCATCACGGCGATATCGGAAGATGGAAATTCGGTCTGGCACGCTTCCAGCATTTGGGCAGCGGTTTGCACGTTGATTCTCTGTACGTTAGGGTGAGCGATAGAGAGGTGGGTGGGACCGGTAACGAGGGTCACTTGTGCGCCGAGGGAGGCGAAAGTTTCCGCGAGCCGAAAGCCCATGAGACCAGAGGAGAAGTTGCCGATAAAACGCACTGGGTCAATAGGTTCGTACGTAGGGCCAGCCGTTATCAGGACTTTCTTGCCGGTGAATAGCGCCGGGCGGCTCATAGCCTGCATGACCAACTCGCATAGCGCCTCGGGTTCCTGCATCCTTCCATCGCCGGTGGTGCCACAAGCCAGATAGCCCGCAGACGATTCGAGAATATGGCAGCCCCGCAGGTGCAAAGTCTGGATATTCTGCTGAACTGCAGGATGATGCAGCATTTTTGTATTCATGGCTGGCGCGATGAACACAGGCTTGTCGCAGGCCAAAAAGAGAGTCGAGAGGGCATCGTCGGCAATGCCGTTGGCAAACTTCCCAATGATATTGGCTGTGGCGGGGGCCACTACCAGCGCATCGGCCCATTCTGCTAATGCAATATGCTCTACATCAACATTTTCCAAAATTTGGAAGGGGTCCGTATAGACCTTATTTTGCGAGAGCGTTTGCAAGGACAATGGGGTGACGAACTGAAGGGCATTTGGGGTGGCCACGACCTTCACTTCCGCATTATTTTTTTGGAATAAGCGGATGAGGGATAGCGACTTATAAGCAGCTATCCCTCCTGAAATACCGAGTACGATGTGCAGCGGTTGATTAGGCATTTTCTTCGGTCGGCTCATCATTGAGCTTGTAATGAATCTTATGGTCCTCGAACTCTTTAATAGCCATTAGTGTAGGCTTCGGCAGACGTTCGTAGGACTTGGCCAAATCAATCTGGTCGCGGTTTTCGTACACCTCGTCAAGGGTGTCTTGTGCGGGGGCAAACTCCTGCATCTCCTTCTGCATCTCGTCTTTGATTTCGAGGGAGATCTGGTCGGCGCGTTTCGACATAATCACCACGGTTTCGTAGATGTTGTTGGTTTCTTTGTCAAATTCGCGGATGTTGCGGGTGATGGCCATCGTTTCCGCATTGCTGTGTTTGAAATCAGTCTTCATGCTTTTTCTCTTTCTTTTTTGATTTTTTGAATTCTTTCTTGTCGATAATATTTTGGGCTTCCTCCGCATACTTGCCGGCCTCTTTCAGGAGGTCGGAAGTCGGGCAGTAAATTTTCATATTTTGGTATGCCTCAACACATTGCGTATATCGTTCTACTTTTTTGCTTTCCACGCTATGGCGCGCATATTCGTAGTTGTTTTTCACCAAAACCGCGTAGGCATCATCGCAATATTCGGAGTAACTGTAGTCTTTGAAAAAGTTGCGGGCAATGATTTGGGCTGACTTGTAGTTTTCGGTATTGTAGTACAGACTAAGGATCTCGAACTGTTTACGGGCCAACTTGTTACGCATTTTGTCCAGCAGTTCGTTGCACTCTTCCATGTGGGAACTGGCGGGATAGGTGCGGATAAACAACTGGATTTCTTCAATGACGTAATAGGTCTCGGTCTGGTCGAGGCTATATTCGGGCGAAATATTAGAGAGAGCGAGAATTGCCTTATAATGAGCATCTTCGGCGCGAGGGCTGGAGGAATATTTTCCGGCATACTCTTTGAAATGGAAAGCGGCCATTTCGTAGTCTTCGTTGTTGTAGTAGCAATCGGCGAAGAGGAAGAGGACAGTGTCGGCGCGAGGGGTACCGAGGGAGAGGGGATAGAGTTCTTCAAAAAGGCGAGCAGCGCTGATATATAGCTGATTGTTATAGAATTGCATGGCCTTTTTATAATTCTCCTCGTAGGTTTCGAAGGTCACTTTCTTGTTCTTAGGCTGCGTGGTCTTGCCTTTACCTTTGCGCTTATTGGTATCTACCGGCGGATAGTCGCTGACAGTAGGCAAGATAGCCACGGATGAGGGGGAGGGGAGAGACGGCGCGACAAAATGAAAACTTTTGCCATTAGCAGACACACTTCCGCTCCACAGCATAGCACACAACACGCTGAAAATCAGCATTATTCTCGAAAATCCTTTAAAATTTTCCATCTTGCAAATATACACTTTTTTTGGAAATCGTTTTCACAGTGAAAAATAACCATTTTGGCGAGTAGAATGATAGGGGATATGATAGGCCTTGCAGGAGTCGATCCATCGCTGCTCCCAATAGCGAAAATTGGTCCCATCTATCAGTAGCTCACGGAATTGCACCGTCTGGAGGAGCTTACCCATCGGGATACGGGGATTATGCTGAAGGCAGAGCACATCCACTTGTATGGGCTGGGGCATAGGGTAGAGCCATTCTCGGCCTGAAAGGAAGAAAACCGTAAGCGTGTCAAAACGCAAAAAAGCGCCCTGTTTGGCCAAGGTAGGACAGGAATAGGTATTGGTATCCAATGAAACTATCTTGTTTTCAATATGTTGCTGGCACACATGATTGTGGATGTTGAATTCGTAAGCGTTGGGGTTATTTTGCGCCGCGGAGTCGAGAAGGAGAACGCCACGGGTGCCGGCATTACATTCAACGGCGCTCATTTTCTCGATGGAATAAAAGGTGAGTTGGTTGAGATTTTTTGAAAAATATTTATCGAAGAAAAGGGTGATGCCCAATGCGAGAAACGTAGATAGAGCAAGGGTTTTGAGTAGAAATGATTTTTTATTCCAGTAAAGAAAAATGGTCAAGATTATGCCATAAATTAGCATCATCTGGAGGAAACTGACGGTAATATTTTCGGTGACGGAGCCCGGGAGGGATTCAATGCCAGTGACGATAGCATTGAGAAGTTTGATTTCGTACGTAAGGAGTTGACCTACAAGGCGGGAGAGAGGAGAGAGCCACGAAAGAGCGAGCAGAGCGATACCCGTCATCACGATAACAAAGGAGAGGGAGATGACCGACAGGTTGGCCAGGAGGAAGTAGTTGGGGAACTGTCCAAAATAGAAGAGAGAGAGGGGAAAGGTGGCCAGTTGGGCGGCGATAGAGACGGTGGCTAATTCCCAGAAGTAGTTGATAACTTTATACTTAGGGGTCCATAATCCGGCAAGTTTGGGTTGTATGGTGACGATGCCAAAAACGGCGAGATAACTCATTTGGAAACCGATTTCAAAGAAGAGCAAGGGGTTGAATAGTAGAAGGATAAACATTGAAGCGAACAGGCTATGAAAGATGGAGGTGGGTCGGTGGAGGAGGGAGCCGAGGGTGACGAATGAGAACATGGTGGCCGCTCTTCTTACAGAAGGGGCGAGGCCGGTGATGTGGGCGTAGATCCAAATCGTGAGCAGAAGGATGATGGCTTTCAGGATTTGCATACGGGGGAAGCGGTCGAGTGGTTTTAGTAAAAAATTGATAATCATGAAGATAATACCCACATGCATACCTGAGACGCAGAGGATATGGCTAACGCCGGCGGAGGCGAAATGGGCTTTCAGATCGGGCTCCATGGTCTCGTCGTTGCCGAGGAGCACGGCTGTGATGACGGCGTATTCATCGCCTTGGAGTCCGTTTTGGGCGAAGAGTGTGGAGAAGTGGTGTTGGACTTTGGCGGCGGCCGTGCGGAGGGGGTGAATGGGGGAGTGGGAGATATATTTCCATTGCTGCGAGGAGGCATAGGCAGTAAAATAGATCCCCTTTCTTCTCATATACTTTTGATTGTCAAAAGCATACGGATTCATGGGAGGAGAGATTTCGTTAAAATGTGCATGCACTGCGAGGATATCACCTGATTGAAGTTGGAGGGCTTGCGGACATTTTTCCAGATAGAGAACTGCTTTCGTTTTCATGGGATGATGGGCGCTATCTTCGCATAATTTTACAATCAATTTGACACTTTTTTCTTTTTTTATGGGATTTTCGATGATTTGGAGTGTAAAATATTCGCTTTTTTCTACCATTTTTTGAGCGCTCAAAAAATGAGGTGGGCGGTAATGCACATTGGTGAGAAGGGCGCCCAAAAGGAAGAAAGCGAAGCAGAGTGCGCCCATTGCGGGAAGTTGGGCAGAACGAGGAAACCCCAAACGACAAAGAAGAGCAATGGCGAGAAAGGAGAGACTAAATAAGATGAATGTCAAGAAATTAAGAGAAGATGCAATAACGAAATAAGACAATAGAACACCGGCAAGATAGGGAAGGAGCATATAGAGCACAGGAAACTTTCGGATTTTCATGGTGAGAAGCATTTACTACGAAGATACAATGAAATCTCGAAACAGAAAAAAAGTGGGGGTGAAAAAATAAGGCTATGATTTCTGCAAATATGGAAGAAAAACAAGAAAAAATGGTCGATTTATCATGCGAAATAAAGATATGGGTGAAATTGAACTTTTTTCACGTGAAAATCTACCACAAATACGATTTTTGAAAATTGTCGAATATTCAAAGAAAATAATCGCTAAATTTGTGGGCAATCTTAACACATTATTACATTATGAAAAAAATCAGCTGTGCTATTTTGACGGGTGACACCCGCATTCTAAAGGAAATCACACAAAGAATCAACTTTTTCGATTCGCTTGAAATCACCAACATTTTCAACAATCATATCGAAATGATTGAGACACTGAACAAGGTGAGGCCTGGCATTCTGTTTATATGTGTAGATAATGCTCGATTTAATGTGCTGGAAACATTAAAATTGGTGCATAGGCCTCCTTTCATTTTCGCCATCACCAGCAATAAATTAAGAATACCCGAATTGTTAGACAATGGGTTTTTCGACTATCTTTCGCCAAAATTAGACTTAGAGACCTTTTGTAAAAAAATGAGTAAAGTGCTCAACATTTATAATTCATTATCGGCGGAACCCACCTTTTTGGTCAATGAGCCGAAGAGTACCTATCGCGCCAACACCAAAAAGAAACCAGCACCCACCAATGTATTTCTGAAATACAAGAAGACACAGAGCAAACTGGCCATCGAGGACATCGCGCTCATCATGAACACTCCAATAGCACTCAAAGTAGAAACTATTCGGGGGAAGGTAGCCTACCACAACTCCACGCTCAAGAAATTTGGTCAGCAACTGCCGGAAGATCTTTTCATCCGCATCAACAAATCAGTTATCGTGAATGTCATGCATATCGAGAAAATGGAACTGAATACGATCTATATCCGCAAAAAGGCGTTCAAGGTGTCCAGACTATTTGCGCCGGCGCTGCGAGATTTTGTGAGACAAAACTCTATCGGGAAGGTCGAATTCAAGAAAAAGAATCCCGTGGTATTCATCAGCTGATAAATGGCTGAAAAACAATATGCTTTACAAAATTGGGGGGAATATTGGGAAAGACCAACATTTTGAAGCCTTGCATCAAAAAAGGGAGGTAGAGGGGCTAAAATCGCAAATAAATCTTTGGAATACTGGTTTACAAGGAGATAAATCACTTGGAAGAGTGATGGAGGAAGATAAGAAGAGCGGAAATGTCGGCGGGACTCACTCCGCTGATGCGCGAAGCCTGTCCGAGATTGAGTGGCCGGATGCGATTCAGTTTTTCGCGGGCCTCTTTTGAAAGGAAGGAAAGCGGATCGTATTCGATATCGGCGGGCAGCTTCACCCCTTCTAAATTCTCCATTCGTTTGGCCAATTCTTCCTCCTTCTCGATATAAGAAGCATACTTGATGTCGGTTTCGGCTTGAAGGAGCAATTGCTTGTCGGAGGTGAGGGCGGCAATAGTCGCTTGTATTTCGGGAATGTGTTGGAGCAGGTCTTCGAGACGAATTTCCGGACGGCGGAGCAGCACTTCCAGTTTCACTTTTTGAGAAAGAGCAGGGGAGTTAATTTGGTTGAGATAGTCATTGATTTGGTGAGGGGCGACGGCGGTTGTTTTCAAGCACTCCACTATGTTATTCTGAACGGCATATTTCTGCTGCATGGCCTCATATCTTTCACGTGAAATCAGACCGTGCTGATAGCCGAGCGGCGTGAGACGGTAATCGGCATTATCCTGGCGGAGCAAGATGCGGTATTCGGCGCGTGAGGTGAACATACGATAGGGGTCTTGTACGCCTTTCGTGATGAGGTCATCGATGAGAACGCCGATGTAGCCCTGACTGCGGGTAAGGATAAAGGGTGGCTCGTGGCGGAGGGAGAGCACTGCGTTGATGCCGGCCATCAACCCTTGGCAGGCGGCCTCCTCGTAGCCGGTGGTGCCGTTGACCTGTCCGGCCAGATAGAGGTTGGGCAGCACCTTTGATTCGAGGGTGAAGTGGAGCTGGGTGGGGTCGAAGTAGTCGTACTCGATAGCATAACCGGGTTTCAGCACCACGGCATCTTCAAGTCCGGGAAGATGATGAAGGGCTTCCGTCTGCACCTCTTCGGGCAGGGAGGAGGAGAAGCCGTTGAGGTAGTACTCGTGGGTGTTTCTTCCTTCGGGCTCGAGGAAGAGCTGGTGGCGGTCTTTGTCGGCGAAGCGCTCTATCTTATCTTCGATGGAGGGGCAGTAGCGCGGACCTACACCTTGTATGCGCCCTTGGAACATGGGGGATTTTTCAAATCCGGTACGCAGAATGTCATGGACTTCGGGGCTGGTATAGGTGATATAGCAGGGAAGTTGGTGGGTGAGGGGAGGGCTATCTGTGAACGAGAACTTGGCGGGTTGTTCGTCGCCGGGCTGTGGTGTCATGCGGTCAAAGTGAACGGAGCGTCCATCGATGCGGACGGGGGTGCCAGTTTTGAGTTTGCGGGTGGTGATGCCGGCGGCTTGCAGCTGGTCGGAGAGGAGGGGGGCAGCCATTTCGCCGAGGCGGCCTCCTGAGAAGTTGACCTCCCCGATATGGATGCGGCCATTGAGGAAGGTGCCGGCGGTGATAATCACTTTGCTGGCGGTGATGGTCTGTCCCTGCATCGTCTTCACCCCGCACACCTCATTGTCGCGGATGACGAGGGCGGTGACGGTATCTTGGCGGAGGGAGAGGTTCTCTTGGTTTTCGAGGATGGACTTCCAGAAGAGGGTGAACTGTTGTTTGTCGCACTGGGCGCGGGGGCTCCACATGGCGGGACCTTTCGAGCTGTTGAGCATCCGGAACTGGATCATGGTATTGTCGGTCACAATGCCGGACATACCACCGAGGGCATCGATTTCGCGCACGATCTGACCTTTGGCGATGCCACCGATGGCGGGGTTGCACGACATCTGGGCGACGAGGTAGAGGTTCATCGACACGAGCAGGGTGCGGGCCCCCATCTTGGCGGCGGCCACGGCGGCTTCACAGCCCGCGTGACCAGCACCCACCACCAAAACATCAAAATTTGTGTCAGTTTTCACGTGAAAATTTATTTAATAAATTGATTATCAATTATTTAATAAATTATGAAAAAGCGTCATAGCTGCAGCTTCCTGGCGGCGCATTTCCGCCGCATCCTTCTTCGACTTGTCCTTGAAACCGCAAAGGTGGAGCAGTCCGTGAGCGAGAACCCGAAGCAATTCTTCATCGAAAGTCACCCCGAAGATTTCGGCATTTTCGCGCACCCTTTCCACACTGATATAGATATCGCCGTTCAGGAGGTCGCCCTCCACATAGTCGAACGTGATAATGTCGGTGAGGGTATCGTGCTGCAGATACTGGAGATTGAGTTGGAGCAGATAGTTGTCGTCACAAAAGATGTAATTGATGTCGCCCAACTTTTTTCCGTGAGTGGCGGCCAGGGCGGTCAACCACTTTTTATACGTCATCTTCTGACGAAGTTGGAAACGGGTCTCGGAGTGAAAAAGTACCATATCGAAAAATTTCGGCAAAAATACAGAAATTTGGGGAAGTGCGGCAGCAGGGGATGTAAAAAATGCGTATTTTTGCAGCCTGAAATTGGCCTTGTAGTTCAATGGATAGAACGAAAGTTTCCTAAACTTTAAATTCGGGTTCGATTCCCGGCGGGGCTACTTTTCCAAAACTTTTTCTTTCACTATTTCCACCAAAGAGGGTAATGATAAACTCTCGCCTTTCATGGTGAAGTGCGCTTTATTATAATAGGTTTCGCGGAACTGTAAGGTAGTTTCGATATACTCCAGCAATTGGGCATCGTTTTTGCCGGTGGTGAGCGGACGTGCCTTGTGCGATTGCTGCAAACGGATAAAAAGCGATGGAGCAGACAGTTTCAAATAGACCACAAATCCATGCTGCAACATCTCGTCCATGTTGTCAAAAAAGCAGGGGGTACCACCACCCGTAGCGATGACGGCCTGCTGCTCGTGGAGTAACTCCTTCAAAGCTGCTTTTTCGCAAATTCGAAACGCATTTTCTCCATATTTTTCAAAAAAATCGGGAATGGAAAGATGATATTTGCTTTCTATGAAGGCATCGGTGTCGTAAAATTGCCAACCCAAGCGCGAAGCCAACCGCTTACCAACCGTGCTTTTACCCGCACCAGAAAAACCGACTATGAAGATTTTATCCATAAAAAGAAAAAACCTATTGCATTGAAATACAACAGGTTTTGTTGAGGTCGCGAGCGGAGTCGCACCGCTTTAGCAGGTTTTGCAGACCTGTGCCTGACTGTTCGGCCACACGACCTGATTGAGGCTGCAAAAATACAAAAAATTTCCAATATCCTCGCTTTCAGAAAAAATTTTTTCTTCCCCCCTAAAAATCCGAAATAAAAGTGTATTTTTGCACGCTTAAATTATGAATCAAAATTTCAACAAAATGAAGAAATTATTTTTGATGCTTACCGCTTGCTGCATGATGTTTGTGGCTTGCAACAATCAGAAAACCGAAGAGGTTGCCAACGAAGAAAAGACTCAGTGCGAGCAGACCGAATGCCAAAAGAAGGACTGCTGCAAAGAGATGATGGAAAAATGGGCCAACTTCGATAACCTCACCGCAGAAGAACAGGCTTCCCTGATTGAGAAAAAAGGTGGTTGCATCACCAAAGTTCTCGCAGAAGTTGATTTGGAAAAAGTGGAATGCCCCAACGCAAAGCAGGCTATCCAGGAATTCCAAACCAAGTGGAAAGGTTTTGCCGCTGCTGACCAAGCTGGTAAAAAAGCGCTCATCGATGAGTTCGACAATGCTCATTGGAAACACGCTGTGATGCCTGAGAAATGCTGCAAGGGCGAAAAAGAAGGCTGCTGCGATAAAGATAAGAAAG
Source organism: Bacteroidales bacterium (assembly GCA_017535665.1). GTDB lineage: Bacteria > Bacteroidota > Bacteroidia > Bacteroidales > WCHB1-69 > UBA1756. Next base: position 54,670 of record JAFXTS010000015.1, on the reverse strand, counting down.
AAGGCTGCTGCGATAAAAAATAAATTTCATAATACTGGGTTGCCCGTCAACCCCATGCCACTTTAGCTCAGTTGGTAGAGCAACGCATTCGTAATGCGTAGGTCTGCGGTTCGAGTCCGCAAAGTGGCTCTCTTTTTTTTAAAAGATTTCCCATGGAAGATCCCCGCTTAGAAGCTTTCAAACGTCTGCTCGATATTATGGACGAGCTGCGTCTGAAATGCCCGTGGGACAAGAAACAGACCTTTGAAACGCTTCGCTGCCTTACCATCGAAGAGACCTACGAGCTCACAGATGCCATCTTAGAGAATAAAACCGATGACATGCGTGGCGAGCTCGGCGACCTAATGCTTCATCTTGTTTTCTATAGTAAAATAGCGGATGAACAGCATCTTTTCAACATTACAGATGTGCTCAATGGCATCTGCGAAAAGCTGATTCGCCGGCATCCCCACATTTTCAGCACTACTCACGTGGACAATGCGGAAGATGTGAAGGTGAATTGGGAAAAAATCAAGCTGAAAGAGGGCAACCGATCTGTGTTGGGCGGTGTGCCACAATCGCTGCCGGCCATGGTGAAAGCCTACCGCATACAGGACAAAGCCCACGGGGTGGGTTTCGACTGGGACGATGCTAACCAAGTGTGGGACAAGGTGGAGGAGGAGATGGCCGAGTTTAAGGCGGAGATGAACAACGACACTGAAAAGAGAGAAGAGGAGTTTGGCGATCTAATGTTTGCGCTCATCAACTACGCCCGCCACAGTGGCATTCACCCGGAAGACGCTTTGGAAAAGACCAACAAGAAATTTATCAGAAGGTTCAAATACATTGAAGACACTGCCCGCGAACAAGGCCGCTCCATCGCAGAGCTTAATCTTGACGAGATGGAACAACTGTGGCAGCAGGCCAAATCATTGGAGCCTTAATGTTGAATTTGTTTTGCTTAAAAAATGAAAAAAAATAATCCTTCCATTATGAAAAAAATCGGCAAAATCTTGTCGATTTTTGTGTTTTTCATCGGCGCATCTTTCTATGGATTTTCCCAACAAGGTGCTAATCATAAAGTAGTTGACCTCTGTAAGAAGGCCAAACATGAGATTAATGAACACAACTTCGACAAGGCACAAAGCTATCTTAAAAAAGCTAAAAAAATAGACTCTACATTCGCCGATATCTACATTATTGAAGGAGATATTTATAATTTTTCTCTGGAATCGAAAAAAGCGGTGGAATGTTACAATAAGGCTATCCGTTTAGCAAAAAATCCCAAACCAATCTTATTCTACGTTACGGCGAATGAGGAGTGGAAATCCGCCATGTATCAAGAAGCCTTACAACATTTTGAAGAATATTTAAATCGCACCCAACCCAACGAACCCTTACAAAAAGAGACGCTTTTTGCCATCCAGAACTGCAAATTTGCCTTGATGGCCTTGAAAGATCCTGTGCCGTGGGCTCCTGTCAATATGGGACCCAACATCAACTCGGCATACGACGAATACCTGCCTGCAATTACCGCCGACGAAGAGGAAATTGTCTATACGTTGAAAAGACCCCGAGATGAAAAGACGCAATGTTTTCTCTGTGAGATGGAAGAGGATTTTTATGGCAGTATGAAAAAAGATGGAGAATGGCAGCCACGTTATAAATTGCCTTATCCCATTAATACAGGCTACAATGAGGGAGCCCATTGCATCTCGCCAGATGGAAAATATCTTTTCTACACGATTTGTGACGTAAAAGAAACAGGTTCAGGAAGTTGCGATCTTTACTGGGCTAAAAGAATTGGTAATCGTTGGTCAAGACCTCAAAATTTTGGTGAACCTGTCAACACAAAGCACTGGGAATCACAGCCTTCCATCGCACCTGATGGAAAAACCATCTATTTCATTTCTAATCGCCCAGGAGGGTATGGTGGGATAGACCTTTGGAAAACGGAAATGATCGAAGAGGGCGTATTCACGATTCCTGAAAATCTTGGGCCCACCATCAATACAGAATATGACGAGGCTGCGCCGTTTATTCATGCAGACGGAAGGACGCTCTACTTTGCCTCCAACGGACATCCCGGAATGGGTGGACTCGACATTTTCTTCGCCACCCGTACCGATACAGGATGGACACAACCTGTCAATCTGGGTTACCCCATTAATACAGAAAACGATGAAACCAATTTTATCATCAATGCGGTAGGTACCACTGCCTATTTTTCATCTGATAAAAAAGAAGGGTATGGGGGACTCGATCTCTACTACTTTACCCCGTTAGACGAACGGCTTCGTCCTACACCGGTCACCTACATTAAAGGAAAAGTGTATGATGAGGTGACCCACCAGCCGCTCAAAGCATCTATTGAATTAATTGATTTAGAGGATAGTACAGTTATAACTTCCACCTTTTCGGATCCCAATACTGGCGAGTTTTTAGCCTGCATTCGTACCGGTTCCAATATCGGGATGAGTGTGTCGCATCCCTATTATCCTTTCTATTCTGAAAACTTTCAATTGGAGAAAAATTACACCGAACTCGAACCTTATCATAAAGATATTCCCTTGCGCCGTCCGGAAGTGGGCGAAACCTTCGTTTTACGCAACGTTTTCTTCGATTTTGACAGGAGCACGCTCAAAAAGGAGTCCCACATCGAGCTGGATAAATTAGCCGCTTATCTGCAAGAAAATGGCACAGTCAAGATTGAAATTGGCGGACATACCGATAATCAAGGTAGTGCCGAATACAACGAAAAACTCTCTCTTGAAAGAGCAAAATCTGTTTATAATTATTTGATTTCCAAAGGAATAGATAAAAACAGAATGAGCTTTAAGGGGTATGGGATGAGTCAGCCAATCGCCACGAATGAAACTGAAGAGGGTAGAGCTTTGAACCGCCGGACGGAGTTTAAGATTGTGGGATTTTAGAGATTTGAAAGATTGTTAATACGAGCGCAGCGAGTTCAAATGCGAACGAAGTGAGCATCGAATCTGCAAATGTGAGCGCAGCGAGCAACAAATAATTTGAAAGATTTGAGAGATTTGAGAGATCTGAAATTTCATAATGGGGGAGGAGAGGCTACTCGTCGTGGCGGTTGCGGGCGTTGAAGATGAAGTCGGCGGAGATCCATCCTACCAAGAGTCCCCATACGATGACCAAGGCGATATTGTTTTTGTAAATCTGCGGCTGGTTTTTGCCTGAAAGCCACCAATAGAAAATGGCCAACAGGATGCAAAGAATGCATCCAGCAATATGAAACTTATTGAAATTCTTCTGAAAAAACTCCTTATTTATCATCTTCTTCTAATGCTTTAAAATACTGATACTCATAGAATTTAGTACGTACTTCGTCTATGATTTTTTCTCTTGACCAGCGTATCAGATCATAATAACTGAAATGACAATAGACCATAAAATCCAATAATTCAGGTTCTTGTAAACCTGTAATTTCAGACACCAGCTCTCTATTATATTTCAACTGCACCTGTTGTACCTCTTCCCCATAACCCTCCATCTCATAATAGAGGCGGCGCATCTTTTCTTTCTTATTAAAAGTAGAATATAACCAAGTAATAGGACTTGCTAACTTGGTATTTTTCAATATATTAGGAGCTTCTTCGGTATAAGTGGCATTCCGGCGTTCCTCTTTCGTAAGATGAACATCATCAATATTTTTGTAAGAATCGGGAAGTTTAACCGTGGCCACATCGCGTTTAAAACCCTCGTAAGAGGGATTGAGACCATAGCAAGTAAAATTGGGCAGCATGAATGCCTTATGATACAAAATGATATCCTTGCGGCCGCGAGAATAGTCGCGATTATCTATCACCACCAAAGACTGTGAATAGCCGGAATGGGAGACAACTAAGGAGTCGTTCACCGAAACCGACATGATAAAGCGACCATTATCATCGCCAAAAACGTACTCTCCAGTATTTAAATTATGCACCTGACAACCCACAATCGGAACGATGCCTGATGAATTATAGACCGTACCCACCAACTTCTTGGTTTGCGCCATTCCCACTCCATAGAGCATCAGCAACAGCAAAAGTAGAGTCCATTTTTTCATCGTGCAAAAGTAAGCATTATTTCAACGGGATTAATTCTTTAAAATTTCTTTTTTTAAAAACAAAGGAATTTATTAGACATATTAATGGTGTTGACAATTGGGATAATTTTTTGGAAAAATATTTGCTTTTTAAGTTGTCAGCATTTACTAACCGTTTTTCAACAATTTTTTTTGGAGTAAATGACTGATGACCAAAGCGAGAAAAATTTCTATTAAAATGTGTTGAAAAATGCTTTTGTTGAAAATTGAAAAGGGTAAAAATTATTTTGGATGTTGAAAATTGAAGCGGACAATGTTGGCAATCTTTTGATAAAATCTGAAAACTTTTTGGTGAGCGCGGCGGTAGAAATTTTTGTGTTGATAAAGGCAAAGTTATCAATATTTGTCAACATTTACGAGTTGATAAAAATACCCTATTTTCTTTTTTTAGCCAACAGTAAGAAGATAAAATAGGGAGCTCCGATTAGGGCGGTGATACTACCAACAGGAAGTTCGGAGCGGGCTACGATGGAGCGGGCGAGAGTGTCGGCGAAGAGACAGAAGATGGCGCCGAAGCAGAGGGAGAAGAAGAAGACGGTGCGGTTGTTGTTGCCGAAGATGAGACGTACGATATGAGGGATAATGAGTCCGACGAAACCAATGACACCGCAACAGGCCACTGTGGCAGCAATCAGTATGGAAGAAACGATGAGCACGCTTAAGGTGGTTCTTTGTACATTCACTCCAGAAGATTGCGCCGTATCGCGCCCTAATTGTAAGATGTTGAGATTTTTAGTATTGAAGAAAAGAAAGATAGAGCAAGCGGTAAGCATGAAGAATAGGATGATGGTAGAAGTCCAAGAAGAGGAGGCGAAACTACCCATGGTCCAGTAGATAATCTGTTCGAAGGATTCTTGGTGAACGACCATCAGCAGGGTGATGATAGCCGAAATGAGGAAGTTGATGGCGATACCGGCGAGAAGGAGCGTTTTTACTGACTTTTGGCGTCCGATAAATGCGATACCGATGATCAGGAAGAGAGTGCCGAGGGCGGAGATCATGGCGGCGGCGGGCAGTCCGAAGGTAAAGGCAGAGAGGCCAGTGATGATGGCGATAGCGGCGCCGAGGGAAGCACCAGAGGAGATGCCAAGGATATAGGGGTCGCAGATGGGGTTGCGGAAGATGGATTGAAAGGCGGCGCCGCAGATGGCTAATGCGCTGCCGGCCAGCAGACTCATCAGGATGCGGGGAATGCGCAGGTTCCATAGCGTCATCTCGTAAATCTGCCAATTTTCGGCCACATCTCCGCCGGTAAGTTTGGCTTTCAGGATGGCCCCTATGGCCTCATGGGGAATATTCACCACGCCGATGGTAGCGGCCAGAAATGCGGCGGCTATCAGAACGATGGGGGTGAGGATGTAGGGGAGAGCTTTCATATTGATGGGGCTGAAGAGGGTGTAGAAATGCCATTTTCTGGCATATTCTTACCTAAAAGTGGGAAGTCGTACAGGGTGGTATGGATAGGTCCTTCTTTTTCAAGTTGGCTGCGAATGAGAGAGAAATGGGTGAAATGAAATTTTTGGTGGAAGGTGGGCTGTAATTCTTCCAGCATTTGAGAAAATCTATTCTTATTGTCTATTTTTCTCGTTCTTCCTAAAGAGATGTGAGGAACAAAGTTTTCATTTTTTAGTTTCACTCCGAGTTGTGGGAGAGAGCTATCGACTATATTGTAAAGTTGTTGGAGTTGTGGGGTATTCTGAATGCCGAGCCAGATACACTTTGGTTTGTAATGGGATCCAAAAACTCCCAGTTTGTTGATTTCGAGGTCAATTTCTGGCGTATTGGCTGCGATATTTTGTAGTGTTTCTGCGATAGATTTCACTTGAGAGGAGTGCGTTTTTCCGATGTAGCGGAGGGTGATATGGAAAAGATCGGGTTTTACCCAAGTGATGGTATCGTAATGAGTGCGGCGGTGTAGCTCGGCAATCAGAGGATCATACTCTTTTGAAAGTTCTAATCGGAAGCCAGTAAAGAGGAACATGATGGATGGATTTACACTGCTTTTCAACGGCGGAAGTATGAAAATATTGTACAAAAAAACACCTCCGCAGTGGAGGTGTTTTTTTATTATAGAATAAGTGGTTCAGAATTAGCGAACGATGTTCACCTTGCTGGTAGCCACTTCGTTGCCGTTCACAACGCGAACGATGTACAAACCTTCGGTGAGGTTCATCACGTTGATGGTAGCGGAGGCGTTAGCATTTTCGATGCTCATCACTTCCTGACCAGCCACGTTGTAGATGGAAACCTGAGCGCCGGCAGCGTTGTCGATAGTGATTTCGTTGCAAGCGGGGTTCGGGTAAACCATCAGGTCGTTGGTTTTCTCGTTAATACCATTGTCATAGTCAACGGTGATACAATAGGTATTGTTTGTAGTATCCGGATCGTAGTCGTTGCTTTGGTTGCCCACCCAGTCGCAATGAATGCAGAGTTCGAACGGGAAGGAGAGACCGAGCTCAACAAAATCGTTGGCGAAGTCGAAAAGACCACCACCATCTACAGACCACCAACCATAACCAGGAAGCATGTAACCATTGGTAGTTTGAGAAAGATCCCAATCATCGTCTTCAATAAGCGTAGTGGTGATGCCATTGCATTCTACGTAGCAGTCAAAATAAACGTGACCGTAAGCAGTGTCGGGACCCATATTGCCCATCTCGAAAGCTAAATAGAGAGAGTCAACATAGGAGTCAACAGTCATAGAGGTAATTTCATCCGGGAAGGTTTGTGCGTCATTAGGATCGTGGAGAGCAACTTTCCAGTCGCATTTATGTACAATGGGTTGACCGTCATCGTTGAAAACAGCCAGATACCACGGTTTGTCGGTATATACACCACCATTACCGAACTGATAGTGCTGCCAGCCATCCGCATCATCCATGTAAGCGTATGATTGGGTTGCGCAAGCAGTATCTTCCGGGCAAAGACCACCAGCACTCTTGTCAGGAGCGTAGATAGCAACGCAGAAATCACCATTCGGAACGGTGAAAGCTTGACCTAAGGTAACAATCTGCTGACCAGTTTCGGTCGGGCTGTAGAACATGGAATAAGCAAGGGTACCAGGATTCAAAGAATCATAAGTGTGCTCCTGTTCATCAGAACCGATGTAAGTAATGGTCTCATAAGAAGTTCCGGTGTAAATTTTGATAGTGTAGGTTTCACATCCAAAAGGATCTCCAGTGTAATCAGAGAAGTTTTCACTGGTTAAGTGCTGGAACATCACTTTGGTAATTAAGGTACCAGGCGTTAAAGCACCGGCAGGAATACGAAGCAGATATTCAGCTTCAGCAGCGAAAATGTAAGCGCTCGAAGAGTTGGAAGTAAAACCATACCATTCTGAACGGTCTACATTTCCAGGATTTTGAACGTTAGTGACAGGCGTCTCGTTCAACTGGGCAAATGACATGGAAACCAGAGCCATAGCCGCAAAAAATGTAAATAACTTTTTCATAATAATATAATTTGGTTAATAAATGATTTTCGGCGGCAAAGATACAATTTTTTAATGAAATAATCGTCGTTATGAGAAAATTATATTTTTTTAGTATTTTTGCCGTTTCAAAAAAATGAACGAAGGATGAAAATGGTGGACTTAAATGGTCAATATGAGAGACTGAAGGCCGAAATAGATGAGGTCGTGGAGAAAGTGTTGGCCTCTGGCGCGTATATAAAAGGTACGGAAGTGACTGAATTTCAGGAAAATCTTTCCCGTTTTCTTTCCATCCCACACGTTATCGGCTGCGGCAGTGGCACCGATGCCTTGCAGATTGCGCTGATGGCACTCGGCCTGCAACCTGGCGATGAGGTGATCACCACGCCGTTCACCTTTATCGCTACTGCTGAGGTAATGGCCCTGTTGCGTGTTCAGCCAGTGTTCGTAGATGTGGAAGAAAATACTTTTAATCTTGACATTCATCAAATCAACGCGGCCATCACTCCGCGCACGAAGGCCATCCTGCCGGTGCATCTGTACGGACAGAGCGCCAACATGGACCCCCTGCTGCAGATTGCCGAAAAGCATGGGTTGTACGTAGTGGAGGATGCCTGCCAGTCGATAGGGGCCGAGTATATTTTTGCCGATGGTCAGCGGAAAATGGCAGGCACGATGGGAACCTTCGGCTGCACCTCCTTTTTCCCCACCAAGAATTTGGGTTGTTATGGCGATGGAGGTGCGATGTTCACGCACGATGCAGAATTGGCGAAATTGGCCGCCTGCATAGCCAACCACGGTGCCGAGATAAAGTACCATCATGAGCGGGTGGGCGTCAACTCGCGGCTCGACACGCTGCAGGCGGCCATCTTGAACGTGAAGTTACGCCATTTGGGTGAGTTCACGCAGGCCCGGCAGTCTGCTGCCGACCGGTACGACACACTCTTTGCGGATTGCGACTGGCTGACAGTGCCGTACCGCGCTTCATACAGCACCCATGTGTTTCACCAATATACGGTACGCCTCGCCGACAGGGTGAATCGCGACCAGTTGCAGGAGTTGTTACGAGCCGAGGGGGTGCCCACGATGGTGTATTATCCCGTGCCGCTGCATCTCCAGCCCGTATTTGCGGAGTTGGGCTACCGGCGCGGCGACTTTCCGGTGGCGGAGCACCTGGCGGACACCGTGCTTTCGTTGCCGATGCATACGGAGTTGACAGCACAGGAGCAGGAAAAGGTGCGCGAAGTGATGGGTAGAGTAGTAGAAAAATGTTGGAAATAAAAAACTTACGATATGATCATCATAGGAATTACAGGAACATTAGGAGCAGGTAAAGGCACAGTGGTGGACTATTTGAAAGAAAAGTATGGCTTTGTGCATTTTTCGGTGCGCGAATTTTTGCGCGGTGAAGTGCTGAAGCGGGGTATGGAGCCGAACCGCGACTCGTTCACCTCGGTGGCCAACGACCTGCGGGCGCACCACACCCCGTCGTATATTGTTGACCAGCTGTATCTTCAAGCAGCGGCATCGGGCCAGAATGCCATCATCGAGAGCATCCGCACGCCGGGCGAGATCGACTCCTTAGAGGGCAAGGCCGATTTCAGCCTTTGGGCGGTAAATGCCGACCCGAAGATTCGCTACCAGCGGGTGGTGCTGCGTGCCTCAGAAACCGACCACATTGATTTTGATACCTTTATGGCTAACGAAAAACGCGAGATGACCTCCGACGATCCCAACAAGCAGAACCTCTCGGAATGCATCCGTCGTGCCTCGGCGGTGCTGACCAACGACGGCTCGTTGGATGAGCTGTATGCGCAGGTGGATCAAGCGTTGCGCGACCGTCGCTAAACTACAATATTAGAGAAAAACCATCGTTATTTTTCGTCATTTAAAATTAGATCAAAAATGTTTCTTTGGGAAAGTATCGCTTTTGGACCTATTCATAGTCGCCGGCTCGGCAGTTCGTTGGGCATCAACATTTCGCCCACGGATGTGAAAATTTGTTCGTTCGACTGCATCTATTGTGAGTGCGGCTGGACGTTGGAGAAGGACATCACCTCTACGCACTATGCCACCGCCGACATAGTAGCGCAGGCAATTGAAAAAAAGTTGCAGAGTTGCCAGGCGGAAGGCACCCACATCGACAGTATCACCTTTTCGGGCAATGGCGAATCCACCTTGCATCCACAATTTGGCGAGATTATTGATAACTTACTGGTACTCAGAGATAAATATTATCCCACAGCCATCATCACTTGCTTATCAAATGCCACAAAGTTGCAGGATGTGAAGGTGCGGGAGGCGTTGTTGAAGATTGAGAACCCGATGTTGAAATTGGATGCTGGGCTGCCGGAGCTGTACCAGCTCATCAACCGTCCCACCATTCCTGTGACGATGAAAGACACAGTGGAAGGCATGCGGGCTTTCAACGGTAATTTCGTGATGCAGAGCATGTTCTTGAAAGGGGAAATCGACGGAGTGAAATTCGACAACACGGCCGAAGAGAACGTGGCGGCGTGGTTGAAGGTCTTGGAGGAGGTAAAGCCCCGGAAGGTGGTGTTGTACTCGCTGGATCGGGAGACGCCTGCGAAGCAGTTGGTGAAGGTACACCAGCCCGAGTTGGAAAAAATCGCCGAGCGTGTGAAAAAAATTGGCATAGAGGCCAAGGTTTTTGAGTAAAAAAAGAGAGAAAAATGGAAGTAATAGAGATGCCCATTGAGGGGGTGAAACTAATTAAGCCTCAAATATTTGGAGATGCAAGAGGTTGGTTTTACGAGACCTATAACGAGGAAAGGTACAGGGCTGCTGGCATCAACGTACGGTTTGTACAGGACAACCAATCCTTTTCGCAGAAAAACGTAGTGCGGGGACTTCATTTCCAGCGGCCGCCGTATGCCCAGGCGAAGTTAGTGAGTGTGGTGCAGGGTGCGGTATTGGATGTGGCGGTTGACCTCCGGGCGGGAAGTGTCACTTACGGACAATATGTTTCGGCTTTGCTGACGGGAGAAAATCATCATCAACTCTTTATCCCAGAAGGATTTGCGCATGGGTTTTCGGTATTGGAAGACCAGACCATCTTTGCATACAAATGTTCCAACTTTTATAACAAAGCATCCGAGGGAAATATCATTTACAACGACCCCGACATCCATGTGGAGTGGGGGGTGGAGCAACCTATTTTGTCGGAAAAAGATAGTGTAGGGCCTACCTTAAAGGAGTTTGTTACGCCTTTCTAACCCATTTCTGGAAGCGCATATCGTATTGATTTTTTTCATCGCTGGCGCGAAAAACATCTTCCACCATCTGCCATTTTTTTTCATCAATAGCGGGAAAATAGGCATCCGCGGTGAAGGCGTGTTCGATGCGGGTGAGGTAGAGGGTATGGGCAAAATCAATGCTGTCGCGATATACCTTTTCACCGCCAATGATAAACACTTCTTCCTCATTATCAATGATTTTACCCACTTCTTCTAGAGTGTGAACAACGGTGGCTTCTGGGATAGATAATGCCAAATTTCGGCTTAGTACGATGTTGGTTCGGTTGGGGAGGGGTTTGATGGGAAGAGATTCCCATGTCTTTCGGCCCATCACGATGGGGTGACCGGTAGTGAGTTCCTTGAAGCGGCGCAAGTCTGCCGGAAGGTGGCAGAGTAGTTGGTTGTTGAGGCCGATTTCGCCGTTTTGTCCGGCGGCTACGATGATGCTAAAGCTAAATTTTATCATAATGGTGTATGAGGCATTTCGGGGCTGGGCGTTGGGGGCGGGATGAGCCCGCCGTACTTTTTGGTGATGTAATCTTTCACCTGGCTCATAATATCTTGAGTAGTTTCGGAAGTGTTGAAGTAGTAGATGAGCGATTCTTCGTACTGCTCAAAGGTGTAACCCCTTTTGTTGAGCCAAGGACCGTAATAGTTACCTGAGAGTTTCGACAGCACGTGCATGGAGCCCATCTTCAGTGAGTCGAGGGTGATGACTTCACCTTCCACCAAGGTATTCACCTGTTGGCAGAGGGTGGTATCTTCACGTTCAATTTCCTGCTTGACAAAGTCGAGGGTGGCTTCGTAGATAAGTTGTTCGGCAATCATCACCACCATCGTATCTTTGGGAATCAGATTAGCGGGTTTTTTCTGTAATCGGGCGGTGGAATGGCCGCAGGAAACGAACACAACGGCAGCAATTGCAAGCGATATGAGGGCGATTTTCTTCATGGCCGCAAAATTACAAGATTATTTTCAAAAAAAGCGAATATACTTCAGAAAAATCATTTATTTTTGCACCACCGCTGTTGGAGAATTTAATATCACAAAATCAATACATTATGAATACAAGCGACATCGCATTGGTTACTGGACGTTCAAACCGTGAATTGGCCGAAAAGATTGCCAAGAATTTAGGAACCTCTCTTTTAGATGAAGAAATCGTACAATTTAAGGATGGTGAAATTCAGGCATACTACAATGAAACCATCCGTGGCCGTCATGTTTTCATCATCCAGCCTACTTTCTCCCCAGCGGAAAATGTTCTCGAACTGCTCATTTTGATTGATGCCGCCAAACGCGCATCAGCAGCCGAGATTGTGGCGGTGGTACCTTATTATGGTTATTCTCGTCAAGACCGTAAAGACAAGCCGAGAACCTCCATTGGTGCCAAATTAATGGCCAACCTCTTGACCGCTGCCGGTATCAACCGTCTGATCACCATGGATTTGCATGCCGACCAGATTCAAGGCTTCTTTGAAGTTCCCGTTGATCATTTGTATGCTTCCACCGTTTTCTTGCCCTACATCCGTGGGTTGAACTGGGATAATCTCTGCATCGTTTCTCCTGACACGGGTGGTACCAAGCGTGCTTCTACCTACGCAAAGGCCCTCGACTGCGATTTTGCCATCGGTTTCAAGCAGCGTGTGAAAGCCAACGAGGTGGCAGCTCTGCAAATTATTGGTAATGTGGAAGGTAAAAATGTGATTTTGTTGGATGATATCATGGATACGGGCGGCACGCTTTGCAAGGCTGCCGATAGAGTGAAAGCTCTTGGCGCGCAGAAAGTTTATGCCATGTGTACCCACGCGCTACTTTCCGGTAATGCGCTGGATCGCTTGGAGGAATCCTCTTTGGACAAAATTATTGTTACCGACACCATTCCGCTGAAACGGCCCTCTGACAAGGTGGAGGTGCTTTCTATTGCACCGTTGGTTTCAGACGTGATTCGGAGCGTGATGGATCATACCTCGATTGCTTCTCATTTTGAGGTGGGAAACATATAAGATGTTTTTTGTTTGTTGATGCTGGCGCACTCCTGAAAAGGAGTGCGTCGGTGTTTTAAAACCTTTACTTTCGTCCGAAGTCGGCGGGGATTTCGCCCCATACTGGCGTGTTCCATTTGAGGATGGGATTGGTGAAAGTGTTGGTTTTCAGCCAATTTTCAGCCCTTGTGAGTAAGTCAAACAATCTTGCGTTTTCGGCAGTAGGTTTGATGGTGGACTTGTGTTTTTTCTGTCTCACCCACGCAATGGCGGTGATGCTGTCGGAGTAGATGGGGATGTTGCTGCCTTTCTGTTTGAGGTAGGCGAGTCCGTGTACGAGAGCGAGAAATTCGCCCATGTTGTTGGTGGCGTTCTGGAAGGGGCCCACATGAAAGATCTCCTTGCCGCTGCGCGTGTCCACGCCTCGGTACTCCATGACGCGGGTGGCCATGTTGCAGGCCGCATCCACCGCGATGCTCTCCCAGATGGGCGGGGTAACCTCATCGGAATCTAATTGGGGCGGAGTTTTGGGAATCACCGGGTGGTTTTTCCAGTAGTTTTCGTAACCCGCTCGGTACTGTTTGTGGGCTTCCGACAAACTCTCGAAACTCTTGTACTTGGCGTTCTCGAAACCATCGACTTGCGCCTTACATTCGTTCCACGATTCGTAAATTCCCGGGATGCGCCCGTTCCAAACCACGTAATATTTTTTCACTTTCATCGAATATGAGATTTAGTTAATATATAGAATGACAGATAGTTCGTGTTTATAAAATTTAATGTAATTTTGCAGCCAAATTGGAATGCGAAAGTATTAAAAATCCAAACTCAAAAATTCGGAAGATGAAAAAAAATCTGACTTTTTATTCGATTATTTCTATTTTATTGACAATAAGTGTATTAGTAATATCTTGTAAAACAAAAGATGGTGGAAAGTCAAAGGAGCAGTCGCCGGAGGCAGAACTGAAGGTGGCGGCTGCCGATGGCTTTGTCAACACGTATGTTTTCCCCAACAACACGTTCAAACCCAGCAAAGAGATTTTGCCCAACGATGACATCATCTTGCATCCCGAAGTTTGGCTGAAGGGACAAATTCCCGATGCGGAGGCCACGTACGACATCACTTTGGTGACCGATTACTATGACGATGTGGATGTGGCCGACTGTCTGTTTGTGGTGACGGCCATCTCGCCCGATTCGGCCAGCCGGCGTACGCAGCAGTACAAGTTGATTTTCAACGATACTGTGCAAACCAAGGAAATTGGCAAAGAGGATGGTCGTGTTTTGAAGAGGAACACCCGCCGCGTTTTCCCCGGGATGAAGTTCTCCTCTACTGGGGAGGCGCGTTTCAAGGTGGAGATGGCGCCGGGGCATGGAAGGTTTTCCTTCACGGGCATTCAATCATTGAGTGTGAAAGCTGAGAAGGTAAAAGAAGAATAGAAGTACACCTATATATAATATAGTATGAAAAAAATCATTCATCTGACCCTTGCTGTGCTGGTGTTGTCGGCGCTATTCATGCGTTGCAACGGCTACGAGCATTCCACGATTCCCAATGTGCATGTCAACTTCACGATTTATCCCGATAATGTGAACTATCAGAATTTGAATTACATTGGCGGATACGAGTATTTCACGGGTGGCGTGGCCGGCATCATCGTTTATCGGATCGACATGACCACATTTGTGGCTTACGACCGGGCGTGTCCGTACGACTGGGAAGATCCGAAGGCATGGTTGGAAGTAGATGAGAGCGGATTGATGATTGTGGACCAGCATTGTGGTTCACGGTTCAACATATTGGATGGCTCGATGATTGACGGGCCGTCGCAGTACCCATTAAAGATGTATCACACCAGCTATGACGGCCGGCGGTTGCGGGTTTACAGCTGAGGCACGAGCTCTTTGACGAGCTTGATCATGTTGGGTTCGGCCTTGTGGGCGGCGTTGAGCACCTCCTCATGGGAGGCCTTTTCGATTTGTCCGAGCACGCCGAGGTCGGTGATGACCGAGAGGGCGAACACCTCCATACCGAGGTAGCGGGCCATGATGGTTTCGGGCACGGTGGACATGCCCACGGCGTCGGCGCCGAGGATGTGGAAGGCGTGGTATTCGGCGGGTGTTTCGTAGCAGGGACCGGTAACGCCGATATAGATGCCGTGTTGCAGTTTGATATTATGTTGTTCGGCCACCTTCTTTGCCAGTTTCACCATGCGGCGCGAGTAGGCTTCGCTCATGTCGGGGAAGCGGGGACCGAGTTGGTCGTTGTTGGGACCGAGCAGGGGGTTGTTGGCCATGAAGTTGATATGGTCGGTGATGATCATGATGTCGGCGATGTCGAAGGAGGGGTTGAGGCCGCCGGCGGCGTTGGAGAGGATGAGTTTTTTGATGCCGAGTTGGCTGAACACCTGGATGGGGAAGGTGAGGGTTTGCATCGAGTAGCCCTCGTAGTAGTGGAAGCGGCCGCTCATAACGAGGACGGGGGTGCCGTTGAGGGTGCCGAAGATGAGGGTGCCGCGGTGGCCCTGTACGGTGGAGACGGGGAAGTTGGGAATATCTTTGTAGTTGATTTCCTTTTTATTTTGGATTTCCTCCACGAGGCCGCCGAGGCCGGAGCCGAGCACGATGGCGATTTTGGGGCAGGAGGGGATGTTTTGTTGGATGAACCGGGCGCTTTCTTTAATTTTTTCGATGTCTAACATACCTTTATAATATATGGTCAAGTAAAAGAGTGCAAAATTACATGAAAAAAATCAATTACAAGGTGGGGTATGGTTTATTGTAAAAAAATCGAAAAATAAAAAATTTTTTATCATTTTTTTTCAACAGGTGTACAGAAGCGAAAAAAAATGTATATTTGCCAGCTTATTGAAGTATAGTGTGCGGAGGGGAGTTATGAAGCAAACCAGACCTTGTAAATTACTCTTTATAAGGAGGTTGGCATACTCTCTTAAGCCACGAAAATTCATAAGACTTGACGATGAAAATGTAAAAATTGACTTCCAAAACTTCCAAAATTGATTAAAAACGAAAAATTATTCAAACATGAGAAAGTTAGGTAGATATTTAAGAGAGACGTACGACGAGCTGGTAAACAAGGTAACGTGGCCGTCGGCTGATGACCTGCAGAGCAGCGTTGTTGTAGTATCCATTGCTTCCCTAATCATTGCGTTAATCGTATGGTTGATGGATGTCTTTTTTTCATGGTTCATGGGCCTTCCGTTCATGTTCCCTCCTCTTTCGTAGAGTTGAATAATTAGTTGGCAAATTTATCGTAAACACTTTGGCTGTATGGCAGAAATTGAGAGAAAGTGGTATGTCATCAGAGTTGTGACGGGCACCGAGAAGAAGGTGAAGCAGAACATCGAGAATGAGATTTCTAATTCACATTTGCGGGACTTTGTCACGAACATTCTGATTCCGACCGAGAAAGTTTATCAGATCCGCAACGGAAAGAAAATCAGCAAAGAGACGACCTACTTCCCGGGTTATGTCTTCGTGGAAGTCATGAACCTGACGGACGTGTTGCATCTTTTGTTGAGCATTCCGGGCGTTTTGGGCTTTGTAGGTTGCAAGCACAAGACAGACACGCCGACTCCTTTGCGCCCTGCAGAAGTCACCAGAATGTTAGGGAAGGTTGACGAATTGCTTGAGCAAGACGAGACCTTTGCTCCCCCCTTCATGATTGGTGAGGAAGTGAAAGTGGTGGACGGCCCATTCAACACCTTCAACGGTGTGATCGAAGAGATCAACGCCGAGAAGAAGAAGCTGAAGGTCATGGTGAAGATCTTCGGCCGTAAAACTCCTCTCGAATTAAGTTTTATGCAGGTTGAGAAGCTGTAGTTTGCCGGCGACAAATTGTTACACAAATTAAAAAAAGTTAAAAAATGGCAAAAGAAGTAGCTGGACTTATTAAGTTACAAATCAAGGGAGGTGCCGCCAATCCGTCACCGCCAGTAGGCCCCGCATTGGGTTCTAAGGGTGTGAACATCATGGAGTTCTGTAAGCAGTTCAATGCTCGTACGCAGGACAAGGCCGGAAAGGTCATTCCTGTGATCATCACTGTTTACAAGGACAAGTCTTTCGACTTCATCATCAAGACCCCTCCGGTTGCTGTGCAGCTGAAGGAAGTCTCGAAGGCGCAGAAGGGCTCTGCAGAGCCTAACCGCAACAAGGTAGCCACGATCACGTGGGACCAGGTGAAGACGATTGCCGAAGA
Organism: Bacteroidales bacterium; assembly: GCA_017535665.1. Classification (GTDB taxonomy): domain Bacteria; phylum Bacteroidota; class Bacteroidia; order Bacteroidales; family WCHB1-69; genus UBA1756. Next base: position 37,683 of record JAFXTS010000015.1, on the reverse strand, counting down.
CAAGATGCCCGACCTGAACTGCTTCACGGTTGAGTCTGCCATGTCGATGGTAGCTGGTACCGCACGCAGCATGGGTATTGTGGTGAAGGGTGGCACGAATCCTTTTGAGAAAAATTAATTAATCAAGTAAAGTAAAACAAAATGGCTAAAATATCAAAAAAACGCAAAGAGGCTTTTGCAAAGTTTGATAAGACCAAAGCTTACCCGTTGGTAGAAGCCGTAAATATCGTCAAGGACATCACCTACACCAAATTTGATGCGTCCTTCGATATTGACGTCCGTCTGGGTGTTGACCCTCGTAAGGCCAACCAGATGGTGAGAGGTATTGTGACCCTCCCGCACGGCACTGGCAAGGTGGTGAGAGTGTTGGTACTTTGTACTCCTGACAAGGAGGAAGAGGCAAAGGCTGCCGGCGCAGATTACGTAGGCTTGGACGAATACGTTGATAAGATCAAGAAAGGTTGGACCGACGTGGACGTGATCATCACCATGCCGAGCGTGATGCCCAAGATTGGTGCGCTGGGTAAGATTTTGGGTCCCCGTGGCTTGATGCCGAACCCGAAAGCCGGTACCGTTACGATGGAAATCGGCAAGGCGGTTGCAGATGTGAAGGCCGGTAAGATCGACTTCAAGGTTGACAAATATGGTATCATCCATACCGGAATCGGCAAGGTGAACTTCAGCGCTGACAAGCTGGTGGAGAACGCCCGCGAGATGATGGCAACCATTATCAAGTTGAAACCGTCCGCTGCAAAGGGAACCTACATCAAGAGCATTTACATCTCCTCAACCATGAGTCCTGGTGTACAAGTCGATGTTAAATCGGTTACCATTTAATCCAAAAAGCTAAATTAGTATGAAACAAGAACAAAAAGCTCAGATTATTGAAGCGATTGCTGAAGATTTAGCTAATTATCCGAACGTTTATGTAACGGATATTTCCGGATTCACCGTTGAAATGGTCAACCAGCTGAGAAGACAGTGCTTCAAACGTGAGATCAAGCTGAAGGTGGTGAAAAACACCCTGCTGAAACGCGCTATGGACCAGTCGGCAGCTGACTACTCGGAAATCTATCCGGTATTGGAAGGCAGCACCGCAATCATGCTCTCTACCGTGGGTAACGCACCGGCTAAGTTAATCAAGGACTTCCGTGCGAAGAACAAAAAACCCATTGTAAAGGCCGCATTCATTGAAAGCGCTTCCTACATTGGTGACGACCAATTAGAGAATCTTTGCAACATCAAGTCGAGAGAGGAACTCATCGGCGACATCGTCGGTCTGTTGCAGTCTCCCGCAAAGAACGTCATCTCCGCTCTTCAGTCGGGTGGTGGCAAACTTGCTGGCATCGTAAAAACTTTGTCAGAAAGAGCATAATTAAAAAATCAACAAAATTAGAAACCATTTAAAAAAATAGAAATCATGGCAGATTTGAAAGCATTTGCAGAACAATTAGTTAATTTGACCGTTAAAGAAGTTAACGAGTTAGCTCAGATTTTGAAAGACGAGTACGGTATCGAGCCCGCCGCAGCCGCAGTTGCAGTTGCCGCTGGTCCCGCTGCTGGTGCCGCCGCCGCTGAAGAGGAAAAGACCGAATTCGACGTTATCCTCAAAGAAGCTGGTGCCCAGAAGCTCGCCGTTGTGAAAGCTGTGAAGGAACTCACTGGTCTCGGACTGAAAGAAGCCAAGGAATTGGTGGACGGCGCTCCGAAGGCTGTCAAGGAAGGTATCTCCAAAGACGAAGCCGAAGGCCTCAAGAAGGCTTTGGAAGAAGTCGGCGCAGTGATCGAATTGAAATAATTCGTTTTACCTCCAACAATCAAGTACAAGCCTCCCGCCGAAGTGGGGGCTTGTACTTATTGTATTTTTTGTGTGCCTGACGGTACACAACCCTGCGCTCCGGTAACTTGCCGATAATACCGACCCAATTCACTTTTTTTCACCAACCTAAAAAGTAAATCAACATTGGCAACAAATCAATCAAATACCAGATTTAGTTTTGCATCCACCCGTCCGGCTGAATATCCCGACCTGCTCGACATTCAGCTGAAGTCATTTCAGGAATTTTTCCAGATTGACACCGATGCGGAGAAAAGACACGACGAGGGACTTTTCAAAGTTTTCTCAGAGAACTTTCCCATCACGGATGCAAGAAACAGTTTCGTCCTCGAATTTCTTGACTACTATATCGATGGTCCGCGCTACTCCATGGACGAGTGCATCGAACGTGGCCTCACCTATAGCGTGCCGTTGAAAGCAAAAATGAAACTGTCGTGCAACGATGCCGACCATGAGGATTTCGAAACCAAAATCCAAGACGTATATCTGGGCACCATTCCCTATATGACGCCTCGCGGCACCTTCATCATCAACGGTGCTGAACGTGTTGTGGTCTCCCAGCTGCACCGTTCCCCCGGCGTCTTCTTTGGCTCGTCGTTCCATACTAACGGAACACAGCTCTATTCCGCCAGAATCATCCCCTTCAAGGGCTCCTGGATGGAATTCACCACCGATATCAACAACGTGATGTATGCGTACATCGACCGTAAGAAGAAATTACCGGTCACCACGCTGCTCCGTGCCATCGGTTATGAAACAGATAAAGACATCCTTGAAATCTTCGACATGGCCGAGGAGGTGAAAGCCACCAAGGTGAACATGAAGAAATGCATCGGACGTAAGCTCGCCGCCAGCGTGCTGCACGACCGTAACGAGGATTTCGTAGATAGCGAAACTGGCGAGGTGGTCAGCATTGAGCGTACCGAGGTGGTCATCGAAAGAGGTACCATCCTCGAAGAGAAGCACATCAACATGATTGCTGACTCTGGCGTCAAGACGGTCATCTTCCACAAGGAAGGCGAACACCAGACCGACTACTCCATCATCACCAACACGATGATGAAGGACCCGACTCTCACCGAGAAACAGGCTATCGAATATATCTACCAGCAGTTGCGCAACGCCGCGCCGCCGGATGAAGAGGCCGCCCGTTCCACCCTCGAAAAACTCTTCTTCTCCGAGAAGAGATACGACCTCGGTGAGGTAGGCCGCTACAGAATCAACAAAAAACTGAATTTGAATACTCCGATGGAAGTCGGTGTCCTGACCAAGGAAGACATCATCGCGATTATCAAATATTTAATCGAGCTGATCAACTCGAAGACCGAGGTGGATGATATCGACCACTTGAGCAACCGTCGTATCCGTACCGTCGGCGAGCAGTTGTACAATCAGTTCGGCGTGGGTCTCGCCCGTATGTCCCGTACCATCCGTGAAAAGATGAACGTGCGCGACAATGAGGTCTTCTCACCGATGGACCTCATCAACGCCAAGACCCTCTCATCGGTCATCAACTCGTTCTTCGGCACCAACCAGCTGTCGCAGTTCATGGACCAGACCAACCCGCTGTCGGAGTTGACGCACAAGCGTAGAATCTCCGCCCTCGGTCCTGGAGGTCTTTCCCGTGAGCGTGCAGGTTTCGAGGTGCGCGACGTCCACTATACCCACTATGGTCGTCTGTGTACCATCGAGACTCCTGAAGGTCCGAACATCGGTTTGATTTCCTCCCTCTGCGTTTTCGCCAAGATCAACAACCTCGGCTTCATCGAAACTCCTTACCGCCGCGTGGTGGATGGTGTGGTGCAGTTCAACGAGGATCCCATCTATCTGAGCGCTGAAGAGGAAGAGAACAAATCTATCGCACAGGCCCGCACCCCGATGGATGCTGACGGCAAGCTGTGCGACAAGGTGAAAGCCCGTAACCTCGCCGACTTCCCGATTCTGCCGAAGGAGGAAATCGACCTGATTGATGTGGCTCCCAACCAGATTGCCTCTATCGCCGCCTCCTTGATTCCGTTCTTGGAGAACGATGATGCAAACCGTGCCCTAATGGGTTCGAACATGATGCGTCAGGCTGTTCCGCTTTTGGATCCGGAAGCTCCTATCGTAGGTACCGGTCTGGAGCGCCAGGTGGCTCTCGACTCACGTGCGCTGCTGCGTGCCGAGGGCAATGGCGTGGTGGAATATGCCGATGCTCAGAAAATTGTCATCAACTACGACCGTACCGAAGCGGAAAATCTCGTCCGTTTCGATTCGAATGTCAAGACTTATAATCTTCAGAAATTCAGAAGAACCAACCAGAACTCCTGCATCAACGACAAGCCGATCGTTCGTAAGGGCGAGCGCGTGGTGAAAGGTCAGGTGCTGACGGAAGGTTATGCGACGAAGGGCGGCGAGCTGGCTCTCGGTCGCAACATGATGGTAGCCTTCATGCCTTGGAAGGGTTACAATTACGAGGATGCTATTGTGATTTCTGAAAGAGTGGTGAAAGAGGATATCTTCACCTCCATCCACATTGAGGAGCTCACCCTCGAGGTGCGCGATACCAAGCGTGGTGTGGAAGAGTTCACCAACGACATCCCGAACGTTTCCACCGAGGCTACCAAAGACCTTGGCGAGGACGGTTTGATTCGCGTGGGTGCTGAGGTGAACGAAGGTGACATCCTGATCGGTAAGATCACCCCGAAGGGCGAATCCTACCCGACTCCTGAGGAGAAGCTGCTCCGCGCCATCTTCGGCGACAAGGCCGGCGATGTGAAGGACGCCTCCCTCAAGGCACCGCCATCCATGAAGGGTGTTGTGATTGCTGCCAAGTCGCTCTCCCGTCTGATGAAAGACCGCAAGGCCAAATCAAAAGACAAAGACGTGCTGAAAGAAATCGACGCCGTTTACGAGAAAGACTTAGCTGCTCTGAAAGAGAGAATTGTCATCAAGTTGTACGATTTGCTGAATGGCAAGATCGCCCACAACATCTACGACAATGCCAAGAATATCATCATCCAGAAGGGTGCCAAGTTCTCGCAGAAGCTGCTCTCCACCATCAACTACTCTACCGTTGTGGTGTCGAAGTGGACCAACGATGCGAAACTGAACGCTCTTGTCACCGAGATCATCCGCAACTACCTCATTGAGGAGCGTGCGCTGACCGCCAAGATGATGCGCGAGAAGTTTGATGCCACCATCGGTAGCGAGCTCCCGTCGGGCATTGTGCAGATGGCCAAGGTATATGTGGCCAACAAGCGCAAACTGCGTGTGGGTGACAAGATGGCAGGTCGTCACGGTAACAAGGGTATTGTGGCCAAGATTGTGAAGGAAGAGGATATGCCGTTCCTGGCCGATGGTACTCCGGTTGACATCGTGTTGAACCCGCTGGGTGTGCCTTCCCGTATGAACTTGGGACAGATTTATGAGACCGTTTTGGGTTGGGCTGGCAAGAAGCTCGGTATGAAGTTTGCCACCCCGATTTTCGACGGTGCAAGTATTGATCAAATTAATGAACTTTTGGCAAAAGCCGGTCTGCCCGCCAATGGTAGCATTGACCTGTATGATGGCGGTACGGGCGAGAAGTTCCATCAGAAAGTCACTGTGGGTTACATCTATATGATTAAGTTGCACCACATGGTTGACGACAAGATGCACGCTCGTTCTATCGGACCTTACTCAATGATTACGCAGCAGCCGCTCGGTGGTAAAGCCCAGTTTGGTGGTCAGCGTTTCGGAGAAATGGAGGTCTGGGCCATCGAGGCCTTCGGTGCTGCCAACGTGCTGCAGGAGATTCTGACCGTCAAGTCCGACGATGTGATGGGCAGAGCCAAGGCATACGAAGCCATCGTCAAGGGCGATGTGATGCCGGTGCCCGGTTTGCCCGAGTCATTCAACGTGCTCGTCAACGAGTTGCGCGGTTTGAATCTGAATGTTCAATTTGATTAATAAAAAACATAATCTATATAGAAAATGGCTTTTAGAAAAGATACGAATACCAGAAAGGAGTTTTCAACCATCACCGTCAGCCTGGCCTCCCCGGAGATGATTCTGGAGCAGTCGCATGGCGAGGTGATCAAGCCGGAAACCATCAACTACAGAACGTACAAGCCCGAGCGCGACGGTCTTTTCTGCGAGAGAATTTTCGGTCCCACGAAGGACTGGGAATGCCACTGCGGAAAGTACAAACGCATCCGTTACAAGGGCGTGGTGTGCGACCGTTGCGGTGTGGAAGTCACCGAACGCAAAGTGCGTCGTGAACGCATGGGTCACATCCAGCTGGTGGTGCCGGTGGCTCACATCTGGTTCTTTAAGAAAATTGCCGCCCTGCTCGGTCTGCCCGCCAAGGATGTGGACGCTATCATCTATTATGAGAAATTCGTCGTCATCCAGCCCGGTGTAGCCGAAGGCCACAAGTTCAACGAGAAAGACAAAGACGGTGTCCGCGCCCTGACGCTGCTCACCGAAGAGGAGTATTTCGAGATCGTGGATAACATCCCGGCCGAAAACAGAATGCTGGAAGATTCCGATCCCAGCAAGTTCATCGCCAAGATGGGTGCTGAGGCTCTGTACGAACTCCTCCAGAAGGTGGATCTCGACAAAGAGTCCTACGAGCTGCGCGACCGCGCCAATACCGAGACTTCCCAGCAGAGAAAGCAGGAAATCCTGAAAAGACTTCAGGTTTTCGAGGCTTTCCGTGACTCTCGCAAGCGCGCTGAGAACAAGCCGGAATGGATGATTGTGAAGATTATCCCTGTCACTCCTCCCGAACTTCGTCCTCTCGTTCCGCTCGATGGCGGCCGCTTCGCTACCTCCGACCTCAACGACCTCTACCGTCGTGTCATCATCCGTAACAACCGTCTGAAGAGACTCATCGAAATCAAGGCTCCTGATGTCATCATGCGTAACGAAAAACGTATGTTGCAGGAGGCTGTTGATTCACTTTTTGATAATTCCAAAAAGACCAACTCTGTCAAGACCGAAAACAACCGTCCGCTCAAGTCCCTCTCCGACAGTTTGAAGGGCAAGCAGGGTCGTTTCCGTCAGAACTTGCTGGGTAAACGTGTGGACTACTCCGGTCGTTCGGTTATCGTGGTAGGTCCCGAGCTGCACATGAACGAATGCGGTCTGCCGAAAGACATGGCCGCCGAGCTGTTCAAGCCGTTCATCATCCGCAAGATTTTGGAAAGAGGCATCGTGAAAACTGTGAAGTCTGCCAAGAAAATTGTGGACCGCAAGGATTCATTGATTTGGGATATTTTGGAAAATATCTTGAAAGGTCACCCGGTACTTTTGAACCGTGCTCCTACCTTGCACCGTCTGGGTATCCAGGCCTTCCAGCCCCGCCTCGTGGAAGGTAAGGCTCTCCGTCTGCACCCCCTCGTTTGTACGGCATTCAACGCCGACTTCGATGGTGACCAGATGGCTGTTCACGTACCGCTGGGCAACGCCGCCGTGCTGGAGGCTCAAATGCTGATGCTCTCATCGCACAACATCTTGAACCCCGCCAACGGTTCCCCGATTACCGTGCCTTCACAGGACATGGTATTGGGTCTGTACTACATCACCAAACCGCTCAAATCCACCGAGGATATGAAGGTTCCGGGCGAGGGCATGTGCTTCTACTCTCCCGAAGAGGTGATTATTGCTTATAATGAAAAGAAGGTCCACCTCAACGCTACCATCAAATGCCGCGTCAACCTCGAAGGTGATGGCAAGATGGTGCTGACCGAAACGACCGTGGGTCGTGTATTGTTCAATCAGGTGGTTCCTGAAAACTATGGCTATATCAACAAGCTTCTCACCAAGAAGGCTTTGCGTGACATCATCGGTAGTGTGTTGTACAAATGTGGCAACGCAGCCACCACCAAGTTCTTGGATGATGTGATGAGCATGGGCTTCCGTATGGCTTTCGTGGGCGGTCTTTCCTTCAACTTGGGCGATGTGCTCATTCCGGAAGAGAAGGCTGAGTTGATTGCTGAATCCAACGAGAAAGTGGATGAAATTCAAGAGCAGTATGAGATGGGTATCATCACCAACACCGAGCGTTCCAACCAGATCATCGATGTATGGACCCATACGAATGCTAACTTGAGTAAGGTGTTGATCAAGAAGATTGCCGCCGACCGCCAAGGCTTCAACCCGGTATATATGATGCTGGATTCTGGAGCTCGTGGTTCTGAAACTCAGATTCGTCAGCTGGCAGGTATGCGTGGTTTGATGGCAAAACCGACCAAGGCCGGTGCCTCCGGAGGTGAAATTATCGAGAACCCGATTCTCTCCAACTTCAAAGAGGGTTTGTCGGTGTTGGAGTACTTCATCTCTACGCACGGTGCTCGTAAGGGTTTGGCTGATACCGCTTTGAAGACCGCTGACGCTGGTTACTTGACCCGTCGTTTGGTGGACGTTGCGCACGATGTCATCATCACCGAAGAGGACTGCGGTACGTTGCGTGGTTTGACTATCACCGCTTTGAAGAAGAATGAGGAAATCATCGAGACTTTGGGTAACCGTCTGTTAGGTCGTGTGACCTTGCACGATGTATATAACCCGAAGACCAACGAACTCATCATCAAAGCAGGTGAAGAACTTACCGAAGAGTATTGCGCTAAGATTGAAGAGTCGGGTATTGAAGAGGTGGAAATCCGTTCGGTGCCTACTTGCGAATCTCGTCAGGGTGTGTGCCAGAAGTGCTATGGCCGTAACTTGGCCACTGGCAAGCTGGTGCAGATCGGTGAGGCTGTCGGTGTTATCGCCGCACAGTCCATCGGTGAGCCTGGTACGCAGCTTACTCTTCGTACCTTCCACGTGGGTGGTGTGGCTGGCAACGTGGTGGCCAACAGCCGTATCCAAGCCAAGAGCGACGGTTTGTTGAGCATCGACGAGTTGCGTGCTCTCGAAAAAGTGGATGAAAACGGCAAGCCTTACTGCATCGTTATTGGTCGTTCGGCTGAGATGAAGATCATTGATGAGAATACGTCTGTAGCCCTCTTCTCTGCCAACATCCCCTACGGTGCGAAACTCTATTTCAACCATGGCAGCCAGGTGAAGAAAGGCGACATCATCGCCGATTGGGATCCGTTCAATGCTGTGATTATTTCTGAGGTGGCTGGTAAAGTTGACTTCAAAGATATTATTGAAGGTGTGACCTACCGTGTGGAAACCGACGAACAGGCCGGTACCCACGACCGCGTGATTGTGGAAAGCCGTCTGAAGACCAAGACTCCTATGATTTTGGTGAACGACGACGAAGGCAACACCATCAAGACCTTCGACATTCCTGTCGGTGCACGTCTTTCTGTGGAACCCGGCGAGAAGATCGAGTCAGGTGCTATCTTGGTGAAGATCCCGCGTTCCTTCGGTAAGTCAGGCGATATCACCGGCGGTCTGCCGCGCGTCACCGAGCTCTTCGAGGCCCGTAACCCCTCCGATCCGGCTATCGTGTCCGAAATCGACGGTGTGGTTTCCTTCGAGAAGAAACTCAAACGTGGTAACCGTTGCGTGAACATCACCTCCAAGACAGGTGAACAGAAACAGTATCTCATCCCCGCCTCCAAGCAGATTCTGGCACAGGAGAACGACTTTGTGAAAGCTGGTACGCCGCTTTCCGAAGGTGCGCTCACTCCGTCCGACATCTTGAACATCAAGGGTGCTATGAAGGTGCAGGAGTACATCGTGAATGAGATTCAGGAAGTTTACCGTCTGCAGGGTGTGAAGATCAACGACAAACACTTCGAAGTCATCGTACGTCAGATGATGCGTAAGATGGAGATCGAGGATCCGGGCGATACCAAGTTCTTGCAGGGCGAATTGATCAACAAGGTTGATTTCCAGGAAGAGAACGATAAGATTTGGGAGATGAAGGTGGTGACCGACGCTGGCGACAGCACCGAGTTCATCAAGGGTCAGATTGTGACTCCGAAGCAGCTCCGCGACGAGAACTCACTGTTGAAACGCCGCGACCAGAAGCTGGTGGAGGTGCGCGATGCTAACCCGGCCACTGGTAAGCCCATTCTGCAAGGTATTACCCGTGCTTCTCTGCAAATCCGTAGCTTCATCTCAGCTGCCTCCTTCCAGGAGACCACCAAGGTGCTCACCAATGCCGCTATCAACGCGCAGTCTGACCACCTGTTGGGTCTGAAGGAGAACGTCATCGTGGGTCACCTCATTCCGGCCGGTACCGGCTTGAAACGGTATCAGAACCTCGAGGTGAGCTCGATGGAAGAGTACGAAAGCCTGATGGCCTCTAAAGAAGAGTAAATTCCAAAGGGGTCAGTGAACAACTGACCCCTTTTTTTGTTTTAAAAGAAAAACCAATAGTATGCAAGAGCAAAAAATCGACATCAACCTCAGCGAAGAGGTAGCCAAAGGAACCTATTCCAATCTGACCATTATCACCCATTCCGATAACGAGTTCATCCTTGATTTCGTGGCTATGATGCCCGGTATGCCCAAGGGGAATGTGACGTCGCGCATCATCATGACGCCCCAGAACACCAAGCGTCTTCTTGCAGCGCTGGGCGACAACATCCGCAAATTCGAGGAGAAGAACGGCCGTATCGACGAGCGCCAGCAGGGCGTGATTCCCATGATGGGCGGTGACGGCGGACTGGCGTAAAAAGCAGATTACGAACAAAAAAAAGCCGCAGATTCCTGCGGCTTTTTTTGTTTACAATAGTTATTGTATTTCCGGTGGCGGCGGGGTGTTAGCCTCATCTTTGCCGCCTCCGTTCAAATTGTACCAATCCACCTTTCGTGAGAAGAACATCACCACACCGAGGATGATGAAGATAAAGATACTGCCTGCCAACAGGGCGTAATCCTGCAGCTGGATGATGGTAAAAAGATAACCGTAAAGCACCACCAGCACACCGCCCACAAAACCGCCTTGTGCCCATGATTTCAGCACGGCCTTAGAGTATAAGGTGATGAGGATGATGGTGGCCAAAGCGGCAAGAATATAGGCTAAATTGAAGGCCAAATACTCGGAGAGGGAAACCAGTAACGTGTAGAACACAATCAGCGCAACGCCCACCAATAGGTATTGTAGCGGATGGACACGTTTTTTGCGCAAAATCTCCACAAAGAAGAAGACCAGGAAGGTGATGGTAGTGAAGAGGATCGAGTATTTCACGCAGCGGGTGGCCTTCTGGTAGCCATCTACCGGCAATAGGAAAGTGACACCAAAGGTGGTGTGTTGGGGAAAAAAATTCTTTTCATGATCACGAGTAGTCCATGATTGCGGGAAATCGCGGTTGAGGTGCATCATTTTCCAATGTGCATCAAAGCCGTCTTTACGGATTTCCTTGTCAGAAGTGAGAAAATCACCCGTGAAACTCGGATTGTTCCAGTTGGAGTGGAGCTTCACATCAGTATTACCGCCGATAGGCGAAATCATCAGTTGCTCGGAACCTTTCAGCGAAAGCGACATGGAGAATGGAATGTTGTTCAAAAGAGAATCATCTGTTGAACTTGCATCTTCAAGATTTACGATGGCATGTACCCCGTCACCAGAGACCACGTCTTGATTATAAAGTCCGGCCTCAAAACGATAGTTTTGGTCGCCAAGTAGAATGTCTAATTGGTTTTCTATTCCTCGTAAGTCGGTGATACCCATTGATAAAATGGCGCGTTCGAGGCAGAGCTCTTCCAGGGGAATATCTTTGAAATCTTTTTTGCTAAAATTGCCCGTGATTTTCAGGTTCGAGTGGTACACCACTACATCGTAAATACCTCTATGTAAGGTTTCTGTGGTCACATCGCCTGCAATCTTCAAGTTTTCAGGCATCACCTGCAAGAAACATTTCTCAGAGGCTTTCCCGTTTTCATTGTAATAGGGGATGGAGAGGTAGGGACCGACCAGGTTTTGGTCGTGGCCCCATTTTCCAGAAACTTCTACTACGGCTTCGCTTCTCAATGACTCTCTTTCGTCAATCAAATTACTGATCAGCATGGCCGGAATTAAAAGAATAAGAATCAGCCCCAAAATGATGAGGGCCTTCAAAAACAGGAAAAGATTGGACCTTTTAGACATGATTTTTTTCAATGGACATCTGTTTTTCATCATGGCATGACACGCACCTGACATAGACTTTGTGGAGTCCGTTGCACAAAATCCGAGAAATAAAACGCTGAGAATGGAAGAAATAGTATATAAGATGTCGTAAAAATCTTACCCTCTCCCGCTACAACTTTTTCAGTATCGGGGTGCGGCTCAGGTCGGTGGGATTGGTGCCGGGGACCCCTTCGGGTACGGGCACGCCGAGCTTTTCAAAATGCTTTTTCCAATACGCGGGCAGGTTGCCTTTAGCATCGCGCCAGTTCATCGGTTTCGACGGGAAAAGGCCGCCGAAGACCACCTCAATAAGTTCCGAACAGTAGTAGGCGTCGTTGTCGGGCAGGAAGGCCTCGTCGTATGGTTTTCCGACAAGACTATTGGCACGGGCGATAACGGCGGAGGTGTCAAAGGGTTGGGTAAGGCGATATACGTCAAAGGTACTTAACATGGAGAACCTTCTTTCAAACTCTCCAAAAGATCTCCGCAGCACACCTTTCTCTGGTAAGGCCTCTATGATCCACACGTTATCCGCGCTGTCGCGTTCCACTAACGCTACGTGTGTGTATTCTCCTGTACTGGCGGTAATGGCCTTATCCATCTCAGACCACCCTTTACAAAATATCAGGTCACCGCTTTGAAGCGTATGCCTCGGATGTAAGGTGCTGTTGTCGAGGTATTCGCGCAGTTGCATACTGTCGGGCATTGCCTCTCGCAGGGCTTGCCACAGAACGGGCTGGTAGGTCATAAACTCCGCTTCGCGCCACCGTGCCACCATCGGCAGAAGCCATGGATAGTGTGTGCTTCCGCCAAGGTCAACGTGGGCGGAGGTCTGGCCTTCAACGGTCAGTGTTTCACCGGCTTGGTTGATGAAGGTAATGGCGTAGCCGTATTTGTTGGTGCTGTATTCTTCCCTTTCGGCATAAACCTCGTTCAGGTCCAGCAAGGTGTCTTCCAGGCCGAAATCCTGCGGGGTAGGGAAAACGGAGTAGCGTTCGCCGAGAGCCAGCAGAGCTTTCTCTAAGGATGCTGTCAGCAGATGGCGGGGGGCGTCATTGGCAGCCATTGGGGAGGTGCTTGTGCCAATACGAGGGTCGTAACTTGCCCTGGTTTCTGTGCGGGCATTTTCTATCAGAGAATCACCACTGCGGAGAAAGCTGATGGTCTCTTGATGGATGTTCCACCCCAATGTGCTGTAGGTTGTGATTTCCAAACTTTTCAGACCCGGCTTAACGAAAGCCGCCAGTGGCTGAGAATAGGTGTAGGGTTCCGTCCTGCCGTCGATGTCGATACTTAAATTCTCGCCCCATTGGTTCAAGATGATGACACGATCTTTACGGTCGGGGTCGGGGGTCATGCTGGCGATGTTGAGCGGACGTGCCACGCGGTACCACCTTTTGGCATCGTGGAGATAGACAGAGTTCTCGTCGTACCCCCAGCGATAATTTCCGTGGGAGAGGATATTCTTTGGCTTTTTGAGATGGCTCTCGGCCGTGAGAAGCGGACAGTGGTCCACCACTCCGTCGGCATTCACGCGCATTACTCCTCCGTCAACTCTGCAATAGAGAAAACCGTCGTGTATGCCGATGATGAACATTGCCGTTTTCCCCATTGGTTTCCACTGGTCGATATCCTCCATCAGGAGGATTTCCCCATCGTCATCGATGGCCCACAGTTTCCCTGTGAGGGTATCCACCTCAAAGTCGGATAGTGCCAGCGGGGTGCGTTGCCATTGGCCATTTCCATCCAGCATGGTGTAATAACTCTTTTGCGATTGGGTTACCAGCAGGTAGTTTTTCCATGGGCGCACGCGGCTCACGCCTTTATGGTTGGGGGTGGACCAACGGTGAACGGTGTGCCAGTTGTTGGAGGTGCTGTAGAGTTTATCGGCACCAGCGGCGATCCAGCCGCTGTCAGACGAGAGCATGTAGATTTCTCGGATGTCTGTCTGGTCGTCAAAGGCATCGTTTTGCAGCGTGTGGAAGGTGCGTCCGTAGTCATTGCTGAAGGTCAGATAGCCTTTCTGGGAGCCGGTCCACATTTCGCCATTCTGGCCACGCCATACGGGGTGGAACCACTCCCAACGTTTACTATCATATTTGACTTTGCTCCACGTTTTGCCTCGATTGGTGGTGCGTTTGAAATAGTCGCCCCACATATTGCCCACGATGATGGCAGTATTGCGGTCAAAGGCCACGATATTCTCAAAAGTCTCGTCTATCTCGTCTCTTCCATGGGATTCCTTTTTCAGGGTAATCCATGGCGAGTGGATGTCGTCGGCGCGGAAGATTTCTCCACAATCAGTTGCCATCCACAATGAGCCATCGGGAGCCACTGAGGTGTAGGTCACAAACTCGTTGAGGCACGCCACGTTAAGTTCCGCCAATCGGTCGCGTTGCTGTGCGTCAGCGGTGGTAGGCAACAGCAAGGCGAGGAACAATAATATGAATGTTAGGGGTTTCATACGCAAAAATTGGTTGGTATTCAGCCCGCAAAGATACAACAAGTTCGTTAAACTGAAAGTTGAAAAATGAAAATTGAAAGGTTAGTGAGTTAAGGAAGTGCATGTAGGGCCGTCATAGAAGGGTGGCCAATCGGTTGTTTCATTCGGGACGCACCGCGTGTGTCCGTTATTTCACGGTGTTTTTCATATCGTAAATCACCACCTCATCGAAAACGCCGTTGGGGGTGTGAATTTTCAGCCAGTAGGCCTGGCAGGTGACAGGCGTGTTTTCAGGAAAACCACAGGCGTTTTCCACCCCTTTCAATGTGTTGAGATAGAACTCCTCTCCTCCCTGCGATAGCAGGACAGCGGTGGGCTCTTCGCACAGATTTTCCTCACCATTCCGAATGACATAGTAGTAGGCAATCTCTTCCCGCAACGTTTTGTCCTTGATGAATTTCAAATCCTGTTTATGAAAATCAAAATGCCCTTTGCCGCAGTGGTGATAGGTGGCATCAAACGATTTTTGGGAGACGTTGATAGAGTCAATATTATTGTAATTCAGATATTTATTAATGATTGTGGCCAATTCTCCGTCGGAAAAATGTAGAGAGGAATGTCGTTTCTCTCCGCACCCTCTGTAGGTTTTCCCTTCAAAAACAAAGAAAATCTCGTAGGGTAAGGAATCTTTTTCAGTGATGGAATAGCAGCAGTTGTGTTCCCAGTTCTCGTTGATAATGCCATAGATTTCGTCATTGGAAAAGCCGATGGTGTTGCCATTTACGCTTTTTTCAACAAACGTAGCACGCATTTGCACCTCCTTGTTGTCGCAAAAAAGAAGGATGGAGTCATTATGGATTTCCATTTGCCAGAAGGGTTCTGTTCCCTCGAAGATATACTCTTGTGTAGGCGTTTGTAATGCTTCCGTCAGTTGTGACGAGGTATTTGAATCCGTGCAGGCGGCGCACAGCAGGAGAGCGAGGAATAACAATGGGAATGTTAGCGGTTTCATTCTGATGTCGTGGGTAATTCTTGTGGTTCGTCCCAATAGTATAGTATACTGTGATATTTTCCAAATGGTACGTGTTGGATATATATTACTTCAAAATCTTTTGCTTTAACGTCCAGATAGGTGTTGGTGGGAAAGCAATATACGAGGCTGTCATCTCGCAGATAGGTCGCTTCATGGTCAAGGACAATAGTGTGAGCAGGGTTGAGGTCTAGTACTTGGATAAAAGGCAATTTAAACAATCCTTTAGGATAGGCATATACGTGGTTCTCATCCTTAGCAATCATATCCTTTACTATAAATTGATAGGAGGCAGTGTCAATGTTGATGCCGTAATCTACAGGATTGAAAAGTATAGTGCCGACTTTTTTCTGAACAATCTGGTTCTCGTCTTGTAAAGTGTCAATATAATAGGGAAGACCGATGTACAGGTTCTCGTCAGAAATAAAAATATTTGCTTTCAGGCATTGGATGTCTCCTTGAAAGGAAAAGGGAACGATGCTGTCAGATTCTTTTGCAATGTATTGGAAATAGTGGTCTTCATTTTGAGGTTTTTCCCCACAAGAGACCATAAGGGCGAGATATGCAACAGTAAGCGAAGCGGAGATTATTTTCGTTGAATGCAACATAAGTTTATAGAAGAATTTTAATGATATTGCTAATTGTTGGGGATGATTTTCGTCGCAAAGATACAGCTTTTTGCTGATTTTACCAAGGCAGAAAAAATTTGAAAAAGAAGAAGACGATGCAGGGAATGCTGGCTATTGCGGCTGCGACTGTGCAAATCTTGGAGCCCAATCCTTTGGGGTTGGCAAGAAGAAACACCCCCCATGCTATACAAAAGAGAAGCATGGCGATAGAAACAGGAAGAAATCCGTTCATGAAGGGCATCGGTGGATCGGACATATAAAGATGGTTGTTGATTTTTCGCAACGTTTCCATCCAAAAAGCAAGGGCTGTAAGTGAGTATAGGGCAAAGAATCCCACGAAATAATAGCACATAAAATCCGATTTTCTTTCGGTAGAGATGGGGGAATTTTGCGTTTCGTTGCCGATTATACCTTGTTGTGCTGAAACAGCCTTGCAGTACAGCTCCGTAAGCTTTTTCAAAGGAGGAAACATCTTGTGAGCGACAATGTACAACAGCGTACAGAGTTCAAAAACAACAAGAAATACCACAGTCCCATTCGCAAAAAAACAAAAGAAATATGAAATCAGCAGGAAAAGAAGAAATCCGAGTTCCAACATGACAAATATTCTGAACCCGTCATGGGTCTCCTTGTCATTTCGTCGGTAATACCAGAAAAAGCTGTTGCACGCGGCTACGGTGATACAAAAAACAATAGGTGTGAGGAAGTAAAGTAATTCACTTAATCCACCGTCTGATATAGCCCAAACAATTCCCCCAATTCCCCCAATAGTTCCCAAAAAATAAATTACAAGAATGATAAGGCTACTCGTGGTAAATAGAATTTCCTTCTTTTTGTAGAGGAAATAGAATTGGAATGCAAAGATGCTGGTTATGCACACAGCAAGCAGCATGCCCACAATATTTCCATCAAAAACAAAACCCAAAAGACCAAGTCCCAACAAGCCCACAACCAAAAAAAGGCTGATTTGAACATACAAATCACATAGGAGTAAAAGCTTGGGAGAGCTTTTAATAAATTCGTATGCTTTCTGTAGGGAAGTCATGGTTGTCGGTTTCAGAAAAAGAATCGAACATAACCACCGCCGTTAAAATGTTGTTGTTCTTATGCCTTCTCCACCGCTGCCGCGAAGTCCTTCGCACGGGCGGCACCCTCGCCGGTGTTGATCAGCACGGTCTCGCCATCTTTGATTTTCCCCTCTGCCAAGGCCTGGTAGAAGCCGGCAAAGCACACCGCCGCCGCCGGACCCAGCATCACGTTGCGCTCGCGTTTCGCAATCTTCGCATAATCCACCAACTCGGACTCTTTCACTCTCACGAAACCGCCTCCGCTCTTGCGCACGATGGGAGCCACAATGGGGAACATGCCCGGCGTGCCAGTAGAAAGGATGGATACCTTGGTCTGCGGGTTGGCGATGGAGGGGAAGTTCTTTTCGTAACCTTCTGGGAATCCGGCTTTTTCGGCATTCTCCCAGCCCTGCACCATCGGGTCGCAGGTATCCTGCTGTACCAAAATCATTCTCGGCAATTGGATCTCAGGGAAGGCATCCTTGATTTCGCGCACGCCCTTGTCCACGGCAATGGGGCCCGTGCCGCCACTCACGGCCTGCACGTACACATCGGGCATCTTTCCCATCTGCCGCAGAAACTCAAACACCATCGTCTTCTTGGCCTCCACCCGGATGGGGTCGATGTTGCCGCCCGAGATAAGCAGCCCGTGCGCCTTCTTGTAGTCCGCCGCCTCTTTTTTGGCCGCCCCGTAGTCGCCTTCCGAAACCACGAGATTCTGGCCGTACGAACGAATCTCCTCCACCGTGTCGTGGCACAAGCAGTTCGGCACAAAAACATTCAGCCGGATGCCCGCCAACGACAGGTATTTGCTGAAGGCGGTCGCCGTGTTGCCCGTCGAGGCGATGCAGTACTCCTTGATGCCATTTTCTTTCATGATGGCAGCCCCCATCGCAGCGGCCACATCCTTGAAGGTGTTGGTGCCACCGTTTAGGTCGTTCCGATATACCATCACCTTGCAGTTGATGCCGTATTTTTCCTGGGCATATCTCTCCAAAAAGTCCCACTCCTCAATCGGAATGGCGCCTTCATTGCAGGTGATGATGTTGGCCTTGTCTTCCAAGGGTAAAAAGTCGAAATAATGCCAAAAACTGGCAGGATGTCCTTTAAAAAGTTCCGAAAGTTGATGGTAATTTGTGTTGTAATGAACTTCTACATAATTACTTCCGCATTTCGGACAAACTTGGTCATGGTCAAACCATTCTTTGAAGGAAGAAATCTTCTCTCCGCATTTTAGGCAAACTAATTCGTATTTCATAGTACTATTATTTTTATCGGTTATTGGTTTTTCTTGATGATTTTTCGTGCTTCGTTGATCAGCTTTTCTTTGATCACCTCGGGTGTGATGATTTCGATGGTGTTGCCGAAGGTCATCAGGTCGCGGATGAAGTCGGTGGTAGGCTTGAGGTTGAGGTAGAAGATGGTGTGCGTGGGCTTCTCTTCCAGCACGCGCTGTGAGGGGTGGAGGGGAAAACGGCTGAGTTGGCGGGCGGTGTCGGCCGAGGTCTTGAAGGTGATTTCCTCCGTCGGGATGTTCTCCAGCGTGCCGCCGTAATTCTCCACTAAAAGTTCCTGAATGGGCTCATCTTTCGCATCGAACTGGCTTTCCTCTAAGGGGGTAATCTCTTGTGTGAAGGCGAGGTTGAGGTATTCGTAGTCGGCGTCTTCCGTCTGTCCCAGCAGGTACCAGCAACTTCTATACTCCTTGATTCCCAACGGTTTAAATTCTTCGTAAACCTTCTTTTCGTTTCCGTTCTCCAGAACGACCTTCAGTTTCTTTTGGTTTCGGATGGCGGAGGTGACGGCAGACAGGTGTCCTTCGCCGCCAGTAGTGGAGGAGAAGGAGAAGAGCGACTGTGGGGTGGTCTGCACCGCATGATGCAGGCTCAACTCTCCTAAAATCTTGACCATCAGCTGGTCGGCATTGCCGTTGGGTTTGATATAGTAATGGTTGTTGTTTTTCCGGCAGCGGATGGAGATGTGGAAGGTGTCGCTGATTTCTTTCCTATGGTTGTGAAACGACCGCAGCGGGTAGCTCTGGCCTTTCGACAGGTCGCTTTTCAGCCATTGCTGACCAATATCTTCGAAGCTCAGTCCGTCGGGACCGGCCTGGTAAATGGTATTCAGCAGCCAGAGGGTGCGGTTGAAGGAGGTTTGGTTCATGGGAAACGGATTAGGGGGTTATTTCATCAGAATATTGTCGTGGAACTGTTCGATTTTGTGCCACATCTGCACGCGGTCGAGACCTCTCACATTGTGTTCGTGGGTGGTGTAGGGGAAGTAGTTGATTTGTACATCATCGAGTACCGACTGGTGCAGCAGTTCGAGGCTATGTTGCTGAACCACAGTGTTGTCTTGCTGACCGTGCATGATCAGCAGGGGGCATTTCAGTTTGTGGATTTTGTTGATGATGTTGGCATGTTCGTACCCTTCTGGGTTCTCCTGCGGGGTGTCCATGTAGCGTTCGCCGTACATGATTTCGTACCACTCCCAGTTGACCACGGGGCCGCCGCAGGTAGCGGAGGCGAAGATGTCGGGATGCTCGGTCACCATGGTCAGTGTCATGAAGCCGCCGAAGCTCCAGCCGTCGATGCCCATGCGGTTTTTGTTGACGTAGGGCAGCGAGCGCAGGTAGTTGATGCCCACCATCTGGTCTTCGCTCTCCAGCACGCCAAGCTGGCGGTGGATGCACTTTTCAAACTCGGCTCCGCGGTTGCTGGTGCCGCGGTTGTCGAGCACAAAGATGATGTAGCCTTTCTGCGCCATGTAGTGCAGGAAAGGGCCAGCGGTCATGAAGTTGTTGGTAACCAACTGAGAATGAGGACCTCCATACACATACACCAAGCAGGGATATTGTTCGTTTTTGTTGAATTTGGGCGGGAAAATCATGTTGCAGTAGAGGTCATCGCCGTGGGCATTTTTCAGTGAGAAGATGGTATCGTAGCCCAGTTCGCAGTCGCGGTAGGGGTTGCGCGACTCTTTCACCAGTCGGAGGTATTTGCCATCCGTGCTGCCGGCGTAAACGGCCAGCGGGGTGTGCAGGTTGGAGAAATAGTCGAAGAAGTTCTTTTTGTCTTCCGACAGGACGATGGTGTGGGTGCCCGACAGCGGGGTGAGGTTGGTGAGTTTGCCGCTGGCGATGTTGACAGAGTAAAGGTATTGGTCAACAGGGTTGTCCTTGTTGGTCATGAAGTAGATGTTCTGCTGGGCATCGTCCATGCCGAGGGTCTCTATCACGGGCCAGTTGCCCTTGGTGATCTGTTTCACCAGTTTGCCGTCGAAGGTGTAGAGGTAGAAGTGGTTCCAGCCGTCGCGGTCGCTCTGGTAGATGAAGTTGCCGTTGTTGAGGCAGATGATGCGGTGGAGGGGTTCTACGTAGCGACTGTCGCTCTCTTCAATCAGCACGGCCAGTTTCTTGCCGGTGGCCACCTCGTAGCGGATGAGTTTGGAATGGTTCTGCTCTCTGTTCAAGTGGGTGATATACAGATATTTTTCATCGGGTGAGAAGGTGACGTTGGTCAGAAACTCGCCGTCGGCAGGGTCGGTCTGAATGTAGTGATAGACACAGGTCTTTTTCTGGAACGACTGGCGGGCGTCGAATATGCCGACTTTCACCTGATGGCTGGTACGGCCGGCCATGGGGTATTTGATGTTCTTGAAGTAGGCGATATGGGCGGCGCCGTCATCCTCGCTGGTCTGCAGCAGCGGGTAGTCTTCCACCATTGACTGGTCCATGCGGTAGAAGGCGATGAAGTTGCTGTTGGGCGAGAAATACCAGCCTTCGTTGATGCCCCATTCGCTGCGGTGAACGGGCTCGCCGAAGACCACATCCTTGGCGGTGTCGGGGCAGAGAATGATTTTCGCTTTCACGGGATTCTTCAGGTCGTTGACATAGAAGCCGTCAGCGTCTTCGTCATGATAGATGTAAAGGGAATTGTTGGCATCCTGGTCCACAATGTCGATACCGTCGGTTGGGTCGGCAGCAGTGGAGAACGACTGCGATGAAATTTGGTACGTTACATAGCAGGGGTCTTTGCCAGGCAGCATGGCGTAGATGCGGAAGCTGTTCTTGTCGATCCATTCCCACGCGGTGGAAACCTTACCGCCAGCGGCGTTGAAGTCTTCTTTGGTAGCACTGTTTTTACCTAGAGCATAGCCATAGAGTTTGGAAAACTCAAACAGAACCTTTTCGTTTTTGGGTGAAGATTCTTTTTTGACATCCACCGACATGATGGCATCTTTCTCATCATTGTAAAAAGTGTACTCGGTAGTTTGTGGCCGCCATGTGAGGGAGCGAACCCTGTCGTACCGATATTTTCCTTTGAAAATGCCTTGTAAATCAATGGTTTCTGATTGTGCGAAAATGCCATTTACCACTAAAATCAGCAGTGCGAATAAGAAAAATTTTTTCATAGATAGTTGATTTTATCAAGCGGCAAATTTACGTAAAAATCTTGATTTTCAAAGAAAAATCTTTTACGGATTTATGGTCGTTCTTTCTGAAATAGTGCCGGTGCCGAGGGTGATAGACCAAGGCGGTTCGGGTGGCGTCGCCAACGGGTAGAGAGTGGAGCGCAGGTTGTTTTCCAATAGGTGGCACCGACACGTATAGCGTATAATGAGGTCATTTTCATTTTCTGATGTTGTGATGCAAAAATAGGTAGAAAATGAAATAAAATCTCAAATGTTAATAATTAAATTTTTATTAACATAAACACCAATCAATGACACCATTGTAAATGCATAATTATTAACAATGCTAAAATTTAGCAGAGTTAAAATGTAAAATTAGGAATATATTTAGGTTAAAACACTACCCGCTTTAACCGATAATAGCCTTGATATCCGTTATAATCTGATTCGCCAATGATGCTGCGTGTTCTTCCGATTGCGCTTCTGCATAGATGCGGATGATGGGCTCCGTATTCGATGGACGAAGGTGTACCCAGCCATCAGGGAAGTCAATCTTTACCCCATCTATTGTATTGACTTCATAATCAGAATATTTGGCCGCCATCTTTTGCATAATCTCCGGCACGTTCATGTTGGGCTGCAACTCAATCTTGTTTTTGGAGATGGTGTAGGCCGGATACTGACTGCGAATTTCGCTGCACTTTTTCCCAGATTTGGCCATGAAGGTAAGGAAGAGGGCGATGCCCACCAAAGCGTCTCTGCCATAATGCAATTCGGGATAGATAACGCCTCCGTTTCCTTCGCCACCAATGATGGCGTTCGTCGCTTTCATCTTTTCCACCACATTCACTTCACCCACTGCGGAAGCATTATAACTCACACCATATCTGTTACTTACATCTCTCAATGCACGAGTGGAGGAGAGGTTGGAGACAGTATTTCCTTTTTTGTGCTGAAGAATATAGTCGGACACCGCCACCAGGGTATATTCTTCTCCGAACATTGAGCCGTCTTCGTTCAAAATGGCCAGCCGGTCCACATCGGGATCCACCACAAAACCGACATCGAAACCGCCTTGCTGCATCATTTGAGCAATATCTACCAAATGTTGTGGTAGCGGTTCGGGGTTGTGGGCAAAAATGCCGGAAACATCCCCGTTCAAAACCTGCACCTTTTCAACGCCTAACTTTTTGAGCAACAAGGGTAAAGCAATTCCACCAGTGGAGTTTACGCAGTCTAATGCCACCGAAAAATTCGCTTTTCGGATGGCTTCCGCATCCACTAATTCCAGCTTCATAATATGGTCAATGTGATCGTTGATGGCCTGATCATAGGAGGTGTATTTTCCCAAATGATGCACATCGGAGAATGTATAATCTTGTTTCTCAATAATTTCCAAAACTTTTGCGCCATCAGCGGCGGAAATAAACTCACCTCGGGCGTTCAACAGTTTCAGGGCATTCCACTGCATCGGGTTGTGACTGGCCGTCAGAATAATACCACCATCGGCATGATGCTGTACCACAGCCATTTCCACTGTCGGAGTGGTGGAAAGTCCTAAATCAATCACATGTACGCCAAGCGATTGTAACGTACTGCAAATGAGTTTGTTGATGATTTCTCCAGAGATGCGTGCATCGCGACCCGTCACGAGGGTGAGCGGGCGCTCGTCTTTTCCTAAAAATGTAGCGAAGGCCGACACAAATTGAACTACGTCAATCGGGGTGAGATTGTCGCCCACCTTTCCGCCGATTGTTCCGCGAATACCAGAGATGGATTTAATAAGTGACATATTATCAGTAGTTTAAGTTTTTATTCTTTGACTAAACGGATTTCCAGTCCGATTTGCAGTTGCAGCACAAATATTCCTTTCTTGAAGTCGCACTCCACATTGGGCTGGCTGACATCGGTGGCGAGTGGAATGAGGTAGGTTGGAATGAGGCCAGCCCCGATGCGGAACATCTGTCCCAACTGAATTTGTAGCTGTGCAATAGCTCCGATACCCAACGCATGGGCGCGATGGGCCGTGTTGTAGTGGTTGCCATTATCCCACAGAGTATTGACTTTATTGATATAGTTGTATGAGAGATCTCCACCTATTCGCAAGTGCACAAGTCGCCCGATGGGACGGGTGTAGAGGGCTGAAACTCCGCCTTTGTATTTGGCGATTTTTGTGCTAACACCTGTGTAATCAGCATCTTCCTTGTGTCCTGCATAGTCGAAGTTGATCTGAAAATCCAAGTGGTCCGCCCACCCGTCGATGATGAATGAGCCTCCTGCGCCAAGCGTCTTGTTGATCATCTTGTCGTTCGAAAACTCTTTGTTGAACCGCAGCTCCAACCGTTGTGCCTGCAATGAGGGCATAGAGCACAAGCCGATGCAAAAGAGGATGATTAAATATTTGAACTTCAACATTTTCATATTGTGGTAGAAGAAATCTGATTAAATGTTGAGGAAAATATCGTAGAAGGGATAGATGCCTCTGTTTTTGACGAGCCAGCGGGCTGCCCGTACTGCCCCCTGTGCAAAGATGGCGCGATTGAACGCCTTATGGCACAGGATGATGCAGTCGTCATCCGACTTGTACTTCACGGCATGGGTGCCTGCCTCTTCGCCGAATCGGTGGGCGATGATGTTGATGTCAGCGGCATCGCTGTCGTCCTCCAATGCCCACTCTTTCTTACGGTCGAGTTGGTTGATGATGATGTTGGCGATGGCGATGGCCGTACCGCTGGGCGCATCTTTCTTATGGATATGGTGCGTCTCCTCGATGGTGACATCGTACTGCGGCTGCTGGTTCATCAGTTGCGCCATCAAGTCGTTGATTTTGAAGAACATGTTGGCACCGATGGAGAAGTTCGAACCATAGATGAGTGCGTTGGAGGTGGCTTGGCACTGCTTGATGATGTCCTTTTCCACGTTGGTCCAGCCGGTAGTGCCGCACACCACGGGGATGTTGGCCTCGAAGCAGCGGGTGAGGTTCTTGACCACGGTGCCGGGGGTGGAGAACTCGATGGCGACATCGCTGGAGAGGAAGGCCTCGCGCTGGGTTTCCCAATCCTCTTCGTTGTCGATGCGGGCCACGATATTCATGCCTTCGCGGAGCACGACTTTCTCAATCTCTTTTCCCATTTTCCCATAACCGAGAATTGCAACTTTTATCATATCTTATTGATTTTCTGTTAATTCTAATAAAACAACATTCTCCACATGTTGGGTGTGGGGAAACATATCCACAGGCTGGATGCGGCGTACCTGGTACTTTTCTGCCAGCAGGGTGAGGTCGCGGGCCTGTGTGGCGGGGTTGCAGCTCACGTACACGATGCGTTTGGGCTGCATCACCAGCAGTTGCTTCACCACGTCGGCGTGCATACCGCTGCGCGGCGGATCGGTGATGATGATGTCGGCCTTGCCGTGCGCCGCCACAAACTCGGGGGTCAGCACCTTCACCATGTCGCCGGCAAAAAACTCCGTGTTGTGAATGTCGTTGAGGGCGGAGTTGACTTTCGCATCCTCGATGGCTGCGTCAACATACTCAATGCCAATTACTTTCTTGGCGTCACGAGCCACAAAATTGGCGATAGTACCCGTGCCGGTATAGAGGTCATAAACGGTATCTTCGGGGGTGACGGCCGCGAACTCCTTGGCCACAGAATAGAGCTTGAACGCTTGGCGGCTGTTGGTCTGGTAGAATGAGGCCGGCCCGACCTTGAACATCAGATCGCCCATCTTCTCCATCATAGAATCTTTGCCTCGATAGGTGTGGAACTCAAGATCGGAGGTGCTGTCGTTCATCTTCTGGTTGATGACGTATTGCAGAGAGGTGATTTCCGGGAATGTCTCTGCCAAAAAGTCTAATACACTGATGGATTGTTGGTTATAATCTGTCACAACCAATATTACCATCAGTTCGCCCGTAGATGACATGCGGATGACCATGTTGCGCAGCAGGCCTTCGTGGTTGCGCAGGTTGTAAAAGGAGATGTCGTTTTGGATGGCGAAATTGCGAACGGCAAGTCTGATTTTATTGCTCGGCTCTGCTTGTAAATGGCAGAATTCGATGTCTAATACTTTGTCGAATTTTCCAGGCACATGAAATCCCAACCCTCTGACTTCTATGGTTTTACCTTCTTGTTGGGCGACCATATCTTCGTTCGAGAGCCACCGTTGGTGGGTGAAGGTGAACTCCAATTTGTTGCGGTAGCAGTATTGGTCGTCGGAGGCGAGAATGGGTTGTGGTTTGGGATAGTTGAAATGGCCGAGGTGCTGGAAATTGTCGGTGACTTGCTTCTGCTTGTAAAACAACTGCTGGGAGTAGTCCAACATCTGCCACTTGCAGCCGCCGCAGGTGCCAAAGTGTTCGCAGCGGGGTTCGATGCGGTGCGGCGACGGGGTGACAATTCTCACACAGCGCGCCTCCGCATAACTTTTTTTCTTTTTCACGACCAAGGCGTCAATCACATCCCCCGGCACCACGCCCGAAACGAAGATGGTGAGCCCCTCATGTTTGGCCACGGCTTTCCCCTCAGCCCCTGCATCCAATATCTCTAAATTCTCAATGGTATATTGCTTGAATTTCATGCCCAAAAATCTTATCAAATCAACGTGCAAAAATAGTAAAATTTGGCAAGATTGGCAAGGAGTGAAAAACGAAAGTTTCCCAATCAGGCAAAAACGATGTCTTTGATGATAGCTTCGCCCAACTTTTCGTTGATTTGCTGGATGAAATCAGAACGCTGGTTCATCAATTCAAATCGCAAACTGGCGCAGTCGGAATGTACATACATTACCCCGTTTTTCACGCTAATACGCTGTATCATAGTGCGAAGGTTTTCTGGAAGCAGCTGCGGGAAAATCTCTGTAGCAGTCACCTCCTGGTACTCGCGTTCACGATGATTCTTTTTCATGAACTCGTGCAAAAGCGCAGAAATGGGAATTTCGGCCATGTGTCGCAGATAAAGTCTTTTCATAAACGAGTTTTTTCTTGAGTTATTTTATCGCATCATCGGATATGGAATATCATTTGTAGGGCAATTTCGCTTTTTGCATTGCCTTTTATCTCCGCCAGACCGGAACTGATGGTGTGCCGGTCGTCGAAAAAGGTTTGCGAAAAGCGGGCTTGGATTTTTATAAATGAATATTGGTAGCCGACCATCAGGTAATATCGTACTCCTTTGCCATAATAACTGTTGATGGTGAAGGTTTGGTATAGGTCGTGTTCGTAGGCATATAGGCGTTCCGCATAGCTGTCGGTGGCGAAAAGGGCTATCCGTCCGTTGAGGCTCAAGTTCCATCGTTCGATTTTCAAGCCGAGGTCTTGAAAGAGCAGAAAGCCTTGTGATATAGACTTTTCCGCAGAAACCGATAGGAGGTAATCCACTTCCGTTTGGAGCGTCAGGAGGCCGGAAGGGGTAGCCTTGAGGGTTAGTCGGAACTTGTGCATATCGTTTCCATCAGCGAAAGGATGGTGCTCATTTGGGGATAGATTCTGCTCCTTTTTGGCATAGTGATAGCGAAAATTGAGGGTAAGATAGCGGTTTAGATTGACGGTAATTCGTGCCGAACAGTCGTATCCCACAGTGGGTTGCGCTACTTGATACTTCAGCCAGAGGAAATGGTAGATATCGGCATTGAGCGACAGTTCGGTTTTGCGTCCCAGCACGAAGTCAGCGGCCACGTAGGCGCCCACCTCGCTGTTGCAGCTGCTGTTGGTATGGAACGAGCTCCCGTACAGACTGGTGAAATCGCGGCTGTAGTATCGCAGCAGCACAGCGAGTTTACTGCGAGGGTCGAGGTCGAAAATTCCACCCTGCAGTACGCCCACTCCCGTTCGTCGCTGGTGGATGCTTACCGCCGCCTCGCCGAACAGAATAGTTTTGTGCAGTATGATTTTGTAGTTCGCTCCGGCGTTGCTCACACCTTTCCCGCAAAAACGGTACCTTTGGTAGAGTTCTGCCCCTCGCGCCACGGGAATCACAAACTGCGTGTGGCAGCCCGTCACCCCCACCTCGAAAATCCGCCGCTTGATTTGCAGGTGTCCTCCAAAACATCGGTTGCGGTTGGTGTTGCGCTGCGCCACCTCCTTCTCGGTCCGGTGGTAACCCGTGGAGGTGAGCGAACCCTCAAATACTACCGCTCCCAAACTATCGCTCCCGATCTTCCCGTCCAGAAAGTTGTGACTGTAGAAGAGGGTTCCTGTATATTGTGAGTTGCCGATGGTAGCCGCTACCCCGTGCATACAGGCACTTTCGTTCATGGGCGCAGTGGCGCGAATCAACCCGGGAAACCTCCTGATTTGTCCCGCCCCACCGCCCTTCACTCCCATAGAACGCCCTCCCATGATCATGCCTTGTCCAAAACTCAATGTGTAATTTCCTATCACTAAATTTTTTAGCACTCCGATATTCTTCACATTGATATACCAAGCATAATGGTCAAACCCTTGCTTTTGCGTGCCCCGAAACCATTGCTCGCCCGCATCTTTCTCTCCGGCAAGGGCCATCGCAAAGTGGTCGCCACTCGTCATGGTGTATTTCCAGCTAAACCGCATGGGATTCCCTAAATACCCACTGCCGTCCTCTCTATGGTAACCCGACTGATGCTCAGGTACTTGCCTGTATCGTAGCAGCAAGGTGTGCTCCGACTGCCTAAAGAAAGTCGCCGCCCGATTTCTCCCCCTCTTTTTCGGTTCAATGTTCACTATTTTTGATAGTCTTTCTGCCAAATTTTGGTCAAATCCCGCAATAGCGGCAAGCTCATATTCCGAAACCAACTCCCCATAAAGCTCAATGTATGATAATAACTGATAATACTGATAATCAGTAAGATGTAGAATATTGAAAGCCACTTCTGGTGACAGATCGTTGATGTTGATGTGGTCGGTCTGCCAGAGTTCTTCAAGTTCATCGCCATAGTCGGCGGTTTCCTCCACATCCAGATTTTCGGTTTGGTTTTCCAAGATGTCAAAGAGCGTTTCTTGCAGTTCGTCGTTGGGGTGGAGACTGTCCTGTTGTGCCGAGAGTTGTGCGGAGAACAGTAGCGCTAATGCAATGAGTATATGTTTGATTTTCATTGAGTTGTATTTGGTTGTGTCAGAGTAGATGTTAGAGTATACACGCCACAGATGCCATCGGCACAAATCCTGCCCTTAGGAGGTATTGGCAGCTCACACCCAGCAGCCACCGTCCACAAGCGATTTGCATATTGACTGAGAACTTCGGCTGAGGAAATCCCGCAGATATAGTGAGATACAGCACCTTGAGATGGTAGGCCGCACCCGCCTCAATACAAAAGGCCGATTTGAGTTCTTTCTCCACCCGGGCAAAGAGCAGTATCTGCTTACCAATCTTATAGTTGAGATCGAATTGCAGGCGGATAGGCAGCACGTTCTTCCCCGTGATCCCCACCTTCAGTCTTGCCGGGTTCACTACGACAAATCCCAACCCGATGTTTTTCCCGATGGTGGCGTACGCCGACAGGTCGAATGATATAGAGTGTACACACTGATTTTCAGAGGAATGCATCATCAGATATTGAAAACGCAGACCGAAGGCAATATGTTGTCCGAAGCGGCGGCAGTATCCTACCCGCGCCGACAATTCTCCATACCGGCTGTACCCAAAATGCTGACAGTCCATCAGGAATCCATTCTGCCCTTTTCGGAATACCGCCCCCAATCCCTTGGTCATCATCTCTTTCACCAAAAAACGATTGTCGAAATAGGCCGTGAGGGCAGAATGCGAAAGATAACATCCCGCCGCGCCATTGTCCTGCGACAAGGTTAATAGATAAACATCTTTAATAGAATATTTTGAGGAATTTCTTTCAGATAAAAGGCTATCATTTTGCCCTTGAAGAAATAGCGCAGAAAGTAGTAGCGACAACAGTATGGTCCATTTTCGGTGAGACATGGTAGTAATCTTTGATGCCGCAAAGATACTATAAACGCCACCCGATTTTCAAGGGTTTGTTAAAATAATTTTAAAATATTTTTTTTAATAATACAAATGATTAAAAATCAATTTGTTGCTGGTCACTTTCTCGGTCTTTTCTTAGATTTTTCAGCAGCATATAGAAGCAGATCGAGATGATGATGGCGCAAATAATGGAAATCCATGACATCTGGAAGGGTTCTTTTAGCAAGAAGTTCTGGCAAACGAAGGCCAATATTTGTGAGATCACATATAAATGAAATCCGAGAGGTTTCTTTTTGAGCAAAAAAACACCAGCTGTGATGGTGATGAGGAAGGGAAAGGAGGCGATGATAAAGTACCATGAGGGTAAGGCCTGTGCCGCTGCAATAATTTCGCTCATCTGTTCGCTCATTTCGCTGGATCCCAGTTTGCTATAAAAATTCAATGCCATTTCCGCATTCTCTTCGATGGCATAAAGGGGCATCAGCAGCATTTGCAGAAAAGAGCTTCCAGCATCGATAAAGGTGAGGATGCAGAGAACGATAAGAAAAGTGTTTCGCGATTTTTGCTGAACGGAAGGGTCAAATGGTTCCATGATAGGTGATTTTATAGTAATGTTGGGTTTGAGTGGTAATTCTGAAACGATGGTCGGCGCGGATGCCCACCACCCAGGCAATTTGGTCGCCAATCTGTAAGATGGGAATCTGTTTCTTTTTTAATCTGTTGATTTTCAAATTGTTGAAAAGATCGCTCACTTTCTGCTTTCCATTCATCCCGAAAGGAACAAAGACGTCGCCCTCCTCCCATGCCCGCACCAGTACGGGAAACTCCATTTTGGCAGCATCTATATATATAGTATGTTGGGGCGCAGGAAACTGTGGAGGTTGCTGCATGGAAAGCAACTCAATTTCAAATCCTAATGCCTCTAACTCTTCCAAATTTTGGCAGAGTGTGTGGGGAAAATCTTCATCTCCACGATTTTTTACAATCAGAAACTCCCTGTCTTTGAGAACGATATGTGTGGGTGAAAAAAATGTCTTACCTGATATTCCTCCCAAATTTTTTATTATGTCTTTGACTTGCGAAGCGGTGAAGTTGTACTCTTTCAATGCCTCATAGAGCAACAATTCAGCATAGTCGGATGCCAATAATTTTTTGCAAGAAATATGAAGCTCATCATCTTTCTTAATGATAATGTCAGATAGATTTCTTTGAATTTCAGAAAGATAGAAATTGTATTGCTGGTTAAAAACTGCCATATTATGGCATAGTGTAGAGGTGATTTCTGGGTTGATGTCGCGAAGGACGGGCATCACCACATGTCGGATTTTGTTGCGATGGTATTGGGTGGAGAAATTGGTTTGGTCAGTGCGGAAGGGGATGTGGTTTTCTGAGAGATACTGCAAGATTTCTTCCGAGGTAAATGGAAGAAGCGGGCGCAGAATCCGTCCGTTGCGGGTTGGAATACCTGTCAGACCTTTCAGGCCCGTACCGCGTGTGAGGTTCAGCAGTAGGGTTTCGGCATTGTCATCGGCGTGATGGGCGGTTACGATGTAATCAGCTTCGGGACAGAGCGTTTCGAACCATTCATAACGCTCTTCGCGGGCCACCATTTCCACCGATTTCCCAGAACCCTGTTGTGCCTCAAGAGTATTAAACTGTTTGACATGCAGCTTTTTGTCCATTGTGGCAGCCAGCTCTCTTACAAATTGTTCGTCTTTGTCGGACTCTTCGTCCCGAAGATGGAAGTTGCAATGGGCGATTTCGAAATTAAGTTGGTGATAATGAAAGAGATGCGCTAATGCTGTGGAGTCTTTACCGCCGCTTACGGCCAGCAGATAGTGGGCTTGGACGGCATCGGGTACCAGACTTTTCAGATGTTCGATGAAGCGTTCCTCCAACCGCATTACTATATTATTTTATGGGGGTAAAATTGTCGAAAAAATCGTTGGCAAAGATACGAGTTTTTCCGAAATTTCATGTAATTTTGCAGCGCATTTGCGGCCCTCGTAGTTCAGCTGAATAGAATGTCAGATTCCGGTTCTGAAGATCGTGGGTTTGAATCCCGCCGAGGGCACCACATCCCCCTGAAAGGGGGTTTTTTATTGGATTTTCACAGCCCCATGGCGTTGGCTTTTTTACAAGGGTGCCGTCTTATCGCAAAGTGTACACTTTCTGACCGCCTTTTTCCTCTTTGCAATCCACAATGCCCTCATTCTTTAGCAGTTGCAGAATCCGTTGCGCGTTACGTTTCGACAGGTGTATTTGTTGGCCAATCTCTTGCGAATTGCAGCCGGGGTGTTGGGCGATATAGTTGCAGATGATGGTACGCTTTGCTCCCATATAGGGAGTTGAAACGGAAGAAGGGGTGTTCGTGGTTTGGTATTTTTGCGCATTCCATTGTTTCAATTCTGCAAGTATTTCCTCTGATTTTGCGGGCATGATGAGAATTCTCTCCAGAATTTTGTTG
This sequence comes from Bacteroidales bacterium, assembly GCA_017535665.1. GTDB lineage: Bacteria > Bacteroidota > Bacteroidia > Bacteroidales > WCHB1-69 > UBA1756. Next base: position 5,845 of record JAFXTS010000015.1, on the reverse strand, counting down.
ATTCGAAGGGTGACGGTACACGAATCATAGCTCACAATATGAGAGTAGGCCACAACGGTATTCCGATTGATGCGGATGAATAGATCTGTAGGCAAATCCGCCGCTATACTGGCCAGAGAGTTGTAGGTGGTGATGGGTTCGCCGTGTGTGCGGAAGATGGTGGTTTTCCTATTTTCGTATTTCAGGCATACAATATGGTTGATATCCTGTGCAAGGGTAGTTTGGTCGGGAAGATTGATGAGAAGGTGCTGGGTGGTTTGCAGGGTGGTTTTCTGGTTCAGCTGCAGCTGTATCGCCTGCATCTCACACAGCTTGAACACATCAGCGAACAGGATGAAGCAGGCATCCCGTACGGAGAGGAAGATAAATATCGCACGCAGTGCCATTTTGTAAATTTGTATGCTCATATTGTGCATGTAACAATGCTCAATGCTGTTTTTCACTATCAGGAATTCTATAGTGCTGCTTAATAAAACAAGTAAAGTGTTGAATATGAAGAAAATGAGTAACTTTCTTCGCATCAGTAATAGAGGTACAAAAACAAAGTACGACAAGTAAAAAGAGCACATGAGGATGAATAGAACCACACTCTCCCGCAAAACGGAAGAGTAGGGTCTGAGGAAAGAGTTGTTGAGAAACAAATAGGAAGCGATACTCCAAAAAACAAGGTGTACAATGAAAATAATCAGCTTGTGGTTTTTCATAAAAGTGGGTTTTTCGTTGGGCAAATTTACGGAATTTTGTCGGAAATAAAAATAAATGAGGGCGGCAGCTCTTGGAATTTGGGCCCATTTGGGGACGTTTACGACAAATCCGTGCAAAAAACTTCAGTGAAAAGTATTGAATTTTTCTTTGACATTGGTTTGAGGCTCATGGATTTATGTTCCTCCTTCCGCCAATTTCATGCAAAAACGAGACGATTTTGAAAAATCTGGAAATTGCGTGTAAAAATTCCGTAACTTAGCGGAAAAATCACTTAAAAACATAGCGATATGAGAAAACTTTATTTAGGAATGGCCATGATAATGGCAGTTATGGGACTCATTTCATGCGAAAAATCGCAAAACGTTATCTCCAATGTGGGCGACGAAATGAACCGTGCCGAACTAATCAGCAGCGGGCAGAAAAGCGGCACTCTGTACAGTATGTCTATACAGGTTGGACATTCTGCAGCGGGTTGTCCAGGCTGTGTGAATGTTGAGGGACATACAGTTCATGTTGATTGCCAAGGGGCTGGAAATCTATGCACCACTTCAGCAATTGTCAGTGTACAGCTCGTATCAGCCAATCTTTACACCGCTACCACGCAGGACAGCACCGATTTGACTTCTGAACCCTACTTCAACATGCCGGCGCGTTCGTTGTACACGGGCATGGACGACACGGGGCTGCCCCGCTGGCTGAACATTCCGGCGCAGTTTGTGCTGCGCGACAGCACCACCCGCCTGTTCACCTTCACGGGCGTGTTCTTCAGCCAGCAGCAAGTGTATAAGAATCAGTAAGAAATCAACCAAAACCATACCATCATGAAAACACCAACCTCTATCAAATTCGTCTTTCTCCTCATGCTGCTGGTAGCGGCGGGGAGCTTCAGCCAACAGGTGAAGGCACAGGAGGACATCTGCGCGACTTGTTCTACTCGCACACAACCTCTTTATAATATGTAACTTCGCAGCGTCAATTCTTCTTTTTTTTCTAACAAACTTTACCATATAAGATAAGTTATTTTTAATAAAATGTTCTAATATGAAAAAATTAATTACAACATTCATTTTGTCATTTATTTGTGTATCAATGTTTGCACAAGTGCATGTATCCAGTTCGGGTAATGTGGGGATTGGAACTTCTTCGCCTGATTGTAAACTTAAAATTGCTAGAAATGGGAATGATATTACATTTAAGCCTTCTAATTCGGGCGTCCCAGAAATTGGTGCGAATGATGGGAGTTCGAATTCTGTTATTTTATTTTGGCATTCAGTAGCAGGTTATAATGTATTGAGAGCGAAAAATTTTACAAAAACTTCTGATAGCACCTTTAAAAGAGAAATCCGTCCCATTCAAAATGCCATGGAGGTGTTAGAGCAAATCAATGGTTATTCATATTTTTATTCTGAAAATCCAGATGAAAATGGAAGCCGGGAATACGGTGTGATCGCTCAAGAAATTGCTCCAATATTGCCTGAAATAGTTGATACTGTACATGAAATTTTAGCTGTGGACTACGATCAGCTGATACCTTTTCTTATTGAGGCTGTGAAAAAGCAACAGACGGAAATAGAGTCCTTGCAAGAGGTAATAGAAATGTTGGTCTCTGAAAGGGAAACAAGAGGAATAAGCATTCAAAATTTGGATATGGGGCAAAATATGGGTAGCGAGATGAGGAATTTGATAGTATATCAAAATGCCCCCAATCCATTCAGCACGAATACAACCATTCGTTGTTATATTCCAGAAAATATCATACAAGCAGAACTATCTGTATATGATATACAGGGCAACAGAGTCAAACGTTTTGAGGTAACTGAACGGGGTGATGTTGAACTGCAACTTGTAGCTTCTTCCTTGCCTGCGGGAATCTATGCATACGTGCTGACTGGTGATAGTCAGTCTAGTGAGACCAAGCAAATGGTATTGACAAAATAAAAGCGAATCATTATGAAAAAAATAGTAATTTATGTTGTATCTGTTACATTGTTCCTTTTATCCGGCTGTGAGAAAGGTTTCGACTACCGAAACAAATGGGAGGGAAATTATGAAGTTAAAATGAAAACAGTCTCAGGAGATGTCGTTGTACAGAATGATGAGGTGCCGACAGGGTATCTCACGGTGAAGAAAAACGCAGACGATGAGATGAGGTTTGAGTTCAGGTTTAAAAGGGACGGGAATGATCTTGACCAAAGCTATAGTTTTCATGTGGATAAGAAAGGTAATATTTCAAGTGATTTGAAATATCTTTCTGGTGTTGATGGTTACTTCATCAAAAGGGATAGTCTTGTTTTAACATTGGAAGAGCACGGCCACAATGCTTCTAATCAACACACGTACTATTGTAAAAAGACAAAAAAGGATTTTCATGATGTCGTTAAGGGACAATAACTAAAAAACACAAAATGAAAAAAACAGTTCTGTTATTATTAATTCTCATCACAGAAGTGAGTTTATATGCGCAACTTCAGCCTTCAGAGGATATGCGGGGATGGACAGTATTGTTTGAAGATGACATGACTTCTTTTAACACAAATTTGTGGTACAAGGAATACTATAGCACACATGGTGATGGAACAAATGAGGAACCTCAAATATATGTGCAGGATAATGTAACTAACTCCAATGGTAAATTAGTGTTGACTGCACATCCTGTCAACGTATCCCTTCCCCATCCTAATAATGGTAGTTGTAATTACAACAATCAGCACCATTGCACTTCGGGACAGATATGCTCCAACGCCACATACCAATACGGCTATTTTGAAATTTATGCCAAATTGCCAGCGGTAGTGGGTGCTTGGCCTGCTTTTTGGTTTTGGCAAAGCAATGATAGCCCATCAGACCCTTGGTATAATGAAATCGATGTCTTTGAAGGAGATGGATCGAATGCGCATTTTTTGACCCACAATATCTGGTATGACTTTTCATATCCAATACATGAGGTGCAACGTGGAAATAAATCTTTTCAATGTAATTACGCTCAAGGTTACCACTGGTATGGAATCAAGTGGGACAAGAACAGAATAATGTGGTATTGTGACAGACACTGTGTGCGAGAAGACCTCAATATATATGGTGGTTATGGCATACAGCATCATATGAACATTATTATCAATCTTGCCTTAAAGATAGGTACTACTATGAATAGTACTTATAGCATGTATGTGGATCAGGTGAATGCCTATCAGTTGGACTGTAGTGATAAAAATGTGGTTCAGAATGAGATTTCCGACTTCAGCACTTATAATTACAAGGTCAAAAAATCCATCACTCTAAGTGGTGCAACTACCCTGCCTGCCAATGGCAATATTGTACTCTATGCTACCGATTATGTAAGGCTCAATGCTGGCTTCAGCGTTCCGTTGGGTACGGAATTTACTATAGACACATGTGATGAGTGCAATTAAGAATGACGTGAAAATGAAATCATTTATATGGTATTTTATGATTTGAGGCTGCTAATTATCCGTTTGTTGATATTGTCAAAGTACGATGCAAAAAATCATCGTTAAAAGATAGCTATCTAGTTAGTGATGCCTAAATTGAAATTTCATGCAATAATCTCATAATAAGTTTGTTACAAAGTATAGATGATGGGTTAAGAAACTGGTAGAAGGGAAACTGCAACATAAGAATACAGGCATCATTGCAAAGTATATACTTTCTCTCCGTTTTTCATCTTTTTGCAATCCACAATGCCCTCATTCTTTAGTTGTTGCAAAATCCGTTGCGCGTTACGTTCCGACATGTGGATTTGCTGGCCAATCTCTTGCGTACTACAGCCGGGGTGTTGGGCGATATACTCGCAGATGAGGGCACGCTTTTCTTCCATATAGGGAGTGGAAACGGAAGAAGGGGTGCCCGATGATTGGTGTTTTTGTGCATTCCATTCTTTCAGCATTGCGACTATTTCCTCTGATTTGGCGGGCATGATGAGAATTCTCTCCATAATTTTGTTGATCCGAAGGGTGACGGTACACGAATCATAGCTCACAATATGGGAGTAGGCTACCACGGTATTCCGGTTGATGCGGATGAATAGGTCTGTTGGCAAATCCTCCTCTATACTGGCCAGAGAGTTGTAAGTGGTGATGGGTTCGCCGTGTGTGCGGAAGATGGTCGTTTTTCTTTCTTCGTATTTCAGGCATACAATTTGGTGGATATCCTGTGCAAGGGTAGTTCGGTCAGGAAGATTGATGAGAAGGTGATGGGTGGCCTGTAGGGTGCTTTTCTGGTTCTGCTGCAGCTGTATCGCCTGCATCTCACATAGCTTGACCACATCAGCGAACAGAATGAAGCAAGCATTCCGTACGGAGAGGAAGATATATATCCCATGCAATGCTATTTTGTATATTTGTATGCTCATATTGTGCATGTAACAATGCTCAATGCTTTTTTTCATTATCTGGAATTCTATAGTACTGCTTAATAAAACAAGTAAAGTGCTGAATATGAAGAAAATGAGTAACTTTCTTCGCATCATTAATAGAGGTACAAAAACAAAGTACGACAAGTAAAAAGAGCACATGAGGATGAATAGCACCACACTCTCCAGCAAAATGGAGGAGTAGGGCCTGAGAAAAGAATTATTGAGAAACAAATAGGAAGCAATACTCCAAAAAACAAAGTGTACAATGAAAATAATCAGCTTGTGGTTTTTCATAAAAGTGGGTTTTTCGTTGGGCAAATTTACGGAATTTCAGCGAAAATGAAAATAAAAGCTGGTGGCAACTTATGGAATTCAGGCCCATTTTGAGACGTTTACGACAAATCCGTGCAAGAACTTCAGTGAAATGCAGTGAGATTTTTTTTGACAATAATTTGAGGCTCATGGATTTATGTTATACCTGCCGACAATTTCGGCAAAAACGAGACGATTTTGAAAAATCTGGAAATTGCGTGTAAAAATTCCGTAACTTTGCGGAAAAATCATCTAAAAACATAGCGATATGAGAAAACTTTATTTAGGAATGGCCATGAAAGGAGGTGTAAGATGAAAAATCGTTTTGTTTTACAATAGTTTTGGGTTGTGTTTTGATGGTTCTATTAGGGGGATGTTCAAAAAAACATTGTTATGAACCCCTCTATGAAAACCCGCCCGTACTTTCTGATACTGGATACAACACATGTGAAGCTG
>JAFXTS010000014.1 GCA_017535665.1 Bacteroidales bacterium | reverse complement strand
TAGCAATTTGTATAAAAGTTTATTGTGAAAACGCAACAAACACAAACGCCTGCAATATTGTTGATAACTTTTTATAAAAAAATTTGGTTTTAACCTATAATGCGGATAGCCCGACGGCGACCGCAGGGAGCCGGGCCGCCCAAATAAAAATCGTCACCATTTCCGAAAATGTGATTTTTTTAATGGTTTTATGGCTGAAAATGTGATTTTTTTAGTATTTTTGCAGCCGAAAATGTGATAGAACAATATGAAACTCCTTGAAAGAAAGATAGATAGTTTTCTTGAAGATTGGAAGCAAAATCCCAATAGGAAACCGCTGATCGTGAAGGGAGCTCGGCAAATCGGCAAAACCGAGTCCATCCGTGCCTTCGGACGAGCCCATTACGAATCGGTACTGGAGATGAACTTCGTGCTTCAGAAGAAATTCCGAAATATCTTCAACGATGGCTACGAAGTGGATAATATCATCAAGAATATCAGTATTTTGGAACCGTCGTGGAAGATTATACCCAATAAGACGCTGCTGTTTTTTGATGAGCTTCAAAAATGTCCCGATTGCGCCACTTCACTCAAGTCGTTCTGTCAGGACGGCCGTTTCGACGTGATTTGTTCGGGCTCGCTGATGGGCATTTATTATGAGGAGATTGAATCGAATGCAGTGGGATTCAAAGAGGATTACGATATGTTTTCGATGGATTTCGAGGAATTTCTTTGGGCCAAGGGCTATTCCAAGCAGCAGGTGGAGGATCTTTACACGCACATGCTTTCGGTGAAGCCGTTTTCGCAACTGGAGATGGACACCTTTATGAACCTGTTTCGCGATTACATGACGCTGGGAGGGATGCCGGAAGTGGTAAAGATGTATATTGACAATGGTCATTTTGGAGGAATACTGAAGTTGCAACGGCAGTTGTTGAAGGATTACGAGGAAGACATCACCAAATATGCCACGGGCGCTGACAAGGCGAAAGTGCTTGCGGTGTACAACCATATCCCGACTTTTCTTGCCAAGGAGAACAAAAAATACCAAATCACCAAGATTGCCAAAGGCGCACGCAACCGCGAGTATATTGGCGCGGTTGACTGGCTAAAGGAGGCAGGCGTAATCCATGTGTGCTACTGCTTGAACAATGTGGAGCTGCCGTTGAAGGGCAATTACGATGCCGACTGTTACAAGATATATTATCACGACATCGGACTGCTTATTGCATCGCTGGATGAGGAGGCGCAGGATGACCTTCGTGCCAACAAAAATTTTGGCACATACAAGGGCGCCCTCTATGAGAATGTTGTCGGTGAGATGCTACGAAAGTCAGGCTACGAGCAACTCTATTTTTACAAGCACGACAATCCTTCGCTCGAGATGGATTTCTTTGTGAGGGATGCCCACTCACTGGTTCCGATTGAGGTGAAGGCAAAAGACGGGGCCACCGCCTCGCTGAACAACTTGATCAAATGGGATTCCTATCCTGAAGTCCGTTACGGTATCAAATTCGGCTATAAGAACATCGGTTGGAACGGCAACTTTTACACTTTCCCCTACTTCATCGCCTTTTTGTTGAAACGGTTTCTAAAAGAGAAGGGGAATAGCGTCCTAATTTCAGCTTTCCCACCGAGTACCGAGTAATTGCCTTATAGGATATTGCTATTTTATTGGATTTCCTCTATACATTGGAGTTTTTCGGCATACGTTCCAAAACAAAGATGTATCTCTGGGTGGAAATTCAGTCTTACCTTGCGGGGAGTTGGGTCTTTGAATTTCATGGGAACATGTCCTTTGATCCAAAAGGTGTTGGCCACAACAGAACCCAAACTGTCTGTCAATATCGGAATCGGATGGCCGTCGCTGTCATACTTCCCGTATTTATCCCAATTATCCCCTTCAAAGAAGACAGCTACAGCTTCACCGCCCTGTGTCATTTCCACAGGTTCTGCCAGATAAAAATAGGTTCCTTCCATACCCGCTTCACAATGTGACTTTTTCACGCAGCTGGGCATTATCACAATCAGAATAGCAATAAGCAGGAATGATGTAAATGCTCTTTTCATAATGATTTACAATTTTTTTTGAGGGTGCAAAAATACACTTTTTTTAGTTTTTTACAAAATAAAAAACGGCGAACCTTGCGGCTCGCCGTTTCTTCGTGTCCGTAACCGTCGGAACGATTACAGGGTGTGGTAGGGTTTCAAAAGGCCCTTGCCGATTTCAACCGCCTCCTCATTCTTGGGGATGAGGTGATGGTGACGTTCTGGCAGGGATTTTTCGAGGCCCTTGTGGAGCATTTCGGGGGTGACCAAGGGTTTCACCTTGAGGAAACCGCCGAGGATGATCATGTTGAACAGCTTGGAGATACCCAGTTCGCTGGCCTTGTCGGCAGCGGCCACCTGATAGATGTTGATGTCCTTGCGGGTGGGGTGGTGGGAAATTCCGTTCGGGTCGTAAATCAGCAAGCCGCCAGGCTTCACTGCTGACTCGAACTTGTCCATAGACTGCTGGTTGAGGATGATGGCGGTGTCGAACTGGTTGAGGTACGGGGAGCAGATGCGCTCGTCGCTCAGAATCACCGTGACATTGGAGGTACCGCCACGCATTTCCGGGCCGTAGGAGGGAAGCCAGCTGACTTCCTTGTCCTGCATGATGCCGGCGTATGCCAAAATCTTACCCATTGAGAGTACGCCCTGGCCGCCGAAGCCTGCTATAATAATTTCTTCTGTCATTTTTTTTGATTTTAAGGTTATTATTTACTTCTCAATGAGAAACGGGTTTCATTGGGCTGGTCGAAAGTAGCCACTCTTTCAATGAACTTCGGATCGAACTTGCCGTCCACCTTCATATCGCCGAGCGGGAAGTATTTGAGGGTGTTCTCTTCCATCCACTTGTTGGCCTGCACGGGGGTCATCTTCCAGCCGGAGTTGCAGTTGGAGGTCACCTCCACGAAGGAGACGCCCTTGTTGAGCTTCTGGTTCTCGAAGGCCTGACGGATGGCGCGTTTGCACTTGCGGGCGAGAGCCGGGGTATAGACAGCCTGACGGGTCACGTAGTAGGTGCCGGGCAGCTGGGCCAGCATTTCGGTGAGGCGCATGGTGTGTCCCATGATTTCGGGGTCACGGCCGTAGGGGCAGGTCACGGTCTCCATACCCTCGAGAGTGGTGGGAGCCATCTGGCCGCCGGTCATACCGTAGATACCGTTGTTGATGAAGATCATGGTGATGTTCTCGCCGCGGTTGCAGGCGTGCATCACTTCGGCGCAACCGATGGAGGCCAAGTCACCGTCGCCCTGGTACGAGAACACGAAGGTCTCGGGACGGAGGCGCTTGATGGCGGAGGCACACGCCGGGGCACGGCCGTGGGCGGCTTCCACGAAGTCAACGTCGAAATAGTTGTAAGCCAGAACGGAGCAGCCGACCGGTGAGATACCGATGACATTGTCCTGGATGCCCATCTCCTCGATCACTTCGGCGATGATTCTGTGAACCACACCGTGACCGCAGCCGGGGCAATAGTGCATGATGGCATCCGTGAGAACCGGAGTGCGTTTGTACACTAAGTTTTCGGGTTTGATGATATCTTCTCTTGTCATAATTTCAATACATTAATTATTTAACCATTTTTTTCAAAGCATCGAAGATTTCGACGGGGGTCGGGATGACACCACCGTAGCGGCCGTAATGCTCGACGGGCACGTTGCAGCCGACGGCGAGTCTCACGTCTTCGATCATCTGGCCGGCGTTCATCTCCACGCTGAGGATCTTCTTCATGCGGCCGCCGATTTCGCCAACGGCTTTGGTCGGGAAGGGCCACAGGGTGATCGGGCGCACGAGACCTACTTTGATGCCTTCGGCGCGGGCCAGCTCGATGGACTTCATGCAGATACGGGCTGCGGAGCCGTAAGCCACGAACAGGTATTCAGCGTCGTCGCACTGGATGGCTTCGTAGCGGGCGTCCTCTTCCTCGCATTTGCGGTATTTGGCCTGGATGCGGTCGTTGATAGCCTCTTGTTTGAGGGCTTCCAGTTCAAGAGAAGTGACGATGCGGTGTTTGCCGGTGGAACGGTGTCCGGTGGCAGCCCACGGGCAGTTCTTCTCGATGTACTCGTTGGTCCAACGCGGCTTGTAGTCGTCCACCATCACTTTTTCCATCACCTGACCGATAACACCATCGGAGAGGATGGCGACGGGGTTGCGATATTTGAAAGCGAGGTCGAAGCCGAGTTCCACGAAGTCGTACATTTCCTGCACGGAGGCGGGGGCGAGGGTGATCAGACGGTAGTCGCCGTGACCGCCGCCCTTGGTGGTCTGGAAGTAGTCGGACTGTGAGGGCTGGATGGTGCCGAGACCTGGGCCGCCGCGAACGACGTTGACGCAGAGGGCGGGCAGTTCAGCGCCGGCGATATAGGAGAGGCCTTCCTGCATGAGGGAGAAACCCGGGGAGGATGAGGAGGTCATCACTCGTTTTCCGGCAGCGGCGCCGGCATACACCATGTTGATGGAGGCCAGCTCACTTTCGGCCTGGAGCACCACCATACCTGTGGTCAGGTAGGGTCTTTCGGCCATCAAATGCTCGAGAACCTCACTTTGAGGAGTGATAGGATATCCGAAATAACCATCGCAGCCGCAACGGATAGCAGCCTCTGCAATGGCCTGGTTACCCTTCATTAATTTTAATTCTTTTGCCATTTTGAAATTGTTTAGTTGTTAATTGATTTTTGATTCAGATGAAAATTGAAGGACTACTCCTTGGCGCGATAAACCTCGATGACGCCGTCGGGACAGATCACAGCGCAGCTGGCGCAGCCGATGCAAGCATCCTCGTTCACCATTTCAAGGTAGTTGTAACCCTTTGCATTTACATGTTTGGAAAGCGCGATGCAGTTGTTCGGGCATCCGGTGATGCACACGGCGCAGCCTTTGCACTTTTCCGTGTCAATGACTAAAGCTCCTTTAAATGCCATAATGTTTAGAATTTAAGTTTTTTAATAAGTTGATTATCAATATTTTGATTTTTCACATAATACGGCCGCTAAAGTACGAAAAATTTTTGGAATATTATTCGTTATTTGAAAGATTTGTTGCTCACTGCGTTCGTATTTGAAGATTTGATGCTCACTGCGTGAGCATTTGAGATTTAAAAGTTTATTTAAGGTGAACAATAAGCAGACTTAAGTGTTAATAAACTGTAAAATATTATAAATATGCCTACCTGTACTAAATTTGAAGATTTACCTATTTGGTTGGATGCGAGAGGATTATGTAAGGATATCTATCGAATTACTAAATATGATGACTTTGCTAAAGATATGCGATTCGTAAGTCAGATTAGAGCTGCGGCGGGATCTATAATGGACAATATTGCAGAAGGTTTTGAAAGAAGTGGTAATAGGGAATTTATTCAGTTTCTATACATAGCAAATGGCTCCTGCGCTGAAACCCGAAGTCAGGTTCATCGTGCTTTTGATTGCCATTATATTTCTCAAAATGAATATAAAAACATTGTCCATAAGCTTATTAACCTTAGTGTCTCCATTCACCACTTCATCAATTATCTTAAAAATTCCCAATACAAAGGCCAAAAATACAAACCCTAAAGCACCACAATACACCAATCACTCAAATCACTCAAATCTCTCAATTATTTGATACTCACTTCGTTCGCATTTGAGCTCGCTGCGCGAGCATTTGCAGATTTGTTGCTCACTTCGTTCGCATTAATAATCTTTCAAATCTTCAAATCTCTCAAATCTTTCAAATCTTTCAAATCTTTTAAATTTCTCAAATTCCCCCAATCTTCAAAGTCCACGTTAGAGGATTCAATACTCGAATATCGAGCCTTAATTCTTTATTTTTCCCCTTCAGGCAACATTTTTCAAGAAAATCAGTTATTAATATAGTGATGCGTAAAAATTTTTTCAAAATTTTGTAACATTGGTCTATAACATGCGTAAGAGACAAGTGAACAACAAAAGGAGAGATCCTTTACGTATCATTAAAGGTTAATGGTTATCAACGGCGATGTGAATCGCCGTTGTTTTTTTGTGTATCTTTGCAAACTGAAATTCATCATTATAGAATATTGATAATATGGCAGATAACGAAATCAGAAACGAGATTTCCCAGCTGGGCAAATACAACCTCATCCACCATCTTACCGAAGAGGTGAAGAGTGCCAACGAATCGACGGTGGCCGGCATCGGCGACGACGCGGCAGCCACCCGCTCCGGCGACCTCCTCACGGTGACCGCCAACAAACTTTTTGTGGAGCACATCCATTTCGACCTCTCCTATTTCCCCCTCAAGCATCTGGGGTTCAAGTGCGTCACCATCGCCGTCACCGACATCCTGGCGATGAACGCCATGCCCCATCAGGTGATGCTCAACCTGGCCGTCTCCAACCGCTTCTCCATCGAGGCTGTTGAAGAGTTCATGACGGGTGTGCGCGCCTGCTGCCACTACTATCACCTCGACATCGCCGGGTTCGACATCACCTCATCCGCCACGGGACTGGCCGTCAGCGTCACTGCTATCGGACAGGTGGAAGCCGACCGCCTCGTGCGTCGCACCGGCGCGGCAGAGAACGAGCTGATATGCGCCACCGGCGACTTCGGTGCCGCCTACACCGGTCTGCTGCTGCTCCAGCGCGAGAAGCAGATCTTCGAGGCCACCCAGGTGAGCCAGCCCCATTTCGAGGGCTACGAGTACCTCCTCGAACGGCAGCTCAAACCCGAGCCGCGCACCGACATCATCGAGACGCTCCGCCAGCTCAACGTGGTGCCCACCGCCATGACCGCCGTCACCGAAGGCATCGCCTCCGCACTGTTCCTGCTCTGCCAGCACGACAGTCTCGGCTGCACCATCTACGAAAATAAGATTCCGCTTGCCCAGCTCACCTTCGACACGTTGCGGCAACTCAAGATTGTGGCCACCACCGTCGCCCTCAACGGCGGCGAGGATTACGAGCTTCTTTTCACCATCCAACAAAAGGACTACGAGGCCATCAAGGGAAAGAGCGAAATCGCCGTCATCGGTCACATCGACAGACAAAATTCGGGGCGCAACCTCATCACCAACGACAACAAGCAGATTGAGCTGAAGGCTCAGGGCTTCATCGAAAAAGAACAATAAACCATGGAAAAAATCATCGTCATCGAACCGCACCTCGCCGTCGGCATCTACGGGAAGAACAACCGCAACATCGACCTGCTCCGCAACATCTATCCCACCCTCAAGCTCACCGCCCGCGGCAACGAGCTGAAGGTGAACGGCACCGACGAGGAGGTGGCTACCTTCGAGTCGCGCTTCGAGTTGCTCACCGCTTTCTACGACCATTTCGAACGCCTCACCGAGACCGACATCCTGAACATCACCGCCAACGAGGACGAGCATTTCTTCCTTCTCGACAAAGAGCAAAACGGCTCCGATGTGATTCTACACGGCAGGGAAGGGAAGGTCATCAAGGCGCTCACGCCCAACCAGAAAAAGCTGGTGAAGAGTCTGGAACACAACGATATGATTTTCGCTATCGGGCCGGCAGGCACAGGCAAGACCTACACCGCTGTAGCCCTCGCCGTGCGGGCGCTGAAGAACAAGCAGGTGAAGCGCATCATCCTCACCCGTCCGGCGGTGGAGGCCGGTGAGAACCTCGGCTTCCTGCCCGGCGACATGCGCGACAAGCTCGACCCCTACCTCCAGCCGCTCTACGACGCCCTCCGCGATATGATGCCGATGGCCAAACTCGTCGCCTACCTCGAGGACAAGACCATCGAGATCGCGCCGCTCGCCTTCATGCGCGGCCGCACCCTCGACAACGCTTACGTCATCCTCGACGAGGCGCAGAACGCCACCGAGAGCCAGCTCAAGATGTTCCTTACCCGTATGGGCAAAAACGCCAAGTTCTTCATCACCGGCGACATCACCCAGATCGACCTGCCCCGCCACCAGCACTCCGGCCTTGTGCAGGCTCAGCACATTTTGCGCGACATCAAAGGCATCGAACTCATCCTTCTCGACAACTCGGATGTGGTGCGCCACCATCTCGTCACCAAAATCATCCAACGGTACGAAAACTGGGAGACGGAAAAGAAAGGTAACACAGAGGCTTAATTCGTTTTTCTTGCAAAATTATTATAGATGAAAAAAGTATTCTTATTTTTAATTAATATATTGATAATCAATATATATGCTTGGGCGTGTGATACCACGAAAATCGACCGTACGAACTGGCAGATTATCTATGTGGATAGTGAGGAGCTGACAGGGGAGGGGGCCGACAACGGTCATGCCATCCACTGTCTGGATGGCGATTCCACCACTTTTTGGCATACCCAATGGCAGAATACGGTTCATCATTATCCGCACGAGATTTGGATTGACTTGGGCGAGACGCACAACATCAATGGTTTCAGCTGTTTGACGCGGGGCAACAACACCCGCAACGGCCGCATCAACCAGTTCGAGTTCTATGTCACCTCCGACACGGCCGACTGGGGCGCGCCGCAGAGCATGGGCTTTCTCGTTTACCCGCAGCCCAACAGCGGTATGCAGCAGACCGCCGAGGTCTATTTCGGCGCCGTGGAAGGTCGCTACGTGCGGTTGGTAGGTCTCAGCAGTGTGGCTGGCGACAACTATACGATGATTGCCGAGCTGAATGTGTATGAAGACACCGCCTGCGCGCCTACCGGGATGCAGAACCAGGTGATTTACACCACGCCTATCGAACGACAACTCTCCACCAATCCGCCTATCGTGGTGAGTGCCACTGCTTCGTCAGGATTGCCATTACAATATAATATAGTAGAGGGTCCTGCTACCATATCCGACAGCCTCGTCACCCTTACGGGCGAGGGGGGCATCGTGACGGTGCGTATCTCGCAGGAAGGCGACTCCGCTTTCTACCCTGCGGAAACGACGCTTTCGTTCGAGGTCATCAACCTCAACGACTACTCTCCTGAAATCCGTCCCAACATCACGGCTATGTATCCGTTGGAGATGCCCCGCCTGATGCCCTACCTGCTGCACACCACCACCTCGATTGCTGAGTCGCAGTACCTTACGGTGGATGCGGTTACTTATTCGATTGATGGGGAGGATTTTGCTGGTGTGAAAGAGGGCAACGATTTTGCCTTCTGGTGGACGCCTAATGCGTATGGAACCGTTCCCGTCACCATCACCGCCACGGCCTCCAACGGCAACACCACTACTGAGACCATCTTGGTGGAGGTGACCGACCAGATTGCCGACCAGATTGTCACCACGCTCGACAGCGCCATCATCGACTACGGCAACTTGGGCATCCGCACCTATACGGGTACTTACACGCTGCCACAGTTTGCTGCCGCCTATAACCAAATCACGGCGTACCTGAATGTGACGTGTCCACCGCTGAGTGGCGGTTGCGACGACTGGGATAGGTTGGCTTACGTGCAGGTGAAGGACCCGAGCGGCAAGTGGGTGGAGATTTTGCGCTACATCACGCCTTACGGCAAAGCCTGCAGCCACTATGTGGATGTGACCGATTTTGCCTCCCTCCTGCAGGGCGATGTGGATATTCGCATGTTCATCGACACGTGGGGCACTGGTGGCTGGCAGATCCGGCTGGACTTTGAGTACATCGCCGGTGAGCCAGAATATGACTATACTGACGTAGAGGAATTGTGGCAGGGTTCGTACAACTTTGGCGATCCCGCCAACCTGCAGCCGTTGGATACGGTGACGGTCGGCATCTTCCACGAAGCCCGCGAGGCCCATATCCGACTGACGACCACCGGTCACGGCTGGGGCGACAACAACACTGGAAATGCTGCCGAGTTCTATCATGCCGTACATCATCTGCAAATCAACGGTGAGGATGCTTTTGAGCAGGATTTGTGGACCGACTGCTATCCGAACCCTGACGGGTGCAACAACCAGAGCGGCACCTACAAGTACGATCGCGCCGGATGGTGCCCGGGCTCCATCTCACGTCCCTACATCTACGATGTCACGCCCTATCTGTGGCAGACTCCTTTCCAGCTCTCCTACATCTTCCAGCCTTCGTATATGGATGAGTGCCATCCGCACAATCCCGACTGCGTGACGGGCGTTACCTGCTCCGACTGCAACGCTGGTTCCAACCCCTTCTACCGCGTTTCGTGTTACCTCATTCGCAGCACCAACACGCCACGAGTTCTGGGAAATAATGATTATAAAGCTCCGCAAATTATTGAAAATGAATATGTTTTCACCGCTTATCCCAATCCTTGTACACAGAAATTCCGTCTGAATTTCAATACCGAAATCAACGAGCGGTTTGTGTGTACGTTGGTGAATGGGGGAGGGGAGAGCCTCCGTACCTATTTCTTTAATAGCAGTCGTGAGGCCGAACAATATCTGTTCGATGTCTCCTTCCTGAGCAAAGGGATTTATTTTCTGAATGTCTATACGAAATACCAGTCTGGCGTTCAGAAGATTATCGTGCAATAAGGATATGTAGAGACGCGATGCATCACGTCTCTACGTTCCATTTTTTTATGGGTAAAAATTTTGTGGAAAAATATTTTTTTCAAAATAAAAAAGCGAAAAGATTTTTTTGTACTTTTGCCGCCCGAAAATCCGATTATTATCTAACGATAAACAAATTAAGAACCGGGGCGTATGGGTGAAGATGCGCTCCAAAACAAAAGATTGAAAATGAACACATTAAGTTACAGAACGATTCCTGCCAGCGAGAAAATCGTGAAAAAGGAATGGGTTGTCATCGATGCAGAAAATGCAGTTGTCGGCCGCCTTTCCACCGTCGTTGCCCGCATCCTTCGCGGTAAGACGAAGACTTATTATTCACCTCATTTCGATTGCGGTGACAATGTCATCATCATCAATGCCGAAAAAGTGAGATTCACCGGCAAGAAGATGACCGACAAGGTTTACACCCACCATACCGGCTATCCGGGCGGTCAGCGTCATCAGTCTCCCCGTGAGATGTTCAACCGCAACCCCATCCGCGTTGTTGAACACGCTGTTAGAGGCATGCTCCCGAAGAACAGACTCGGCGACAAGCTCTATCGCAACCTGTATGTTTATGCAGGCCCCAACCACCCGCACGAAGGTCAGCAACCCAAATTGATTAACATTAACGATATTAAATAGCAAAAATGGAAGTCACTAATACAATCGGAAGAAGAAAAACCGCCGTCGCCAGAATCTACATGCAGAAAGGCAGCGGCCAGATTACCATTAACAAGCGCGATTACAAAGAGTATTTCCCGCTCGGCACCCTCCAGTATGTCGTCACCCAGCCCCTCCAGATCACCGATCTTATGGGCCAGTATGACATCAAGGTGAACCTTGACGGCGGTGGCATGTCCGGCCAGGCCGAAGCCCTCCGTCTCGCTATCTCCCGCGCCATCTGCGAGCTGTACCCCGATTTCCGCCCCACCCTCAAATCCAAGGGCCTCCTCAAACGTGACCCCCGTATGGTGGAAAGAAAGAAACCTGGTCAGCCCAAAGCACGTAAGAGATTCCAGTTCAGCAAACGTTAATCATCGGATTACAAATTTATTATTCATAACCAGTTTAGTATCGAAACTGCTGAGACTTCGTCACGAACTACCCAGCAGTTGATTAATGAACGTAAACAAATTAAAAAAATGGCACAAGTAACATTTGAACAACTTCTGGACGCCGGCTGTCACTTTGGACACCTGAGAAGAAAATGGAACCCCCACATGGCTCCCTACATCTTCATGGAAAAGAACGGCATCCACATCATCGACCTTCACAAAACCACCGAGAAATTGGACGAGGCTTGCGCAGCTGCCAAGCAGATCGCCAAGTCGGGCCGCAAAATCCTCTTCGTCGCTACCAAAAAGCAGGCGAAAGACACTGTGGCTGAGCTCGTAAAGACGGTTGGCATGCCTTACGTTACCGAGCGCTGGCCCGGCGGTATGCTCACCAACTTCTTCACCATCCGGAAGGCCGTCAAGAAAATGGGTGACATCGACAAGCTGATGGAAAGCCCCCAGTTCGAGAAAATCTCCAAGAGAGAGAAATTGCAGATCCAGCGTGAGCGCGCCAAACTCGACAAGAACCTCGGTTCTATCGCCGACCTTTCCCGTCTGCCCGCTGCAGTTTTCATCGTGGATATCCTGAAAGAGCACATCGCCGTTGCTGAGGCTCACCGCCTTAACATCCCCACGCTCGCTATCGTGGATACCAACTCCGACCCGAACCTCGTGGACTTCCCCATCCCCGCCAACGACGACGCCTCCAAGTCTATCTCCGTTATCGTGAAGGCCGTTTGCGACGCCATCGCCGAAGGTCTTGCCGAGCGTAAGATCGACAAGGACAACGCCGCCAATGACGATATGGATGAAGAGACCGCCGAATTCACCGATGAAGCCAACTACGACGATGACGAGAAACGCGAGGGCAGAACCCGCGACGGCGTCAGAAAAGTCAAGGATGTGGCTGAAGAGGGTGAAGATGGTCAGCGCAAAAAACGCCCCACCATCAAGAGAGGTCCCGTGAAAGCCGGTAGCACCAAGAAAAACTAATTTTGTTTAACCATTAAAAATCAATAATATGGAAATCAAAGCAGCACAAGTCAATGAGCTGAGAAAAATGACCGGTGTCGGTATGATGGATTGCAAGAACGCCCTCGTAGAAGCAGAAGGCGATTTCGACAAAGCTATCGACATCCTCAGAAAGAAAGGCCAGAAAGTCGCCGCTAAGCGTGCCGACCGTACTGCCGACCAGGGCCGCGTAGTGGCTAAGGTCAACGCCGACAGCACCAAGGGTTACATCCTCGTGCTCAGCTGCGAAACCGACTTCGTCGGAAAGAACGCAGAATTCGTTGCCGCCAGCGAGCAGTTCATCGACCTCGCCATGAAGGCTAACGCCAAAACTCGCGAAGAGGTACTCGCTCTCGACGTGGACGGCCGTACCATCGCCGATCATATTTCTGACCTGATGGGCAAAACCGGTGAGAAAATCGAGCTCCCCGCCTTCAACGTTATCGAGGCAGCTCACGTCACCGCTTACAACCACATGGGCAACCGCCTCGCCTGCATCGCCGGTTTCAACATCGCTGGCGTTGATGAGGCCGCTCATGAAGTAGCCCTCCAGATCGCCGCTATGAACCCGGTTGCCCTCAACGCCGAGTCCATCCCGCAGGCTACCATCGACCACGAGCTCGAAGTGGCACGCGAGACCATCCGTCAGGAAGGCAAACCCGAAAACATGGTGGACAAAATCGCCCAGGGTAAGCTCAACAAGTTCTTCAAGGAAAACACCCTTCTTGCTCAAGACTACTATGCCGACAACAAGATGAGCGTGACCGACTTCCTCAAGAAGACCAACCCCGACCTCACCTGCACCGGTTTCTACCGTCTGCAGCTCGGCGCATAACCGACATACAGGTCGTTTCAATAAAAATCCCGATGCCTTTGGTATCGGGATTTTTTGTTGTCTTGCATTACATTCAAAATTTCATGTAAATTTGCCGATTGAAAATGCTAAAATCCGACAGACATGAAAAAGATTTCCCTTTTTATCATCACCCTGTTGCTCATGGCGGGAGCCGTGGCGCAAGATTTACCCGCGAAAAGAGCCGAATACCCGGGAGGGATGGGTGCCTTGATGCAGTTTATTCAGACAGAAACCCAGTATCCGCCAGAGGCGATGGCTGAAAACATCCAAGGAACGGTGTTGGTGGAGTTTATTGTTGATAAGGAGGGGAATGTCACCAATGTGAGCGTGTTGAAGTCGGCCCATCCCCTGTTGGATGCCGAAGCGGTGAGGGTGTGTCGCGCCATGCCCCAATGGACGCCCGCTCAGGATGGGGAGGGGAAATACGTGAAATCTACGTACCAGCTGCCTTTCACCTTTGAGTTTTACGATGGTAAGAAGGCCAAGAAGGCGAAGAAGAAGGGGAAGAAGTGACAATAGGGACGTACCATCACTCCTTTTTCTCACGATGTACCGTATGCCGGAACTTGAGCATGGCGAGGTTGAGTTCGATGGTGGTTTCGCTGCTCTGTTTCGGCAGCACGTCCGACATCAAATCCTCCACCAGCTGGCCGCTTCGGTGTACCAGTTTCTTTTGAATATCCTTATTCTCTTGCTGTTTGGGGATTTCCACGATTACCCGCGACAGCTCCTTCAACTTGGCGTAGGCTTCCACGATAGCGATAGTGGTCTGTACTGCTCGCGGACTCTTCAAGATGGTGGCCAGCATGTAGAGCCCTTTCTCCGTGAAGGCTTTGGGAAGTTGTCTTGTCTTTGAAAATTTTGTGGTCGAAAATTTCGACCGCAAAATTGAAAACTCCTGATTGTCAACTTCAAGAATATAACCATCAGGGAACTTTTCAGGATTGTTGTTCACGGCCTCATTAATTCTCTTGGTCTCTACACCGTACAGTTCGGCGACATCACAGTCGAGGATGACCTGCTGGTCGCGCAGGGTGATGATTTTTTCTTCTACTTGAGGAAGCAAATTAGTTTTCATAGTTTTAAAATTTAAGTTAGTAATAACATTTACGTCCGCAAAGATACACCATTCAGAATTTAAAATCAAGGCCTTTGAAAAATTATTTCACTGAAAATCAATGAAATAAAAATGCAATTTTTCATCAAAAAATGGTCAGAAATCTCGACGAAAACCACAAACATGCAAAAAAGTGCAATTTTTGATTATGCAGAATTATAGCATAGTTACAAATTGTTTCGGAGAAATTGGAGAGGATTATCCGCAGGTCGAAAGAGACCGTGAATGGCGCGGATGGGGGCGGATTGCGACCGGTTAATGGCGACGGCCTGTAGGGGCGAATAATCATTCGCCCCTACGATTGGCGTGTTATTTGCCGCGATAATGTCCGACCACCCGCGGCACGCTGATTGGAAGATAGAACCTGACGGCAGGCATGCCGCGGAAGAACGGAGAGAGGAGATTCCGTTGCCTCCTGCCGTCGGCAACGGAATGGCGCGTGCGTGTAATCCATCCCCGCACACCTGAAAGGGCGCAAGAAAATAGCCGCAGGCAAGGCCATAAGGCCGCCGCCTGCGGGAACGGATGCCCGCCCCTTCCGCAACAGCATGGAATATGCCGATGCAGTTTCGAGTTCTCGCCGCGGCAGGGATAGGAGCGGCACGAGCGAAGCGAGTACAGCGGATAGCCCGACGGCGACCGGAGGGAGCCGGGCCGCCCAAATAAAAAATAAACTCCCTGTCATTTTGAGTTTCAAGGAGATTGTGAAACAGCATATTTTTTGGTATTTTTGCAACCGAAAATTCGTGTCCCGAAAGCGGATGCCCATAACCTCTACCGTAATGAGAAAGCTGTTTGTTTTTGTGATTTTCTGTGGTCTGCTCCCGCTTTTTACCATCGGAGCGGCCTTCCCGATGCGTGCTGCCACCCCCAGCCACCCTGTCGAAACGCCCGTCAGTGATACGCTGGGGATGAGTGAGCAGGAGTGTGCAGAGTGTTCGGTGAAGAAGCTGGCATACAGGATTTTACAAGAGAAGGCCTACAAATTCCTCTTCGTATGCAAGCCGCAAGAGGAGGATTATTTCGTCATTGAGGAGGACCCGGAGTCTGCGGGCATCATCCGTATCACGGGCAACAACGCCAACTCGATTGCCACGGGGCTGAACTACTACCTGAAACACATCGCTGGCGTGCATGTGTCGTGGCTGCTGTGCGAGCCGGTGGAGACACCCGAGGCCTTTCGCGTGCCCCGCAAGCCCATCCGCAAGGAGGCCCTCGTGAAAGACCGTTTCTTCCTGAACTACTGCACTTACGGCTACACGATGCCGTGGTGGAAATGGGAGCAGTGGGAGCGGTTCATCGACTGGATGGCGCTGAACGGCATCACCATGCCGCTGGCCATCACGGGGCAGGAGGCCGTATGGTACGAGGTGTGGAAGGAGTTCGGCCTGACCGACGAGGAGATTCGCAGCTACTTTTCAGGGCCGGCGCACCTGCCGTGGCACCGCATGGCCAACCTTGACGGTTTCGGCGGACCGCTGCCGATGTCGTGGCTGGAGGGACAGAAGGAGTTGCAGAAGCAGATTGTGGCCCGCGAGCGCGAGTTCAACATGACGCCGGTGCTGCCCGCCTTCGCCGGACACGTGCCCAAACGGTTCGCCGAGAAGCACCCCGATGCCGACATCCAGCAGCTGAGCGCGTGGTGCGGCTTTGAGCCCACCTACTTCCTCAACTCCTCCGACCCGCTGTTTGCCCAAATCCAGAAGTCGTTTTTGGAGAAACAGACCTCCTTGTTCGGCACCGACCATATCTATGGCGTGGATCCTTTCAACGAGATGGATCCGCCCAGCTGGGAGCCCGACTACCTCGCCAATGTGGCCCGCAACATCTACGGCTCGCTGCAGCAATGCGACCCCGCCGCCCGCTGGTTGCAGATGACCTGGGTGTTCTACTACAAACGCCAATCATGGACGCCCGAGCGGTTGCGTGCCTACCTCACCGCCGTGCCGCAGGACCAGCTGGTGCTGCTCGACTACTTCTGCGAGAAGACGGAGGTGTGGCGCACCACCGAGGGTTTCTACGGGCAGCCCTTCATCTGGTGCTACCTCGGCAACTTCGGCGGCAACACCATGCTGGTGGGCAACCTCAACGAGTTGGAGAAAAAACTTGCCGCCGCCTTTGAGGAGGCGGGACCAAACATGACTGGCATCGGCTCCACGTTGGAATCCTTCGACGTGAGTCCTCAGATTTACGAGTACCTTTTCGACCGTGCGTGGGAGAAGCAACCCGATGTGCATGAATGGATTAAGGATTGGAATTTTATAAGAATGGGCACCACCATCCACGAAGACAAATGGCTGCTTTTGAATGACAGTATCTATAAGGACTGGTCGTTTTACGGTCTCGGCACTCAGTTGGTGGCACGGCCTTCGTTGGAAGGGCATGGCACCTACTACACCAAGCCGTACTATTCGTACAACAACGACACTTTGAAAAACATTTGTAAGGCATTTGTCAATAAATACTCGTATGGAGTCAGCAGCTTCAGTAGCGGTACCGTCTATAAAGACACGTATAAATACGACCTCGTCAATCTTTTCTCGCAGTGGATGGGCAACCACTTCATGGACATCCGCAACGATTTTACGGTGGCGTATAAAAACCGCGATATCAAGGAGATGAAGCGCCATGTGGAGCTCGCCAACCAGTTGTTTGAGGATGTGGACGCACTGCTCAACACGCATCCGGCCTTCATGTTGGGACCGTGGATTGAGGCGGCCCGTGCGTGGGGAACCACCGAGGCGGAGAAGGACTACTATGAGCGGCAGGCGCGCACGTTGCTCACCATCTGGGGCGGACCGATTCTGAACGACTATGCCAACCGGATGTGGGGTGGTCTGGTGAAGGACTATTACGCCCAGCGTTGGAACCTCTTCTTCGAGGCGGTCATCCGGGCGGTGAACGAGGGCAAGGAGTTTGATGAAAAGGCGTTTGGGGAGGAGCTTTCCCAGTTCGAGCGGAGCTGGACGGAGCGCCACACGAAGTACCCGGTAGAGCCGCAGGAGGTGGAGTACAAAATAGGGTTAGGACCTAACCATCCGACCTATCGGGCGGCCAGAATGATTTACGAGCGGTGGATGAAGGAGTAGGGGAGGAAGGGATTAAGAGATGAAGGGGGATGACTGTAGGGACGCACGGCGTGCGTATGGATTGCGACAGGTTGTTTGTGACGGCCTGTAGGGGCGAATAATCATTCGCCCCTACGATTGGGAAATCGAATGTATGTCGCGGTCGTAGAGACGTTGCGCGCAACGTCTCTACAATTGCCCTGTTATTTGCCGCGATAATGCCCATACCCCCCCCCATGGCCGAATGGAATATGCACCGCCCCGAGGCTCGGTCGCGGCAGGGATAGGAGCGGCACGAGCGCAGCGAGTAAAGCGGATAGCCCGACGGCGACCGGAGGGAGCCGGGCCGCTCAAATAAATTACACATTATTTTCCTTCGCACACACGAAAAGACAAAAATTATCGTTGTTTTGTTGCATCAAATAGGCTAATGAATGACCGACCTTATTGATTCTCTCGATATCACCACCAAAAAAGCGCTTGCCGAATACCTCCGTGAGTTTGTGATGGAGGAACGTAACGAGCGTCTGCTCAGTGTGTTAAAAAACAGAACGCGCCACTTCACCGTGGTGCTGGAAGACCTGTACCAAACCCAGAACATCAGCGCGGTGATGCGCACCTGCGAGTGCTATGGCGTGCAGGACATCCACATCATTGAGAATGAAAACGAGTTCACGACGCACAGCGCCATCACGATGGGGGCCGACAAGTGGCTGACCATCAGCAACTACAAACGCTGCGAAGGCAACGTGCGGCAGTGTGCCGACCGTCTGCACGCCGCCGGCTATACCCTCGTGGCCACCCTGCCCGCCGAGAACAGCGTCTTCATCGAAGACCTCCCCATCGACCAGAAAACCGCCTTCTTCTTCGGCACCGAACTCACCGGCCTTTCCGACGAAGCCAAGGCCGTTTGCGACCGTGCCGTCAAGATTCCGATGTACGGCTTCACCGAGAGCTTCAACATCTCCAACTCCGTGGCCATCCTCATCTCCAACGTCATCGAACGCCTCCACCGCTCCGACGTGGAGTGGCACCTCAGCGAGGACGAGCAGACCGAGATATACTTCGACTGGCTCCGCAAGTCGGCCCGCTCCGCCGATGAACTGATCGACCGCTACCTCGCCACCCATCCATCCATCACAAAATAATCATGATGAAAAGAGTCGTCCTCACCCTTCTTGCCGCCGCCTTCGCGCTGTCTGCCTTCGGCCAAACCGCCAAGTACAGCAACGAGTTTCTGTCGCTCGGCATCGGTGCCCGCGGACTGGGGATGAGCAACACCATGACCTCCATCGCCAACGATGTCACTGCCGCCTACTGGAACCCCGCCTGCCTCTCGGTGATGGAAAAGAACTACGAGTTGGGGGTGATGCACGCCGAGTATTTCGCCAGCATCGCCAAATACGACTACATCGGCGTGGCCGCCCGCATCGACTCACAATCGACAGTCGGTTTTTCTTGGATTCGCTTCGGGGTGGACAATATTATGAACACCACTGAATTGATTGATAATCAGGGAAATGTAGATTATTCTAAAATCACTTACTTCTCCTCTGCCGACAATGCTTTCCTGCTCACCTATGCCCATAACTTCAAGCAGGTGAAGGGATTGTCGCTGGGTGGGAATGTCAAGATTTTGCACCGCCGCATCGGTGATTTCGCCAACGCGTGGGGCTTTGGCATCGATGTGGGGTTGCACTACACCCACCGCGGGTGGAACGCCGGACTGCTGTTGCGCGACGCCACCTCCACCTTCAACGCGTGGAGTTACCACCTCAGCGACCGCGTCATCGAGGTGTTCCAACAAACCGGCAACGAAATTCCCACCAACCAGCTCGAACTCACCGTTCCGAAACTCATCCTCGGCGGCGGCAAGTACGTGGAGTTGGGCAAAGGCTTCAATGCCACCTTCGCCCTCGACTTCGACTTCACCTTCGACGGCAACCGCCACAGCCTCATCCACAGCAAGGCGCTCTGCATCGACCCGCATTTCGGCATGGAGTTCGCCTACAAGAAAATTGTGGCCATCCGCGCCGGTATCGGCAACCTGCAACAGGAGCCCGACTTTGAAGGCAAGAAGAAAACCACCTTGCAGATCAACCTCGGTATCGGCGTGTGTATCAAGAACATCGTCTTCATCGACTACGCCCTCACCGACATTGGCGACCTCTCCATCGCCCAGTATTCGCATATCTTCTCGCTGAAGGTGGGACTTGACAGTTTCCGCCGCAAGAAACCCGAACCCACGCCCAATCTGTAATCCATGAAATACTACGTCATTGCCGGGGAGGCGTCCGGCGACCTGCACGCCTCGAACCTGATGCGCGAAATCAACCGGCTGGACCCCGCCGCCGAGTACCGCTGCTGGGGCGGCGACCTGATGGAAGCGCAGGGCGGCACCATCGTCAAGCACTACCGCGACCTCGCCTTCATGGGCTTCTGGGAAGTGGCCACCCACCTGCGCATCATCCTGAAAAACATCAGTTTCTGCAAGCAGGATATTCTTGATTACCAGCCTAATATCATCATCATGGTGGATTATCCTGGCTTCAATCTGCGCATTGCGGAGTGGGCGAAACAGCAGGGTTTCAAAATCATCTACTATATCTCCCCTCAAATCTGGGCATGGAAGACAGGGCGCGTGCACAAGATCAAGCGCACCTGCGACCATGTGATGCCGATTCTGCCATTCGAGAAGGAGTTTTACGCCCGCTACGGCTACACTGCCGACTATGTGGGGCACCCGTTGCTTGACGCCATCGGGGCCGACATTCGTGACAGCGAGCCAGTACGCAACTTCCGCGCTATCAACGGCTTGGACGATCGACCCATCATCGCCATCCTGCCCGGCAGCCGCAAGCAGGAAATCACTAAGATACTGCCTGTGATGTTGGAGATTGTGGATGACTTCCCCGAGTACCAGTTTGTGGTCTCCACCGTGAAGTGGCTGCCCGAGAAACTGTATGCCGGCATTCTGCGGGGCCACAATGTGAAATGCGCGCTGTCGCAGACCTACCCGCTGGTGCTGAACGCCGAGGCCGCCGTAGTGACCTCTGGCACGGCCACCCTTGAGACCGCCATCCTTGGCACGCGGCAGGTGGTGTGCTACAAAACCAGCGGACTCTCGTACCAGATTGCCAAGGCGGTGGCGAAAGACACCATCAAATACATCTCGTTGGTGAACCTCGTGCTTGACAAGCCGGCGGTGACCGAGCTCATCCAGCACGACCTCACCCACCTGAAATTGCGCGCGGAGGTAGAGAAACTGCTGCACGACGAGGCGACACGGCAGAGAATTTCCGATGACTATCGCGAGCTTCTTGGCCGTCTCGGCGGGCGGGGCGCATCAGCGCGAGCGGCGGAAATTGTGATAGATTGTGCGAAAAATGGCACCACCAACATCACCAAAGAAGCGTAAAAGTCCTCATTTTATCTTATATTTTTAATATAAATAATTGATTTTTAATAAAATATAAAATATTGATTTTTTTTGAAAAAAACGCTTGCAGGATTATAAAAAAGCTGTATTTTTGCATCCTCGAAATGAGACAACAGGGCCGGTAGTTCAGTTTGGTTAGAATACATGCCTGTCACGCATGGGGTCGCGAGTTCGAGCCTCGTCCGGCCCGCCCTGAAACAAAAAAAGAAGACTTTTGAAGTCTTCTTTTTTTGTTTTATCCGTTTTGCTCAATTTTTACTGTCCAGTGTATTTGCCCACAAAGAGAATCACTCCCGTGGAGGCTTCGCGGATGACGTACACAAACGGCCGGTCGGCGTGGAAGATGACGGGCGGCTGAGGCACTGAGGTGCATTTCATCATGCCGGCCACGGTAACAGCTGCCGCCTCCGAACCGCTTTCATTCACCTTGATACGGGCCTTCTGCAACATCATGCCGATATACACATCGACATCGCACATGTTCGGAATTTCGGCTAGACCGTCGGTGAAAACACGGGTGATGCCCATCGTTTTCAGCGTTTCTATCAAATCTTCGGTCTCCGACTCCGTCTCAAAGCGGGGCAGCTTCAGATCCACTTTCTGTGCATAGGCGCTCTTGAGGCAGGGGGTCAAGCCGTTTTCTGCCAGATAGTTGATGACATCGTTGGTGCTTTTACCTGGCTCAGGCAGCATCACCGTCATGCTCCACATCTGGTTGCTGTAGGGAAGGTCCACCAAAGCGAAAACATCGTTTTTCGCATACCGGAAGTGGTTTTCCTGATGCATCATCGGCAGTTCCTTCTTCCCTTTCGGCGCGTTGAAAACCTCGTTGCGGGTAAGGCTTTCACTAAACTCGTTGGTCCATCCGGCCTTGAAATAAATAGCATTCAGCAGGTACGAAATGACGGCGGGATCCAGTTTTTCCAAAATCTCGGGGATCATCCCTTTGGTTCTAGCGTTGCACCAGCCATTGATGCGGTTGAGGGAGGCCTGCGAAGTGAAGTCTAACGACTCGGCCATAGCGCCATAATATTTCCGCATTTCGCGCTGGAATTGATCCTTCAGCTGATTGTGTTGGTTTACAAAAATTGCGTTGGCAATATGCAACTGCACCTGCCGGTCTACATTGGGCAGACTGTCAATCAAAGTCTTACAAAATTCATTCACTGATAAGATGCCGCCCTCACCGAAGCCCATCACTTTCTCCAGTTCCTTCTCGGTTTTGCCCACTGAGGCGTCGTTCACCATGCTGAGCACGTAGGTGATACTCAGCGGCGAGTAGATGAAACTCTTGTCGGCGGCATCGGTAGCGTTGACGGTTTTCAAGAAATTGAGGGTGAAGGCATTGTTGCCGTCCACAAATGCTTTCTGTGCATCAGACAGGTGGATAGGATGCGGGGTGAGATCCACCACGGTATCTTTCACAAATGCCTTTACTTCAGCCTTTTGAAGTTGTAATGTTGGCTGTCCAAACAGGCTGCCCGACATCATCATGCCGGCAACCATCCATACCAAAACGATTCTTTTCATTGCTAAAAAAAATTAAACACAATAATCCTTTAGACACGTTTTTTCTCAAAATATTAAAACCAAGAGAAAAAAAGGATGAAAAGATTTACTTTTTCATAGCCACATAGATGGCGGTACAGATAGTAAATACAGGAAGCAGGGCGCCCATCGACAGCAGAATCATGACAGCAGCGCCAGGGTAGTGCATGATTTTAAACAAAAGACCAAGGTCTAACAGGACGAAGGTGATGGCTCCGAAAATGCAAATAAAGTGTTTCATATCAATAATTTATTATAAATTTTTCAAAATAATTAATTCTGCCGAAAGAACATCCAATGCCAAAGTCTCCAACTCCATGGCCGCAGCACTGGCCAAAGTATATTGAAACATAAATTCCTCCCACGACTCCTCTCTTTCATTACGACGGTCGTAAACATCTGCGGTGGAAAGGAATGCCAATTTCTGATCCACTGCACTGCGCTTTTCAGTCGGAACCAGTTGTAACACAGCCGATTTATACTCGTTGATTTTGTTCTTTAACTCGGCAGCTCGACTGGTGGGCTGGCTCCCCAACATGAACTGCATTTGGGCATCCACATTGTCCTTATTCATGATCGCACTCGCACTGATATACGGCACTCCACCCATGAATTCGTGGGCATTGTCGGCAGCGGCCTGCTGTCCATCCACATATTGAATCATCTCATAGCGCAGGTGCTGAATGTAACTGATCAGGTCGGACGACAAATTGCGGAGTTGCTCCATATTGGGATTGAATGTAGTATCCTGTGCTTCCAACAGTTGCGCATACTCCTGATACACCATTTCTTCGGTATTCACACAACTGCGATGAATGGCCTCGCCAGCGGAGGTCACCGCATTCAGGTGGTCTTTTGAGACGTTGATGGAGAGACCAATCATTGCCGCCGTCGCAAAAAGAATAATACTGATGGCGAAAAAGGTTACATACATTTTGGCGTTAGACTTCTGAAATTCCATAATAGTCGTTTTTATGAAGATGGTTTAATGTTTCTATATTATTTTGGCTGACAAAAGTACAAAAAATCTCTTTCAGTTTTCAATTTCCCATTTTCAATTCTCAGTTTTCAGTTTTCAGTTTCCCTCACCGTTCTCTCCGCTCAATCACCTTGTCGAGGCGGTAGCGGTCGCCGGTGGCAGGGGCGATGGCGTCGATAAACTGCTGGTCGTAGCCGGGCGTGTCGTAGCCCCACCGCAGGAAGTTGCCGTTTTCGTCCACCTTCCGCTGGATTTGGTCGTTGTATCTGACAATCAAGAATTTGGCCAACTCATCCCAGCGCGTCATCATCCGCTCGGCGTAGGCGATGCTCTTGCCGTTGAGATACTCGCGGCGGTCGGCGGGCATCATCTTTTCCACGGCCGCCAGCACCTCCTCCTGATCGGCAAAGAAATAGTCCTCCAGCTCGTTCTGCGCCGCCCGCAGGTCGCCAATCATCATCGAGTAGCGCGGATACACCATGTTGGCCACCCAGTTGTTCATCCAGAAGGCCGACTCGAAGCTGAACTCGGTGCGCGGGTTGTTCTCGGGACGGAAACAGTCGGGCACCTGCGTGATGCAGCAGTAGAGCGGCACGTAGGCCACCATGTTGGCATCGTCGCAGTTGAACCACGTCACGCCGCCCACATCATCGGGCAGCCACGAGCGCATCTGGCAGGTCATGGTGAACCCCGACTGCTGCGTGGCGATGGGCCGCTCACGGAAGTAGTTGGTGCTGTCGCTGGCCTTGAAGTGCATCGGCAGCGGGCGGATGGGCATCCCCCACGGCCCGGCCGTCATGTCGGCCGTCATGTCGAGCGGCGTGCCCTCAAAGTGGTCGCGCATGTCGCGCTGGAGGTCACGCAGGGAGAGCGGTTGGTCGGGCTTCACCCACAGCGGCAGGTGGTCGCACTGCTCGAAATCGCCGTTGATATAGGGCAGATACTGATCCATGTCGGTGCGGTGGTGGCGGAAGAAACTCCACACGCGGGCATCAGCATAGCGCACGTTCTCGAAGTCGATGGGACAGTAGGCATCACGAAACGAGAAATCCTCATCCTTGCCGCTGAACCACCTCATCTCACGGGCGAAGCTGATGACGTCGGCGGCATACACGCACTCCACCTCGGGGAGGTTAATGTATTGCAAATGTTTGCTGCTGATGGCTTTGGGGGATTTTTTGGGCGAAAATTTTTTCGCCCCTACGGGTTCTTGGGGGAACTGCCGGATGCGGCTGAGGTTGGCGTGAGCGCAGATGCAATCGTCGGGGATGCGCAGGGCCACCCACACTGCCCCATCCTGCCAGGGTCCTTTCCCCACCACCTCCATAATCCATGCCTCGTTGGGATCGCAGATGGTGATGCTCTCGCCGGTGCTGTTGTAGCCGTACTGTTCTATCAGTTCGGCCATGCAGCGAATGGCTTCGCGGGCGGTGGCGGAGCGCTGCAGGGCAAGGCGCATCAGACTGAAATAGTCGAGCAGCCCGTAATTGTTCTGCAGTTCCAGCCGGCCGTCGAAGGTGGTTTCCACAATCGTCACCTGATGCTCGTTCATCAGTCCGACCACATTGTAGGTGTATTCCACTTGGTCCACGTAGCGCCCCTCGTGACTGGGACCCCAGCCGTGGATGGCGATCTTCTCGCCCGGCGCGTGGCGGCCGGCTGGAGAGTAGAACAACGAGCCGGAAAAACCGAAACCATCGCAATTATAAGTACACATCACGCTGCCGTCAGCGGAGGCCTTCTTGCCCACAATCAGGTTGGTGCAGGCCGTGGCAGGCATGACAGCCAAGGTGAGCATCATCAACAAAGCAAAAAAATACTTGGACATAAACAGGAATTTTTAAGCCGCAAAAATAGTGAAAAATCTCTTTTTTGCTATCTTTGCAATCCGAAAATTTAATCTTTAAACATCTTCTTATAATGAAAAGAAATATCTTGATTGTCATTGCTTTAAGTGTAATTTTTATGTCTAATACTTTTGCACAAAACCTTTCTAACATGCGCATCCGATACCCACAGACTCAAAAATGCGACACTGTAGATCACTATTTCGGAACGGCCGTGCCCGACCCCTACCGCTGGTTGGAGGACGACTACTCCGAGCAGACTGCCAACTGGGTGAAAGCGCAGAACAAACTGACACAAAACTACTTGGCACAGATTCCGTACCGCCAGCAGATGAAAAAACACCTGATGGAGATCATGAACTACCCGAAAGAGGGTGCTCCGTGGAAGAAGGGCGACCGCTACTTCTTCTATCGCAACAATGGATTGCAGAACCAGAGCGTGCTCTACTACAAGAACAGTTTGGAGGGTGAGCCTGTTGAGCTGCTCGACCCCAACAAACTCTCTTCCGACGGTACCGTGGCGCTCTCCACCCTCGGCATCTCCGACGACGGCAACTACCTCGGCTACGCCATCTCGCGCAACGGCAGCGACTGGCAGGAGATTTTCGTCAAGAACATCGCCACCGGCGAGGTGCTGGCCGACCACCTCGTGTGGGTGAAATTCTCCGGCATCGCCTGGAAAGACAATGGCTTCTTTTACAGCCGATTCCCCGAGCCCCAGAACGAACTGTCGGGCGTGAACGAGAACGGCAAGCTCTATTACCACAAGGTCGGCACCGACCAGAAAGACGACCAGCTGGCCTACGAAGACCCCACCAACCCCGACCTGAGTTTCTCGGCCGAGGTGGTTAACAAACGCTATTTGGTGATTTACGGCAGTGTTTCAACATCGGGCAATTGTTTGTATTTTAAGGATTTGGACAAGAAAAACGCCCAATTTGTGAAGGTGGTGGACAACTTCGACGACGATTACGGGGTCATCGACGAGATGAACGGCAACCTCATCGTCATGACCAACCACAACGCTCCCGAGTACAAGGTGGTGAGCATCCCGATGGACAAGCCCGCCGCCAAGAACTGGAAGGATGTCATCCCCGCCGCCAAAGAGGTGCTGGCGGGTGTGAGCCATGTCGGCCATCGTCTCATCGCCAACTACACGAAAGATGCCCGCTCGCTGGTGAAGATTTTCGATGAGAGCGGCCGTTTCATCGCCAACCTCGACAACGACATCATCGGCTCTATCGGCGGCTTCAGCGGCGAGCCCGACGATGAGGAGACCTTCTACACCGTTACCTCCTACATCACGCCGGCCAACATCTACCGCTACGATGTCAAGAACAACAAATCCACGCTGTACAAAAAGTCCGAAATCAACTTTAACTCCGACGAATACGTCACCGAGCAGGTGTTCTACACCTCGAAAGACGGCACGCAAGTCCCGATTTTCATCACCCACAAGAAGGGCATTAAGATGGACGGCAGCAACCCGACGCTGTTGTACGGCTACGGCGGTTTCAACATCTCTCTCACGCCCAGTTTCAGCGTCACCCGCATTGCGTGGCTGGAGCAGGGCGGTGTGCTGGCGGTGGCCAACCTGCGAGGCGGCGGCGAGTATGGCCGCGCTTGGCACGAGGCCGGTACTAAGTTGCAGAAACAGAATGTGTTCGACGACTGTATCGCCGCCGCCGAGTTCCTCATCGAGCAGGGCTACACCAGCAAGAAGATGTTGGCGTTGCAGGGCGGTTCCAACGGCGGTCTGCTGGTGGGCGCCGTCATCAACCAGCGCCCCGACCTCTTTGCGGTGGCCATCCCGCAGGTAGGCGTCATGGACATGCTGCGCTACCATAAGTTCACCATCGGCCGCTACTGGGCGGTGGACTACGGCACCAGCGAGGATAGCAAAGAGATGTTCGAGTACCTGCGCAACTACTCGCCGTTGCACTCCATCCGCGATGGCGTAAGGTATCCTGCTGTCTTGGTCACCACTGCTGATCACGACGACCGGGTGGTGCCGGCGCACTCCTTCAAGTACGCGGCGGCCTTGCAGAGCAGCAAGATCGGCGACCGTCCGCACCTCATCCGCATCGAGAGCAATGCCGGCCATGGCGGCGGCAAGCCCCTCGACAAAACCATCGAAGAGGTGGTGGACATCTTCTCGTTCATCTTCTACAACATGGGCGTGAAGCCGAGATATTAAGGGGTAATTGCTTGATTGATGATTATTTGGGCGGCCCGGCTCCCTCCGGTCGCCGTCGGGCTATCCGCTTTACTCGCTTCGCTCGTGCTCGCTCCTATCCCTGCCGCGACTGTGCCTCGGGGCGGGTGGAGGTTCCGCCGCTCACTGCGTTCGCGGCGGAATGGTAACGGGTGTCCAAGGTGAAAGTTTTTGGGGGGTGAGGGGCGGCTTCGCCGCCCCTCACCCCCCTTGTTAATGATTATGTTTCCCACCATTCCGTTGCCGACGATAGGAGGCAACGGAATCCCCACGGCCCCCACCATCTGAATTGACATCAATCCCGCCCGCGTCCCGAAGGGACGCCATTCCAGTAACCTCAGACAAGGCCTCTTGAGGCCGCAGTCTGGGGTGGGGAGCCGCGCGGGGGATGGGCGTGTCGAAGATACGCTACTTTTAATGCGTTTGATTGCACTACTAGAAAGGAGTTGAATCCGCACTCCTCTCCTCATCAATTGTACCGCTTTCATTAAGCCTGTACCATTCGTTCCATTCAGGATTCGCTCTCATATCATCATAGGTGCAAGTGCCACTCAAACATTTCTTCCAATAGTTTTCAATATCCTTGTCAAGAGCTGCCGAATCAAAGAGAGAAAATTGCTCACTGCTCACTATCTCTACATCGGGCATATCGTTGTGCATATCATCAATCTTGCACCACTTGTTGGGAACGTATATCTTCTTCAGTTTGAAGTCCACGAATGTAGCAGCATCTATAAATTGCACAGAAGACGGTATTGTAATGGAATTGAGGTCACATCCTGCAAATGCTGAACTCCGTATTATGGTGCAGTCTTCTCTGATTATCAAATCCTTATTGTGATGCTTGGGCGGCACAGCCACTAACATTAAACCTTCATTTCCGCAGAAAACACTAATCGTTTGATAAAGTGTCAACTTTTTGCTCTCTTCGGTAATCCTCATATACAAGATTCCGTCGTCCGCAAGCAAATACGGATGGGTGTCTGGCACCACAAACTCCTTGGCACCTGACAGTTTAAATGACGTGCCCAAATCATGGTCAAAATCGAATTCGCCCTCGAAGACGATTCTGTCAACTTTGGGATGTGAAGACCAAAACTCGCTGTCCAACAGCAATCCATTCCAATTATCGTCACAGTGCACGTCATATTCTTCTTGACCGACAAAGACCTTATCTGGCATGATTAAATCTTTGCCGACAACCGGGTTGGATAAGATGAGGGCTCGGTGGTGGGCACTCAATAAAGCACTTGTTTGTGTTCTATACAAATTTAAAATAGCTGCTGCATTCTCATCCGCAATCGCCCCCTGTTTGCAATATAAGCGTTGAAGGTTCAAAAAGTCTTCGCCCATTACTGATAGATGCTGGCAGATAGTTTCGATGGCGTTGCGATAGTTCTTCTCTCTGATATCCATATCCGCATCATCCAGGGCATTTTCAAATCTATCGCACAATTCCTTCCTCAACATTGATGTGGCGAGAGAATGCATTCCTTTGTTAGCCAACACAAATGCCAGGGAAGAGAGCCCTTCTTTGTCCAGTTGTTTCAGGGTGAAAGATGTATCCCCCATCAACTCGTACTCTCTGACCAATAGTTGGCACAAAAATATCTCATTCGGACGTTCCTCAAGTAACTCATAGTATATCTTCAATGCCTCCTGATGTTCTCCTTGCTCGCCAAGCCAATATGCTTTTTTTATGGAATTCTTGAGCTGTTTTGAATATAAACTACAATCTTCAATTATCGCCTCTCGCTACGTCAACCATCGGATGCCTTCTATATCCTCTAATACATATTTCCTGGAGAAGCCATATTCGATATGGTCTCCCTTGACATGACATTCATATACGGTTCCCATGTAACGATATCCGCCAAGGTCATAAAAAGGCACTTCTTCTTCGGTCCACGACCCCTTGATCGAGATCACTATCCTGCCAGGGTCTACGCCTTTGAATTCTTTGACCAAAAACTGCTGTATCTCGTCTAAAGTATTTCTCATTGTAATTTCCCCACCTTTATTGTTTTCATAATATTAGAGTAACACAAGGACGTATATCAAGTGAAGGCATGCTCTGGTGTCCAAAAAGAGAATTATTTCCCAGTGTATCGAATGTATCCCCATTTTTCTCCCACTTTAACCGCTGCTAGTCCTCCGATAAATCCATCGACATAATCAAATTGCGGTTCTATGACGAATTTTCCAGTTCTATCTATATACCCCCATTTCTTTCCCACCTTAACTGCGGCCAATCCTTCGGAGAAACAAAATCTATAAAATTCTTCGTCAAAAGGCGGTTCGTCCTCATCTTCAGATTCGATTACAAATTGCGGTTCAATTATAACTTTCCCCGTCTTGTCAATATATCCCCACTTTGTTCCCATCCTTACAGCTGCCATTCCTTCAGAAAAATCATGAACATAGTCAAATTGTGGTTTAATAACAACTTCCCCAGCTTTGTTCATATATCCCCATTTATCTCCAATACGCACTTTAGCCAAACCCTCATAAAATGAACTAATACCATCAAATTTCGGTTTGACAACATATTCCCCAGTTTTGTCTATATATCCATATTTTTTACCCCATAATTTTTTTACCACTACTAAAGCCCTACCTTCACCATTAAAAGGATCAATCGAACTAAATTTTGGTTTAACAACAAATACCCCATTTTTGTCAATGCATCCCCATTTCTTCCCCCAGAGATTTTTTACTTGAACCCTTGCTATCCCTTCTGAAAAACAATGGACAATTTCGAATTGGGGATTAATTGCAAAATTACCAGTCGTATTGATATATCCCCATTTTCTCCCTACTTTGACAGCTGCAAGACCTTCAATAAAACTTTCTGCATCATCAAATTGCGGTTTAATGACAATATTTCCAGTCGTGTCAATATATCCCCACTTTTCCCCGACTTTAACAGCTGCTATGCCTTCAGAAAAACCTCTTGCATCTTCAAACTGCAGTTTAATGACAATTTTTCCAGTCTTGTCAACGTATCCCCACTTTCCAACAATCCTAACTGCCATCAATTCTTTTGAAAAAGAGCCAATGTAATCATATGGTCCAATGACAAAATTGCCATTCGTATCAATATAGCCCCTTTTTCCCCCAATTTTAACTTCTGCCAAACCTCCGTAAGATTCATAAAAAGGATATGCATAGTCAAATTGTGGTTTGATGACAATTTCCCCAGCCGTGTCAATATATCCCCATTTTTCCCCTACTCTAACTGCTGCTATTCCTGAGGCAAAATGAGAAATATAATCAAATTGTGGTATAATAACAATTTTCCCAGTCTTGTTTATAAACCCACATTTCCCATTAATACCATTTATAACAATCTCTGCCAAATCCCCATCATAAAAAGGATATGCAATATCAAATTGTGGTTCGATAACGAATTCATATTCATTTTTTTCCACTCTTTGCGTTTTATTTGCATCACTTTTATCGTTCTGACTATAATTGCATGAATTCAAGGTGACTATAGTCGCACAGATCAAAAAAAATCTAAATATTTTCATTGTTATAAATATAGTTTCGCCTTGCAAAAGTATAAAAAAAGCCGTTACAAAAGCAACTACTTTCGGATAAAAAGCTTACACTAAAGAATGTCAAGGCATAAGAGAACCAGAGCCGCTTCCCGAAGAGACCACAATTCTTCCGAAGCAGCGTTAAAAAATATCGAGACAAAGATTGACAGCGTCTTCAAAAATACTAAAGCTTTACTCCCGCAGAAACGGGTAATTAGAAAAGTGGTATTTTTGCAATTTCAAAATCAACAAAAATAATTAGTTTTTTATTATGGTATATCTTAGTATTAATGACCGATTTATTGATGCTTTTATAAGAGGAGTACTACATGTTTTAGTTTTAAGTTTACTAATTGGGTTCATCTATCTAATTGTTTTCTTGATCTCTAAAGCCAAGAAAAAAGGAATTGCAATTTCCGTTAAAGAATTTATTGTTGAGCAAGCAAAAATAATATATAACAAGGCAAAAACACATACCCTAACAACTATCGTTTTTATAGCATTTTTTATATCATTTATAACACTTTTTATTATCGTATCAAGCAACAATACACTTAAAGCGCATCGTATTATTAAGAAAGAATTGAAAGATTGTGAAATAATTCACTTCGGTCCTCTGGAAGAATATGATGAATATAAAACAATGAATTGCTTTTTTTGTAGTGATAACGGATATTCTTCTACTACATTTTTGTTTGATGATGAGTGTTCTCCTGTAGAAAATAAGGAGGATTTTTGTGCTTCTCACGAAATATCTATTTCTCATGATTTCCCTATTTATCCGAGATTAGAAGCTGTACACAAAAAAATCAAAGATATAGACAAACAGTTTAACACCATAGAAAGAGATAATGATGATTTAGGTGAAAGGGTGGATGAGGCAGAGAGTGATATTACATATTTACATGATGTCGTTTCTGACCTAGAAGAAAAAATCTATTGGTGATATTACTGGTGCGTTAAAAATCGGAGAAATAAATAGTTTAGCGTTTAACAAGCTCCTAGAGGTGCCCTCATATCATGTGGGGCGTGAGCAAGACACACGTATCATGGTGTGCCACTGACACGAAGTGAATCTTCCATCAATGTATCAATCGGCTGGATTCCTCACTGACGTAGCCGCCTCTTTCCGCCTTGGTAAACCATTCCACGGCTTTCTCATACGATTGCGCCACCCCTCGACCATATTGGTAGCACTCGGCAAGATAGTATTGCGCCATTGCATACCCCTTCTCTGCTGACTTGGTGTACCATTCCGTAGCCTTCTCCCACGATTGTTCCACCCCCAAACCATAGTAGTAGCAGGAAGCAAGATTACACTGAGCTTTTCTATCTCCTTGCTCTGCCGCTTTGGTGTACCATTCCACAGCTTTCTCATAAGATAGCTCTACTCCCGCTCCTAATAGGTAACACTCCGCAAGATAGTATTGCGCCGAAGTAACACCTTGCTCCGCCGCCTTTAAGTACCATTCCACAGCTTTCTCATACGATTGCTTCACACCTTTGCCTTCATAGTAGCAAAGACCGAGAAAGAACTGTGCAAATGGATGATTCCTCTCCGCTGCCTTAGTGTACCATTCCGCTGCTTTTCCCCATGATTGATCTACACCCTTGCCATCTCTGTAGAAGCCAGCAAGATAACACTGCGCACTCGCGTCACCCAACTCCGCTGCTTCAGTGTACAATTCCACCGCCTTTTCTATAGATTGTTCCACCCCACGCCCATGCTCGTATTTGATGGCACTACGTCTCTCCGCACTCCCGTAGTGCAGAGTGTCCACTGTTGGGCACTGCATCAATTTCTCCTCAAAGGATCGCTCAACACACTTGTCATTGTCGTAGTAGAGATCGAGATTGTATTGCTCTATTGTATAGCCCTGCTTTGCAGCTTTGGCATACCATTCCATAGCCTTTTCGGGTGATTTCTCAACACCTTGACCATTGTCATAACAAAGACCGAGACAAAACTGAGCCCTTGCATACCCCATTTTTGCCGCGCTGGTGTACCAATATATGGCTTCCTCGTATGATTGCTCCACCCATTTGCCATATTTGTAGCATACAGCGAGATTGTAGTGTGCCGTTACATCTCCGTGATCGGCTGCTTCTTCATACCATTTCACGGCTTTCTCATACGATTGGCACACACCTCGGCCATATTCAAAACAAACACCGAGATCGTTTTGCGCATCTGCACACTCCTGCTCCGCCGCCTTGGTGTACCACTCCACGGCTTTTTCGTATGATTTCTCAACGCCCCAGCCATGGTAATAACATAGACCGAGTTCGTATTGTGCCGTTACATAACCTTGCTCTGCTGACTTGGTGTACCACTCCACAGCCTTCTCATAGGATTGTTCAATACCTTGACCATATTTGTATAATTTAGCCACCTCGTATTGCACGTCTGCACACCCCTGTTCTGCCGCTTTGAGGCACCATTCAAAGGCCTTCTTAAGGGATTGCAAAACACCACGTCCGTCTAAGTAACACTTTCCAAGTTCATACTGCGCCCCTGCACACCCCTGTTCTGCCGCCTTTAGATACCATTCAAAAGCCTTCAAATAAGATCTTTTCACCCCCCACCCATAGTGATAGCAGTCAGCGAGATTGTACTGCGACCATGCGAACCCCTGCGCTGCAGCCTTGGAGAAACATTCAACGGCTTTCTCGTAGGACTCCTCAACACCAGCCCCATATTTATAATAGAGACCAAGATTATTTAGAGCATTAAGATCACCTTTCTCGGCTGCTTTCGTGTACCATTCTGCAGCTTTCTCATAAGAAATCTCTACGCCAAAACCATTTTCGTATGCTAATGCTATCGCTCTTTCATATCCTTGTTCTGCTGCTTTACAAATCCAATAAGCGGCTTTCTCTTTAGATTTTTCGATTTTAACCCCTGCACCATAACAATAGGCAAGTTGGCATTGTGCTTCAGCATCCCCTTGTTTTGCTCGCGCTATTAAATCGTCAATATCATTGATTTTTATCATACTTTTATACCCCCTTTTACTTCGGCAAAAGTAGAGAAAAAACAGTTTTCAATGCATGGGAAAGAATTATTTTTGTATAGATTCAGCCTGAAAAGTTATATAAATAGAACTTGCTGCCCGTTCTTCCGCGGCATACACCCCGTCAGGTTCTATCTTCCAGTTAGCGTGCCGCGGTTGGCCGTACCGCTCATTCCTACCCCACACTGACGTGTGGGGTTACTGAAATTGTGTGCCTTCGGCACACGGGACAGACAATGACATGCCTTGCAGGTTTTCTTTTTGCAATCGAAAAGAAAATGAACATAACGATAAGAGGTGCGTCTCTGGCCCGCGCCCTCCCTTCTACCTTATCAGCGTAACGTTCCCTTTCTTGAGGGTCTTAATCTCGCCGAAACATTTTACTTTCATGAAATAGTCGTAAACTCCCGGCTCGCACGGCTCACCCCGGAAGGTGCCATCCCAGCCGGTGTCGAGGTCGTTGGTCTCGAAGACCTTCTCCCCCCAGCGGTCGAAAATCTGCAGGTTTACCTCTATCACAATGTCGCTGCGCACCCGCAGGATGTCGTTCTTGCCGTCACCGTTCGGCGTGAAGGCGTTGGGCACAAACACGTACGGGTCGTCGCAAATTACCTCGCGCACCAGCAGATGCACGGTGTCGGTGAGCTCGCAGCCCGCATCGTCGGTCACATGCACCACGTAGTCGGTAGTGGTGATGGCAGTGGCCGTGGTGTTGGGTGCCGTCGGGGTTTCCAGTCCCGCCGAAGGCTCCCACTGGTAGCCGAACCCGCCTCCTAAGTCGGTGGCGTGCAGGGTGGTCTGCTGCCCGGCATAGAGGGTGTCATCGTCTATCCACGCTTCGATGGGTGTGGGAAAGTGCGACGAGTCGGTCACCGTGACGGGCAGCTGTGCGAGGCAGTCGCGGTTGTCGGTCACGGTCACGGTATATTCTCCCGCACACAGCCCCGTAATATCCTGTGTGGCAGCGTTGTTGTTCCACGAATAGCGGTATGGGTAGGTGCCGCCAGTCACCGTCAGGTCGATGGCGCCGCTGCACACTTCCGGACATGGCGGGCGCACCACCGTTGCGCTGAGCTGCAACGGTTCTGTCTGCGGGATGCTGACCATGGTGTCGATACGGCAGTTGCCCGCATCCAGCACGGTGATGGCGTACGTGCCGGGGGCGAGTTCGGTGATGGTGGCACCGCACTCGCTGCCGTTCACCATATAGGTATAGGGTTGGGTGCCTCCCGTGGCATCAATGTGGATGAAGGCGTCGGTGTCGCCATAACAGCTGGGCTGCTGCACAAACACATGCGTCAGCTCTATCGGCACGCGCTCCTCCACTTGGAAGTACATCTGGTAATGACAGTTGCCGCCTACGGAAATCTCGGCCTCATACACTCCCGCACACAATCCTGTGATGCTGTCGCCGGTCTGCTCGGGCGTGGTGTTCCACACAATCTGGTAACTGCTTCCGCCGAAGTCGGGTGTCACCGCAATGGCGGCGTTGCAGTCGCCGCTACAGGAGATGGGCGTAACGGTGTAGTCGATATGGTGCTGCGAGGTGTCGGCCACCATGAAGGAGGCGCTGGCCGGACACTGGTGTGCATCGGTCACATTCACGGTATAAAGGCCCGCGCACAAGCTGCCCACCGTGCTGCCGCTGCCGCCATGCAGCCACTGGAAACTGTAGGGAGCGGTGCCGCCGCTGGCCGCCACGGTAATGCTGCCGTTACAGGCCTGGTCGCAGGGTACGGGGGTAATGCTTACTTCTTGTATGACAATGGGTTGCGGCTGTATAATGGTGAACGAATCCACTCCTCTACAACCCGTGTCATCGGTGATGGTGACGGTGTAGGTGCCTGCTCCTAACTGCGTAAGGCTGGGAGTGGTGGCCCCGTTGGACCACAGGTAGAAGTAGGGAGGTGTGCCACCGGTAACGGTGAGGCTGACGGCTCCGTCGTGACTGCCATGGCAGGATGCCGCGGTAAGGTCGGCCACGGCCTCATACTGGCGGATGCTGACGGAGACACTGGAAGTAGCGGTACATCCATACTCGTTGGTGATGGTGACGCTGTAGGTGGTACTCTCCAAAGGCCGTACCCACGGGCTGCCGCTGTTCGCACCGCTCACGATGGAGCCGGTGGGTTGCCAGCTGTAGGTGTAGCTGCCGGGCTGGTCGGCGGTGGCGGCAATCTGGATGCTGTCGCCGTAGCACACGATGTAGTCGTCGGGCGGCATCACCTCAAAATACGAGGTTTGCACGGTCACCTCATCGGTAGCTTCGCAGTATGTACCACGCACACGGAGGTAGTAAGTGGTAGTAGATGTGGGGGTTACGGTGATGGTAGATTGTGTGGTGGAGGGGTTGAGGATGTGGGTGAAATGCGGGTCGGTGGCCCACTCGTACGAGGTGGCTGTGCCGTTGGTGGTGGCCGTGAGGGTGGCGGCATCGCCGAGACAAACCACCTGGTCGTCACCCGCGCTGATGACAAGGTCTTCTACCACTACGGTCTGGGTGATGGTATCCCAACACACGCCGTCTGTGATGAAGAGTTGGTAAGTGGTGGTGGCCGACGGGCTGGCGATAGGGTTGGAGATGGTGGGATTGGAGAGGTCGGTAGTGGGCGACCAGTTGTAGGTGAGGTTGGCGTTGCCGGATGGCGGGATGCCGATCTGCACATACTCGCCGTCGCAGAAGCCCGTTTCGTAGAGGGTGATGTTGGAGTTGGAGAGCACGACCACCTGGCGCGAGATGGAGTCGGCGAAGTTGCAACTGCCGGCGTCTTGGGCCACCAAGGTGATGGTGTAAGTGCCTGATTGGGTGTAATAATGGGTGGGATTTTCTTCGGTGGAGGTGGTGCCATCGCCGAAGTCCCAGTGGAAGGTAGTGGAGTCGCTGATGCGCTGGGAGGTGTTGTGGAACTCGAGGTTGATGGGGGCGCATACGGTGTTGGGGATGTAGAAGTCGGCGACAACGGCCGGCAGGTTGAAGTCGAACTTGATGACCCCGATGTTGCAGTTATAACTGCCGTTGTTGGTTGCGTAGGCGCCGGGCGTGGCGGGGAAGTGGTGACCAC
The DNA here is from genome assembly GCA_017535665.1 of Bacteroidales bacterium. Taxonomy (GTDB): domain Bacteria; phylum Bacteroidota; class Bacteroidia; order Bacteroidales; family WCHB1-69; genus UBA1756. The sequence goes on along the minus strand of JAFXTS010000014.1, from coordinate 56,808 downwards.
CGCAGGCCGCGCAAACGGCCTGGTAGATACGTCCTTTGTTGTCGAACCGGCTCGTACCGCCATCCACATGCTCGCGGGCGTCGCTGCTGCCGAAGAAGGTGCCGTACACGATTTCGGAGGCGTCGTCGGTGATACAGAGGAAGTAGTAGTCGTTGTTGTCGGTGGTGGTCTGGTAGGCATCGGCGGTGATGGGCATTCCGCTGGTGCCGCCCTGCCCGAAGTTGGTGGTCTGGCTGCCCCATCCCGACAGGTAGATGTTGTTGCACAAATCTACGAGAAGGGCAGTGGGCGAGATGTCCAATCCGAGGTTGCCGGTGCCGAAGGCGGTGGACCACACGATGGTGTCGAGCGCCGGGGAAAGCTTGGTGAGGAACTGACCGCCATTGGGGATGTACCATTGTGCGTTATACACCCATGCCATGCCGCTGGCGTAGGTCTGACCGAAAATGTGCGGATGGTCAAAGCGGTCGAGTTTTACCTGATAGGCCTGGTCGTAATTGTTTTTTCCTAAATAGGTAAGATGAAGAATCTGGGTGGCGTTGGGGTTGATATGCACCACGAAGCCGTCGTTGTCGCCGCCGCCGTACTGCGGCTGGTAGGCCGTGGTGGAGGTGGGCAGGTCGGTGGAGGTAGTGCCGCCGCACACGTACAGCGAGTGGTCGGAGGCCTGCACCAGACTATAGGCCGCATCGTTGGCGCTGCCTCCAATGTAGGTGCCCCATATCAGGGTGGAGAGGTCATGGCTGAACTTCACGATGCAGCCGTCCTGTGGCGAGCCGTTGTAGGTGGAATCGAGTACGCCGGCGGTCACAGGGAAGTTGACCGACTGTGTGCAGGAGGCCACATACACGTTGCTCTGTTCATCGAGGATGATTTCGCCGCGCACCTCATCGGCATAATTTTTTCGCAGGTCGGTCACGGTGTTCAGTCCGTCGTTGCGGCTGCCCCCCACGTAGGTGCAGGCCAGCAGGTGGGAGCCGTCGTCGCTGAACTTGGCAATGACGATGTCGGAGCCGTTCTCGAAAATTACGGTGCTAGTGAGGGTATAGTCGTCGCCGCCGTTGAAGGTGGTGTCGTAAGCACCTGGTGTGACGGCAAAGTTGGTGGAGCTGGTCGTACCATAGACGTACAGCTCGTTATTCTCGTTCACAAACATGCTGTGTGGCACCTCCGCGCTGTTGCCGCCCAAGTAGGTGGTATAGTGCAGGAAAGAACCGCCCGCATCGAATTTCGAGATGGCGATGTCGGTGGCCCCGCCGCCGTAGTTCACCTGGAAACTGCCGGTGTTGACGGGGTAGCCCACGCTGAAGGCGTTGCCGCCCGAGTAGAGGTTGCCCTCCTTGTCGAAGGTGGCCGTGTAGCCCCAGTTGTCGGCAGTAGAACCCGACAGGGATGCGAAAATCAGGGTGGGGTCAATGACCAACGGACGGGTGGGGTCGTAGTCGCCCACCTCGAAGGTGAGCCGGTTGCGATTTACCTGATAGCGGCATTCCACCGTCGTGCGGCTGCCGTCGGCTGCTATCTGGTAGGCGTACGGCTTCAGCTCCAAAATCTGCATCACCGCCGTAGTCACCACCAAGTCGCCCTTGTTCACCGACAGGTTCTGCACACCGTCGTAGTCCATCTGGATAAGAGAGGGTGAAACGCCAGGGGCTATAGTGAATTCATACTTCATCTGACTTCCCGACTGGGTGAGCAGCAAATCAATTCCTGAGTATAAATCATTATATTTAACTTCGTGATAACGAGGAACTTCGCTTTTCCATTTGGAAGTATCTTTCCCAATAAAATAGTTATAATGCCCCACCTTTTTCTCCCAACCTTCTATCTTCACATCATCATTGGCATTCAAAAAATGAACTTTGTATGCTGCAGCGTCCATCCATTTCGACACCTTGGCATCGGGGTTGAATTTGGCCTCGTAGAAAGCGTCCAGCTGCTGGGGCGACAGCACCACGATGGTGAAACAGTCGCGTTCGGCGAAGAAGGCGCCGCCGTGCATGGGGGCCTTGAACAGCACCTGCTGCTCCCACTGTCCGAGGTTGGCGATGAACTCCAAGTCGCCCGTGGTCAGCGAGTCGTGTTTGTGTGCCGCCGCCGTCACACAACAAAAAAGGCAGCCGGCCATGATAAGCCAGCTGCGCAGTTTTGATGTGATATTCTGTAGCATTGCCGTTTTTTTCAGTTTAACGCGGCAAAGATACAAAAATTCTGAACATTTTTTGTATCTTTGCCGCTTGATTAAGTAATTCATTATCCACCAAACCATCTGCCTATAGAATAGAATAAAAATAAGTACAGACAACGCATGCGTTGTCTCAACAGATTTATAATAAAGCGTTTTCGCTTTTCTTTTTCCCACTTGAAATCTCGACAATTTCAAATGTATCACAGAAAGGAAAGACGAGAAACGCTCGCGAGCAATCGTGAGCTTTCTTATTTGTGATACAGGTAGTCGAGAACCTCAAGTGCGAATAAATGAAGTTCACGATTTTTTATGTTTGTGACCGAAGAGCGAAAACGGCATACAACTAACTGAAATTCAAGCAATACAAACATAAAACAAATACATGAAAAATTTTTACAGTTTTCTATCATTAATGATATTGTCAGTGATGGGTCTTTCCGCCCAGTCCGTCATCGTGCCTTTCGGCGGTGATGCCACAGATGGCAGTGTGACGGTTTCGTACACTGTTGGACAAGTCGCCGTGCAGGCCAACAGCGACGGCAGCACCACCATTTATGAAGGAGTGCAGCAACCCTATGAGATCCAGATTATCGGAATTGACGACTATCCGGGCATTGTCCTGAATGCGATAGTCTATCCGAACCCGACGGTTGGGAATGTGCAATTGACAATGAACAATGAACAATTGGAGGGGGAAGTGAGAGTGTTTGATATGAATGGTAAAATTTTGTTTGTGAAGAAGATAGAGGGAGAAAATACCGAAATCCCGATGTTAGACCTTGCCGCAGGTACGTACTTTGTGAATGTAGTGAGCGAGAAACAGGTACTGAAAACTTTCAAGGTTGTCAAGATGGCTCAATAATACATTATTCAGAATTTAATCATTAAGAATGCATAATTATGAAGAAATTTTTATCCTTTATCGTTTTGTTTTTCATGGGGATGCTGCTTTTTGCCCAAGCCCCGCAGAAATTCACCTATCAGGCGGTGGTTCGCAATGAAAGCAACACGCTTGTTCGTGGCAATGTGGGTGTGCGAATCTCCATCTTGCAAGGCGGTGCGAATGGCACGATGGTTTATCAGGAGACGCACACCACGGTCACCAATGCCAATGGCTTGATGACGCTGGAGATTGGCGGCGGCACGGTGGTGAATGGTGATTTCGCCACTATTGACTGGGCTGACGGTCCGTATTTTCTGAAAACCGAAACCGATCCGAATGGCGGCACCAATTACACCATCGAAGGCACGCAGCAGTTGTTGAGCGTGCCGTATGCATTGTATGCGGCAACTTCTGGCAATGGCGAAGGTCCCGCCGGTCCGCAGGGTGAGCAAGGTCCCGCCGGTCCACAGGGTGAGCAAGGTCCTGCCGGTCCACAGGGTGAGCAAGGTCCTGCCGGTCCGCAGGGTGAGCAAGGTCCTGCCGGTCCGCAAGGTGAGCAAGGTCCCGCCGGTCCACAGGGTGAGCAAGGTCCCGCCGGTCCTCAGGGTGAACAAGGTCCTGCCGGTCCGCAGGGTGAACAGGGTCCTGCTGGTCCGCAAGGTGAACAGGGTCCTGCTGGTCCTCAGGGTGAGCAAGGTCCTGCTGGTCCGCAAGGTGAACAAGGTCCCGCTGGTCCGCAGGGTGAACCCGGCGTGGGTGTAGCGCAGACGCTCTCACTGGAAGGAAACAATCTGACGATTTCGGATGGGAACACAGTTACGCTGCCCGCTGGATTCAGTGGCGACTACAACGACCTCACTAATACGCCGCAGATTCCGCAAATCCCTGAAAATGTAAGTGCTTTCACCAATGATGCAGGGTACATTACCATGGATTCTGTTCCTACGATTCCGACAAACGTGAGCGCCTTTACTAACGATGCGGGTTACATTACAATGGATTCCATTCCTGCAATTCCGACCGTGCCGACTAATGTGTCTGCTTTTGTGAATGACGCAGGTTATGTGACGGAAAGTTCCTTGACCACCAACAACTACATTACCCAAAACGATCTCATTACCAACAACTATGTGACGGAAGCCGACATCCCAACCAATGTTTCCGCATTCACCAACGATGCCGGGTATATCACAATGGACTCCATTCCCGCAATCCCGACTGTGCCAACCAACGTGTCTGCTTTTGTGAATGATGCTGGATATCTTACGACTGCAACCGTACAGGAAGCCGCCAATATTCCGACCAATGTCTCCGCGTTCACCAATGACGCTGGCTACATTACGATGGACTCCATTCCAGCCATCCCGACCGTTCCGACTAACGTGTCTGCCTTTGTGAATGACGCAGGTTATGTGACGGAAAGTTCCTTGACCACCAACAACTACATTACCCAAAACGATCTCATTACCAACAACTATGTGACCGAAGCAGACATTCCCACTAATGTAAGTGCCTTCACTAATGATGCGGGTTACATTACGATGGACTCTGTGCCTGCCATTCCAACCAATGTGAGTGCATTCACCAACGATGCCGGCTATATCACCAATGCAGCAATCCCCACCAATATTTCTGTCTTTACCAATGACGCCGGGTATCTCACTTCTGCCACCGTGCAGGAGGCCGCCAATATTCCGACCAATGTTTCCGCATTCACCAACGACGCGGGATATATCACGATGGACTCCATCCCTGCCATTCCAACCGTGCCGACCAATGTGAGTGCCTTCACCAACGATGTAGGCTATATAACGGAAAGCACATTGACCACCAATAACTACATTACGCAGAACGACCTGATTACCAACAACTATGTAACGGAAGCTGACATTCCCACCAATGTTTCTGCTTTCACCAATGATGCCGGTTACATCACGATGGATTCCATTCCTGCCATTCCGACTGTACCGACAAATGTGAGTGCATTTGTGAACGATGCTGGCTACCTTACCCAAGCCACGGTGCAAGAGGCTGCCAATATCCCGACGAATGTTTCGGCCTTTACCAATGATGCGAATTACATTACGTTGGCGCAAGTCCCTGAACAAGTGAACGCTGACTGGAACGCCACCAGCGGGGCAGCGCAGATCATGAATAAGCCCGCCATTCCGACTGTTCCGACCAATGTTTCCGCCTTCACGAACGATGCAGGCTATATAACGGAAAGCACATTGACCAACAACAACTACATTACGCAGAATGATTTAGTTACCAACAACTATGTAACGGAAGCTGACATTCCCACCAATGTCTCTGCTTTTAACAATGACGCTGGCTACATCACGATGGATTCCATCCCGGTTATTCCGACGGTGCCGACCAATGTGAGTGCCTTCACCAACGATGCCAACTATATTACCTCTGAGGACATCCCTGCTTATCAAGTGTTGAGCATTAGCAACGACACCATCTATTTGAGCAATGGCGGTTATGCCGTGCTGCCCGCAGGTTTCGATGGTAACTATAACAGTCTGACCAACAAGCCCGAACTCTTTAGCGGCAGTTACAATGACCTAACCAACAAGCCGACGATTCCCACGGTACCGACGAATGTGTCTGCTTTTACAAATGACGCAAACTATATTACCGAGGCGGCTATTCCGGCCAATGTTTCTGCTTTCACCAACGATGCTGGCTATATTACAATGGATTCTATTCCCGCAATCCCGACAGTGCCTACAAACGTGTCCTCTTTCACAAATGATGCTAACTATATTACCAGTGCTGCGATTCCATCCAATGTGTCCTCTTTCACGAATGACGCTGGCTACCTCACCTCTTTCACCGAGCAGCAGATTTTGAGCATTAGCAACGACACCATTTACCTGACAGGCGGCAGTTTCGTGAAGTTGCCTGCGGGTTTCAGCGGCAGTTACAATGATTTGACGGATAGACCTGACATTCCCAGTATTCCCACAGAGGTTTCCACTTTCAACAATGATGCAGGGTATTTGACACGGGACTCGTTGAGTAGCTACAACCTGAATCCCGATGACATCCAAGCTCTGTTGGATAGGATTGACTCATTGGAACAAGCAGCCATGGCCGGATCTTTTGCTTGCGGTACAGCCACTGTGACCGACAGGAACGGCAACACTTATAACACAGTGCTGATTGGCACTCAATGCTGGATGAAGGAGAATTTACGCACCACAAGCTATGCCGACGGCACCTATATTTCAGGGTGGCGTAATCCTAACAACTCTTCATCCAACACCCCTACGTACGGCTTACTGTACAACTGGGCAGCAGTGATGGGTTATTTTTCTTCCAGCAGTTCCATCCCGAGCGGGGTGCAGGGCATCTGCCCCACAGGGTGGCATGTGCCGAGCGATGCGGAGTGGAAGCAGATGGAGATGGCGGCGGGCATGAGACTGAGCAATGCCAACAGTGTTGAAGATAGAGACACTATCGCTGCCAAGCTCTCGGGCAACATAGGGTGGCACACCTCTTACAATGCCAATGCCGCAGGCAACCGGTCGGCACCCAACCGCAACTCGACAGGCTTCAGTGCGCTGCCTGCCGGCTGCTATGAAACCTCCGGTAGCGGCTATTTTGCGAACTTTGGCGATATTGCCTATTTCTGGAGTGCTACGGATGAAAGCAGCGATAGAGCATATGGACGAACTTTGTATTACGATAGAGCTTTCGTTCAAAGACGTGGCCTTAATAAGGAATACTATTATTCTGTGCGTTGTGTGAAGGATTAAAAAGTCGAATGAAATGGTAATTCGAAATAACAAAGAAATCAGAGGCAATCGTGTGATATGGAAATATCTATCATGGGATAAATTTTTTGATTTGTTGATCACGAAGGAATTATATTTGTCAAAAACATCAGAAATGACAGATAAGAATGAATGTTACATATCATCAACGAACATTGAAAGAATAAAAGAATACATGAGTCAGAATGTGCAGGTTGACACATCGACAATATCAACAGATGATACTATTAAAGAGCGTTCGTTCATTAATTGCTGGACTTTATCAAGAAACGAATCATATGCACTATGGAAAATTTATTTGTCTAATGCGAAATCTGGAGTTGCCATTAAAACCACAGTCAGCCATTTGGAAAAAGCAATAAAGGAAGGAGCCACGTCCGATGATATTTTCATTAGAATGGTTCGTTACGGCTCTATAAATATTGCTAAAGAAGTTAATCCTTGTCAAGTAACACAAAAGAAAGTTGATTTATTTCGACTAACTACAAAATTGCAAGCATATCAATATGAAAACGAAATGAGACTAATATGTTTCAATGATAGTAAGGCTGATTGTAAACGAGTTAAGGTTTCCTCGCTTGATTTTATTGATGAGATTTATTTTAGTCCTTTTAGCAGATGCTTTGATGACATTTACAAAGAGGTATTGCGTAAGATGGGTTATGGGTTGGAGAAGAAAGTAAAGACATCAGCCATAAATGACCAATGATTTTGTATAAGTGTGACGACCATCAATCTGATTATTGATATTGTTTACCCTTCCGCCACCGCAGCGAGCTGCGGAAGCTAATATTATATTTGCCCGCAGGCCGCTGTGCGATTCCCCCACCGCACAAATCCTGCGTTTGTAGGGCTGCCATCGTATGACAGCCCTACATCTACATCGGTCGTTCCCATTAATGCCGCACGCCGTAGGTGTGCGGGGAACGGTAGCGAAGCGGCATATACACGGCGAAATCCGCACGCCGTAGGTGTGCGGGCATAAATATTTCCTACCAAATTTCAAGGCGACAAAATTTAATATTAGCAAAATGTTAAATTTTGTTGTATCTTTGCAGCCATAATATCACTCAAATATTCTAATACTATCTTGACCATGAGCGACAATGAAATTATTCTCTACCAGCCAGATGGAAGCATATCTTTGGAAGTACGGGTGGAGAACGAAACAATATGGCTGACACAAAAGCAAATGGCGCAACTTTACGGTACTGCTGTGCCCGCCATTTCAAAACACATAAAAAATATTTTTGATTCAGGAGAATTGCAGGCAGAGGCAACTGTTTCCAAAATGGAAATAGTTCAAAAAGAGGGGAACCGCTCTATTAGCCGTGCGACTTCCATTTACAATTTGGATATGATAATTGCAGTGGGCTATCGTGTGAATTCTCATCAGGCCACAAGTTTTCGAATTTGGGCCACAAAAGTGCTGAAGGAATATCTGTATCGGGGTTTTGCGATGTATCAAAGAATGGACAGAATCGAGAATCATGTAAATGAACTTTCGAAGAAGCTTTACGCTACCACGACCGCTTCCTCATCATCGACGGCACGGTTTATCATGTCGGTGCCTCTTTGAAGGATCTGGGCAAGAAATTGTTTGCCTTTTCCAAGCTGGATGTTCCTGCGGAAATGCTGGTGATGTAATGTTTGCTATCGTCGCACAAATCCCGCATTATAAATTGTAGGGCTGCCATAATATGACAGCCCTACAAACGTCAATATATCAGACGGTTTCCTTTGATTTCCGTTGAATGACGCCGCATTATTCCCTCGGTTTGTTATCGCAATAAATACAACGGTCGGGACCGTTTTCGGTGTGACGGAACAACAACGGAACTTTTTCCAAGTTGCTGATACACTTAGCGTTGGAGCAGCAACGGGTCTTATCCTCGAAGGCTTCGTAATGGATGGGAGTGTCGTGCTCGGGGTCGTTTTTCCAATCCAATAATTTGCAAATCAAAGCCATACGGACAAATTTTCCGTTTTCTACCTGACGGAAGTAGGCGGCACGCGGGTCGGAGTCCACCTCGGTGAGGATTTCGTTCACACGCGGCAGCGGGTGCAGAACGGCCATGTCGCGTTTGGCGAGGGCCATCTTTTTGCGATCCAGCACGAAGCTGTCTTTTACGCGGTCGAACTCATCTTCATCCAAGAAACGCTCCTTCTGCACGCGGGTCATGTAGAGCACATCCAGCTCGGGCATCACCTCTTCCATCGTGCTAACCTCCTTGTACTCAACGCCGAGGCGCTCGCAAACATCGTGACGGATGTAGCCGGGCAGACGCAGTTCCTGCGGGGCAATCAGCACCACCTTGACATTGGAACGGGTGGAAAGCGATTTGATGAGGGAGTGAACGGTACGGCCGAACTTCAAGTCGCCGCAGAAGCCGATGGTGAAGTTGTCGAGACGGCCGAGCTCGCGGGTGATGGTCAGCAGGTCGGTGAGGGTCTGGGTGGGGTGGCTGTGGCTGCCGTCGCCGGCGTTGATGATCGGCACACCCGACACTTTGGAGGCGGCGAGCGGTGCGCCCTCAATGAAGTGACGCATGGCGATGAGGTCGGCGAAACAGCTTACCGTCTTGGCGGTGTCCTGTACCGACTCGCCCTTGGCGGTGGAGGAGCTGGCTGCCTCGGAGAAGCCCAGCACGTTGCCGCCCAGCTCCATCATGGCCGCCGTGAAACTCAGACGAGTACGGGTGCTCGGCTCATAAAACAGAGTGGCTAACTTTTTGCCTTTGCAGTGCTCTGCATACTTTTTCGGGTTAGCGATAATATCCAGCGCAAGGTGGATGATTTCATCAGTTTCTTCTACCGTGATGTCGGTAGGGTCGATTAAATGTTTCATAATGATTGGTTTTTATTATTTGTTTATTTGTTGATTCGTTGATGGTGATTTTGAGTTAAGGAGTTAAAAAGTGAAGAAGTTAAGGTAAAGGTGGCAACCTGTCATTCATCCTTTCATCTTTTCATCTTTTCCTCATAAATTATTCCGGAACTCAAGCACCGTCTGTTTTTGTTCGGGTGTGATGTATTTCTCGGCGATGGCCACTTCCACCAGTGCGTCGAGGTTGGAGAGGGAGTGGTACTCGGTTTTGGCTTCCGCAAAGTTGTGGGTGGCGGCTTTCAAACCGTAGGTGAAGATGCTGATGACGCCCAGCACTTCGGCACCGGCCTCTCGGAGCGCGTCCACCACTTCGATGCAACTGCCGCCCGTGGAGATGAGGTCCTCGATGACCACCACGCGGGTGCCGGCCTCCATCTTGCCTTCAATACGGTTGGTGCGACCGTGCGACTTGGCAGAGGAGCGCACGTAGCCCATCGGCAGGTTCAGCAACTCCGACACGATGGCGGCATGGGCGATACCCGCCGTGGCCGTACCCATCAGCATTTCGCAGTTGGGATAGTGCTCGCGTACCAGTTCCGCCAAGCCCTGCTCCACCTTCTTCCGTGCGGTCGGCGCCGACAGCACCAGCCGGTTGTCGCAGTAGATGGGACTTTTGATTCCACTGGCCCAGGTAAACGGGTCGTCAGGACGCAAAAACACCGCCCCGATTTTCAAGAGTTCAGATGCAATTTCTTGTGATTTCATGATATGATGTTGATTTGTTGATTCGTTGATTCGTTGAATGTAGAGACGTTGCGCGCAACGTCTCTACGTTTCAATTTTCCATTCCCAAAAATTCCTTCTTGCACCGCAGGTAGGCGGCAACGGGGTCGGGGGCTTGGGTGATGGGGCGGCCCACCACGATGTAGTCAGAGCCCAGCTCGCGCGCCCGTGCCGGCGTGGTGACCCGCGACTGGTCGTCGGTGGACGAGTCGGCAAAGCGCACGCCCGGTGTCACGGTCAGGAAGTGGCTGCCGCACGCCTCCTTCACGATGCCGGCCTCGAGCGGCGAACATACCACCCCGTCGAGACCCGCCTCGCGGGCGTTCATGGCATAGTGGCGCACCGTCTCCCCAATCGGATGGTCGATCAGCAGCTCCTTGCGCATCACCTCCTCGCTGGTGGAGGTGAGCTGCGTCACTGCAATCAGCAAGGGACGCTGTCCGCCGTTGCTGCCTTCGGTCAGTCCCTCCAAGGCGGCCCGCATCATCGCCGTGGTGCCCGCCGCATGCAGGTTGCAGATGTCAACGCCCATGCCCGCCAGCACTTTCATCGACTTGCGCACCGTGTTCGGAATGTCGTGCAACTTCAGGTCGAGGAACACGTGGTAGCCTCTGCGTTTCAGCTCTCGCACCATGGCCGGCCCTTCCGCATAATACAACTCCATACCGATTTTTACGTAGGGATGCAAATCTTTGAAACCTTCCAAAAATTTCAAGGTTTCTTCCGCTGTGTTGAAATCTAATGCGATGATTACGTCTTTTGCCATATTATTCAATGATTCCTATTATTTCTGATAATTTATTGATTTTCAATTCTTTCATAACAGATGGAAGGTTCTCCACAATCTGTGGGCATACAAATGGGTTGCGCAGGTTCTCGCTGCCCACCTGCACTGCTGTAGCACCGGCCATCATCATCTCCACCACATCCTCCGCACTGGCCACGCCGCCACAACCTACCACCGGAATGTGGCAGGCCTTGCTCACCTGATACACCATGCGCAGGGCGATGGGGAAGACTGCCGGACCGGAAAAGCCGCCCATCTTGCGGGCCAGCACTGGTTTGCGGCGACGGATGTCGATACGCATCCCCAACAGCGTGTTGATGAGGGTGAGTCCGTCGGCACCGGCCTCTTCGCAGGCCTTCGCAATAACCACGATGTCGGTGACGTTGGGACTGAGTTTCACGATCAGCGGCTTGTGGCACACCTCGCGCACGGCCTTCACCACAGAGGCGGCGCCGTCGGGTGTGGTGCCGAAAGCCATGCCGCCGTTATGCACGTTGGGACACGAGATATTCAACTCCACGATTTCCACTTTCGGCGCAATCAGCTCACAGCAAGCGCGATAGTCGTCGAGCGAGAAGCCGCACACGTTGCCGATGATGGGCTGGTGGAAATGTTGGCGCAAGTGTGGAATCTCCTCCTCGGCCACCACTTTGGCACCCGGGTTCTGCAACCCTACCGAGTTAAGAAGTCCCGACGGGCACTCCGCAATGCGCGGGGTGGGGTTGCCGAAACGGGGCTCAAAAGTGGTACCCTTTATCGAGATGGATCCCAGCATGTTAAGGTCATAAACCTCCGACATCTCCGCGCCGAAGCCGAAGGTGCCGCTGGCGGGTATCACCGGGTTTTGCAGCTTCACGCCGCACAAGTTGACAGACAGATCTACCATATCAGTTCCTCCTTTCTGAAAACGGGGCCGTCTTTGCAGATGCGTTTCGCGCCGTGGGTGGTCATCAGGCTGCAGCCCATGCAGATGCCGAAGCCGCAACCCATACGTTCCTCCAAACTCAGCTCGCCGTCGGTGGTCACCGCCGCGTTCAGCGCTTTCAGCATCGGGGTGGGACCGCAGGCGTAGAAGTAGTCGTAATCGCACTCTGGCAGCAGTTCAGTCACCAGACCTTTATGGCCGAAAGAGCCGTCCATGGTGGCGTAAAGAGTTTTATCACAAACTTTTGCAAATTCTTTTTGGTAAAAGATTTCCGACTGTGAGGCGAAGCCGGCGATGAGGGTGGTGCTGATGCCTTTGGCTTGCAGTTCCACTGCCAGTTGATAGAGCGGGGCAGTGCCGATGCCGCCGCCGATGAGCAGCGCCTTGCGGCAGCTGTCGGAGATGTGGAAGCCGTTGCCGAGTTGGAGCAGACAGTTCACCACGTCGTTCGCGACGAGTTCCGTCATTTGGGCGGTGCCTTTTCCCACTACCTTATATACGAGGGTGACTTTGCCAGGCACCGACTCGCACACCGAGATGGGGCGGCGCAGGTACTGGCCTTTCACCTCCACTTCAACGAAAGAGCCGGCAGCCAGTTGCGGAATCTCGCCGGCCAGTTCGAGCCGGAAGATTCTCGAGGCCACCTCCTCATTTCGCATCACTACAAGATTTCTTTTGATCATCTTTCTTTACAAAAAAAAAGTGACTTAAAAATAAGTCACTTATACAATAAAAAAACGAAAATCCTTACAGCTCAGCGCTGTATTAGGAATTTCCGGTGTTCTTTCTCTTTGGTACATATTGGCTGCAAAAATACAAATTTTCTTTTCGCTTTCTTGTTTTGTTGAAAAATATTTATTCACAAAATTGCAGTTTGGGCTGTTGATAGTTGCAGGTCATCACCTAATATCTGCACGATACACTACCTTTCCGTCTTTCAAGGTCAGCATACAGCGGCCTTTCACTGTCCACCCTTCGAACGGGGTGGCCTTGCCCATCGACAGGAAGTCGGCGGAGCGGATGGTGTACTCGTGGGTGAGGTCGAAGAGGGTGAAATCGGCGGGCTCACCGGGCTGCAAACCGCCACCAATACCGAAGATTTTCCGCGGCCGCTGGCACAGCAGGTCGATGAGTTGCGGCAAGGTGATGATGCCGGGCAGCACGATGTGGGTGTACAGGATGGGGAAGGCGGTCTCGAGGCCCACAATCCCAAAGGGACTCTTCTCCAGTCCGCGGCTTTTCTCCTCGGCGGTATGAGGGGCGTGGTCGGTGGCGATGGCGTCGATGGTGCCATCTTGTAAGCCGGCAATCAGCGCGGCGCGGTCGGCGGCACTGCGCAGTGGCGGGTTCATCTTGTAGCGGCCCTCCTCTTGGAGGTCCTCATCGCAGAGGGTGAGGTAGTGCGGACCGGTCTCGCAGGTCACCTTCGCGCCGAGGGCTTTGTAGCGTCGGATCAGTTCCACGCTCTCCTTGGTGGAGATGTGGCAGACATGGTAGCGGCAGCCCGTCTCGAGGGCGATGGCCAGGTCGCGGGCAATCTGGCCCCACTCGCTTTCGGAGCAGATGCCGCGGTGCCCGTGGCGGCGGGCGTAGTCGCCGTCGTGGATGTAGCCGCCGTGCAGCAGCGTGTTGTCCTCGCAGTGGGACGCAATGATGACGCCCTCCTCAGCGGCTTGCCGCATCAGGGCGCGCATCACCTCGTCGGTCTGAATGCCGCTGCCGTCGTCGGAGAAGGCGACGGCCTGGTGCTTCAGCGCCGCCATGTCAACGGGCTCCTTGCCGGCGCGCTGGCGCGTGAGCGTGGCATAGGGCAGCACCTCCACCACGGCGGTGTCGTGGATGCGCTGCAGCTCGATGGAGAGCGTATCAGGCGCGTCGGGTGCGGGCGAAAGGTTCGGCATGGTGCAAACGGTCGTATAGCCGCCGTGCGCCGCCGCCATCGAGCCAGTGCGGATGGTCTCCTTCGCCTCCTGCCCAGGTTCGCGAAAATGTACGTGCAGGTCGCAAAAGCCGTAACTCAACAACAGTCCTTCCGCATCAATGATACGTGCGCCGTCAGGTACTGGTATCGCCTCCGCAACCTGCGCGATACGACCATCCTCCACCAACACATCTACCCTATGAAGTCCGTTGTTGTCAGCTACTTGTGCTTTGCTAATCAGTATTCTTTCTGCCATAATTTAATGTCTTGAAGATAATGAAAAAATGCCCCGTCAGAAGCGGCGGGGCATTGAATTTATTTTTGGGTTCGTTGTTTCGATTCGCGCGGCCATGTCATGGTCATGCCCAGTAGCGAGAATCCCACATAGCCACGTACTTTAATGTCGCCATTATTCAGCTTGATGTAGCTCTTGTAGGTCTTGCCATTGCCGGGATGATGAATCTTTCCGTTCTGCCACTCTTGTTCTTTGGCATTGTAGGTGAAGCCCGTGAGAAACTTGTAGTTGAGGTAGTTTTTCTTGGCGGGATTCTCCACCCAGCATACGATGCCTTCGTAGGTGCCGTCTTTGGCCTTGTAGATTTTCACCTGACTGCCCTCTTTGGAGAAGGGGTCTTTGGCGTAATAATAGCCGCAGATGGCATCGGCTTTGCTCTGTGCGCTCAAGCCGAACGAACCACCGATCAACAGTGCGAAGAGAATGACAGCGATTTTTTTCATATTATAAAATATTAGTCACCCAAAGTAGCCACCATCACAGCCTTGATGGTATGCATACGGTTCTCAGCCTCGTCGAAAACGATGGAAGCCTCTGACTCGAAGACATCTTCAGTAACCTCGATGCCGTCCAGACCGAACTGTTTGTGAACGTCGCGACCCACTTGGGTTTCGAGGTTATGGTAAGCGGGCAGACAGTGCATGAATTTGCATTTCGGGTTGCCAGTGAGGGCCATCGTCTCTTTGTTCACCTGATAAGGTTTCAGCATATCGATACGCTCTTTCCACACTTCGGCGGGCTCGCCCATCGATACCCAAACGTCGGTATAGAGGAAGTCGCAGCCTTTCACACCCTTCTTCACATCATCGGTAACGGTAATCTTAGCACCGGTCTCTTTGGCGATTTTCTTGCAGGTGTCGATGAGTTCCTTGCTGGGCTGGAGTTTCTTGGGAGCCACGATGCGCACATCCATACCCATCTTGGCACCGCCGACCATCAGTGAGTTACCCATGTTGAAGCGGGCATCGCCGAGGTAAGCGTAGGTCACTTGGTTGAGGGGCTTGTCAACATGCTCGCTCATGGTGAGGAAGTCGGCAAGGATCTGGGTGGGGTGGAACTCGTTGGTAAGACCGTTCCATACGGGCACGCCAGCATGTTTGGCCAACTCCTCAACGGTATCCTGCTTGAAACCACGGTATTCGATACCATCGAACATGCGGCCGAGCACGCGGGCGGTGTCAGCCATCGATTCCTTCACACCAATCTGTGAGCCGCTGGGGCCGAGGTAAGTCACGTGTGCGCCCTGGTCGTAGGCAGCTACTTCAAAAGCGCAACGAGTACGGGTGGAGGTCTTCTCGAAAATCAGGGCGATGTTCTTGCCCTTCATGGTGGGCTGCTCGGTGCCGGCATATTTGGCGCGTTTCAGGTCGCGAGCCAGATCCAGCAGGTATTGAATCTCTTTCGGGGTGAAATCTAACAATTTCAAAAAGCTTCTGTTTCTAAGGTTGAATGCCATAATAATTTAATTTTTAATGATTTATAATAATTAATAATAATCTATTCATCGCTCAAACAAGCGGCGGCAAAAATACGATTTTTTTTCTACAAATTTACACTATTGAATCGCTCTTGCAACCGAAAGCGAGGTCGCCAGCATCGCCGAGACCAGGCACGATGTACGACTGCGCGGTCAGCTCGTCGTCAACGGCTCCGAGCCATATCGTGCAGTCGGTGTCGGGCAGGTTCTCCTGCAAGTATTTCACCCCGTCGGTGCTGGCAATGACCGACACAATATGGATATACTTGGGTTTCCCCTGTGCCATAATTTCATTGTAGGCGCACACCATCGACTGTCCGCTGGCCAGCATCGGGTCGCAGATGATGAGGATGCGGTCGTCCATGTCGGGTGCCGACATATAGTCAATCTGTATGTCGAAAGTGCCGTCCATGTAGTGCTTACGGAAAGCGGAGATGAAAGCGTTGTCGGCATGGTCGAAAACACGAAGCATTCCTTCGTGCAAGGGCAGTCCGGCGCGCAAGATAGTGGCCAGCACAGGCTGCTCAGCCATAAGCTTCATCGGCTTGATACCCAGCGGAGTGGTCACCTCAACGGGCTTATACTCAAAGGTTTTGCTAATCTCGTAAGCAAAGATTTCGCCTAATCGCTCCAAGTTGCGACGGAAGCGCATCGAGTCTTTCTGGATGTTCACATCGCGCAACTCGGCAATGTACTGGTTGAAAACGGTGTTTTCGAGGCCTAAATTCTTGACTTGTTTCATGTTATGTGGATTTTATTTGATTTTTCTATAAAGATGAAGGAGAGGTTTGGCCCAACTGTTGCAGAGTACAGAAAGGGCCGGGAAGGTATAGCGCTGACTGCCGAAACCCGCATAGAAGCGGGCCACGCTCTCGGTGCTCGAACCATTGAAGTCGAGCACGAGCGGCTGCTGGGCATGTTGCTGGATGTATTCGTCCATCAGGAAGAACATGGCCTTGCGGTCGGCGCGTTCCTCCTCGCGGCCCGATGCCCAAAACCACACGCGATCGTAATCGCGCAAGAACACCGCACCCGCCAATAGGATGCCGTCGCTGTCGCGCACGCCCCACACGTCGGTGAGCCCTCGCTGTCGCGCCAACTCGCACACTTCCAGGAAAATGTCATAGTCACCGTCTTGCATCCGTACGTTTTTGCCACTGCCACGCCGGCTGCCGCGGTATAAGGTGATGACATCCTCCGCATAGATGGATTCGTTGATGACCAACCCAAAGGCACGTGCCGCCTTGATGTTGCGCTTGTGGTTGCTGCCGTACCCTTTGCAGATGACTTCGTACGGCTGGTTCAGGTCGAGCCGGTGCGACACTTTGAGATGCCCGTTCGGAACAGATGCCTCGTCAGGAACACTTTCGTTGAGATTCATGTCGATGGACACGAAAGATTTCGGCACTGCTTGGAGAAATTCAGCGACCTTCTTACAAGTGACAGCTTCTGCCGAAAAGATGCCGAGACGGGAGAAATAGAATGGGTTATACACATATTTCATGCCGAATTTGCTCCGCCAGGGGAGCGGCATTACCGCTGTGTAGTCATCTTCGACGAGCGCCGCCCATTCAGGATTCGCCACCGACAGGAAATCGAAACTGGCAAACAGCGTGGCCGCCGGCGATGCCTCAACGCAGGCGTCCCATCGCGTACGGTCAATCTCCTCATGTCGGTAAAAACGAATCATTTTGTTCTCAATTTGTTTGGGTACAGCATGGTATCAACTGAAAATTTCGCCAATACTGCGAGGCAAAATTACGCCTTTTTCCTTGATTTTTGAGGCTTTCCATATTTATTTTAAAAAATTTTTCAAAGTGTATATTGGAATAAAAAAAAGTTGTATTTTTGCAGTCCAAAATTTTGAGGTAATACAAGTAAGAAAAATCAGAGAAAAATAGAGAAGAAATGGCAAATCACAAGTCATCATTAAAGAGAATCAGATCCAACAATAGCAAGAGACTGGCTAATCGTTATTATGCAAAAACTATGCGTAATGCGCTGAGAGACATTAAGATGATCACCGTTAAGGCTGAAGCTGAGCAGCAGCTTCCGAAGGTGGTTTCCTTAATTGACAAATTAGCCAAGAAGGGTATCATCCATAGAAACAAAGCAGCCAACCTTAAATCAGGTTTGATGAAAAAAATCAACAACCTGTAGTTTTGTTTTCATAATGACGTTGGAAACCCTGCTTCTCCCCGAGGCAGGGTTTCTTGTTATGGTCAAAAATAATTGTAGAGACGCGATGCATCACGTCTCTATTATTCCGCATTAATTCTGATAAAGATAAACAGCAGAAGCGTGAATCCCCACAGCGAGGAGCCACCGTAGCTGATGAACGGCAGCGGGATGCCAATGACCGGAATCAGACCGATGGTCATGCCGATGTTGATGACCAGATGGAAGAACAACACCGAGGCCACTCCGTAGCCATACACCCTCACAAAGGTGCTCTTGTGCCGCTCCGCCAGCTGTATGATGCGGATGATCAGGGTGAGGAAGAGAGCGAAAATGGCAATGCTGCCGATAAAGCCCCACTCCTCGCCGATGCCGCAGAAGATGAAGTCGGTGCTTTGCTCCGGCACAAAGTTGAGCTTGGTCTGCGTGCCGTTGAGGTAGCCTTTCCCTGCAAAACCACCCGAGCCGATAGCAATCTTCGACTGGTTCAGGTTGAAGTCGGCACCCTTCGGGTCGATGCTCTTCCCGAAGATGGTGTCGATGCGTTGCCGCTGATGAGGCTGCAACACGTTGGTGTAGGCCACATTAACAGCGAATACCAACGCCACAAATCCGGCGAAAATGCCGACATTGCGGAACAGTTTTTTCTTGTTCCCCTTCACAAAGAAACAGGAGATGCAGAGTACCACCAGCAGAAATGCGATGGTATAGAGTTCGTTCCACATCAGCGTGAAGACGAAGGTCACCACTATGAGAATGCCCATCAGCATCAGCCACGAGTTGAAACCCTCGCGGTAAAACATGATGATGAAGGCGAAAAATACCAGCGCGGAACCGGTGTCTTTCTGCAAGATGGCGATGCCGGCCGGTACCAGTATGAAGACGAAGGCAAGCAGAAAGATATGCCGCCGCTGGTTGTCGGTCTTTCCTTCATTAAAAAAACGGGCTAACGCCAATGCAGTGGCAAACTTTGCAAACTCGATGGGCTGGATGCTGAACGCACCAATCTTTATCCATGCCTTCGCCCCGTTGATATCGGTACCGAGAAACAGCACCGACAAAATCAGTAGCATGAATATTATATATATAATGTATGCGTTATTGTAGAAAAATTTGCCGTCAACAATGAGGATGGATATGGCGAAAACGGCCGATATGATGATCCAGATCAGTTGCCGTCCATAGTTCTGGTCGAGGTTGAAAAGGGTGAACTCAGCCTGCGGGTCGTAGGACGACGAGTAGATGGTGAGCCACCCCACGATGACCAACGCCACGTAGATGATGATGAGGTAAGGGTCAATGCCCTTTGATGTAACGGATTGATTATCAGTTAGCATGTCGGGCTTTTGCGTAGGTGATATAATGGGAAAGAACAGCTTGTTCTTTTTCGGTCTGTTTCACTTCGCGGAAGAGGTACATCTCGGTCATCAGGCTGGCGATGCGGGCTGCAAGCACACCGCCCCATCCGCCGTTTTCCACCAGCACGAAGATGGCGATCTTGGGCTGATCTACCGGCGCGAAGCAGGCAAAAACCGAGTGGTCGGCTCCGTGAGGGTTCTGCGCTGTTCCGGTCTTGCCGGCCATCTCCACACCTTCCACCTGCGCCAAACGACCGGTACCGCTGCTGATAACCAGCTTCATACCATCAATGATGGGGTCGAAGTAGGGACGGCTGATGCCGCTTTCCATCCGCTCCGAGTAACGCATGTTGGGGTTGTTTTTCGAGCCGATGGCCTTCACCACATGGGGCTTGTAGTAAAACCCGCGGTTGGCGATGATGGCCACGAGGTTGGCCATCTGCAGCGGGGTGCTACCCACCTCGCCCTGTCCGATAGCCATGGAAATCACGGAGTTACCATTCCAGTGACCGTTGTACCGCTTGTCGAAATACTCCACACTCGGAATAATGCCTTTCGATTCGTAGGGCAGGTCGGTATTAAATTTCTGGCCGAAGCCCAACTTGTTGATGTGGTCTTTCCAAGTCTGGTAGCCCTCCTGTATGGAGTGGAACTTGTTGTTGCTGATGGTGTTGTAGAAGGCGCGACAGAAGTAGGCGTTGCAAGAGCAGCGCACTGCGTCCACGAGGTCGGAGCCGGCGTGGCTGTGACATTTCAGTCGGTGACCGCCGTACGAGTAGCCGCCGCCGCAACTGTAGTAGGTGTACCGGTTGATGACACCCTCCTGCTGCGCGATCAGTCCGTTGGCGAGTTTGAAGGTGGAGCCGGGCGGGTAGC
Source organism: Bacteroidales bacterium (assembly GCA_017535665.1). Taxonomy (GTDB): domain Bacteria; phylum Bacteroidota; class Bacteroidia; order Bacteroidales; family WCHB1-69; genus UBA1756. The sequence goes on along the minus strand of JAFXTS010000014.1, from coordinate 36,522 downwards.
AGGCCTTCAGGGCACGGTTGAACAGCGGGGTGTTGTCAAGGTCCTGGTTGAGAGCGGCATAGTTCTTGCCGCGGTCCTTCCCCACCAGCAGGTTGGGGTCGTAGGAGGGCATGGAGACGATACAGAGAATCTCGCCCGTTGCCGGCTCGATGGCCACGATACTGCCCTTCTTGCCTTGCAGCAGCTTTTCGCCGTACTCCTGCAGCTTGAGGTCGAGGGTGCTCCACAGGTTTTGGCCGGCCACCGCCGCGACATCGGCTTTCCCATCTTTGTAAGGCCCTTGTTCGCGGTTGTTCACATCCACCAGCACCATCCGCTTCCCCTTCTTTCCGCGCAGCTCTTCCTCATACGACTTCTCAATGCCACTGATGCCGATGTAGTCGCCCAACTGGTAGTAGTTGTCGGAAGTGAGTTGCTGGTCGGTCACCTCGCCGATATACCCGAGAATGTGCGCCGCGATGGGCACGGGATAGGAACGTAAGATTCTGTTCTGCACGAAGAAACCGGGGAACTTATGCATCTTCTCCTGCAGCACGCCGTAGTCCTCCTTCTTCATCTGCTGTTTGATGATGGAGGGAAGCAGCGGCGAGTAGGTGCGCGCCTTCTCCAACTTCTGACACAACTCCTCCTTGGTGATGTCGATCGACTGGCACAGGTCCATCGTGTCGAACGGCTGCACATTCTTGGGGATGACCATCAGGTCGTAGGCGGCCTCGTTGTACACCAGCAGCGAGTCGTTGCGGTCGTAGATGAGTCCGCGCGGCGGGGTGATGGTGACCTCGCGGATGGCGTTGCGCTCGGCGGCCTCCTTGTAGCGGTTGTTCACCACCTGCAGGCTGAACAGCTTCAGCACGCACGCAAGCGCGATGAGCAGCATGCTGCCGATGATGATGATTTTTCGTTGTTGTGATAGAGGATTCATGACGTTTTATTTGTTGCGTTGTCTCAGCTCGCGAACGAGGTTGCGGAAAGGCTCTTTTCTCTTATCATCCTCTATCTCAATCTTTTCGAGATTATCAAGTGCCTTTTGAAGATAAATCTCTATCTGTTGTTCGGTTTTGTGCTGAATGTCGGTTTGGTTGTAAATGGCTTTCACCGCCTCAAATTTTTCCTGATCATCGAAGTCGGTGGAGGAGAAATAATGCAGCAACCGCTCTTTCTGTTCAGTATCAGCATCTTGTAAAGCATTGAGATACAAGTAGGTTTTCTTGTTTTCGCGGATGTCGCCTCCGATTTTCTTTCCGAAGACAGTCCCATCGCCATACACATCGAGCAGGTCGTCCTTGAGCTGGAAGGCCAGACCGAGTTGGATGCCGTATTCGTATATAAGTTGCTGGTTATCAGGGGTTGCATCCGCCACAATGGCACCGGCTTTCAGACATCCGGCCAGCAGAACTGCGGTCTTGTATCGAATCATGTTGACGTAATCATCGAGGGTTACCTGGTCGGTGGTTTCAAAGTCGAGGTCTTTCTGCTGACCTTCGCAAATCTCCACGGAGGTCTGTGCCAGCAGTTTCGACAGGGCGAGGGCGGTTTGTGGCGTGGAGGGGGTCTCGAGGATGGTTTGCAGGGCGAGGGTGGCGAGGGCATCGCCCGACAGGATGGCGATATTGCCGTTCCACTTGCGATATACGGTCGGCTGTCCGCGACGGATGGGCGCATCGTCCATGATGTCGTCGTGGATGAGGGTGAAGTTGTGCAGCATTTCGAAAGCCGCTGCCGGATAGAGGGCGAGTTCAGCCTTGCCGCCGAACAGTTCGGCCGACATCAGCACTAATCTTGGACGAAGTCGTTTTCCACCTTGCGACAAGGTGTAGTAGATGGGTTCGTACAGGTTTTGGGGTTCTTTGTCTAACGTGATGTTTTTAAAGAAATCGGTAAGTTGATCCATGTAGCTGTATTTGTGAAGGTTATGGTTTAGTATTCGATGTAAAACTTGTCGGCGGAGCGAATGTCTTGCACGGGCAGATACTCCTCTTCGTGGCAATTTCGAAGTGTGTCGTAGTGCACTTGCTCGAAGTTGCGCTTGTGATAGTTGGTCACTTCATTTACATAGAAACTGTTGGTTATCAGAAGTTTTTGCTCGTTCTGCCCCAAAGAATAGGTGAGACGTACGCCAAATTGCAGGGGTGAAGTTTCGCGGGTGAAGAAGGTGGTGTGAATCAGTTCGCGCGAGGGACAGAGTTCCACATCGCAGAATTCCATGATGTGGCTCTCGATGTCGGGACAGCTGAAATGGCGGTAGGTGTGTGGGGGGATAGAGACCACTTTCCCAGAAAATTCCATATCTCCGTCTGTAATAGGCAATTGCAGAAAATCGGCAGCGTGACCATTTCTCACCAAGAAGCACTCGTCAAGGTAGAGGTGCATGGTTTGGTCAGAGGTGTTTTGGAGTGTAAATGACAGAGAGCCATGGTCTTGCCAAAAGTCGTACGATACAACGCAGTGACTGCCGTCATATCGCATCTCGTGACGGTTGGTGCGGAAATTCTCTTCGCCCTCCAGATGATAGACCTGGTAGTACGATGCACAGGCGGTCAACAATAAGGGTACAGTCAGGATAACTGCGTAAAGTAATCGTTTCATTTTGAGGGATTTTTCTATTTGAAATTCGTTGGCAAAAATACAATTTTGCATTGAAAAACAGAGTGTTTTAGGGGCGTACTTTGGGAAATTTTTTTTGTGGATGCTTATGTAGAAAGTGAAAATTGATATTAATGTATAATTAACAATAAAAATTCTCCGAAAATTGCAGTTTTGACTCTGAAAATTTTTTTCATCATCCCTTATTTGTAAAAATAAATGATTGATAATTAGTGTAATAAAAATTTTAAATAATGTGTTATTTTTGAAAAATCTATCGTATCTTTGTAAAGTTAAAATAAGATAAATATAAGTTAATAGATTAATAATTTGATAATGTATAGGAGTTGTCTGAAGTTGAGGGATGTGCGCGATGCCTCTTTTGTCAGGTGGGTTGATGAGGAGGCGGGTGAAGATGTGGGGTTTGTGGTGCAGGAAAAGGTGTGTGGGATGCCTGTTCGGATGGGGTGTGATGGGCAGGATGTGTCTTTTGTATGGTTGTCGGCGTTGAATGACGACGAGGAAAAGGAGGAGGTGCTGTCGGCAGGGCTCGCTGGCTTGGCGGAGCGATATCGCCCCCGACTCTTCAGACTGTATGCGCACGTCCGGCAGCTCTTCCCGGATGTGCGCAGCGTGAATGTCTTTGGAGAGCTGTTTGGCGGGGAGTACCCGCACCCATCGGTGGCGCGCTGTAAGGGACGTGTGCCGGCGCGGACAGGAGTGTACTATGCGCCAGATTACGGGTTCTATGCCTACGATATCAGTGTGAGGAGGCAGGCAGTAGGGGAGATGCATAGTGTTGGTGTAAAGGATTTTGGGTGTGATATTAGTGGTCACAACTTCCTCTCAGTGGCGGTCTGTAACCGGCTGTTCGAAAGTCTCGGCATCTTCCATGCCCGCACCCTCTTCCAAGGCAGTCTCGATGAATGCCTGCGCTACCCGAACGCCTTCCCTACGCGTCTGCCCGACTGGCTCGACCTGCCCCCGCTCCGCAACAACTGGTGCGAGGGCATGGTCATCCGCCCATTGACGCCGATCTTCACTCCTGCTGGCGAGCGCGTGCTGCTCAAAAATGTCAACTCGCGCCATAGGTCAGCGGTGCACTCGGCCCATCATTCCGACACTGCTACCCATTCATTGCCCAGTGCTCGGGGCGATGTTCCTCCCGTCAGTGCCGAGTGCGCCGACATGCTCACCGAACTGCGAGCCCTTTTCAGTCCGGAACTGCTCTGCCGTGTGCGGAAAGAGATGGGAAGGGCACCCTCAGCGAAGCTGTCTGCCAGCGTGGCAAGTCGCCTGCGCCGCGAGGTGCTGGAGCAGTTTTTCCAGCTGAACCTCAACCGTTTCGATGCCCTGCCTGCCCGCGAGCGACAGCACATCACCCGTGCCTTATGTCAGCTTTCGGACCGACTGGCACGTGAAGTACCATAAGATGAAATGAAAATGGATGGGGCTAAAGAATTTTCGCAGCCATGCGTTGGCCGGCTTCGTAAGCCTGCTGCAAATCCTGCTCCCAATGCTCGGCACGCCAGAGTTCCTTGTTCTCTTTTGGGAAACTGGCCATGGCATACCGGTCGTAGTCCTTCACCTGATAGGTGTTACAGGCCGCAATTCTCTCGGGACGCTCCCCGTAGAATCCGCCCAACAGCATCTCCAACGACTGTAGGTTGCGGCGTTCGGCGGAGATGTCGTTCATGGTGTAGATGATGGCGGCAGGAATGCGCTTGGGAGGGTGCATGCTGTAGTCATCGTATGAAAGCCACGGGAAGGTGAGCCTCTCGATGAAACTCTCCAACTGGCCCGTCACGCGACTGTAAAAGATGGGCGATGCAAACACTACCCCGTCGGCGTAGGCGGTCTCGCGGAGGGTGTCCGTCAGACCATCCTTGTAGGCGCATACATCACGAAAAGGAGTGGCTTTCAGTTTGCAGGCCAGGCAACTGTAGCACCCTTTGTAGTCGATGTCATAAAGGAATACGCGCTTGACGTCAATCTCTTCACCTACCGACTTTACGCCACGGGTGAAGGCCTCGATCATAGCCGCCGTGTTCATGTTCTTTCTGGGACCGCCATCTATAATTACAATCTTTTTCATTCTTGAATATTGACAGAAATTAATATTGTCCTACTCCATTTTGTCCAGCAGATCGGGGCGGCGTTTTTTGGTGCGAGCCAGCTGCTGTTCCAACTTCCAATCGTCGATGAGCCGCTGGTTGCCCGACAGCAAAATCTCTGGCACACAGTGACCTTCGTAGTCGGCCGGACGGGTGTAAACCGGCGGCGACAACAGGCCGTCCTGGAACGAGTCGGTGAGGGCTGAGCTCTCATCGCCAATCACCCCGGGGATCACCCGTGCCACGGCATCCACAATCGCCATGGCGGCAATTTCACCACCCGACAATACGTAGTCACCGATGCTAATTTCTTCTGTCACAAATAGTTCACGCACTCTTTCATCCACCCCCTTGTAATGGCCGCACAGGATGATGACATTCTCGTACATCGAAATCTGGTTGGCCTTCGCCTGGTTGAAGGTCTGTCCGTCGGGTGCCATAAACAGCACGGCGTCGTACTTCCGCTCTGCCTTCAACGCCGCGATGCAGTCGGCAATGGGCTGCACCATCATCACCATTCCGGCACCGCCCCCGAAAGGATAGTCGTCCACCTTGCGGTGCTTGTCCTTCGTGTAGTCGCGGATGTCGTGCGTGTGCAGCTCCAACAGTCCCTTGTTGACCGCCCGCTTCAAAATCGACTGCGAGAAAACTCCCGTGAACATCTCAGGGAAAAGTGTCAGTATGTCTATTCTCATCGTTATAATTTTTCTATAAACATCACGCCATCCCGCACCGGAAGGATGAAATTGGTGACGCGCTCGTCGAACTGCACATGCTCATTGAATGCGCAAACCGCCTTCGTGTCCTTGTCGCCACTGCGTATTTCATGTATCACCTTCTCTCCCCACAAAACATTATCAACCAAAATGATGCCACCTTTTCGCACCTGCGGCAGCACCATCTCGTAATAGTCGGTGTACTGCTCTTTGTCGCCATCGATATACACCATGTCCCACTGTTCCTGCAAGGTGGGTATCACTTGTAGCGCGTCGCCGATGTGCAGCTGGATTTTATCCTCGTAGGGCGATTGCGCCAGATAACGGCGAATCATATCCTCCCGTTCCTCATTCACCTCGATGGTGTGGAGCAGTCCGTCGTCGGCAAGTCCTTCGGCGATACAGAGTGCCGAGTAGCCCGTGTAGGTGCCGATTTCCAGTACCCGCCGCGCGCGCATCATCCGACAAAGCATCGTCAGCAGCATGCCTTGCAGGTGCCCCGACAGCATCCGCGGGTTCATCACCTTCTGGTGCGTCTCGCGGGTGAGCCGGTACAGCAGCTCCGACTGCGGGGTGGAGTGCGCCTCACAATACTCTTCCAACGCTTCCTGCTCCATGGGCTAACTCATGATCTTGTTCACCTCCTCCTCGGTCTTTCCTAACTTCTCCTTGCAGATGCGGATGAGCTGGAGGGCGCGCTCAATATTTTTGGTGAGTTCGTCAACCGAGATGTCGGCGTTCTCCATCTTTTTTACGATGCTCTGAAGCTCGTTGTAGGCTTCGGTGTAGGTGGGCTGTTTTTCCATAAGCTGTTGGTTACAAGTTGAGAATATTCTCCACAATGGCGTCAATGGCCTGTGGCAGAGCGAACTGTGCCATGTTTTGCGCCATCTCCTCGCATTTTTGAGCATCGTTCAGCAGGTTCTCTAAGGTGGGAATGAGCTTTTCGCCGGCCTCGCTGTCCTTCACCATCAGTGCAGCGCCCTTGTCCACCAAGGCCATCGCATTCTTGGTCTGATGGTCTTCGGCGGCATACGGGAACGGCACCAGAATCGTGGGCGTTCCGAGAATACTCAGCTCGGCAATGGCCAACGCACCCGCCCGTGAGATGATGATGTCGGCAATGCCGTAGGCGTCGTTCATATTTTTGATGAAAGGCACGATGCGCAGCTGGTCGTTTTGCAGCATCGACAGCTCCATCTGGTTCTGCTTGTAATACGCTTCGCCGGTCTGCCAAAGTACCTGTATACCCATGTTTTTCAACTTGTTGGCATTCTCTGCCATGGTGCGGTTGATGGTCTTGGCACCCAGGCTGCCGCCCACCACCAGCAGGGTTTTCTTGCCCGGGGTGAGTCCGAAGAACTGGTATGCCTCGGGCTTCTTTTTCTCAATGTGTAGAATCTCGTCGCGAACGGGGTTGCCGGTCTTGACGATTTTCTCGGCGGGGAAGAACCGCTCCAGTCCGTCGTAGGCCACGCAGATCTTCTTCACCTTTGGGGCGAGCCGCTTGTTGGTGACACCCGGATAGGAGTTTTGCTCCTGGATGAGCGTAGGAATGCCTAACTGGTTGGCGGCATTCAGCGCGGCATAGCTGGCGAAACCGCCCACGCCAATAGCCACGTCGGGGTTGAAGTTGCGGATGATCTCCTTGGCACGGCGGTTGGCCTTCATCAGCACAAACGGCAGTTTGATGTTTTTCCAGATGCCGCGTGGCGACAAGTCGCGGGAGATGCCATAGATGTGCAGTCCCTCGATTTTGTAGCCGGCATCGGGTACGCGCCGCATCTCCATCTTGTCGGAAGCGCCGATGAACAGGATTTCTGCCTCCGGCACCACTTTCTTGATTCGGTTGGCAATGGCGATGGCGGGGAAGATGTGCCCGCCGGTGCCACCGCCCGATATGATAAAACGCTGTTTCATAGCTTTTTATATTAAAAGATTAGAAATCCAAACGCTTGTCCACCAAGTTGATAAGGCGCTGTTTGTTTCTGCGGGCTTTCATCACATAGTCGTGTGCCTCGCCCACAATCTGGTTGGCGAACTCCTTGTCGGCCAGCGAAGAGGCGTTGATTTTCACGTTCAGGTAAGCACCCGTCACAGCGGCTTCGGCGCAGAGCACACCCACAGCGGCGTCGGTCACGGAGTTCGGGTTGCCCTTCTTGATCATCTGTTCGCAGATGTCAAACACGTCGAAGGAGCGTTTCACCGTGCGGAACGGAACCTCGGTGGCGTATTTGGTCGCCTCCTGGATGGCAGCCTTGCGGGCGGCCTTCTCCTCTTCAGTGCCCTTCGGCAGACCGAAGGCGTTCATGATCATATTGAAAGCGTTGGTATCTTCATCCACCAGATGGATGAGGTCTTCCTTGATCTGCTGACCTTTGACGGCTACCTCGGAGAAGGTTTTCCACTTGGCGTCCCAGCCGGGCTTGTGGGCCGACAGGTTGGCCACCATGGTGCCGAGCGCTGCGCCGAGTGCACCCATGTAGGCGGAGATGGAGCCGCCGCCAGGAGCCGGACTTTCGGAAGCGGTCTCGTTGGCAAACCCCTCGCAGGTCATGTCCACCAGACGGTTGCCGCTCTTGTCGGCAATCATGTATTCCACCACCTTCTCTTCGGGAACGAACGGCTTGAGGTCGTCGAGGCCCATCGACTTGATGGCGATTTTCATCTTTTCGGCCTCGTCGATACCGAGCGAGCGCTGCTGCTTGGCGAGGAAGTAGTCGGCGGCATCAATCAGGGCCGACTTGGGCACGAGCCCCACAATCTCGGTACCGGTGACGCGGATGCCGCGGGCGCCGGCCTTGCGGCAAACCTCCTCAAAGGCCACATGCAACGGAGTCTCGCGCATGCTGGTGATGTTCATCGACACCTGTGCGATGCCATACTCCTTGATGAACCAGCCGATGGCTTTGGTGCCTTTCAGCGTGCCAGGGATCATGATGTTTTCGCCGTTGGCATCTTTCATAATCTTGCCGGTGATGGGGTTGCCCTCACGCTTCGGACGACCCTTCTCGCGCACGTCGAACGCGATGGCGTTGGCGCGGCGGGTAGAGGTGGTGTTCAGGTTGAAGTTGACGGCGATGAGGAAATCGCGGGCACCGATGGCGCTGGCACCGCTCTTGGCCACACTCTCCGTGAACTTGTTGGGACCGAAGTCGGGCTTCCACTCCTTGGTGCAGATACGCTCTTTCAGCGCTTCATATTCGCCCTGACGGCAGTTGGCAAGGTTGCGGCGCTCCGGCTTGAAGGCGGAGTTCTCGTAGCAGAACACCGGAATGCTGAGTTCGTCGCCCACGCGCTTGGCCAGCTGACGGGCAAATTCGGCGGTCTCTTCCATGGTGATATTGGAAACGGGCACGAACGGGCAAACGTCGGTGGCGCCGAAGCGCGGGTGATCGCCGTGGTGGCCGCGCATGTCGATGAGTTCCTGTGCTTTACGGATGCCGCGGAAAGCGGCCTCCATCACGTCGTGGGGCTCGCCCACGAAAGTCACCACCGTGCGGTTGGTGGAAGCACCGGGATCCACATCCAACAGGCTGATGCCTTCCACAGTCTCGATTTCGTCGGTGATTTGTTTGATGATGTCGAGGTTTCTGCCCTCGCTGAAATTAGGTACGCATTCAATCAGTTGTTTCATATTATATAATGTTTTGATTTGTCAATTTGCGGCTGCAAAGATACAAAATTGTTAGGAAAATTTGTGTATCTTTGCAAACTTAAAATCAACACCCATGAAACATATCGGACCCCATGTGAGTGCCTCTGGAGGTGTGGAGAACGCCCCCCTCGCCGCCGCGCAGCTGAACGCTAACGCTTTCGCCCTTTTCACCAAAAACCAACGGCAGTGGACCTCCCCGCCGCTGACCGAAAAGAGCATCACCCAGTTCCGCGAGAATTGTAAAGCGGCGGGCATCACCCCCGATTTTATCTTGCCGCACGACAGCTACCTCATCAACCTCGGACAGCCTGACGACAGCAAACTGCCGCAGTCGCGTGCTGCTTTCCTTGACGAGATGCAGCGCTGCGAGCAGCTCGGTCTCACCATGCTGAATTTCCACCCCGGCAGTCACCTCAAGCTGATGTCGGTGGAGGCCTGTCTGGACCGTATCGCCGAGAGTATCAACCTCACGTTGGCACAGACCAGCGGGGTGACGGCCGTCATTGAGAACACGGCCGGACAGGGGAGTAATGTGGGGTTCAGCTTCGAGCATCTGGCGCACATCATCCGCAAGGTGGACGACAAGACGCGGGTGGGCATCTGCATCGACACGTGCCACACCTATTCCGCCGGCTACGACCTCAAGACTGCCCAGGGCTATGAGGCCACGTGGCGCGAATTTGACGAGGTAGTAGGACTGAAGTATCTGAGAGCCATTCATTTGAATGATACCAAGAAAGAGTTGGGCAGCCGTGTGGACCGTCACGACAGCATAGGAAAAGGGCTGCTGGGTATGGAGTTCTTCGAGCGCATCATGAAGGATGCCCGCTTCGACCACATCCCCTTTATCTTGGAGACCCCCGACGAAACCCTCTGGGCGGAAGAGGTCGCCCTCTTGCAGGAATTGAGCCGGTAAACGGAGAACTGCTGGCTGCGTGGGGTAATTTATACATTTGTAGGGACGCGATTCATCGCGTCTCTACCGATATCAGACGGAAGGATGCAATTCACCTTCGTCCCGAAGGGACGACATCTTCGTAACCCCAGATAAGGCCGTCAGGCCGCAATCTGGGGTATGGGTGAGCAGCGCCCATACCGCGGCACTCTGGCAGGAAGATAGTACCGGACGGGAACTATGCCGCGGAAGAACAGGGTGTGTGTGGGGAGCCATTACAACACCAACCATTCCGCTGGAATATCTAGTTTGGAGAAAGCAAACAATTTCTTGCCGAGGTCCTTCAGCGACGCGCCAATATGGTAAACCATGCCGTCGATGATGAGAAAACGGTCGTGATAGCGTGATGATTCTTCAATGTAGATGGGCGGATACTGTTGGTTGTGCTTGGACAGATCGGCTGCTAGCACTTGCGAAATTTTCCGTGTGAGGATTCGGACAGACACATCGGATTCCCTTTTTGAAAGCAGCAGTAAGACGGATTCATCGATGTAATTATCAATCAGAACTATGTTTCCCTTTGCGGATTTGATGAGGTCAGCAGCAAAGACGTAGGCATCGAAAATCTGACCGTCGAAGAACACGCCCTGGGTGGGAGGCAGGGCAGTGCGGACGAAGAAATTGATTTTCTGATCGTGCTCTGATACACGCTGCTCCAACTGTTCAATGCGCTGGTTGACAGCATATCCGCGCAGGATATAATCCTTTAACACAGAGTTAGCCCAGCGACGGAACTGCGTACCCACTTTCGATTTTACACGGTACCCCACCGAAATAATAACATCCAAGTTGTATAGTCCTATTGGTCGGTCTGAATTTGCAATGTGCAAAAAATGCACATTGCTTTCAAAATCCAGCTCACCCTCCTTGAAAATGTTATTGATGTGCCTTGTAATGACAGTCCTGTCTTTCTGAAAGAGTTCCGACATTTGCGCCTGCGTAAGCCATACGGTTTCATCTTCTACTCGCACCTCTAAAGAGATGCTTCCATCCGGCTGATAGAGAATGATTTCGTTGTTGTTCATGCTTGAGATGATTTTTAGAATATCCGAGCAATTTTATGACTGCAAAGATATAACAAATAATAGTATTGTGTTAATATTAAAATATTGAATTGCTAAAAAATTTCAACAAAAAGATAGTGATATAATTTCTCTAAAATTGATTATTTTTGCAAACTTGAATTCGTTATTCACCCTACCCACTGAATCCTTGAAGTATGTTAAATAGATTGGTTCTCAAAATTGCGGCCTTATTTACATTAATTATGGTGACATTGCCCTGTTGGGCCATTGATGGATTTATTCTGCAAACTACTGACTACTCCTTCCGCCAGAAATGGGGGTGCTCGTCCAGTCCTTCTGTGTCCTACATACCAGTATCTGATACTGTATTCCACGAACAGACATTGTACATTTCAGTTGTTGTGTCTGACTATCAGATTAATGCTAAGAAAAAGGCCGACGTGGTTTTTTCGCTGGAAGTGTTCAGCCCTGATAATTCTCTCTATATGCAATTGACGGATTTGCCTGTGTTGAAAGAGAAGTTACAATCCTCCAGTCCTTATCTGAGCCGTCATGTCGTGAATCTGGCATTTCCCAAAGAGTCCTCCTGTGGGAAGTATCGTATAAAGGTAGTAGTGAAGGACAATATGGCTAATGTGTCAAAAAAACTCGAGTCAGAAGTCTTTCTGACCACGTTGCCATCGTATGATGTCACTTCATTTGATGAACAATCGATGATTGAGTGGATGGATCGATATCACCTTGATCCGCATCCAGAACAAGCTTTAGCATGTTTTCTTTATGCGAGTCAGAGTGGAATGATTGACTTCGTAGAATCATCTTTGCCTTTTCTTAGCATGATGATGGAAATTTATCGACACAATACTTTTTTGTATCCCCAACTGTTGGATTACGATGCCTATAAAAACAATGATACACAGCAATATCTTCTTATTCTTATTCACCGTCTCGGACTGGGCGATGCGGATTTCCGTAGCTCTTTGGACACTGCAGGGCAGGAAGTGATGGCCTCTTTTGATTCCATTCCCGATATTGATATTTATGGAGATGTCTATTCGCCTATAGTATTTGACATGCTTTGGGGCACTTTTATGGCCAGTGGCAGCTATCAACCTGTGCTAAGGCTTATTCAGTTGTTAGATTATGCAAAGTATAAGAATGTTCTGGAAAAAATCAAGGATTGGGAAAATGTGTCCGAAAAGGATGCCGCCCTCGCCGTTAAATATTTGTGTTATCAATCATTAGTATGGTCATTGTCAAGTAATTGCGAACAACATCCTTTGGTAAGACAATACTGTGAATGGGCATTGCAACACGAGAAATTATCAAAACTACAACGCAGCGAACTCCAGAAAATTCTTCAGAGATAAATATCGGGTAATAAAATTCATCTGTCTATAATATATATATAGGTATATTCTCCCCGGTGCTTCCTGTGTTTTCCACCCTCATTTCTGCCTGAAAATAAATAATTTAAAAATTTTTTTCAACAGGTGTTTTTTATCAAAAAAAAGTAGTATTTTTGCGCCCAATTTCAGTATTAAATCAGGGTGAAAGGTCTTGATGTTTGTAATGTGTTGTAAGTCAAGACAATAACCCATAAAAGAAACATTAAAAACAATGGGTGCAAGAAAAAGATTAGCAGCAGAAAAGCGCAAAGAAGCGAACAAAAACTTATATGTTGCCCGTTTGCAGGACAACCCGACTTCCCCGCGCAAAATGAGAATCATGGCTGATGTTATCAGAGGCAAGGATGTGGATTATGCTATGAGCGTGCTGAAATACAGCAGAAGAGAAGCCGCTCAGAAGCTCCTGAAGCTCTTAAAGTCAGCTGTTGCCAACTGGCAAGTGAAGAATGAAGGTGTCCGTCTGGAAGACGCGCAATTGTATGTGAAATCCGTCGTTGTGGACGGTGGCCGCATGTTGAAGAGAATCCGCACGGCACCCCGTGGTATGGCGCACAGAATCCGCAAGCGTTCCAACCACGTCACCATCATCATTGATGACAAGAATTTAGTTAACAATAATACAGAAACACAAAACGCAGAGTAAGTATGGGTCAAAAAGTTAATCCGGTAGGTCTTAGATTAGGTATAATCAGAGGATGGGATTCTAATTGGTATGGCGGCAAGCAATTCGCCAGTAAAATAGTCGAAGACGACAAAATTAGAAAGTATTTGAACGCACGTCTGTTCAAAGCCGGTATTGCAAAAATTTACATTGAAAGAACACTTAAGTTAGTCACGGTCACGCTTTTCACTGCCCGTCCGGGTTTGATCATTGGTAAAGGCGGCGCCGAAGTTGAGAAACTTAAAGAAGAGCTCAAGAAAATTACGAACAAGGACATCCAGATCAATATCTCGGAGGTGAAACGCCCCGATTTGAATGCTGAATTGGTTGCTCAGAACATTGCCCGCCAGATTGAGGGTCGTGTGTCGTACCGTAAGGCTGTGAAGACTGCCATCGGCAACACCATGCGCTCCAACGCTGAAGGCATCAAGATCTCCCTCTCGGGCCGTCTTGGTGGCGCTGAAATGGCAAGAACCGAGCACTTCAAGGAGGGTAGAACCCCCCTCCACACCCTCCGCGCAGATATTGACTACGCACTGGCCGAAGCACACACTACCTATGGTGGTATCGGTGTGAAGGTGTGGATCTGCAACGGTGTTGTTTACGGTAAGAAAGACCTTTTCCAGACCCCGATGGGCAAGAAGGGTGCCAAGGCCGGCAAACACGAGCGCACTGGCGCACCGCGTGCAAGAAGAAGCGAGAAAAGAAATTAGTAATCATATAAATATATACGAGTCATGTTACAACCGAAAAAGACTAAATATAGAAGACCCCAAAAGGGCAGAATGAAAGACATCACCAAGCGTGGTGCCGAGATCGCATTCGGCTCATTCGCCCTCAAGTCCTTGGAGCAGCATTGGATTACCGCCCGCCAGATCGAGGCAGCCCGTCAGGCCATCACCCGTTACATGAAACGTGAAGGTCAGCTCTGGATCCGCATCTTCCCCGACAAACCGATTACCATCAAGGGTCTCGGTGTTCGTATGGGTAAAGGTAAAGGTACCCCCGAATATTGGGCAGCCCGCGTGAGCCCCGGCCGCATCATGTTCGAGGCCGACGGCGTGCCGTTCGAGGTCGCTAAGGAAGCCCTCCGCCTCGGCGCACAGAAGCTCCCCGTAGCCACCAAGTTTGTCGTTAGAAGAGATTATTCAGAAGAAAAATAAGAGATAGCTATGAAACATCAAGTGATCACCGACCTTTCTACCGCCGATATGGTGGAGAGACTCAAGGAAGAGCAGGAGCGCCTGACGAAGATGAAACTGTCGCACGCCATCTCCCCGCTGGAGAACCCGCAGACCATCAAGGAACAGCGTCGCACTATCGCCAGATTAAAAACCGAACTTCGCAGACGCGAATTAGAAGCAAAATAATTTAGTCATCATGGAAGAGAGAAATAGAAGAAAAGTAAGAGAAGGCCTCGTCACCAGCAACAAGATGGACAAATCCATCGTCGTGAGCGTGGAACGTAAGCTCAAACACCCCAAGTACGGCAAGTTCCTCAAAAGAACCACCAAGCTGATGGCACACGACGAACAGAATGAGTGCAACATCGGCGACCGCGTTCGCGTCATGGAAACCCGTCCGCTCAGCAAGAACAAATGCTGGCGTTTAGTAGAAATCATTGAAAGAGCAAAATAGTTATGGTACAACAAGAAACAAGATTAGCTGTTGCAGACAATAGCGGCGCAAAGGAAGTATTGTGCATCCGCGTCCTCGGCGGAACAAAGAAAAGATACGCCAGCGTCGGCGATAAAATCGTCGTCGCCATCAAGAGCGCGATCCCTTCCGGCAACGTGAAGAAGGGTACCGTCTCCAAGGCAGTGGTCGTCAGAACCAAAAAGCACGTCCGCAGACAGGACGGCTCCTACATCCGCTTCGACGACAACGCAGTGGTGCTGCTCACCGGCGCAGACGAACTCCGCGGAACCCGTATCTTCGGACCCGTGGCTCGTGAGCTCCGTGAGAAACAATACCTCAAAATCGTCTCCCTCGCCCCCGAGGTGCTCTAACAGCAGATAAAAAAGGAACAATTGACAAAGACCAATTGATAATTAAAAACAAAACAACAATGATCAAGATTCACATTAAGAAAGGCGACATGGTCAAGGTCATCGCCGGTGACGCCAAAGGCTCACAGGGCAAGGTCTTGATGGTGGACAGAGAGAACTACCGCGCCATCGTCGAGGGTGTGAACATGGTGTCAAAGCACTCCAAAGCTAACGCCAAGAACCCTCAGGGCGGTATCATTAAGAAAGAAGCCCCCATCCACATCTCCAACCTCATGGTGGTTGACGGAAAAGGTAACGCTACCCGCATCGGTAGAAGACTGGGCGACAATGGTAAATTAGTTAGATATTCTAAAAAATCAGGGGAGGAGATCAAATAATGACGTACGTACCGAGATATAAAGAAAAATACGACAAGGAAGTCGTTCCCGCACTCAAAGAGCAGTTCGGTTTCAAATCCATTATGCGCGTCCCCAAATTGCAGAAGATTTGCCTCAACCAGGGCCTTGGCAAATTTGGCATCGCCGACAAGAAACTCATCGACATGGGCGTCCAGGAAATGACCCTCATCGCCGGTCAGAAAGCCGTCGCCACCAAGTCTAAGAAGGATATCTCCAACTTCAAGTTGAGAAAAGGTATGCCCATCGGCGTGCGTGTGACCCTCCGCGGCGAACGCATGTACGAGTTTCTCGACAGACTGATCTCCGTCTCCATCCCGCGTATCCGCGACTTCCGCGGTATCAGCGACAAGGGCTTCGACGGCCGTGGCAACTATACCCTTGGCATTCCGGAACAGATCATCTTCCCGGAAATCGACCTCGACAAGGTGGCCAAGATCAACGGTATGGACATCACCTTCGTCACCACTTCCAAGAACGACAAGGAATGCCTCGCCCTGCTGAAAGAATTTGGATTACCGTTTAAGAATCAAAAATAAAGGATAGGATATGGCAAAAGAATCATTAAAAGCAAAAGAACTCAAGAGAGAGAGAATGGTGGCAAAATATGCTGCCAAACGTGCTGCGCTGAAGAAGATCATCAACTCCGGTAGCGAATATACCGAGGAGAAAGAGGCCGCCGTTAAGGCCCTCCAGCAGCTTCCGCCGAACTCCAATCCTATCAGAAAGCACAACCGCTGCAAGCTCACCGGCCGTCCGAAAGGCTATATGCGCCAGTTCGGTTTGTCGCGTATCAATTTTAGAGAAATGGCTTTGGCCGGTCAGATTCCGGGTGTTAAAAAGGCTAGTTGGTAACATTTAAAAGAGAATTACAGTTATGAATACAGATCCGATATCCGATTATTTGACCAGATTGAGAAACGCCATCATGGCCAACCACAAAATTGTGGAAATCCCCACTTCCAAAACGAAGAAAGAGATTACCAAGATTTTGTTCGAAAAAGGTTATATCCTGAATTATAAATTTGTGGATGACGTACATCCCGGCATCATCAAGATTGCCTTGAAGTACCATCCTGCCACCAAGCAGTCCGCCATCGCCACCCTTAAGCGCGTGAGCCGTCCTGGCCTCCGCCAGTATTCCGGCGCCGACGAACTCCCGTCCGTGATGAACGGCCTCGGCATCGCCATCGTCTCCACTTCCCGTGGACTGATGACCGACAAAGAAGCCCGTGCCCAGCACATCGGCGGCGAGGTATTGTGTTACATTAGCTAATAGGAGGAAAGAATTATGTCAAGAATAGGAAAATTACCCATCGCTCTCCCGAAAGGCGTAGAAATTAAAGTTGACGAAAAATCCAACGTGGTCACCGTTAAAGGTCCCCGTGGCGAAATGACCCAGAAGATGGATCCCGATATCACCGCTAAGGTGGAAGACGGTCATCTCGTTGTGGAACGCCCCACCGACCAGCGTCGCCATCGTGCCCTCCACGGCCTCTACCGCGCCCTCCTCGCCAATATGGTGAAGGGTGTCTCCGAAGGCTTCGAGGCTAAACTCCAGCTCGTGGGCGTCGCCTACAAGGCTGAAGCACAAGGCCAGCTGCTTACCATGTCACTCGGCTACTCCCACAACATCGTCTTCGAATTCCCCAAAGAAATCGAAGTCAACGCAGTCACCGAGAAAGGTAAGGACCCCATCGTTACCCTCAAATGTAACGACAAACAGCTCCTCGGACAGGTCTGCAACAAGATCCGCTCCTATCGTAAACCTGAACCTTACAAAGGAAAAGGTATCCGTTTCGTGGGCGAAGTGGTTAGAAAGAAAGCCGGTAAGTCCGCTGATAAATAATCTTAAAAATTTAGTACAATGGCTAATAAGAAAATATATAGAAGAAACAGGATTAAACAGAGAGTTCGCAAGACTATCAGCGGCACTCCCGAACGTCCGAGAATGTCGGTTTACAGAAGTAACCGCGACATCTATGTACAACTGATTGACGACCTCGCCGGCCATACGCTCGTCTCCGCATCTTCCACCGCCGCCGATATCCGCGACGCAAAAGTGACGAAGTGCGAGAAAGCCGCCATGGTGGGCAAGGCAGTCGCCGAAATGGCCAAGGCCGCCGGTATCCAAAGCGTGGTCTTCGACCGTAACGGTTATCTTTATCATGGAAGAGTAAAATCTTTGGCCGATGCAGCCAGAGAAGGTGGTTTAACGTTCTAAATCTCAGGTAACTATGTCAAATGTAAATGTCAAAAGAGTAAAGTCAACCGATATCGAATTTAAAGACAGATTGGTTGCAGTTAACAGAGTAACTAAAGTTACCAAGGGTGGTAGAACATTCAGCTTTTCCGCTATCGTGGTGGTAGGCAACGAGAATGGCATCGTGGGCTACGGCCTCGGTAAAGCCAAGGAAGTCTCCGCCGCCATCGCTAAGGGCGTTGACGATGCCAAGAAGAACCTCATCAAGGTTCCCGTGCTCAACGGCACCATCCCGCACGCTCAGGAAGGCAAATATAGCGGCTCCCTCGTTTTCATGAAACCCGCAGCTCCCGGTACCGGTGTTATCGCTGGTGGTGCTATGCGTGCAGTGCTCGAAAGCGTCGGCGTGAAGAACGTGTTGGCCAAGTCGAAAGGCTCCTCCAACCCCCACAGCGTGGTGAAGGCTACCTTCAAGGCCCTCGCCCAGCTGCGCGATCCCTATACCGTTGCCCAAGTGCGCGGTATCGGCCTCGACCAGGTCTTCAACGGCTAATCCAGAACTTTATTTAGTTCCTAATATTCCAACTCCTTCATCTTTTGAAGGAGTTTTTTTGTATCTTTGCACGTCGTAATTGTAATACATCGCATGTTCAACTACCTCTCCCTGTACGGCTATACCGTCAGCCAGAAGTTGTGGCTTTTGGCAGGCTTGCTGCTGGCCTTGGCCTCCATCATCAGCTTCGCTTTCGACAAGAAACGCTGGTCGGTTGCGCTGCTTACGGCGGGCGGTTTCTGCCTGTTCGTATTCGCTGCCATCTCTATTCCTTTTCTCTATTGTTGGGATGAACGATTCCATGCGCTGGTCGCCAAAAACTGTATGGATGACCCCTTCTGCCCCAAACTCTACCATGAGTGGCCTATCGATAATGCCAATTGGCCCGAAAACGATTGGGCTCATGGGTATATATGGCTGCACAAACAGCCGCTTTTCCTCTGGCAGATAGCCCTCTGTTTCAAACTGTTTGGGGTTTCATTGTTCACTCTTCGCCTGCCTTCCGTCATCATGGGAACCCTGATGATTCCTCTTTTGTATCGCATCGGTTCGCTGCTGGTGGATCGCCGGCTGGGTTACTTTGCGGCTCTGTCTGCTGCTTTCTCCTTTATGTTGCTGGATCTGGTGTCAGGTCATGGGGCCGTGGACCACAACAATGTCTGTTTCGTCTTTTATGTTACCGCCTCCCTGTGGGCGTGGATGGAGTACTTGCATAGTGGACGGAAATGGCGCTGGGTATGGGTGTTTGCCCTGCTCTCGGGCTGCGCCGTGCTCACCAAATGGTTGGTGGGCCTGCTCGTGTATGCCGCGTGGGGCATCTATACCGTGTCGGAATACCGTTTCCGGCTCAGAGAGTGGAAAGTGGGACAGATGGCGGCTGCTGCTGCTATCACGCTGGCAGTTTTCCTGCCGTGGCAAATCTATACCAGCCATGCTTTCCCTTCGTACTATGAGCGTGAAAAACAGTTGAATAAAGAGCACTTCTACCTTGAATTGGAAGATCATCAGGAGGCAAAGACCTTCTACCTGACCACGATACCATACCGTTATATTGGGGATCGCGACTATAAAGATTATGTCACGAGCGAAACGGCCAGCTTCACTGCCAAGCGGGTGGTGCATCTGTTGCTCATGTTGGCGGGATTTGCGCTGCTGCTGGTGCGTTGCCGCAAGTGGAGCCATCGTATCACGGTGTTCACGCTCGTGTTGTTGGTGTATGGTTTCTTTACGGTGGCGGCCACGAAGATGCCGGCCTACACCTTCTGTCTCTGTGCTGTGGGTTTCTTGTCGTTGGGGATGTTGCTGTGGGAGTTGTGGCGGATAGGGGAGAGGTATGTGCGGCGGGTAGGGTTGCGAAGAACGGTGCTGGTGGGGGCTACCGCGTTTTTTGCTCTCTATCAGATGAATATGGGGTGGTTCCGATACTATCACACCCCCAATGAAGAGTATTGGTATGTCTTGACGCACAATAAGGAGAATTTGGACAAGTTGAAGGGCATGTTACCCGAGCGCACGATACTTTTCAATGTGCGGGGGACCGACGACTGGGGCAATTACTGCACGCCTACCGAGGCAATGTTCTATACCGATGCGTTATGTTATCCTTTCCCGCCCGAGGAGGCTGATTGCCGCAAGCTGAAGGCGGCGGGGTATCACATAGCCATCCTCACCTCGCACGAGGTACCCGACTACCTGCAGTCCGACCCCGAGGTGCAGAAAGTGGATATTGAGTTGTTGGGGGACTACTAATTTCCCCAATTTGCCAACAAAGAAACCTACATTCATAGATTTATTCGCACACCTCCCCGCGGCAGAGGTGATATGTGGGGAAAAATGTGTATCTTTGCAGGGCAAAATAGGTAAGTGACAATTAAATGATAAACAGATACTTCTACAAATCATCACTCTCTGATTTTATCAATGATTCATTGGATGAAATCTTTGGCAAAATGTCACGTGCTGATGAAATGGATACTGCTGCCACGCAGAAATATGCATGGGAACAAGAAATCCAAATCATGAAACGTGTGTTGCAGCCGTATGAGAATGAGTGTGCAGAGATTTTATTTGAATATACTATTCCTCGATTGGGTAAACGTATTGACGTTGTTGTGTTGTTGCGGGAACGGGTATTTGTTATTGAATTTAAGGCAGGTGAAAATGAGTTCATTCATCAGGATGTTGACCAAGTTTTGGATTATGCTCTTGATTTAAAGAACTTCCATCAAGGGAGTGCTGACCGCTATATTATTCCGATTCTTGTAGCTACTGAAAGTGATGCTCATTCTACTTTGTGTCAATTATCACACTATAATGACGGTGTCTATGAACCTCTTTTAACAAACGCCGAACATCTTACAGACCTCTTTTCAATGGTTTTGGAAGAAACCATTCCTGTAATATCCTATTCTGTAGCAATTAGTGATTGGGCTCGAAGCCGTTATGCACCCACCCCTACAATTATTGAAGCAGCGCGTTCTCTTTATCTTAATCATAGTGTGGAAGATATCACGCGCCATGATGCCGAGGGAGAGCAATTGAAGCGTACAACTCAATATGTGCAAAAAGTCATTCACGAAACAAAGTCTCGTGGAGGTAAAAGCATTTGCTTTGTCACAGGTGTTCCCGGAGCTGGCAAAACATTGGTTGGATTAAATGTCGCTGTGCAACAGGAAACCGACGAGGATTTGGCCGTTTATCTGTCTGGAAATGGTCCTTTAGTCGCTGTTCTGACTGAAGCTCTTACGCGTGACAAACAAGCACAGGAGAAATCTCTTGGCAAAAAAATCACGAAGAAAGAAGCAGAGAGGGAAGTAAAGCGTTTCATACAAATCATTCATCGTTATCGTGACAACATGTTAGGGAAAATTCGTGTTGTAAATGGTGAATTGCAAATAGATCCGCATAAAGAATTACAGGACAAGAAAGCTGGTTATGGCGAAGTTGAAAATATTGCCATTTTTGATGAAGCACAACGCTCATGGGATAATGAACACATTGCTTCATGGTTAAAAAGAAAGAAAGGATTTGCCGATTTCCCAATGTCGGAGGGTGAATTCCTGATCTGGTCGCTTGACCAGCGGAAAGATTGGGCTGTTATCGTTTGTCTTGTTGGAGGAGGTCAAGAAATCAATACTGGCGAGGCAGGTATTGGCGAATGGATTCGTGCTCTGAATGAGACATTTCCACACTGGCAGGTGTACATTTCTAACCAGTTGACAGCAAAGGAATATGCCGAGGGTAAGGTAAAAGATTTATTGGAGAACAATCCACACGTTGCCTATTCAGAAGACTTGCATCTTGCTGTTTCAATGCGCAGTTTTCGTGCTGAAAGTTTATCCAACATGGTGCATTATCTGTTGGATGGCGATGTTGAAAAAGTTCGCCAGACATATGCTGCAATATCAGATCGTTATCCCATTGTTCTGACTCGTGATTTAGATAAAGCAAAAGCGTGGTTAAAACAGCACGCACGCGGCAATGAACGATATGGTATGGTGGTTTCTTCAAAGGCATATCGACTGAAACCACTGGCAATAGATGTCCGTTGTAAGCCTAATACGGTACATTGGTTTTTGGACGACATTAATGATGTTCGCTCATCTTTATTTTTGGAAGATGCTGCCAGTGAATTTGATATACAAGGATTGGAGTTGGATTGGACTTGCCTTATTTGGGATGGAGATTTAAGGTATAATGGGAAAGGTTGGGACTTTTTTGAGTTTAATGGAGGAAATAAATGGAATCGAATTATTAAAAGCGAACGAAAAGCCTATCAGTTGAACGCTTATCGTGTCCTGCTTACACGCGCACGTCAGGGTATGGTCATTTGTGTGCCAAAAGGAGATTTTGAAGACCATACAAGATTGCCAGAATTTTATGATGGCACTTTTGAATACTTAAAATCATTAGGTTTGGAAATACTTGATTAATATTGATATTATGCCCCACACCCTCTACAAAACCCAAGGCACCTGCTCGCAGTTTATCGATGTGACGGCCATTTGATGGGCAAAGTTGGAAAAACGGACAAAAATATATCATTTTGTGTTGGGAAAACGGACAAAATGCGTATTTTTGCATTTTGAAAAACGGACACGGATATGCTTAAACGAAAAATTGACAGCTATTTAGAACAGTTTTACACTAGGACAAACAAAGCACTGCTGGTGACTGGGGCTCGGCAGACGGGTAAGTCGTTCTCTATCCGTCAATATGGTACGACCCATTACGAGAACTTTGTGGAGATAAATTTCATAGATCAACCCGATGCTGCAGAGGTTCTGAAGGGAGCTAAAAGCAGTCAGGATATACTGGTAAGGCTGTCGCTGCTGACCAGTACACCACTGGTGGCCGGTAAGACACTTGTGTTTTTTGACGAGGTGCAGGAGTGTCCAGAGATGGTGACAGCCATTAAGTTTCTGGTGGATGAGGGCAGTTATCGCTATATCTTGAGCGGCTCGCTGCTTGGCGTGGAGCTGAAGAATTTGCGTTCCGAGCCTGTGGGGTATATGGACGTGAAGGAAATGTATCCGCTCGATCTCGAAGAGTTCTTTATGGCAATGGGGGTTTCAAGTCAGGTGATTGACAGTCTGCAAAAGGCCTTTGAAGAGCAAAAGCCCGTGGACGAGTTTGTTCACAAGAAGATGATGGAACTGTTTAGGCTCTATCTCATCGTGGGTGGCATGCCTGCGGCTGTGCAAAAATATATCGATACGCATAATCTACAGGATGTGATGGCTGAACAGCAGTCCATCATCAGACTCTATAAGCGCGACATTTCGAAATATGACAATAACAACAAGCTTTATATCGACGAGATTTTCGACCTGATACCATCGGAACTGAACGCCAAGAACAAGCGCTTTATCCTGAAGGACTTGAACAAGAATCTGAAATTCTCGCGCTATGAGAATAGTTTCCTGTGGCTAAAAAATGCTGGTGTGGCACTGCCTACCTATAACGTGGAAGAGCCTGTGGTGCCGCTGAAACTATCTCGAAACCGCAATCTGTTTAAGTTGTTTCAAAACGACATTGGACTGTTGGCATGTCAGTATGCCGAGGGTATCCAGTTGCGTATCATCAACAATGAGAAGGGCATCAACTACGGCTCGATCTTCGAGAATGTGGTGGCTCAGGAACTGCAGGCACATGGCTTCGAACTCTACTATTTCAACAGTAAAAAACAAGGCGAACTAGACTTCATCATCGAGAAGAACGGCCACACGCTGCCCATTGAAGTGAAGTCGGGCAAAGACTACCAGCGCCACAATGCCCTTTGCAACGTGATGGACAACACCGACTATGGGATTCCCAAGGCGTTTGTGTTTTGCAATGACAATGTGAGTGCGAGTGGAAACATTGTCTATCTGCCCATTTATATGGTTGCCTACCTGAGGAAAGAGCTTATCGGCGAAGTTATCTATGATGTGGATTTGGCGGGAATAGTCTGAATGAATTAGATAGAAAAATGAAAGAAATATGAAACACACCCTCTACAAAACCCAAGGCACCTGCTCGCAGTTTATTGACATTACCGTCGATGACAACGGCGTCATCCAGCAGGTCTTCTTCATGGGCGGATGCGACGGAAACCTCCAAGGCATCTGCCGGCTGGTCACAGGACAGAAAATCGACGATGTCATCCAAAAACTCAACGGCATCCGCTGCGGAGGCAAGCCTACCTCCTGTCCCGACCAGCTCTGCCGGGCACTGGAACAATTGAAAAGAAATTCATAGACATATTTATAGTTTGTCCATCCCAATATTTTGAAAATAATATGTATTTTTGCCAGCAGATTAATGTGACGGTCATTTGGTAAGTGAAGATGGGAAAACGGACAAAAACATATATAACCAAATTATTAACAGCTATTTAAAATGCCCCCCCCTCTCGCATCATCGGTATCGGAGAAACTGTATTTGACATCCTCTTCAAGGAGGATCAGCCGCAGAAGGCAGTGCCGGGCGGCTCAACATTCAACAGTATCGTCTCGCTGGGACGGGCAGGCATGCACTGCGCCATGGTGACGGAGGCCGGCGGCGACCATGTGGGCGACCTGATCTGCAACTTTTTGCAGGAGAATGGCGTGTCGCCGGAATACGTGTGCCGCCACCAAAACGTCCAATCGCACATCTCACTGGCCTTCCTCGATGAGCATAACGATGCCCAATATGTGTTCTATAAGGATCATGCATCGGTATCATTAGACGGCAAGCTGCCCGAGATGAGCAAAGACGATGTGGTGCTATTCGGGTCGTTCTTCGCCATCAATCCGGCCATCCATCCTGTGGTGGGCGGGTTGCTGCGTAAGGCGCGTGAAGCAGGCGCCTGGCTTTATTACGACATTAACTTCCGTAAAAACCATATCGCCGACCTGCCAGAGGTGATGTCCAACATTGAGGAGAACATGCAACTGGCGGATGTGGTCCGCGGCTCGATGGAGGACTTTGAGTACCTTTATGGACTGAAGGACGGCGAGGCCATTTATGAGCGCGTGAGCCGCTACTGCCACACGCTAATCCTGACCGACGGGGCGCGCCAGATACGGGTTTATACGCCTGAGGGCTGCGAGACTTATCCTGTGCAGCCGATAGAAACCGTCAGTACCGTAGGGGCGGGCGACAACTTCAATGCGGGTTATATTTATGCAAAGATGTTGGGCATGGACGACCAGACCTCGCGCATCGCCATGGCACAACGCTGGAGCCAGGATGTGTGCCAACAATTAGGCAATAATATCAGTAATGAACTGGTGGCCGCACTGAGGAGTGAGCGAATGTGACACACCCCGTTACAACCTCCAGACCCCCTAATCACATTGTTTGGAGATAGAATGTGATTGATGCAATATTTTGGCATCCAATTTGAAGAAATAATTTCTGGAAAAAATCTTCAGAAATGTGACTTTTTTCTACAAAATAGTGCTATTTTTGCAGAGTATCTTGCAATGAAACACTAAAACTTATTTATTCATTTAATTTATTCATTATGAAAAGTTTAGCAACATCTTTCAAAGGCTTTGTGGCGATGATGTTGTGCATTCTTGTCTGCGGGATTGCCCCTGCTGTGGCTCAGGTAACCCTCGCTCCGAGAACCAACCATCATGCCGTGCAGTCACCCGCCATGCGCTCGCTGACTTCCGACGCCACGGTTAGCATGGGTTGCACCGACCAGGTGGGCTTCACCCTCGGCACCCCCGCTAACACCACCGACTGGGGCTACTCAACTCCAGACGATTACACCATCGGCGCCGAATTTTACAACGGCACCTATTATCTCGCAACCTATCCCTCTGGCTATCTGATCGCTATGGACCCCACCACCCACGCCGCTAACATCATCAATACCAGCGGTGTTAACGATGTGGCCTATAACCCCGCCGACGGACAATTCTATGGCTTCGACCTTGAGGGCGCTACCCTCTACACCGTGGATCCTTCTACCGGTAACACTACCTTCGTGGTCACCATCAACTCCGAAAATGTGATTTTGGCCTTCACCATCACTAACGACGGCCGTTTTCTGATGATTGATAGTGGTGAAGACGCTATCAGCGAACTGAATACGACCACCGGCGACCTTACGGTGCTGATCAGCGCCGGCTTCGATGTCAACTACATCCAGGACATCAGCATGGATCGCGAAACCAACACCCCCTACTGGGCTGCCTATAACGCAACTGCCGAAGAATCACAGCTCTATTCCATTGACCTCGACAACAATACCATCACTTTGATTGGCAATTTTGAAGATGAGGTCTCTGGCTTTGCCGTCGCTTCTTTCAGCGCTGCCGACGCTCTGCGTCCGGCTGCTCCCGCCGACTTTACCGCAGTGCCCGCCGCCGACCATACCCTCTCCGCCAGCCTGAGTTGGACCAACCCCACGGTTGACCTGGGCGGCAATGACTTAGAAGAACTGACCAGCGTGGAACTTTTCCGCAACGGCACCCTCCTCTATAGTTTTGCCAACCCGACCATCGGTGGCGCTATGACCTACACCGACAACACCATTCCCGCCGACGGTACCTATCACTACTCCATCTATGGCGTTAACGCAGCTGGAAACGGTGCCGCTGCCACCGCTACCGCCCTCGTCGGAAACATGTGCGAACTCACCCTCGAAATGGTGGACTCATGGGGCGACGGCTGGAACGGCGCTGCCATCGAAATCTACGACAATACCAATACACTCGTGGGTTCCTATACCTGCAGCGGCACTGGCGGTACTGAACTGGTTCCCCTCGCTGTAGGTACTTACACCTTCAACTGGGTAGGAGGTAATTACGATAGCGAATGCTCCTTCACCATCACCAACAGCTTCGGTATTCTGGTCTATCAGAGCGAAGGTACTCCTTCTGCTGGTACGTTCCTGACCTACAACAACACCTGTACTCCCCCCACTTACTATACTGTGAGCGGTACGATTACAGTGGCTGCCACCAACACTCCGATCGCCAATGCTAATGTCGCCATCAGCGGCTTGAATGGCGGAATGGTTACCACCGACGCTGCCGGCTATTATGAGAAAGACAGCATCGTGGAAGCCTTCCCCTATAGCATCGTGGTGAACGCTACGGGTTACAACAATGCCAGCACCGCCTTCACCGGCATCTTCTCCGATACCACCATCAATTTCGCCATGACGGCTCCTGGTCTGCAAGTGACCTACGCAGCCCCGATTGATGTGACGACTACCCAGGGTCTCGATACTCAGTTCTCACCCATCACCGTTGCCAACACTGGCGATGGCAACCTTACATGGAGTACCGGTGTGGAGTTTGTACGTGGCCGCTCGGAGGAGAATACCGCCGCCAACTACAACTTTACCACCGCTCAGAGAGCCAAGAGCCTTTCCACCGCAGACCTCAACTCCACCATCGCTACCATCGTGGGTGAGCCCACCCGCGCAGCATGGGATCTGCTCTCCACCATGAATGCCACTTCCGCAGGCCAGCAAGGTATCGCTACCGACGGCAACTACATCTACACCTGCAGTTGGCAGACAACTCCTACCAGTGGTTACACTTTTGTGAAATACGACCTCGACGGCAATATGATTGAGGGCTTCGACATCGCCGGCGTTAGCGGCTGCCGCGACCTTACCTACGACGGTACCTACTTCTATGTTGGTGCAAGTTCCAGCTCCCTCTATCAACTTGACCTGGCTAACCATACGCTGGTTTCCACCATCAACACCCAGGTGAGCGCTATCCGCCACTGCTCCTACGACCCTGAAAACGACGGCTTCTGGGTAGGTAACTGGTCAGACCTCTACCTCATCGACCGTACGGGCAATATTTTGGTGACGGGTCCCACCACAATTGAGAGTGCCTACGGCTCCGCCTACGACAACTATACCGCTGGTGGTCCTTTCCTCTGGCTCTTCACGCAGGCCAACGAAGGCTCTGTATTTGTACAGTATGATATCGCCAACAATGCGCTGACCAACACCACCGTTGATATCAGCACCATCAACTCCGATGTTACGGGTACCGCTGGTGGCGCATTCAGCACCGCCGACCTCGTGCCTGGCAAGTTCGTCATCATGTCCAACTCACAGCAGGATCCCAACATCATCAATGTATTTGATATTGCTGATGCAGGCTGGCTCTCGGTAACCCCCGGTAGCGGTCAGATTGCCGCTGGCGGTCAGAGCACCGACATTACTCTCAACTTCAATGGCAACAACCCGATGGGCGACTACTACGCCAACCTCACCATCACCACCAACAATCCATACGTGGGTGCTGAGGTGATTCCCGTTACTTTCCATATCATTGCTCCCGACTGCGATGCTCCTAACAACCTCCAGGTGGTTCCCACCGACTACACCCATATGGCTCTCACTTGGGAAGCCCCAGAAAACACTACCGACTTCGTAGAGTACAGACTATACAAGAACGGCAATGTCCACGAGTTTGCTACCACCACTGAGACCTCTTACAACGACACTGTGGCTCCTGGCACTTACTGCTATTTCGTGAAGGCTTACTACACCGACGGTACTACCCAGTGCCTCTCCTTGGCCAGCGACACCGTTTGTGGGGAACTCCTCCACGCTCCTATGCTGACCGCCAATCCTACCGCTCTTACCCTCAGCGGTATTGCAGGTAGCCCCTCTTCTCCCGCTACCTCCGATGTGGAGGCTTACACGCTGGATGCCGACATCGCGGTTGAAGTTACAGCTCCCTTCGAGGTGTCTGTTGATGGCGCCACCTACGCTACCACCGCCACCATCGCAGTCAATACCAACCATGTGGAAGAGGTTCTCTATGTGAGAATCGCTGCCGATGCTGCTGCTGGTTCGCATACGGGTACCGTTACCCTCACCTCAGGCGACCTAACCGCC
Organism: Bacteroidales bacterium; assembly: GCA_017535665.1. GTDB lineage: Bacteria > Bacteroidota > Bacteroidia > Bacteroidales > WCHB1-69 > UBA1756. The sequence goes on along the minus strand of JAFXTS010000014.1, from coordinate 7,890 downwards.
ACCATCAACTTGAATGGTCAGGTGTTCGATTGCAGCGAGGGTGCCACTCTCCCCTTCACCGAAGGTTTTGAAGCAGAACTCGTAGAGTGCTGGACGAATATCGACAATGACGGTGACGGCTACACTTGGCAGCTGATGACCGACTATGCCGACTATGCTCACAGTGGATCGGGCCTCTATACCTCAGCTTCATGGGTTAGCGGTGGTGGAGCTCTCAACCCCGACAACTGGTTGATTACTCCCAAGCTCGCTATTCCTGAAGAAGGCGCTCACCTCGAATTCTGGGTCGCTCCTCAGGATCCCAGCTATCCGCAAGAGCATTATCAGGTCTTGGTTTCCACAACAGGTACCAATATCAGTGACTTCAATACCGTTCTCATTGATGAAACCCTTTCTTCAACTGTTTGGGTAAAGAAAAGTTGGGACCTTGATTTTGCTAATCAGAACATCTATATTGCATTCGTGCATAATGATTGTTCAGATTTGTTCCGTCTTAACCTTGATGATATCAACATTACTGCTGGTTTGACTGGCGTTGAGGAAAATGAGATGTCCAACATCAATGTTTATCCGAACCCGGCTACCAACGTCATCAATGTTAGCGCTCAGGGCTTCGAGCAATACCAGTTGGTGAACATGCTCGGACAGACCGTCATCAGCAACAATCTGGTGAACGGCAATGCCCAGATCAACGTATCTGAACTTAGCAACGGTGTCTATTTCGTACGCCTCATCAACGGCAGCGAAGTGGAGACGGTTAAGGTGATCAAGAAATAGTTGATTTACTGATAACGAAAACGGCCAGTCGAAAGACTGGCCGTTTTTTTATATCTTGAAAGAGACAATTACAACTTCTTCCAAGACATCGTTCGGCCAAATGCTGGCACGCCGATGTAGCCCCTGAGCTGCAAGGTCTTGTCGTCCGAAAACCACATCTTGCACTTGTAATACTTGCCGTGTACTGGATCGTAAATCTCACCATCCACCCACTCGTTTTTCTTGGCATCATATTTGAAATGAAACAACATCTGAATCTGGTCGGCTGGCGTGTTGCGTTTGTTGGGATCGGGATTCTTGACGTCGCGTTTCGGGGTGCCATCTTTGAAATTCGGGTTCTTCACCCATACCGTCTTTCCCGCATAGGTGCCTGACGTAGTGCGATATATCCTAATCTTAGCCTCCTCGGGCGACTGGTCATCCTTCACATAATAGGTGCCCACAATCTTGTCACCAGCCTGCTGCGCCTGCGTGTGCGGAACCATTGCACATAATAGGATGAGAATCAGAAGGGAGATGCGTGTTGCTTTCATATTGATTGATTTTTGAATAAAAAAAACGGCCGTATCATAACGACCGTTTTTGTAAAATATTGTTGGATAGCTTATTTCTTGATGATTTTGACTGTTTCTACCGTGCCGTCGCCGCTGCATTTCACAAAGTAAACCCCATTGGAGAGATGCGAAATGTTGAGGTGAAGCTCGCCATTCACCATCGGCTCGCTGACGACCGTCTGTCCGAGGGCGTTCACCACCGTGCAGCGTTCAAATCCTTCGCCCTTGATGTTCAGCATCTGCGTGGCCGGGTTGGGATACACGGAAAGTGCCGGACTGCAAGTGTTCTCCTCGATGCCCACACCCTCTTCGATACGGATGTCATCGATAACGAGGGCGTACGACTCCTCATACAGGTTGGTGTTGGTGTTGTGAACGAAGGCGATATAGACCTCCTGTCCTTCAAAACCGGTGAGGTTGGCAAAACGCTGCCCATACTCATCGGTAGTGACCATCTCGCTGTAGATGACCTCGCTGTTCTCGAAATCTTGTGTGGTGGAAACGCGCACTTCATAGCTGTTGTCCGGAAAACCTTCATCGTAGGCTGCTGCCCACCAGTTGATATGGGCACCCGTGCTCGGAATGGCGATGCGTGGCGTGATGAGCCAGTCGTTCGGCATAAGGTCTTCCCATTCCTCCTCGTCATACGAATATGAGAGGTAGTAGCCGTCGCTCTCATGGCCGAAACCGTCGTTCATCCACATCCAATTCATGCCGTCGTGGTCAGCGTCGCGAAGCGTCCAACAGGGGGTGATTTCATTTTCAAAATCTTCATAAAAAGGAAGTTGCAGAGCATTGTCGCAGTTGACAGCAAGGCCACTTACGCTGATGGTGGCGGTAGTGGCGCCGTTGGTCAGGGTGATGACACCCTCGTCGGTGCCTTCAGCAGTCGGCTCGTATCTCACAAACAGCGAGGTGGAAACATTGGCGGTCATCGACTGCGAGGTGCTGAAATTGTTGTTGTTGATGGAGATGGAGAAGGGTGATTCGCAACTCACGCTGATGGTGCCGTCGAGCAGGGCCGAGATGACATTCACCGGCATTGATGCGGAGGTGGTGTTGATCATTACACTGCCAAAGTCCAGCACGTCGGGCGTAGTGACGATGGCGGGAGTGTCGAAGTAGAGAACTGCAATGTCGTCCAGCTTCATCATGAACTCGTCAGAGCAGTTGGTGTGGATGAAGGCGATGTAGATGGTCTGTCCGATATAGTTTCGGAGGTCCACCGTGTGCATGGCCCACTCGTCGGTGGAAAGAATTTCGGCATAGACGGCGCTGGCGGAGAAGTCGTCGGCGGAGTTTCCGCTCGTGGAGATGCGGATCTCATAGTAGTCGGCCGGATATTCCGGGTCCTGTGCGGCAACCCACCACGAGAGCATCGGCATGTTAGCCGCTGTGAGATTGCTGGGAATGGTGATGGCCGGAGTCACGAGGTAGTTGTTGGGATTCAGAGCTTCAACCTCGTCATTATCAAACGATAATGAGGTGATGCACCCATTTCCGGTGTGGGCCGAAATCTCATCCTCATCCATCGTCAGCACCTCCCATGAAAAACCGTCGCCATCTTGGTCGATGTTGTTCCACGTTTCGGGAAGTCCGTCTTCAAATCCCTCGCTCATCAGAATGGTTTGGGCATGTGTGGCCAAAAAACATGCACAGAGGAGTACAATAAGAGTAAAGATTTTTTTCATAATGTTATTGATTTAGAATATGTTGAATGATAAATGCGAATAATTATCTTATATATGAATGCGAATGCAAAAGTAAGCATTTTTTTTCGGAGGATGTTTGTAATGAAAGGGATTATTGGTGAAAATTCTGTATTTTTGCACATTGATTTTATTTTTTTATTTTTATTGATGAATATGGATAATCAGAATAACGAACGAGATGGAGTTCCTCAAGGAAATTCTCAAAAGTTTTCAGGAAAGGCTTTTTGGGAAAAACTGAGGGCCTCTGCCCTCTATACTAAAAAGCTTTTTCGCATCCAGGAAGATACCGATGCGGAAGCCACCATGGCCTCCATACAGCGCTCGGTGGAATTCAAGGGCATCAACTTGTGGCTGTTAGGCTTCGCCGTCATCATCGCTTCGGTGGGACTGAATGTCAACTCCACCGCCGTCATCATCGGCGCCATGTTGATTTCCCCCCTGATGGGACCTATCAACGGGGTGGGCCTTGCGGTGGGTATCTACGACATGGAACTGCTGCGCAAGTCGGTTCGCAACCTGCTGGTGATGGTGGTTATCAGCCTGTTGGCTTCCACCCTCTACTTCCTGCTGTCGCCGTTGGGCGATGCCCAGTCGGAACTTCTGGCCCGTACGCGTCCCACCATCTACGATGTGCTCATCGCCACCTTCGGCGGACTGGCCGGCATCGTGGCCGCTTCCCGCAAGGATTTGCCTTTTACGGTGGTGTCGGGTGTGGCCATCGCCACCGCCTTGATGCCGCCGCTCTGCACCGCCGGCTATGGCATCGCCACATGGCAACTTTCGTACGCCTTCGGGGCCTCCTACCTCTTCTTTATCAACTCCTTCTTCATCGCCCTCGCCACCTTCGTCATGGTGCGCTACCTCCATTTTCCCCAGCATAAATTCGTGGATGCCCGCCGCGAGAAAATCGTCAAAAGGATCGTCATTATCCTCGCCATCATGGTGATGATTCCCAGCCTCTTCACCGCTGTCAATGTGGTGCGCGAGTCGGTGTTCAACAGCCAAGTCAACAAGTTCGTCACCGACCTTCGCGACGGTCAACACCTCTCCTCTAACCAGCAAGTGGTGAATGTGGAAAAAGTGTTCGACAGATCCAATCCTACGGTCACGTTGTCGATTGTGGGCAGCGAGGTTACCCCCGTGCTCGCAGATTCGCTGCGGTCGGTTATGCGCCATGACTACGGACTGAATACTACTGAGTTGAAAATCAAACAGATGGGAAATGTTTTCAATGCTGAGATTCAGGCCGGACAATTGGGACAGATGATCGCTGAACGCGACAGGGTCATCAAGGAACAGGATGCACAAATCGCAACCCTTTCCGGCGATGCCGAAAGTTATAAAAAACTATCGCAGCGCATAGGGGAGCGTTATCCCGAAAGTATTGCAGCAGTATCTGTTAGTAAGATGATTGATTATCAGATAGATAAAAATGACGATCAAACCCTTACTACCGTGGTTGTCACTTGGAAAGAAGGAGCCAACCGATCTGCTGTCCAGGCCGAACTGAAACAACAGCTGCTCTTCATGCTCGATGTGGACGAAGTAAGAATCCTTTCCGCCAACTAATTCGACCATGCCTACTTTTAACGACAAACCCATCTATACCCTCACGCAGGTCGGCCAAAGCATCCAGTCGATGATTGAGCGTACCTACAAGCATCCCTATTATGTTCAGGCTGAGATGATTAAGTTGAACCGCTACCCTCGTAGTGGACATTGTTTCCCTGAACTGGTGGAAAAGGAGGAGAATAAGGTGAAAGCCCAGATGCGAGCGGTGATTTGGCGAAATGATTTTGAACGGATCAACGATAACTTCCTGCGTATCACGGGCGAACCGCTCAAGGATGGCATCACCATTTTGTGTCTGGCTACCATCCAATATAGTCCGCAGTATGGTCTGGCGCTTTTCATCCAGAATATTGAGCCGGCTTTCACTTTGGGCGAGATGGCCCGTAACCGCCTGCAAACCATTGCCCGACTGAAGCAGGAGGGTGTTTTCGAGGCCAACAAAAAACTTACGATGCCGTTGGTGCCGCAGCGTATTGCGGTCATCTCCATTGAAACCAGCAAAGGATATAGCGATTTTATGGTGACTTTGCAGAGAAATAAGCAGGGTTATCATTTTGATACAGAATTATTTCCATCTCTTTTGCAGAGTGATAAAGCTGTGGATACCATGCTCCAGCAACTCGACTTGATTGAGAAACGGAAGGAGGAGTTCGATTGTGTGGCCATCATCCGAGGTGGGGGAGGAGATGTGGGGCTCAGTTGCTACGACCAGTACGCGCTGGCCCATCGGGTGGCGACCTTCCCGCTGCCGGTGCTGTCGGGCATTGGGCATTCCACCAACGAAACCATCACCGAGAGCGTTTCTTTTGCCAATAAGATTACCCCTACCGAGGTGGCCTATTACCTCATCAACCGTTTTGCGGAGTTTGAGCAGCGGCTGGATGAGCTGGGGACTGCGCTTGCACAGTCGGTGCGCTGGATGCTCGAGCGCGAGAATGCAGCTTTGGCGCAGTGCGAGGCCGACTTCAAACTGTCGTTTCATCGCCGTTTAACAGCCGAGAACTTTGCCCTCGACAAGGCTCAGTCTGACGTGTATATATATAGTAAGCAGATTTTGGCGGTGGCGTCCACTCGAATTTCCCATTTTGAGGAGAAGATGCAGCTGCTCGATCCGGCCAACATCCTCAGGCGCGGATTTAGTATTACGCTACATAACGGCAAGCCCGTCACCGATGCTTCGCAGCTGCCGGCAGGTTCGGAGATTGAAACCAAGCTGTATCAAGGAACCGTGAAGTCGGTGGTGAAGTAGTTGGGTTTTCGTCTAAATAAAAAATCCCGAAAGCGTCGCTTTCGGGATTTTTGTTTCTGTAAAAGAATCAGCAATTATCTCACGATGCTGACCTTGCTGGTGCCGACCTCGGTGCCGTTCACCACGCGCACAATGTACATGCCCTCGGGAAGAGCGCTGACATTGAGTGTTTCGTTGGCGTTAGCAGCTTCAACAGAGAGAACTTCCTGTCCTGCGATGTTGAAGACGGAAATCTGAGCGCCTGCCACATTCTCAACGGTGATGGCAGTGCTGGCCGGGTTCGGGAACACGTTCACCGTGTTGCTGTAGGGCTGGATGCCATTGTCATAATCAACGGTAATGCAATAGGTGTTGTCGTCCAAATTGGGGTCGATGTAGGTGGAAGGATCTGTGAAGTTGGGTTCGATGTTCAAGCAGAGCTGTAGAGGCCAGGAAAGACCTTCAGCGTCATCTAAAAATGTTCCTTCATAGAGACCAACGAGACCGAAGGGGCCAAAACGCCAACCGTAGTTCACTTCCAATGTGTCAATGTCATATTGTCCCACTGCTTCGTTTTCCCAGAAATAGACATTCCCCAGATTCTGGTCAATCATGTAAATGCTCACAGTGCAGCTGCTGATGGAGGTGTCAATGCCTTTGTTAAAGACTCCACCATAGAAATAAATAGAGTCAGTATAGGGGTCAACCGTAAGGGCTGTGATTTCATCAGGATAGGTCTGGTTGTCATTCGGATCGTAGATTTCGGCGTACAAGTTGCATTTGTGGACGTAGGGCAGACCGTCGTTGTAATACACGGAGAGGTTCCACGGGTCGTGTTCGGCCACGGTAGCATTTTCGTATGCCCAAGCGGGGTTCCCGCCAGTCCAGTAGTAGTGATGATATGCATTGGCGTCATATTCCGGCCACATGGCGAAGTTGATACCAGCGCAATCGGCATCGTCATCGCATAATCCCATGCTACACCGGTCATCGCAGTAGATAGCCACGCAGACGTTGTCGGTCGGATGAACGGTGAAGGGTTGGTTAAGGGTAACCAGCTGAATCCCAGCCTCAGCACCTGCGTTTGAGGGATTGTAAATCTGCGTTTGTGCAACTGTGCCAGGATCGAAGGTCGTTCCGTTGATGGAGCACCCCGTGTAAATTCTGATCTGGAAGTTGACATCCAGCGTGAATGGATCTCCGGTGTAGTTGGTGATGTTTTCACTTGGGATGGTGTAGAAACGTACTTTCTCCAAGGTCACATCGGTTTCAAAAGTGCCAGCGGGTATATATAGCATGTACTCGCTTTCAGCTGGCTGTACGTGTACATAACCGCTCTGGGTGTACCAGCCGTACCAGTCGCTACGATCCATTTCCGGACCTGCGGGTACGCCTACCACCTCGTACTTGTTGCTCTGGGCAAACATCATGCTCACGCAGAGCATGGCCATCACAAAGGTAAAGATTCTTTTCATAGTAATAATGTTTTGGTGAATAAATTTTTAATGGTGCAAAAATACGACTTTTTTGGGGAATAGATTTCCAAAAAAGCGTTAAAATCGTATTTATATATTATGGTAGGAATAGTGGGTGATAAAATGAGATGCCATCACCCCCTCCTCAAACACGTTTTTGCGCCCAAATTCCCAAAAAACTCCGAAATCAACTCTCTCAACAGCCCCAAAAACTCCGAAATTTGTCCAATTTTCGCTCATTTTGATGTCAAAATTTGAAAAATTTGAAAATTATTTTACTGATAATCAATGAAATGAAAAATTTTTGAAAAAAATACGCAGATAGGTGTTGTATGAATGGAAAAAGCAGTATTTTTGCAATCCCGTTTTGCGCGTCACACGAACGGCGCGCCAGTAGGGAGACGCGCCCCAAGCAGGGGCGGAAGAGGAGAGGAAAAACGACGGGGATTTGTTCTTTGAATGAATGGAATGATGTAGCAAACACTCAAGAGATTCTTTTGAGAGACTCAAGCGATAAGACGAGGCCGGGACAGACAAACAAAAGAAAGAAATTAATTAGGATGGAGAGTTTG
>JAFXTS010000013.1 GCA_017535665.1 Bacteroidales bacterium | reverse complement strand
TATTTAACAGTCGCGCCCCGCGTGGGCGCGTGGATTGAAACATTTTCTCTATTTTGTAAATATTTTTTATTGAGTCGCGCCCCGCGTGGGCGCGTGGATTGAAACACCGCACCTGCGAGAGCGGGAGAGGTCTTGATAAAGTCGCGCCCCGCGTGGGCGCGTGGATTGAAACATTTTCGGTGCATCTCTTAATCATGGTTTAACTTTGTCGCGCCCCGCGTGGGCGCGTGGATTGAAACAGCGTGGTATCGACCAAGTATGCCATCAGCACGGGTCGCGCCCCGCGTGGGCGCGTGGATTGAAACCACACTGGCAGCGGCGGCAACTCTTTCCGCCTCAGTCGCGCCCCGCGTGGGCGCGTGGATTGAAACTCAACCGCCGCCAGCCGAAAGTCACGGCGGCGGAAAGTCGCGCCCCGCGTGGGCGCGTGGATTGAAACAACTTCCCTGATGAGGAGTTCCGCGCGTTCATCATGTCGCGCCCCGCGTGGGCGCGTGGATTGAAACATTTTGGTTTGTTTACCATAAAGGGCGGGTCAGTCGCGCCCCGCGTGGGCGCGTGGATTGAAACGTATGAAACCAAAACGTTTGTGTACCATTTCTTATGTCGCGCCCCGCGTGGGCGCGTGGATTGAAACACCAAGTTGTGCGCCACGGGCATCAATCACATTTTGTCGCGCCCCGCGTGGGCGCGTGGATTGAAACTCATGCGCGCGAACTCACGCGGCCAGGCCAGAAGTCGCGCCCCGCGTGGGCGCGTGGATTGAAACAGAACGTGCCACACGTGGGCGCGAAATACGACCGTCGCGCCCCGCGTGGGCGCGTGGATTGAAACCCAAGAAGCCTGCTTATAACACTGTCGAAGAGTACGTCGCGCCCCGCGTGGGCGCGTGGATTGAAACAAAAACGACAAAAAGATTAATGGGCTTATAGAGCTCAACGTCGCGCCCCGCGTGGGCGCGTGGATTGAAACAAAAATCCGGGGTGATGCTCAAATTGTACAACAAGTCGCGCCCCGCGTGGGCGCGTGGATTGAAACTTCTCTAACCACTCCTGAGTTTTAATAGCAACACGTCGCGCCCCGCGTGGGCGCGTGGATTGAAACTTAGGTATGCGCCTATGTTGGCACCGATGTTTCGTCGCGCCCCGCGTGGGCGCGGTCCAAGTAGGAAGTGGCCGGAGGTTGCTTCCTATTTTTTTTGTTGAAGTGTTGATTTGTTGAATTGTTGGGTAGGATGCGCCTAAATAATTCGCGTAATCTGCGCAATTCGTAGTTGTTTCTTGGAAAAATTGTATCTTTGCCACCTGATTCCCAAAACAGCTAAGATCATGAAAAGAATAATTTTGCTGATTTTCTTGCTTTTTACGATGGCGGTGCAGGCACAACCCCGCGCGAAACACGTGGTGCTCATCGGACTGGACGGCTGGGCGGCGCACGACTTGGACAAGGCGCACGATATCCCGAATATCCGCATGCTGATGCAAGGGGGAAGCGTCACCATGCACAAACGCTCGGTGCTGCCTTCCTCTTCGGGCGTCAACTGGGCCTCGATGTTCATGGGCGTAGGGCCCGAATCGCACGGCTTTACCACGTGGGACTCCGAGCAACACGACCTCCCCTTCGCGTATGAAAATGCACACGGCATCTTTCCCAGCATCTTTTCCATTATTAGAGAAGCCTATCCCAATGCCGAAACCGGCTGCACCATTGAATGGGAACCCATCAAGTATGTGGTGGATACGCTGGCTATCAGCTATATGGGATATCTCCCCAGCAGTCGCGACAGCCTTGAAAGCAACTGCGACCGTATCGTGCAATACATCCGCGATCACAAGCCTCTCTTTTTCGCCCCCTGTTTCGACGGGCTCGACGGCACCGGCCACAGCGAAGGGTGGTACAGCCGCGACTATTACGACTACCTCGCCCGCCTCGACAAATGCATCGGCCGCATCATCCAAGCTCTGAAGGACGCGGGCATCTACGATGAAACCATCATTATCATTACGGGCGACCACGGCGGCCACGACAAAGGCCACGGCACCTTGGCGATGGAGGATATGGAGAGCCCGCTGGTGTTTTTCGGTAAGAATGTGAAGCAGAGTTATCAAATTCAATCTCCTGTGGTACAATATGATATCGCTGCGACCATCGCATACGCATTGGGAATAGAGATTCCGCAGGTGTGGCGTGGCAAACCCGTGAAAGAGGCTTTCCGGTAGGAGATGTCGTTATCTCCCGCGCGATTGCGCTAACTCGAAAAAGGCCTCGGGACTGTCGGCCGTCTGCTCTTTCGATATCTGACAGAGGGTGATGCGTCCATTGGTGGCAATGGGGTCGAGATAACAGAGCACATATCGGTTGCCGTCAAATTCATTCCGATAGATGTCGTTTTCAATGACAATATAGTCATAATCTGCGGCCAGGGCCTTACGCACCATCTTCTCATCCGTGTTCAACACAATGTAGCCGCGCCGCTTCATCTGGATAAAGGCCGAACTCTTCGGGTAGGCGAATAGTGCGACAATCTTGGCATCACGCGATACCCCCATGCTGTCCAACCATTTGTCTGACTGGTGAAAGTTGTTGTAGCAGAGCAATGCTCTGTCGTTGGGATCGCGGCGTAACTGTTGCATATTCAACGCTTCTTGCGTCATGGGGATGGTCAGTCCTATCAACAGCAATAGGCCCACCACACTGGCGATGTGACCCTGAATGCGGGGCAGCGCCGCTAAAGCCAAGATGAAAAGGAAAATGATAGAAAAGAACAGACTGTCCAAAAAATAGTAGTCGTGATCGCTATACTGCAACAGCATACTGCCACAATAAGCCAATTCTCCTAAAATATAGATGGCCAGTAACCACCACAGCGATAGTGATTTGCGTAAAGGCTCCGCTTCGTTAGTGGCAGAGGTTGTTGTATGGTTTTTGCGTTTTCGGATTTGGATGATGAGGGAATAAATGACCGTTACTGCCAAAACAACCGCTACCATCCAATGCTGAATTCTTTGAAAATAATGGAACATCCAACGCTCTTGAATATTCTGGTAAACGAATTGCACATCTTCCATGTTCTCCGGTGGCCGCAACTTCCCTAAAAACATGGAGTCGTACAGGTTCTTCAGATGGATATTCCACAGAAAAACGCCCAGATAACACGCAAAAGAGATGGCGATAATGAGAATGTTGCCCCGCAACTGTGTCTCCTTACGGATAATGCGGAGCAGCTCGAAGCCGCAAACGGCCATCAGCAAGACAATTTGTGGCATCCGAATCATCGCCGCTAAGGTCAGAAAGGCAAATCCGACAGCGAAATAGACGCGTTTTTTCTTCTTAACGTAGGAGAGGTATCCCCACAGGCCGACAAAGGCACACGACAGGGCAGGAATGGTGGGGATGAAGCCACTGGCGTAGTAGGTGTATGAGGGGACAGTGGTCACCATGATGGTCACCAGCAGCGATTTGATGGGGTCGTCGGTGAGAAGATGGGTGAGTTTGTATAGAAAGAGCAATCCTATCATGCTGATTAGTAATGTGTAACATCGAAATACCCACGGCGATGTGTTGCCGAGAATCTTCATCAGCAAGGCGACAATATACTCATGGATGGGGAAGTCGGCGGAGGTGATGGGGGACCCCCACAGCCCGTCATCTTGCTTGTTGTACAGCATGGTGAGGGGATGGGCAAAATCCATACCGTTGTCCACGTAACCAATTGACAATGAGTACCAGTCGGCTTGTGCCCATGCGTGAATGTATAGCGGAAACTCCCTCAGGTAGCGAAACTGCAACACAAAACTTAGGGCGACAATGACGACTGCCGCCAAAAGGAGATGTTGGTTTCTTTTGATGAAGTTGAAAATTGCAGATTTCATATTAGTCTTAAAAAGAAATAGTTACAGAATCAGGTCGGCGAGACGCACCTTAGGCACGTAGTGTACGCCGTCTTTGCGGTAGTAGGCGTGGCTCTCGCTTTCGGCAATCTCCACCCGCCGTATCACTTCGGCCCCGCGCCCGATGGCAATTACCAGCAGAGGTTCAAGGGGCAGCTGGAGCTCCTGCTTCAACGCGCTGCGGTTGAACGCTCCTATAATCAGTCCGTTATAGCCCAACTCGGTGGCTTTCAGCAGCATGCTCTGCGCGGAGATGCCGAGGTCGATGTCCACCAGCTTGGTCTCCGGCGCTGTGCTGCAGATCACGATAAACGCTTGTGGCTCGGTGCCGGGGAAGGGGAGGTGCAGCTCTGGCAGCGCGGCCCCCATCTTGATGTGGCGCAGCACCACATCCGCCCCGCTCTCCTTGGTGACGAGTTTGAAGCGCAGCACCTGCTGGTTGCAGGCGGACGGCAACAGCGGATTTACCGCCACGATTTTCTCTAACGTTTCGCGGGTCACCACCGTCTCGGGATGAAAACCGCGGTAACTTCTGTTCCGCTCCATCAGCTGTTCCACCGGCACTCGCTTCACCACCGTGCGCGTAGCGTTCTTTCCAAACACCTCGTCATATCGCTTCTCTAAATATCCGTCGGCCATAGTATTGATTTGTAAATTATTAATATTCAATAAATTATTAAAATGAGAACTCCATTGAAGATATCTATGATTCTCTTTGCAAAAATAGTAGTTTTTTTGTAGTGATGCAAAATGATAATTTTTTTGTGAAAAGAAAAGGGGGGATAACGCTTTTGTTTGTATCTTTGCAAACTGCATTCCACCGCTATGATTGATGTTCAAAAATTGAAATTTTCCTATTCGCAGAAACATCTGCTCGACGGTCTCTCCTTTGAATTGGACAAGGGGGATTTTTGTGCCATTGTGGGGCCTAACGGTTCGGGAAAGACCACGCTGCTGAAGCTGATGACGGGTCTTTTGCAGCCGCAGGGTGGCTCGGTGCAGGTGGGCGGACAACCGCTTAACTCGCTGTCGGCGATGGAGAAAGCGCGACTGATGGCCTACGTGGCGCAACGGCAGGAGGTGGTGTTCGACTTCTCGGTGTTCGACACCGTGCTGATGGGTCGCAACCCGCACCAGAGCCGCTGGGAAACCGCCTCCTCGCACGATGTTCAGGTGGTGGAGGAGGTGCTCCAACTCACCGGTCTCGCCGATTATCGCAACCGGATGCTCACCGAGCTGAGCGGCGGCGAGGTACAACGCGTGATGATTGCCCGCGCCATGGCACAACAAACGCCCGTCATCCTGCTCGATGAACCGCTCTCCAACTTGGACATCACTTATCAGTTTGAAGTGATGGATATTCTTCAACATCTTAATAAACAGAATAATACAACTATCGTCATCATCCTCCATGACCTCTCTTTCGTAAAGAAATATGCCCACAAAGTATTGATGCTGCAAAACGGCACTCTCAAACATTTCGGTCCTGTCGATAACGTGCTGACCGAGCCGAACGTCCGCGAAGTCTTCCACCTCTCCTCCCACTATGGCTTAGATGCCAACGGCCACGTCTATCGCACCTCCCCCCACCCCTAATCCCCTCAAATCTCTCAAATCTTTCAAATCTCTCAAATCTTTTTGAATCTTCAAATTTTTAAATCTTCAAAATACCCATCATGAAACTTTTATTAATCAGCAATTCAACCAATTACAAAGAGTCTTATCTGGGCTGGTGTATGCCTTTGATTCAAGAATTTTTAGGCACAAAGGGCAAAAAGAAGATCGCCTTTTTCCCGTATGCTGTCGTGCGCAATGGCGCCACCTTGGAGGAGAGCTACAACGCCGCCACCGAGAAGGTGAAAAACTGCTTCAAGACCTTCGGTCTGAAGGCCGACATCGTCTCCACGCATTCGGTGGACGACCCTGTGGCGCTGGTCAACGAGAGCGACGCCATCATGGTGAGCGGTGGCAACACCTTCCATCTGGTGTATGAGCTGCACCGCAACAAGCTCATTGAGCCGGTGCGCCGCAAGGTGCTCGAAGGCGCGCCCTACATGGGCTGGAGCGCGGGCTCCAACGTGGCTTGTCCCACCCTGCGCACCACCAACGACATGCCTATCATCATGCCTGAGAGCTTCAACTGCTTCGACTTCGTGCCGTTCCAGATCAACCCCCACTACATCGATCCCTATCCGACCGAGGTGGAGGATGCGCTGACGCATGCCGGCGAATCACGCCAGGACCGTATCGAGGAGTTCCTCTGCATCCATCCCGAAGTTACGGTAGTGGGTCTGCGCGAGGCCACTGCCCTCTGGGTGGAGAACGACGTCATCACGCTGCGTGAGTACGAGAAGAACCCGTACAAGAAAAAACGCGAGATGATTGTGTTGAAACAGGGTTGCCCTGTGCGTGAAATCAAGCCCGGCAGCACGTTCGACTTCTCGATGAATCTGCTGAAGAAGGGTTGTAAGAAATAATGTCTCTGCACCGGAACTGGAAACAGGTGCTGCTGTACAGTCTGCTCTCCGCTGCCCTGGCGGTGGCGGGGGTGGCTGGATTGTGTCTGATAGGCAATTCTGTGGAGGGCAAAAAGTGGGAGGCGGCCGCGGAAGATGTCGAGCTGATTCCCGACCAGAATGTGGACCTCGCCACTACGCAGGCCTACCTTCAGAAAGACACCCTCTATGCCGATTTCCGCAGAAATTTCAGGTTCCATTACCAGACCATCGGAGAGGCGGTTTTTAGCGACAGCAGCTGTCTGTTGCTCATCTCGGAGCCGCCTCCCTATTTCAATGCCGACACAATCGCGCAGATTTTCAGTCAGTTCACGCACTCCGTGGAGACCCGTAAGCATCCTGTCGGCTACGATGGCAAAATCACCGACCTGCTGATTGTGCTGGGCAACACTACCGAGCGCAACCGCACCCGTCTCATAAAAGAACTGTCGCAAGCCATCTATCTTTCTGACTATAAGTCGAATGTAACGTATTTACCGGTCGAACATGGCCGTTCATACTTTGTGGAGGACACCATCGACTACCAGATCACGCTGTACGAGTTCAACGACTGGTTCATGGAGAAAGGGGAGGAGTTTTTCCAGCTTTCCGACACTGCCCGCAAGGTGACCATTTCCGACATGTTCGAGCAGCAGCTTACCGGCGTGTATTTCAGCCGTGTGCCGGGTTTTGTGGCGTGGGCCATCTCCAAGAACCACGACCTTTCGGAGCAGCTCAACCATATTCGGCAGTTCACCCTCGATGCCGACTTGGTGCTGGGTGGCCTGGCCGATTCGGCCACTCTTGTGATCATCGGGCGTGAACGTCAGGCCGCGCTCTACGAGCTGCCTCCGCTCAACGTGGAGTCCATCTTGCTGCTGGCTTCCGTCACCGAGAAGGAGCTGTCGCAAAGCCTGGATGTGAACGACCTGATGGCCGGGAAGATGAAGAATGGCCACGATTGGTGTCCTACATATTTAAGTAAGGAGTTGGAAAACACTGAATTCGGGCATCTGCTCACTATTACGGATGTGCTGCTGAAAGACTGGTCGGAGAATGGCACCATTCAGGAGGCGTACTACCGTTACCCTTCGCCGCCCCGTTTCCCGTTCGACAGGCCGCTGTTCAAGAAGCTGGGACTCAACGAGTTGGTGTACAATTGGAACACGTGGAATGCCATGTATGCCATTGACATGGACGAGGGCTTCACCATCTATACGTTGAACAGAACCGGCTCATTGCCAGTGTCGTACTTCAATTCGCCGGAGCGAAGTGTGTCCATCGGCTATCGTTATGAGAATCAGGCCTACCAGTATTTCGCCACTTTAGGCAATACTGATTTGGCGCGTGTGGTGCAATATACTGCATTGTATCAATTGTTTATGGATAATGGCGTGACCTATTCAGGCGATGTGGGCAATGCTTTCCCCCAGCAGAAACCCTATCTTTTGTATAAGCCCACGCGCAATTTGTTGGACTTTTTCAAAAACTTAAACGACCAGCAGGTGGACTGGCTGGCCGACACCCTCTCTGCCATCAACTATTCATCATTTCAGAAAGGTCAGGTTACCAATGCTTTGGCTAAAAATGAGAAGACTTATCAGTTCAAATATTCCGACCAGCAGCGGAAGGAGATTTACGAGCGGGTGGCCAAAGATGAGCGCAATGCGTTGCGGTCGGAGATCAGTGGGGTGCGTTCCATGCTGAAAGCGTTAAGTGATGAGGAATATACGAAATTGGCGCGGTATTTGGCCTATCCCCGTGGCATGCGGCAGTCGGGCAGTGTTGCCTACCAGTTGGTGCAGCGGGCCCAGAAGGTCAACCACCTCGTGCGCCGCATTGGCAAGAACCATCTCTCGGTGGTGGGACTTGACCTCAGCACGGTGCGCAACTTCTATGTCGGCAGCTTGGCCAACGCCTCCGCAAAGTATCTGAAAACGCCTTCAGTTATAGTGACATACAACGATATGTTGACCACCGGCGGGCACAACCTGTCGTCGGGCATCACGCGGGTGAACTCCTTAACGGGTTACAAGCGCAGTGGCGGGCGGGGCTATTATGCGCCGCAGCAACAAACGACGCCCGCTGCCTCCAAGCCTGCCTCTCAGCCCTCCTCCGGCAGCAAGCCTGCAACATCGGGCGGCAAGTCTTCTGCTTCATCATCTGCGAAAAAAACTTCCTCAACGTCCAAACCGCCGCAGCAGAACATCCGTCCCCGTGGGGAGGTGATCTCCACCGCCGCCCGCAGCCAGCGGGGGTACTAGGGTGTGTGCTGATGTTGTGAATTTATTCTGAAATTTCAGTTTTTATCTTTTAATTTTTAATTTAATTTTGTAATTTTGCAGCCGTTATTTACTCGGTAAACTTATTTATTGCTAATTATTAACTAAATGACGAAAGATAATGAAAACCAAAGCGATAGAATTGAAGGGCGCGGTAGATGCTATTAAGACGGCCATCCTGCAAGGACAGTACGAGGCTGCAAAGGGAGTGAACCGTATACAGTTGGCGGTGTATTTCGGCATTGGAAAATACATTTCGTATCATACCCGCAAGAATAAATGGGGTACAGGTGCTTTGGAAGTCATTAGTCAGCAGTTGCGGAAAGAGTTGCCTGGGCTGCGTGGTTTTTCGGTCACCAGTTTGAAGAATATGCGCAAGTTTTATGAGAATTGGAAGATGTTGGATCCAAATTCGTCGGTTGTAACCGACGAATTTTCGGCAATCGCGATGGTGGATTTGCAAGATAATGATAATCAACCAATTGAAAAATCGGCAATCATGATTGCCGATTTGCATGATTACAAGATTGATATTTACCAGGCCATAAAAGTGCCCGAAACAAAAGACTTTCCCATAGAGGACTTCTTTAAATTGCCCTTCACCCACCATATAAGAATTTTGGAAGCTGTCGATGACCTTTTAGCCAGATACTATTATATACATCGTGCTGTCCAGGAAAATATGCAGACAAGAGCGCTTGAAAAAATCCTTCTGGAAAATGCCTACGGACATAAAGACTTATTGCCCAGCAATTTTAGCCAAACTTTGCCCAATTCCACTTTGGCTCGCAAGGCAATGATGATGTTTAAAGACGAATATTTGTTAGATTTCATCAATGTGGAGCAGATAGGCGAGAGGGAGTCCATTGATGTGGATGAGCGGGAAGTGGAGCATCGAATTGTTCAGAATATCAAAAATTTCATTATGACTTTCGGGTATGATTTTGCATTCGTCGGTAACCAGTACCATTTGGAGGTTTATGGTGTAGAGCACTTCCCCGACCTCTTGTTCTTCAACCGAGAATTAAACGCCTTAGTGGTTGTAGAATTAAAAACTGGCGACTTCAAATCTTCGTATCTCGGGCAACTGATGTCATATCTATCCATTTTGGATACCAAGGTGAAGAAACCACACGAAAACCCTTCAATAGGCATTGTACTTTGTAAATCAGCGAATAGGGACTATGTAGAATTTGTTATACGTGACTATAACAAACCGATGGGAGTGGCTACCTACACCAGCTCGGCGGATATGCCAGAAAATTTGAGAAACGCCTTGCCCGACGTTGAAGAATTGAAGAAACTGTTGGGAGAATAAAACTCTACAATTCTCCATTTTTCATCTTTCATTTTTCAGATTAATTTTGTAGTTTTGTGCTTTCAAAATACACCTATCGTTTCACCAAAAATTCGAACAGACAGAACAGATAAATTGACATTCTAACATATTGATATAAAAGCGTTTTCGCTAACTTAGTTCTGAAAAGTTCCACAAATCAGCACATCCTAAGTAATGCGGTAAACGCCTGCGATGCTATCGTGGGCTTTACTTATTTGGATGTGCAGGTCGTGGAACACCTTCAGAACGAATAAGAAAGGTTCCACGATTTTTTTATGCCTTTCTGTAATTGCGAAAACCGTGGACGAAAAAGAACCAAAAAGAACCTAACAGCCTGATATAAAAGAATATAATTTTGTAAACCTAAAAATAAAAGTATGAGTACATTTAATGAGTTTATTGACACCTACTTGGAGCGGGGCTTCGGCTCGATGAACAAGAATGATTTTGAAGTGGCTATCTTCAATTATTTGATTACTGAAAGAGATGAATACAAAAAGAAAAGCAACTACGAAATCAGCATTTTGCTTCGTATTCCAGAGACAAAAGTAAAAAGACTTCGTTATGAAGCTGCTTTGAAAAAAGGCAACAATAATGAAGCCGACTTGAAAGCACGTGTGGTGGAACAGATTAAACAAGCGAGAATTAGAGAAGATGGTAAAAAGATAATCTTCCAAGTGGAGGACGTTCTTCTCAAAACCTATATCTCTTCTTTGTTAAAGAAACACGGATGTGCTTGCGACGGCTCGTTCAGCCCAGAAATTGTGGCTATTAATGCGGATGACTACCCATATTTGTTAGAGGAAATCTATTCTAAAGAGGAGTATGCGAAACTGAAGAAACAGATGTATACTACAAAGGCCTATAAAACAATGGGGAAACTTCTTGAAGGGGTGGCACAGGGCTTTATGGGAGAAGCAGGAGCAAACTTGTGCAATCTAACAATAAGTGGTGTAACAGAATTATTGAAAAATCTTAATACCAAATAATTATGAAAAGAATTGTATGCATTTTTTTGATGACGTTGGCGATTTTGCCAGCAACAATTTTTGCCCAAACCGACGTATGGGACGGCAGTGCGGAGCAGTGGACGCAAGGCTCCGGCACGGAAGCCGACCCCTATCTGATTGAAACTGCCGAAAATCTCGCGTGGATTGCCGAAATGGTGAACAGTGGTGTAACCACCTACGAAGGAGTGCATTTCAAGATGACTAATAATTTGAATATGAACAGCATTGCGTGGGTGCCCATAGGCAACAGCGAAACCCAATTGTTTTGCGGCCAATTTGATGGCAACAGCAAATATATTAGTAGTATTAATATTACTGGTAGCTATACCTATAAAGGTTTATTTGGCATTACGGGAAACGGATTTCGATGCAAAAAATTGACCGTAGGCGCCACCATTTCTTCTACTGGACGATATTGCGGCGGGATTGTAGGGTACATTAAGGGAAATAATACTGTGATAGAGAATTGCCACCACAGTGGTTCTATGTCTTCTTCTTATGCTTCTAATAATTCTTATTCGGGTGGAATAGTGGGTTATATCGGTGCAAGCTCAACGAGTATTGTAGGATGTTACAATACTGGGAGCGTGTCTGCTACTATTACTTATTCTTCCTCTTATTCTAAACCTCATTCGGGCGGAATTGTAGGTTATGTCGCTGGTAGTAGTACGAATATTACAGATTGTTACAACACTGGTGCAGTGTCTTCCTCTCCTTACTATTCTACTTCTTATTCTGGTGGAATAGTTGGTTTTATTGATAATAGCACCAGCATCGTGAACTGCTATAATAAAGGAACAGTTTCCGCTACTATTAGTAATCAAAATAGCGGTTCGTCGTCCGCTTCTTCTTATTCGGGCGGAATTGTAGGTTATAACAGTGCAGTAACGACTTTGACAAAGTGTTATAATAAAAGCACAGTAACTGCTACGTCACATGCTGCAATCAGTGGTAGCTCTGCTAAGGTTGCCTATTCTGGAGGGTTGGTCGGTTACAGCGGAGGCCGAATCACAATCACAAATAGCTACAACATAGGACAAGTAAAAGCTTACATGCATTATGGGGATAGTAATACCTCAGAAGGCAATCCTCAAGTGGGTGGGGTGATCGGTTATATGGGTAATTCTTCATCCGCAATTACCAACTGCTATAATACTGGAAAGCTTACGGGTACAACAAAATGCGGCATTGGTAACATTTCAGCAAGCGTGTCCAACTGTTACTATTTGTCAACTTGTGGCGGCTCAGGAGGTGGAACTTCCAAAACCGAAGCGGCGATGAAATCCACCTCATTCCCTGTCTTGCTTAATGCAAATGAAATAGTTTTTGTAATGGATGTCACGCCCAATGTCAATGACGGTTATCCCATCTTTGGGAGTGATATTATTGCCATCACTACAAATGCGGTCACCAATCTAAACCTCACATCCGTAACACTAAAGGGAACTTATGTATATAAATCTTCCTGGCCAGGAGGCACGGCCGATGTCGTGGGTTTTGAATACAAGGAAACTACGGCTACCAACTATACCACTGTTTATTCCAATGTGGTCACACCGGCCTCGTACAATCTTACGGGGTTGCAGTCGGGCACCAATTATCAATATCGTATGTTTGTGCAGAAAGATGGTGTTACCTATTATGGCAATGTCGTAAATTTCAGCACCTTGCAGTGCAATGTTACGGCTAATGTACAGGCCTCATCAGCCAGCATTTGCGCGGGAGACACGGCCACGCTTACTGCAGCAGCTACTTCCACGCTGTCGGATACATTCACCTATTTGTGGAGCACCCAAGACACTACGGCTGCCATCACCGCTACTGCGGCGGGTACCTATACCGTTACCGTAACCGATGGCAACGGCTGTACGGCTACGGCTAACACCACCATCACCGTCAATCCGCTGCCCGTCGGCACCATCAGCGGCAATACCGCCCTCTGCGAAGGCGAAAGCACCACGCTCACCGCATCGGGCGCCAACCGCTACAACTGGAACACGGGCGCTTCCTCTCCCACCATCACCGTTAGCGAGGGCGGCACCTACGTCTGCACCTTCACCAATAGCTACAACTGCAGCTCCACCCAAAGTGTGGGGGTGAGTATATTCAGCAGCCCTGTCATTACGGGCGAGACGGCCTTCTGTACGGGCGGCAGCACCACCCTTACGGCTACGGGCGGCACCAGCTATACGTGGAGTACGGGAGTCACCACCCCCACCATCACCGTCAGCCAGCCCGGCACCTACACCGTTACCGGCTCCTCGGTGGGCGGCTGCACCGGCAGCAGTTCGGTAACCGTGGTGGAGAATCCGCTGCCCACCGTGGAGATCTCGGGCTATCCCGTCATCTGTAGCGGCATCGGGGCGGAGCTTACCGCCACCGAGGGCAGCAGCTACCTCTGGAGCACAGGCGAGGGAACCCGCAGCATCACCGCCAACCATACCGGCAACTTCTCGGTATTGGTAACGGATGCCAACGGCTGCTCCAACACTACGTCGGTGGAGGTCACCGCCCTGTCGGGCGTGACCATCAGCGGCAACACCAACATCTGCCAAGGCGAAAGCACCACGCTTTCGGTGGAGATGGAGGGCAACTACTTGTGGAGCACGGGGGCGCAAACGGCGCTCATCACCGTCAGCAATGCGGGCTACTACTCCGTAACCGTTTCGCTGCCTAACGGCTGCTCCGCTTCGGCCAACGCCAACGTGAGCATCAACCCGCAGCCGGTACCCACCATCAGCGGCAACACTACCATCTGTCAGGGCGAAACCACCACACTTACGGCCAACGGCGGCGTGTCGTACCGCTGGAGCAACAATGCCACCGCTGCTTCCATTTCGGTGGGCACGTCCGGCCTCTACTCCGTTACCGTCACCAACGCGCAGGGCTGCTCGGCCAGCACCTTCACCAATGTAACGGTCAACCCGCTGCCCATGGTTACTATCAGCGGCAACACTTCCACCTGTCAGGGCAGCACCACCACGCTCACGGCCAACGGAGCGCAAAGCTACCAGTGGAACACGGGCAGCACTAATGCCACCATCTCGGTGGGCGCTGCGGGTAATTTTACCGTAACAGGATTTAATGCAGCAGGTTGTAGCAATACCGCCACGGCATTCGTCACCATCTATCCCACCTACAACACCCCCGTCTCGCACGCTATGTGCCAGGGCGAAACCTACAACTTCTTCGGTCAGAACCTCACGAATGCGGGTACCTATAGCCACACCCTCTACAGCCAGAACGGCTGCGACAGTATCATCACCTTAACGCTGACCGTGAGAGATTTGCCCGTTGTGGCTATCAACGGCAACACCACCATCTGTCAGGGCGAAACCGCCACGCTGGTGGCCACGGGCGGCACTTCGTACCAGTGGAGCGCGATGGGACAGGGCAGCAGCATCAACGTAACGGAAGCCGGCACCTACACGGTTACGGCCACCAACGCGCAGGGCTGCTCCGCCACGGCCTCCACCTATGTTACCGTCAACCCGCTGCCGAACATCACCATCAGCGGCAATACGGCTGTGTGTCAGGGTAATACCACCACGTTGGTGGCCAACGGAGCGCAAAGTTACCAGTGGAACACCGGCAGCACCAATGCCGCCATTTCTGTGGGCTCCGCAGGCAACTTCACCGTAACAGGCTACAGCGCACAAGGTTGCACTAATAGCAATTCCGTTTATGTGCAGATTTACCCCACCTACAACACGCCCGTTTCACATTCAATGTGTCAGGGCGAAACCTACAACTTCTTCGGACAGAACCTCACGAATGCGGGCACCTATAGCCACACCCTTTACACGCAGAACGGTTGCGACAGTATCATCACCTTAACGCTGACTGTGAGAGATTTGCCCGTTGTCGCTATTAACGGCAATACCACCATCTGTCAGGGCGAAACCGCGACGCTGGTAGCCACGGGCGGCACTTCGTACCAATGGAGCGCGATGGGACAGGGCAACAGCATTACTGTAACGGAAGCCGGCACCTACACGGTTACGGCCACCAACGCGCAGGGCTGTTCCGCCACTGCCTCCACCTACGTTACCGTCAACCCCCTGCCGAACATCACCATCAGCGGCAATACGTCTGTATGCCAGGGTAATACTACCACGTTGGTGGCCAACGGAGCCGCCACTTATCAATGGAGCAACGGGGTGAGCGGGGCTGTGAACACCATCGGCACGTTCGGCATCTACACCGTCACGGGTATCAGCGCGGAAGGGTGCAGCAACACCGCCTCCGCCACGGTGGTGGTCTATCAGCTGCCTGTGCTCAACATCAGCGGCGATACGCAGCTGTGCAGCGGTGAAACCACCACGCTCACGGCCAACGGCGCGGTCACCTACCTCTGGAACAACGGCACCACCGATGCCGCCCTCACCACAAGTGCGGCAGGCACCTACACGGTCATTGGCACCGACGAGCACGGCTGCTACAGCACCGCCTCCATCGACGTTGCCGTCAACTATCCCAGCAGCACCGAAGTCACGGTGGTGGAATGCGACAGTTACGACTGGCAGGGCGTCACCCGCACCGAGAGCGGCGACTACACATGGACGGGGCAGACCGCTGCCGGCTGCGACAGCATCATCACGCTGCATCTCACCATCAATGAGAGCGTTACAACAGAGATGTCTGAAACGGCCAACAACAGTTACGAGTGGCACGGCACCACCTACACCGAAAGTGGCGACTACACGTGGACGGGACAGACCGCGAACGGTTGCGACAGCACCGTCACCCTGCATCTCACCATCACCACCGGCGTGAACGAATGGGGCGACGGCCATTTCACCGTCTATCCGAACCCCACCACGGGAATGATCAATGTACAATTTTTAATGAACAATGTACAATTGGATGATATTGATATTCAGGTATTTGATGTATATGGGCGGTTGTTACGTACCGTAGAGACGTGCCATGGCGCGTCTCTACAAACGATGCAAATCGACCTATCGCAATACGCCCCCGGCGTTTACCTGATCCAATTGGTCGGCGATGGCCGTGTCATGGGTGTGCGGAAGGTGGTGAAACGGTAATTGGTCGGTCGTTTCTGTAGAGACGTTGTGCGCACCGTCTCTACGGCCGCAATGTGCGGGGAGATTCCGCCAGCCTGCGGCCGGCGGAATGGTGCGAGGCCCACGGGGGAAATTGGGGTTGAGGGGCGGCTTCGCCGCCCTCAACCCTTTAATATTGATTGGGTTACACCACCATTCCGTTGCAAGCGCAGCGCAGCAACGGAATCTTGCGCCCATCCGCACAATTCTCACCTCCCCGTTCGCCATTTCCCAAATTATGCGTACCTTTGCAGCGCAAATTTGTTCATCATGAAAAAACTCTCCATATTCCTGCTGCTATTGGCTCTGTGTATGGTCGCCTATCCTCAAAAAGCAAAGAAAAATGCGGAACCTACCCCTACCGACCGGAAGGTCTCCACTTTTTTTGCTAATGCATTAAGGAATTATTATACAGGAAATTACGAAGCAGCTGAACGCTCCTTCCGCGACGCGTTGGCGGCTAACCCCTCGCATGATGCCACCTTTTTTATGCTGGGCAGAATGAAAGCCGATGTGGAGAATTATGCCGAGGCTGAAGAGAATTTGCGCAAAGCATGCCAACTCAATAAATCCAATGTTTGGTACTGGCGCACCCTCGCCCAGGTGCTGGATCACCAAGGGAAATATACCGAATCGGTAAAGGTGTGGAAAAAGGTCTGCCAACTCAATCCCACCGATGAGGAGTTCCTGTTCGACTATGCCAACGCATTGTGGAATACGGGCAACGCTAAGGAGTTGTTCAAAGTGATGGATCAAATTGAAAATATTGTTGGCGTAACCGAATCCATCACCCAAGCCAAAGTGGAGATTTTCTTGTATCATAATGATGTCAAAGGGGCAGTGGGAGTGTACGACAAGCTTATCAAGAAGTACCCGAATAACGCCGATTATTATGTGGGGGCTGCCGATATATACATGTCCAACAACATGTCTTCGCACGCTATTCCTTATTTGGAGAAAGCCGCGAAGCTGGATGCCAACAACGGAAATGTGCAGCAGGTATTGGCATATTATTACAAGAATACTGGTAATGAACAGGCCGCTTTCGAGGCTTCCAAAGCCGCCCTGCTTTCCCCCGACGTGGAGTTGGACAAAAAGTTGTCGATCCTGCGCATCTATCTCGCTCCGCTCTCCACTTCCGATCCCACCGACCAGCAGATGCAACTCGCCACAGCGCTCATCACCGCCAATCCGGAAGCAGTGGAGGGATGGGCCTCCCGCGCATCCATCCTCCTGCGACAGAAAAAATACCAAGAGGCCGTGTCTGATTTTGAGACTGCCCTCTCTATCGATCCGTCGCAATATGCTCTGTGGAAGGATTTTATGTACTGCCTCGCCCGCGCCAAGAACTATAGCCGCATCATCGAACTGGAGAAAGATATTGTGGAGATTTTCCCCACCAACGGCATGATGAACTTCACGTTGGGCAGCGCCTATATGAATACTGGGAAACCTGAAAAGGCCGTTCCTTATTTCGAGAAAGCGTTGAAATACACCTACGATAAAGAGGAACAGCGCCACATTTACAACTCATTAGCAGAGGCTTACGAGGCGTTGGGTAATAGTGAGAAGGCCGCCGAATACCGCCAAAAAGGCAGTAAGAATTAGCCTATTGCACTCGCTTCCACCACGGTCAGCGTTCGCCCATCAACTTTGAATTTGATTTCCCAATGCCCGAATTCGAATCCGTAGATTCGTTCGGGGTCGTTGTGGTACGCCGGTCGCGGATCTTGTGCCAGCACCTCCTGCAAGGCGGGAAGCAACTTGCTGGGTATCTGTTGGATAATAGCTTCCGGGATGATGACCTCGGCCTTTTCGTGCTGGTGGGTGGCCACGAACCCGTCGATAGCCTCGGGGTGACAGTCGGTGGTGGTGAGGTAGGGCTTAATGTCGTAGATGGGCGTGCCGTTCATGAGGTCGGCACCAAGCACGTGCAGCAGCGGGCGGCCATGAGCATCCATCTCCACACGCTCTAATTTCACCGAAGAGAGTCCTAACGCATTGGGTCTGAAGGTGGAACGGGTGGCGAACACGCCCATCCGCTGGTTACCGCCGAGCCGGGGCGGGCGTACCGTGGGCGTCCAGCCCTTCTCCACATTCTCAGAGAAACTCCATATCAGCCACAGGTGCGAAAACTCCGACAGACCGCGCACCGCCTCCATCGAGCCAAACGGCTCTACAAATTCGATGGTGCTGCGCAACGACGGTGCCAAACCGCTCTGCCGGGGAATGCCGAACTTGGTCGGAAAATCGCTGTGGATGTGGGCGATAGGGACAATCTCCATGCTACTCGGATGCTTTTTCCCGCAATGATGAGAACCCTTCGCCCAGCACTTCCGAAGCCTCTAAGATAGAGAGAAAGGCCTTCGGATCTACCTCGTGAACATGGTGGATAAGCGCGGGCAGCTGCTTACGGGAAACATTCGTATAGATGATGTTTTTCTCATCATTATAATACATTCCCATACCTCTTAAGTAGGTTCCGCCGCGCTGTAAATCGTTGAGGATGAATTGTTTGATGGGTTCTGGATTCTGGGAGATGATGAATACGGCTTTGCTGGAACGTCCACCCGAAATCACCATGTCAATCACCACGCCTTCCACGTAGATCACCAGCCACGAGTAGAGCGGGATGGTCCAGTCGAAGTCGGGGATGCAGAGGGACAAGAGTACCACGGTGGAGTCAACAGCGATGATGAGCTTGCCGATGGGAATGTGTTTCAGGTACTTGCCGAGAATCATGGCGATGATGTCGGTGCCGCCGGAGGTCGCGCGTGACTTGAAGATCAGTCCCAATCCGATACCGATGATAACGGCGCCGAAGAGGGTGAGGATGAAGGTGGCCGACGGGTCGCTCACCAGCGGCTTGCCGTTGTGGATGAATTCAAGAAGCGAGATGCTGCCCGACAGTCCGAACACACCAGCTACCGTTTTGAGTCCGAACTTGGGGCCCAACCACAAGGTGCCGATGAGAAGCAGCGGCAGGTCAAGGCACAGGCCTGATAAACCAATGGGGAAGTTGAATGTGTGGTGCAGTACGATAGCGATACCATATACACCGCCCGGCACCAGTTTCAGCGGGTCGATGAAGAACACGTAGCCCACTGCCATCACAAAGCAGCCTGCAAGGATGAAGGCGTAGTCTTTGGCCAAGGTCTTGGCGCTCTCTTTGGTGATTTTCTCGGGTTTGAATTTGGAGAAGAATTTGTTAGCCATTATTTTATCAATTTGGAGAAAAAAAAGAGGCATCTGTTCAACGCCTCTTTTTATGTTATAAGGGAAGGGTCAATTATTTTACAATAGCTTGGAATTGGCTGAGTCTTTTATATTTCTTGAACTCAGGATCCTTCTGGGCTTTAGCTTTGTAAGAAGCGTCCAATTTCACGCATTCGGTGAGGTTGCTGAGCACTTTGCTCTCCTCTTTCATTCTGGCGGCGAGAACGGCGCGCAGGTAGTAGGTCTTGGCATCGTTCTGGGTGACGCAGTCGAGAGTCTTCTGTGCGGCAGCGTAGTCTTTGTTCAGCATCTGAACGAGAGCGGTGTTGTAGTCGCAGCTCTTGTTGTTCATGTCCTTGAGGGCTCCGCTGTAGTCACCCGACTTGATTTTGTTCATAGCCAGGTTGTAATCCTGATGAATCGGATTGACGGCTGCTTTTTCGGAAGCGGCGAAATCGCGCATGGCGGCATCGACATTGCCTTGCAGAAATTCACCGATAGCCTTGTTGTTGAGGATGATACCGTTGCTCGGGGAGATGGCTTCTGCTTTTTCAAGGTTCTTCATACCATTGGTCAGAGAAGCCTCGTTGCCGTTCTGGATGAAGTCGTTGATCTGAAGGATGGCGAGGTTGTTGTAGGCACGCCAGTCGTTCTGCTCTTTGGCAATGATGGCATTGTAGATGGAAGCCTTCTTTTCCAGATCTTGCTCCATGGAGGCGGCATACATCTTTTCGTTCAGCGACAACGTGTCGGGATTGGTCTTCATCATTTCGCTGATCTGCTGATCGTTGAAATTGTTCTTATTGCAAACCATGGCAACTTCCACGCGGCGGAGCGGGGGCAGGATGATGTCGGCGATCTCATTGTAGATGTCGGTCATCTCGCGGATCTTCTGTTCGCGCTGGGTGGGGTTGGGCTGTGAACGCACCACATTGAGAATCTGGTTCTTCTCTTTGATGTTGGATTCCTGCAGGGCAGCTTCAAAACCGCTCCAGTCTTCACCCGGAGATTTCATATCATATACGAGTTCCGGCTTCGGAAGATCTTTGTATTTGATTTTGTTATCTTTGGCATACTGACGGAGGTATTTGTCGAACTCTTTTTCAAACCAGCCTTTACCTTTCTCGGCACGCTTGTCGGAAAGACCTTGGTTCAGAGACTCTTCGCCTTCGGGTGAAGCCCAACCGGTGATGACGATTTTGTCGATCTTGCGACCCTCTTTCATGAAGGCACCGAAGTCGGCAACAGCCTTCTTGGCCACATCCGACTTGTTGTTTTTCTGGTTCATGTTGAGGTCAGAGCTGTTGACATCAAAATAGAGGGTGGCGGTGCTGGTCACAAATTCAGGTTTGTAGCCATGTTCAGCATAGATAAGGGTGGTACCGTTGCCAGCCTTATCGCCCAACTCGGGGTTGATGTCGGCCAAAGCGGCGGAGTTGCTAATGCCTTCACACAACGGAACGGGATCGAAGGTGTGTGATTTTTTCTTCTTCTGGGCAGTGGAGATGGCCACCAAGTTGGCTTCCTCATAACCCTCTTTGAATTCGAAGCTACCTGAGCCTGAGAAAGCACCACCTTTCTTGTAAGAAATTCTGGCGCCATTGCCCTTAGCCTTTTCACCCTGAATTTCGATGGGAGCTAAGGCAATCTGCTGACCGTTGTACTCAATCGTGGGGACGACGGTCATCGTGGCTTTCTTCTTCATGTACTTGGGAGGAATGTTTCCCTTGATCTGGTATGCGACCTGACCGCCCTTGTTTTCGAGGTCTTGATCATCCAATTTGATGGAGACTTCGGGGTAACGGGAAACCATTTTACCCAAACCACAGCTCAGCAGCGTGACAGCTGCAATGCATGCTAACAAAATGATTCTCAAGTTTTTCATAGTCTTTATTTTATATTTTAAATTTGAAATTATCTATTTTGAATAGTTTTGCAAAATTACAATTTTTTTTCAAAGAAAAAACTTTTTTCAGCAAAAACTTATTATCTTATTTTTTATTGAAGAAATTGCAACAAAATGCCCTGTTTTGCGTTATTATAAACTACTGTTTTAAGAAATGAAAAAGTGTCTGTTATTGATGTCTTGTTTACTCATTGTTTCTGTGGGATGTAGGGAGAAAAAGCAGTCGCGTGCTTTGCTGCCTGTTCCTGTGGAGGTGATGGTGATAGGGGAAGAGGGAGAAGCTGGTGCTCAAAATTATGTCGGAACCATCGAGGCCTCTTCCGCCAGTGTGTTGAGTTTCCCCGTCACAGGGAATGTTACTAAAGTGTATGTGCGTGAAGGACAAAAGGTTGCGGAAGGTCAGTTGCTTGCAGAGGTTAACGATGCCAGTTTCCGGCAGGCCTATTCCGCCGCACAGGCTACGCTGCGCCAGGCGCAGGACGGCTACGACCGTCTCAAACTCCTGCACGACAAAGGCTCTATCAGCGAGGTGCAGTGGGTGGAGATGGAGACCAAACTCGCACAGGCTGTCTCCTCCGAGGCCATCGCTAAGCGTAACCTTGAGAACTGCAAGTTGAAAGCTCCCTATTCCGGCGTGATCGGAAAGGTGAATGCGGAGGAGGGGATGAATGTTCTGCCTGGCAACGCTGTGCTGACTCTGCTGCAAACTTACGGCATGCAGGTCAACATCCCGATACCTGAAAATGTGATTTCCAGCGTGACGGTGGGACAGCCTGTCCGCATCTCTGTCTCAGCCCTTAACAATCGGATTTACGAAGGGAAGGTTGGCTCTAAAGGGGTGGTGGCCAATGCCCTCTCCCACAACTACGAGGTGTTGGTGCCGCTCAAAAACTCTGATGGTTCCCTGATGCCCGGCATGGTCTGCAATGCATGGCTGCCCTCATCCGACACCACCCAGCTGATTGTGGTGCCCAACCGCGTGGTGAAAATCGACCATACGGGTGAGCATTACGTCTGGCTCGCATCCGGCGGCAAGGCCGTGCGCCGTACCGTCATCACCGGCGGCCTCGCCCAGCGCGGCATCATCATTGCCGAAGGCCTCATCCCCGGCGATTCCGTCATCGTGAATGGTGAGCAAAAAGTAAGTACAGGTTCTTCTGTGTCAGTACGTTAAGCCATGTCGAAGTCCATAGTCAGAAGCGCAGTCGAATTTTCAGTCAAGAATAAGTCCATCATCATCTTGGTGGTGGCCTTTATGGCACTGTTCGGCGTGTATGCCCTGACGAAGATGCCGAAACAGGAATTTCCGCAATTTTCTATTCGTCAAGGACTTGTGGTGGCAGTGTATCCAGGTGCCAGCTCCGACCAAGTGGAGGAACAGGTCACCCAGCCGCTTGAAGAGTTCCTTTTCAGCTACAAGGAAATCAACAAGGCGATGACGTACTCCGTCACTTCCGATGGCATGGTGGTGATGTATGTGCAACTCTCCGAGCATGTGAAGTCTGATGATGAGTTCTGGTCAAAGTTCCGTCTTGATGCAGCCAATTTCAAAAGTTCGCTTCCAAGCGGTGTCGCTGGCATTTTCACTAGCAATGATTTCGGCAGCACCTCCGCGCTTCTCATTTCCATCGAATCAAAAGAAAAGACTTATCGTGAGTTGGAAGGCTATCTTGCTGAACTGGAATCTCGTCTCCGTACCATTCCTTCCGTCTCCAATCTTCGTCGATACGGACTTCAAAATGAGCAGATTACAGTTTATATTGATAAGAATAAACTGGTGAAATATGGCATTGATGCCTCCACATTGAGCAGCACGCTTTTCGCCCAAAATTTCACCACCATCAGTGGTACTTTTGAGGACGATGAGCATCTGGCTCCTATCCATGTGTCGGAGACATACGCCTCAGAAAATGATGTGGCAGAGCAGATTGTGTATGTGGATCCTACGGGTAGCATTGTGCGGCTCAAGGACATCGCCCGCATCGAACGTGAATATCCGCGGCGGACCAGTTATATTCAAAATGGCGACAAGAAATGCGTGATGCTCTCCATCGAGATGCAGGAAGGTAATAATATTGTGGAATATGGCAAATCGGTGCGGGCGGTGCTCGATGAGTTCGAGTCCACCCTGCCGCCCGAAGTCACCGTTTTCCGTGTCGCCGACCAGGCCGAGGTGGTCTCCCACTCGGTCAACATGTTCATGCGTGAGATGCTCATCGCCATCATCACGGTCATCCTCGTCATCATGCTGATGCAGCCGCTTCGTGTGGCAAGCATCTCCGCCATGACCATCCCCATCACCATGTTTATCTCTTTGGGGATTATGTATTTGATTGGTTTTGAGATCAATACGGTTACTCTGGCGGCTTTGCTCGTGATGCTGGGTATTATTGTCGATGACTCGGTGGTGGTGATTGATAATTATGTGGAGAAACTGGATCATGGCGTGCCCCGTCTGGAGGCCACGCTCTCCAGTGGCACCGAGCTTTTCCGGTCGGTGGTTTCCGCCACGTTGGCCATCACCATCACCTTCTATCCGCTGCTGTTCACTTGTACCGGACTTTTCGGCGAGTTCCTCAGCAGTTTCCCGGGCACGGTCACCATCACCCTTTTTACCTCTCTGCTCATCGCTTTGCTGTTCATCCCCTTTGTGCAGTATAGTTTTATCAAAAAAGGTTTTCACGGACCGAATGCTAAACCGCGCAAGTTCAACATCCCTGATCAAATCCAGAAACTTTTCGACCGTATCATCATCCTCGCATTCCGATGGCCCAAGCTTACCATCCTCACGGCTGTGTTGGCCGTGGTCGTGGGGGTGCTCATCTTCCTGCATATTCCTCAGCGAATGATGCCGAGTACGGAACGAAATCAGTTTGTCGTTGAGATCTATTTGCCTAATAGCTCGCCACTTGCACGTACTGAGAAGGTGTGCGACTCGCTCGCTGACATTTTGCGACACGATAAGCGAATCACCAATGTCACCTCTTTCGTGGGCTGCTCAGCACCTCGTTTTCACATGTGCTATGCCCCGAAGTTTCCCTCCAAGCATTACGCCCAGCTGATTGTCACCACCACTTCTGAAAAAATGACCAACAAACTGTTGGATGAGTATGAGGATGAATATGTTAACTACTTCCCCGATGCTTATGTGCGGTTCAAGCAGCTCGATTATGTGATGACCGCTTTCCCAGTCGAGATTGATGTATCAGGCGAGGACAAGGATGCAGTTCGGGTGACGGCCGAAAAGATCAAGGACAACCTGCGGCAACGTTCCGACCTGCTTTTTGTGACCACCACGGAAGATGAAGCGATGACGGGTATCAATGTGGATGTCAATAATTTGGAGGCAAATAGAATTGGTGTGGGCAAGCCCACCATCATGACCAACCTTGCTTTCGATTATGGTGCAGGCATCCCGATTACTACAATTTGGGAAGGTGATTATCCCGTCAAGGTGGTGCTGAAATCTGACAAGGATTCGCTCGGCACTTTTGAGGGCATTTCGGATGAGTATATTGCGTCTCTCAGTGGCAGTTCAGTGCCGTTGAGGCAGATTGCTACTGTACATGAGGATTATTCCACGGGACAGATTTACCATAAGAATGGGGTTTATACCATTACAGTTCAGGCAGATGTGAAGCGCAATGTGAATGTTACCAGCACTACGAAGTCTATTGACAAGAGTCTGAAGAATATGGATATTCCTGATGGTGTGAAGATGAAGTGGGGCGGTGCCCGTATGCAAGATGATATTCTGATGCCTCAGATTTTCAAGGGATTGGCATTCGCTGTGCTGATTATCTTTGTGATATTGGTATTCCATTTCCGCAGTATCAAACTGGCCTCGCTGATTCTGGCCGCCACGTTGCTCTCCATCTTCGGAGCCACATTGGGCATCCAGATCATGGGTATGTCGTTTACCCTTACATCGGTGTTAGGGTTGGTGGCTCTGATGGGTATCATCGTGCGAAACGGCATCATCATGTACGACTATGCCGAAACTTTGCGCATCAAGGGCGGACTGTCGGCACGTGAGGCGGCCTTGGAGGCCGGCAAGCGACGTACCCGTCCGATCTTCCTCACCAGTGCTGCCGCTTCTATGGGTGTGGTCCCGATGATTATCAGCAACAGCGCATTATGGTCGCCGATGGGTGTCGTGATCTGCTTCGGCACGTGGATTTCGATGGTATTGGTGGTGTCGGTACTGCCGGTGTTGTACTGGCTTTTCAACTCCAAGGAGAAGCAGCCCGTTCAGGAGGAATCTTCTGAAGCGTGATAGGGAGTGGCTACGCCTGCGGTGTTTCGGGATACAGCAAGGCGCATCGGTCGATGATGCTGTTGGCGTATTCGAAGCCTGCATCGCACAACTTTTTCCCTCTGGTGCCATCGTACCCCATATACAAGTGCAAGGTGTTATAACCATTATTTACATACTGTAGTAATTTGCGGTCGCGTTTGCCTGCGGCCTCCTGGTATTTCTCGATAGAGGGCCGTCCCTTGCCTTTTCGCACGTGCAATACCGCATCTAAAGCAATCAGACATCCTTTCCAAAGGATATCTCCTGCGGTTTTGACATATTTGCTGTCTGTATATGACTTGACTTCAGGGTCATAGCCCGCTTTTTGAATAATCTCTTCTGCGTTGGTCACATAGCGTCTGGCTTCTTCAATAGGATTTTCAAGTTCCATAGTAATTCTTTGTTTTTAAGTTCAGGCTGCAAAGATACGATAGAAAAATGACATTCCTTCACTTTTGAGAAAATTTTTCTAATTGAAATTGAATAATTTATAAAAATATTCTGAAAAATATTGTTATTGAAATATAAAAATTTTGGATAATTGCTGCGTATTTTATAAAAATGTTGTAATTTTGCAGCGAATTAACTAAAACATAACTCATATTAAGATGAACGAGATGTTGCTGCACTATTTTTGGCGTAATCAGTTGTTTTCAGTTTTGGATTTGCATACCACCGACCACCGGTCGTTGCGGCTGGTTCGAAGCGGCATCGCCCACCAGGATGCCGGTCCGGACTTCAAACAGGCGGTCATCAAAATCGACGGCATCACATGGGCGGGCGATGTCGAGATTCATGTGCGCACGTCCGACTGGCTTCGCCACGGGCATCAGCATGATAGTAAGTATCAAAGTGTTATTCTTCATGTGGTGTATCAGCATGATGTGGAGTTGGAGGAAAACTTCCCTACGTTGGAGCTGAAGGAGTACATCCCGCCCTCCATGATTGAGGAGTACGAGCAGATGTCGTGTAGCAGCGACCTGCTGCCGTGCCGCCACTCGCTGCCAGAGGTTACGTCGTTGCAGTTCGCCAGCTGGCTGTCGCGGTTGGCGGTGGAGCGGATGCAGCGCAAGCAGTCCGAGGTGGTGCAGACCGTCTGCGAGTGCCATCACAACTGGCAGGAGGCTGTGTTCCGATACTTCGTCGCCAATTTCGGGTTCAACAAAAACGCCAGCGCCTTTGAGCTGCTGTCGAAAAGTCTGCCGTACCGTTACATCTTGAAACACAAGGATTCCCGATTGCAGATTTATGCCTTGGTATTCGGACAGGCTGGACTTTTGGAGCAGCCTCCTGATGAGCCGGACCGCTATTTTGAGACCCTCCAGTCGGAATATGACTATCTGAAATATAAGTACAATCTGGTGCCCATTCCTTTGAAGGTGTGGAATCTGCTGCGGCTGCGTCCCCAGAATTTCCCCTGCGTGCGCCTCGCTCAGCTGAGCGAGTGCATCTATCGTATGCCCGAACTCATCGAGCTGCTGCTCCACGACACCGATGTGTCGCTGCTGCGAGGCATCTCCCTTTTTGAACCTAACGACTATTGGAAGTCGCATCTCCACTTCGGCCGCGCCAGCCCCACCCGTCCTCGTAAAATCGGGCAGCAGGCTTTTAACCTGCTGGTGGTCAATGTGGTAGTGCCGGTGCGGCTGGCGCGTGCGGCCTTCATGGGCGATGACACCGCCCGCGAACAGGCCCTGTCGTTGCTCGAAAGCTGTGATTTCGAGAACAATAGTATCACGCGACAGTACGTCGAGGCTGGCTTCCCATCCGGCCATGCCCTATACTCTCAAGCTATCCTTGAGCTGTACAAACAATACTGTTCTGTGAAACGGTGCGCCAATTGCGACATCGGCTGCCTCATTCTGCGGAGGCTGGCGTGAGGTCGCTGCTCGGATGGCTATCTTCCTTGTCAGCAATCCCTTTGGGTGTGCTGGCCTCAAGGCTGCGCGCCTCCTTGCTCTCGGTTTCGGCGCTCAATACCACGATCAGGGCGAAGAGTCCCCAGTAGGGGAGCGACAACTTGTCGGTGTCAAGGAAGTTGTTCATCACCCCATGGATGAAATAGGTGATGAGCGAGAGGGTGGCTGCCAGAGAGAGTCGCCGTACGCTCTTGTCACGGCTCCGCTGGTAGGTTCGGAACCCGTAATAGAGTACCAGCACGACCAATGCCAACACCGTGAAAAGTCCCACGAAGCCGGTCTCTGCCGTCGGACCGATGTACTCGCTGTGCGCATTGCCACCGTCACCAAAGTCGGTGGTGATGATGGTGTGATAGCGCGAGTCTTGGTACGGCGCGTAGCAGAACTGGTAACATCCGGGCCCCCAGCCCATGACAGGCCGTTCCTCAATCATGGCGAAGGCCGCATGCCAGCGGTTCAATCGCTCTACATTGGAGGCGTCGGTCTTGATATTGGAAATCGACTGTAGATGCTCTGCAAAGTTGGTGGATGAGTCCTGGCTGTTGCGCGACATCTTATACAGAATGTCATCGGAAAAGGCGAACAGCAAGGTTCCCACTACCGCGACACCGGCGATGAACCACGAGAATTTGATGCGCAACTTCACCACGCACCAGATGCCGAGAGCCCCTATCAGACTCAACCATGCCGCACGGCAGAACGACAGATAGGTACCCAGCAGGAAAATAGCGATGAGAATGCCATATAGTACCCGCATTCCCCGCTTGGTCTCAGGCAAAAACAACAGTCCGATGGTCATTGGGAGAAACAGTGCCAGCACGGCCCCGTAGGCGGTGTGGTCGTTGTAGAAGGGATTCATTATCCAGTGGGCGATGTGCTCGCCGAAGCCGACCTGCGCATTCTTGATGGTGGTGATGACCACCACACACCCTAATGCAATGGCGTAGCAGTTGAAATAGGTGATCCAACGGCTGCGGTCTTTGTCCATCAGGTGGATGAGCATGAAGAAGGAGGAGCAGACAAACCAGATTTTGGCTGCCCAGAACTTGAACGACACCAATGGTATCTCGCTGGTAATGCAGCAGATAAACATCCATGTGAGGTAGCACAAGATGGCGATGGTGACGGGATGCTTCAGCACATTTTTCTTGAACCGCAGGTCGTAGCAGATGCGGGCAAGGAACAAGAAAGTGAGCGAAATCATCAGCAGCTCGGCGGGCAGGGAGATGTTGAACTGCACCTTTTCGGTGTCGAGCCCGATGGAAAAGGGTGTGCTGAACGCCATGAGGTACATGGCTAAATCCACGCGGAACAAAAGCAGGTAGGCGATGATGGCCGCTACAGAGAAAAAGGGAATGAACAGGTGCTCATTGTAAATCGCCCATGCATTGATCAGGATGACAGCCGCAGCCGCACCGATCACCCACCATTTGCTGTGCTTTTTCCAGTCCATGCAAGACGGTGATTACTCGGCAGAACTCTCTTCGGCAGGTTTTTCTTCCTCTTTCCGGCGCAAATTCGGCGTGCCTTTGATGTTCTCCACCACCAACAGAACCACGATAGTGACAATCAGTGCCGAGAGGGCAGCTATGATGGTGATGATGGACTTCTTGGGATAGCATTTCTTGTCGGGAACGATGGCTCTCTGGATGATGAATTTGGTGGGGATGTGGTTGTCCATATCCACCTTGGCATCCATCATCTTCTGCTTCACCAACGACTGGTATTCGCGGAAACTGAACTGCAAGTCGTGAAGGGCTTCGGCTCTCGGTCCCCAGATGGCCATGGTGTCCAATAAGGCCTGAAGCCGCTGCTGGGCGGCCGTGTTGCCCTGTGCCACTGCGATGGCCCACTGTTGCATAATTCTTTCCGACTGGCTTTCAAAGTCAAAAACACCATGCTCCATGATGACGCGGATGGAGTCATCCACACGGTTGATTTCGGCGGTTACATCTTCCAACTGCTTCTGCATCACAGCGTAAGCGGCACGTGCACGCTCGTTTTCAATCTCCCGCTTGAAGGTGTCAAGCAGATCTACCACATCGTTGGCGATGCGGCAGGCCATCTTCGGATCTTTATCCTCAATGGTGATGGAAATGGCGCCAAACTTGGTCCGCTTGATTTCCATACTCTCCTCAAGGTTCTTGTAGAGTTTGGTCTGCCAGTATTTTTGGGTGGTGTCCAATTCGTAATGCTGAATCAGGTTGTGACGGCGGATGAGCTTATCTTTCAACTCTCTGGAATTCAGAATTTCCAGCATCTGCTCAGTCTCTGCCTCAATAGCGTATGCCTTCATGTCCATACGCTCGTTGCTGGTCTCATCAGCCAACAAAATCTTGGAGACCGAGTTGGTGCGCGGCGCATATACGATGGCCGTGGACTTGAAATGAGGTTTGATGAAGCAGGCACAGACAAAAGCCGCGACAGCTGCCACTACGGTAATGATAGTTAATAATTTCCATTTGCTGACAATGAATCGCAGCAGGCTGAAAGAACTGTACTCGCTGTTCTCTTTTTTCATAATGATATTTGTAGTTCGGATGTTCGGCAGTCAAACGACAATTTGTGCTATTTATTGTATAAAACTGCCAGATGTTTTGTTCTGTTTTACTCTTCTCCTAATGTCTGTCTGATTTTGCTTGTCAGAATGTCGATGCCTTTCTCGTTCTGTCCGCCCACCGGGATGATGATGTCGGCCAGCCGTTTCGTGGGCTCGATGAACGATTCGTGCATCGGTTTGACATATTTCTGATAATGGACGATGGACTTGTCGAGGCCGCGTCCGCGCTCGTTCACGTCGCGCTGTATGATGCGGATGAGTCGCTCGTCGGCGTTGGTGTCCACAAACACTTTCAAATCCAGAATGTCTGCCAAGTCAGGGTCGGTGAAGATGAGGATGCCTTCCACAATCAGCACCTTGGCCGGCGAAACGGGAATCGTCTCCTTGCCACGACGGCAGGTGACATACGAGTAGGTGGGCATCTCAATGCTGCGCCCCGCCTTCAACTCGTTGATATGCTGCACCAAAAGAGGCCATTCGATGGAGCGGGGATGATCGAAGTTGATGGCTTCCCGCTGCTCCTGTGTCAGCTCCCCATTGTCGCGATAGTAGGCGTCTTGCGACAACACGCTGACCTTGTCCTGTGGTAGCGATTCGATGATTTTCTTCACAACGGAGGTTTTCCCTGATCCCGAACCTCCTGCTATACCGATAACTAACATAGTTGATTATGAATCTTGTTGATAATAAATTTGTTGCAATAATTTTCAAACTTTCATTTGAATTTGCAAAAATAGTGATTTATTACTAAATATATTTGTGTAAATTTGCGTAGTTGAATTTTAATTTATAAAATAATGAATATCAAGAGATTATTTCTTTTTTGCTTATCTTTTGTCTGGATTTTATGTTTGAATGCCCAGGAGTGGGAATGGAACCTGAAAGGGGAGAACTGCACCTCCATCATGGTGGGCTGCAAGGCCAGCACCGACGGCTCGGTGATGACCTCACACACCTGCGACGGTATGTACCGCACCTGGCTGCGCTGGGAGCCCGCTGCCGACCACAAGGCAGGTACGATGCACCCAGTGTATAAGGGCACGATGCACACCGCTAACCCCAACGACAAAACGGGCTTGAAACTGGCCGGCGAGATTCCAGAAGCCGCCCACACCTACGCTTACCTCAATACCGCCTACCCCTGTCTGAATGAGAAGCAGCTGGCCATCGGCGAAAGCACCTTCTCGGGTCCCGACACCCTCGTGAATGCTGATGGTATGTTTCTGATTGAGGAGCTGGAGCGCATCGCCCTGCAGCGTTGCGATAATGCCCGTGACGCCATCCGCACCATCGGAGCGATGATTGCCCAGTACGGCTATGGCGACGGTGGCGAGTGCATCACCATTGCCGACAAAAAAGAGGTATGGCAGATGGAAATTATGGGCGAAGGTCCCGACAAGATCGGCGGCATCTGGGTGGCCCAGCGCGTGCCCGACGACGAGGTGGCCGTGAGCTGCAACGTGGCCCGCATCGGCCGCCTGCAACGCAACAATCCCGACTACTTCCTCTGCTCCGACAATGTGGAGGCCGTGGCCAAAAAATACGGCTTCTGGGACGGCACCGGCGAGTTCATCTGGTGGCGCGCCTTCCCCTCCGACTACGCCGGCGGCAAGAACCATACCGAACGCGAGTGGTACATCTTCAGCCAGCTCGCCCCCTCGCAAAACTTCCAGCTGGATGACGAAGACCTGCCGTTCTCCATCAAACCCGAGCAGAAAGTGTCGCCCGAGAAGGTGATGGAACTCTTCCGCGCTACTTACGAAGGCTGCCCCGAACTCGATCAGATTCAGAATCTCACCATCGTGAAGGAGAAGAAAAACAAGGATGGCGAGACCTATAACGACACCATCCTCTCTACCGTTGGCAATCCGTG
This sequence comes from Bacteroidales bacterium, assembly GCA_017535665.1. Classification (GTDB taxonomy): domain Bacteria; phylum Bacteroidota; class Bacteroidia; order Bacteroidales; family WCHB1-69; genus UBA1756. Next base: position 94,147 of record JAFXTS010000013.1, on the reverse strand, counting down.
GATGAGCGGTGCCGAGCGTAACCTCTACAATGCCTTGAAGCCTGGAACGGTGGAATTTCATAGAGGTGTGGCCATGTCGTGGTGCTCCTATTCCTTTGTCGCACAGTGCCGTGCGTGGCTGCCTGACGCTGTCGGCGGTGTGTGCTGGTTCGCGTTCGAGAACCCCGGACAGAGCCCCCGCATCCCGATTTATGCGGGCAGCAACCAACTGCCCGAGGCCTTCTCCCACTGCGGACACCATGGCGTGGACGACAATTCCGCCCTCTGGCAATACCGCAAGGCCAACAAACTCGCACAGGTGCGCTGGGGCTCCACCAAAAATATGATGATGACTTCGGTGTTGAATTTTGAAAAAGAAATGATGCAGCAAGATGCAGATTTGCAGACTTTTATAAAAGGTGAAGGAAGCAAGTATAATGCAAAAAAACTGGCTGCCAAACTCAACGGCATCACAGCTGACTTCTATAACAGAACTTCCGCGGATTGGAAAGATATGGAGAACAGATTCTGGATGATGTTCTGGACTGGATTCTAATATTCGCTAATTTTCATAAAGAATCACGATTATGGACATCCAAATATTTCCAAGCAACTTTTTGCAAGTCAACACGATGCTATTGTTTGATGAGACAGGTGATGCGGTCATTATCGATCCGGGCATGACAACGGAGGAGGAAAAACACCTGCTGGTGAAGTTTGTGAACGACCGCCAGCTCATCGTCAAGTACCTCATTGTGACGCATCCGCATATCGACCACACGTTAGGTTGCGGTTGGGCGGTGCGCACGTTCGCTGTGCCGCTGCTGATGCACGAGGCGGGACTGCCTGTCTATAATCACAATGTTGCCTACGGGGTGGCCTTCAACATGGACTGCACAAAGGAGGATTTCCCTCAGCCTGACCAGTTTATCAAGGAGGGCGACCGTATCGTTTTCGGACAGCAGGAGCTGCAGGTCATGGAAACTCCAGGCCACTGCGCCGGTAGTGTCATACTGTACCATGAAGCTGAACGCCAGCTGTTTGTCGGCGATTTGGTGTTCCAAGGCAGCGTCGGCCGCAGCGACCTGCCCACTGGCGATCAGGAGGTGCTGTTGGAGAGCATTCGCAAGAAGGTGATGCCATTGCCCGACGATACGGTTATCTACCCCGGACACGGTCCGTCCACCACGTTGCGTGACGAAAAACTGATGAATCCTTATTTTCGGATGGCTTTGTATAACTAAACCATTGTCAAGTAATTAGAACGGCTTAGCGTATTCTCCGCTTAACTCCTTGTACACTTTGACTTTATTGCCGTGTTCAAACTGAACGCTGTACATTACTTTGCCTTTGGCATCCCAGTAGGTCCACTTGCCCTCGCGCACGCGGTTGTCGTAACAACCTTCCATCTGTTTCTTGCCGTTCGGGTAGTATTCGACAAACTTGCCATTGGCGGCTCCGTTGGTGAAGTTTTGTTCGCGAATCTTCACCTCTCTTTCATTATAGAAAATCCACATTCCGTTTTTCTCGCCGTTCACAAACTTGCCCTCCTCGGTCTTCTGTCCGTTGTCGGCATATTCCACCCAGCTACCGTGCTTTTCGCCCTTGCTGTAGTAGCCGGCTGAGCGTTTCTTGCCGTTTTCATTCCAATATTTATATACGCCGTCGCGCACATTGTCGTTGTAGCCGCTCTCGTATTTTTGGGTGCCGTCGGGATAGTAGCCTTTCCACAGCCCGCACATCTGTCCGGCCTTGAAATCGCCTTCGTCTTTCACCACGCCCGTCTCGTACCACTGAATCCAATGACCGTCCTCCTTGTTGAAAGAGAAGTTACCGCTGCGTTGTTTGGCCCCGTTTTCGTACCAAGCCTCCCATTTCCCGTTGCGCATCCCGTTGCGGAAATCGCCCTTTTTCCAAAGCATTCCGCCCTCTTCATAATAATAGGTCCAAGTGCCGTGCTGCAAACCTCCGCGGAATTCGCCGGTACTGCCTAACTGGCCGTTGGCATAATAGAATTTCCACGTGCCCTCTTGCAAATCATCCTCAAAATTTCCTTCCATCTCCACCTCGCCGTTGGTGTGCCATCCTTTTGCGGCTCCGTTCAATTTCCCGTCCACGTATGTGCCTTCAAACGATTTGTTTCCGCCATCGTAGTAGTCGGTCAACGGACCGTTCAGATTGTCTTGCTGATAAGAGCATTTTCTATATACCTGTCCGTCAGGATAATAAAAAGTCCAGTTGCCATCTTTCAGACTGTTTTTCATGGCTCCCTCCGACTCTAACTTTCCGCTGGCGTACCAGCTTTTGAAAGAACCATTGTCGGCGTAATACTCCTGTGAAAGCTGACCACTCTCGTACCAGGCCTTCCACAGACCGACTTTTTTGCCGTGCAAATATTTCCCCTCCATCATCAACCTTCCGTCAGGATGGTAGTAGCGCCAGACGCCCTCTTCGATAGTGTCGTTGGCCAGTCCGATAGATTTCAGTTGTTGGTTGTTCCAATAAGTCTTGATGGTATCTTGAGCATTCGCTATGCTAAGTAGCAGAATTACAGACAGAAAGGTGGTAATCGCTCTCATGGTTTCCAGTTTAGAATTTTATTTTGCAAAAATAATGTTTTTTATGAAAATGGGAGATGCTTTTGTTGTTTTATCCGCACAGGTACGATTTTAGTGCTATAGCATCGGCATTATTTATTTGGTGAAAAAAAACTTTTCTCGCCATTGCTGGCACATCAAAAATTTTTGTATTTTTGCACGCTAAAAAATTAAAGTTTAACCATTTAAAAGAAAGAGGTATTTCTTATGATCATCGTTCCCGTAAAAGAAGGCGAAAACATTGACAAAGCTTTGAAGAAATTGAAAAGAAAGTTTGAGAAAACTGGCGTTTTGAAAGAATTACGCAACCGCCAGAAATTTACCAAACCCAGTGTGGTACGCCGGGAACAGCGCCTGAAAGCCATCTACGTTCAGCAGATGCTCAATGCTCAGCAAGAGTAGTTTTCTCGTCGCGTTTTAGCAAAATGGCAGACTCTAAAGTCTGCTTTTTTTGTAAAATCTAACCCCATTTAAACCCTATATCCGCTATCGAATCTCATTTTTGTTTTTTGCAATTTTTCCCATGAAACTTTCCAAAATTTTCGCCCTTTTCACCCTGATGCTCCTGTCAGTGTCGTTCATTTCTGCCCAAACCACCGTCCGCCTCAAAGACCAGTGGGGAAGCAAACTTTATTACGTCGATAACAATAATACCATTCGTATTAAGGACCAGTGGGGCGACAAAGTTTACTATTTCGATGGGAAAACCGTGCGCATCAAGGACCAATGGGGCGACAAACTCTACTATTTCGATGGCAACACTGTGCGCCTCAAAGACCAGTGGGGCGAAAAACTTTATTATTTCGATGGCAATACCATCCGTTTGAAAGACCAGTGGGGTGATAAGTTGTATTATTTGGATGGAAATACGCTCCGTCTGAGAGATCAATGGGGCGAAAAACTCTATTATTTTGATGGAATCCCTGAAAAATGGGTCATTATATGTATTATTTAATAAATTGATTTTTAATAAGATGGCTGAAGAAAAGAAACCATACGTACGTCCTACTTGGGACGAATATTTCATGGAAATTGCAAATGCGGTGAGTTCCCGCGCCACCTGCGACCGCGGCCGTAGCGGCTGTGTCATCGTGCGCGACCGCCAGATTCTGGTTACCGGCTACGTGGGCTCTCCGAAAGGACTGCCCCATTGCGACGAGGTGGGCCACCAGCTGAAAAAGACCGTCCACGAGGACGGCACCGTCACCGAGCACTGCGTTCGCACCGTCCATGCCGAACAGAATGCTATCTGTCAGGCGGCAAAATTGGGTATCTCACTGAACAATAGTACACTATATTGCCGTATGACCCCCTGCCGTGTCTGCGCCATGCTCATCATCAACTGCGGCATCACCCGTGTGGTGTGCGAGAAAAAGTACCATGCCGGCGCCGAATCGGAGGAGATGTTCCGCAAAGCCGGCGTGAAGCTGGAATTTTTCTCCGAGGAGATCCTGAAATATTAATGTAGAGACGTGCCATGGCGCGTCTCTATCCCATTTCTATATCTTCTAGATTACGGCCTTGGGAGGGAAGCACCTCCCCGTTCTTCCGCGGCATACCCACCGACAGGTTCTATCGTTCTGTCTATGTGCCGCGGTTTGCTGTGCGGCGTTCCCCCTCCCCACACTGCACTCACTGCGTTCGTTGGTGTGGGGTTACTGAGAGTGCGTTCCTTTGGAACGCGGGTGAATGCGGTGCGGCCTCATCTCACCGCCGCCTTGCAAATGGAGGCGTGAAGAAATCGGGGGGAGCGAGCGTGAAGAACGGCGAATTGTCCGAAGATGAGCGCAATGAAATGAAGCTCATCAAGTTTTTCGCCGTTTAGCGAGCTTCACCCGATTTTAGCCGGAATTTGCACAGCGGCAAAGCGCATTTCTTTTGGTTCGTTTTCTTTTTGCAATCGAAAAGAAAATGAACAGAATAAAAAAGAGCGGATAAAGCCTCGGCTTTATCCGCTCTTTCTATTCGTGGCTTAACGCCCCTTATCTTTTGCTCACCTTGTAGGTGGTGGTGCCCTTGTCGGAGGTCACCTTCATGATGTACATGCCGCTGGCCAAACCTTCGAGTGAGAGGGTTCTAACATCGCCATATTCAGCTGCCACACGCTGTCCTTCGAGGTTGAAGAGCTCAACCTGCTGGATGTTGGCAGTGCCTTGGATGTTGACGAAGTTGGTGGCCGGGTTCGGGAAGATGATCATGTCTTGGAAGGTCTCATCATCGATGTCAACGGTCTCAACAGAAATCATCACATTCAGCTCGGAAGAGAAGCTGGTACCGGTAGCATTGAAAAGCTGGGTGGTGCCATCGGCAGCGAAGATTCTGACAAAACCACCGCTGATACCGTCACCATAGCTGTCTTTCACTTGCAGACGATAGCAACCCGGGCTGGGGAAGTTGAGGTCGAAAGTGTGAATGGTGCTGTTGGTGAAGCTGGATGACTGCTGAATGACATTGTTGTTCGGACCATAAAGTTTGTAAGAGGTCTCGCTGGCATAGGTGTCGGTCTTGATCTTGAGCACCATCGGACCATCGCCGCTTACTACGCTTTTCTTGATGGTAAGGGATGCCTCGGTGCTTTCAAATGCCTGGCCGTTGGCGTTCACAATCTTAGCTTTGACAACTTGGTTGGTGTTGGTGGCAACCGTGAGGGTGGGAAGCTCAATGGAGGTGTTGTCCATGGAGGCGATGTTGCCCGTCCAGTCGAAGGTCATCGGGGTGCCGTTGGCCACGCTGTATTGGAAGGTGAGGGCGGTGATCGCATCAGAACCGACGTTGGTGACATTAACTTTCACTCTGGCATCAGTGCTGCAATCCTGAACTTCAACGTTGGTAAGGCCATCAACGCGCGGGTTGAGAGTGGGCATGTTGATGTTTTCGATCTCCACTTCGCAACCGGTGAGAATCTCCTGCTGGCCCTGTGCCACGAAAGCTACAAAGTGAAGGTCTTCCAATTTGGCAGCGATGGCATTCGGTGAACCGAGGCTGGCGGGAATGGTGTAGGTGTAGGTCTTCTCCACAAACGAGCCCTGGGTGGTAGTGGTGATGTCTTCACCCCACTGTCCAGTGAGCAGGTGACGGAGCATGTGCATGTGGCGGTATTGGCTGCCCACCTGCTGTGACGGGTTGTAGCTGGCACCGCTCTGGCTGCCAATCACATTGTCCTGAAGAATGGCCACATTCAGTTTGTTGGTGCTGTTGGCTTCGTTGGCCGTGTAATACAGCTGAACCGTAATGTTGAGCTCGCGGGTGCTCCAGTCCAAGGTGCCGCGAGCAGCGATGTTGACAGGAGAACTTTCTGCCATAACGCGTCCAGCTGCGGTATTCCAATGTCCACGGCTGAGGTCGGTGACAGTATGGGTGCCTGTCTCACCGGGGCTAAGGAGATCCGGGTAAACGTGGCGGTTGACGGTTCCAGCAGGATAACCGGTCAGTCCGGTCTGGCTGGCTAAAGCGTTGCCCCACTGAGTGGTGTAGGTGTTGGCTGCGTAAGAACCGGCATGTACATTGATGACGAACACGCGGCCAGGATGTGCGGCGGCAATTTCATTGGCGATACGATGACCATCAGGACAGTAGCCGCAGTTGATACCGGTGTACTCCTCGAGAACTACATTCTTGTTGGAAACCTCCGTGGAGACGAACTGCTCGCCCTGCGCCATCACTGTGAAAACTGACAGGAAAGCCAGAACTGCAAGGGATAAAATTTTTTTCATAAATGGTTGATTTTGGTGAATGATTAATGTTCTTTTTGAAGCTGCAAAGGTAGAAAAAAGTTATCAATTATTTTCTGTTTATAAAAAATTTTTTATCAGAATATTTATCCATAAAATCCATTATAACTTTGCATGAATCTAAAATCTATTGTTATGAAAAGAAAAGTTTTGATTATTAGCTTGTTAGCTTTGTTCTCATGCACGGTTTCTATGGCTCAGGTTCGCAGCGATGCCGCCCCTTACGACAATGCCATCGGCGGCACCATCGGATTTATGAATGGGGCCTCCTTCAAAACCTTCCCCACCAACCATTTCGCCATCCAGCTCGACTTGGGCTACCGCTTCATTCTTGACTATGAGTATAATGCAGTGCCAATAGTGCTTACCTTCAACCCCAATTTTATGTATGAGGCAGCCTGCGGCAACGGCTTCTACTGGTTCATCGGTGGCGGTTTTAATATTGGTGGCACACTGCCCCACCATCGTGTGGGTTTCTACCATCATGGCAATTTCGTCTTTGGTGTGAACGCATTCGGCGGTGCGGAGTATAAATTTGCCAACATCCCGCTGGCCCTTCAGGTGGATGCCCGCCCCGGCTTCTTCCTCTTCGCCAACCCACATCACGACCCATTTGTGTTGTTCGATTACAACTTCTTCAACGTCTCCGCACGCTATACGTTTTAGTTGGAACTAAAAATCACGCGGTTCATCGAGCATTTTTCCATGAAAAATAACTACCATACTCACTCCACCTTCTGCGACGGCAAGGAGCCTATCGAGCTTTTTGTGCAACGCGCCTCCCAGCTCCACTACAACCAACTCGGTTTCTCCTCCCACGCGCCCGTCCCCTTCGAGAACGATTTTGGTATCCACGAGGAGGCTATCCCCGAGTATACTGCCACCATTCATGCCCTTCAATCGCAATATCCTGATTTGCAGCTGTTCTGTGGTCTCGAATGCGACTTCATCCCCGGCATGACTAAGCCGTTCTCCTATTTCAAAAACACCTTCCACCTTGACTATATTATCGGTGGCGTGCACCTGGTTCGCCAGCCCCATAGCGACCATATCTGGTTTATCGATGGCTCCAAACGGGAAATATATGACGATGGTTTGGCAGAATATTTTGGGGGTGATGTCCGAAAAGCTGTCACTACTTTCTGGGAGCAGAGCTTTGAAATGATTGAAACTCAGCAGTTTGATATTATCGCTCATTTCGATAAAATCAAGATGCACAACCAAAAACGCTTCTTTACCGAAGAGGAGGATTGGTACACGAAACTGGCCGACCACTGCATTGAACTTATCCACCAAAAGCACTTGATCGTCGAAATCAACACCCGCGGCATCTACAAAGGCCGCTGTCCCGACTACTATCCCTCCGATTATCTTTTGAAACAGGTGGCCCACTACCATATTCCTGTCGTGGTGAGTACCGATGCCCATAAGTCGGAGGAGTTGGCATTCGGTCGTGATGAGGCGATTGAACATCTTAAAAGTTTAGGAATCAATTATTTAATGTATATCCACAATCATCAATGGGAAGAATATCCAATTATCTGATACTGTTGGTTGCTCTGTTTTTTATGGGAGCAACGGCCAATGGACAAGATTCTAATTATGTGCGCACTTGCATCGCCACACTCGCTGGCGATGACTGCTGGGGTAGGGGAGGTTGCCACGACGGTGAGCAAAAAGCCGCCGATTTTATCCGTGAACAGCTTCGCCAAACGGGTGCGCAACCCTTAACTTCCGATGGCTTCCAACATTATGAATTTCAATCGCATAAGATGGAAGGAAGTGTGGAAATGTCTATCGATGGGAAGCGGCTCAGCCCATTTTGGGACTATCGCATTTCTCCCTATTCCACCTCCACCTCCATCAAAGATGCTACTGTGGTGGTGATGGATGCCTCTCTGTTTTTCGACCCTCGCAAGCTGCTCAAATTCTACGACCGTTATGCCTCACTGATTCGGAGTGGTTTTGTCTATATGGATGCCGTGCAATGGAAAGACAAGAAATTGGAGGCCGATGACGTGCGCAAGCTGATTCGCGCGTTCGATTTCGATGGCTCTCTCGGCTGTAAGGGCTTCCTGATTGGCGTGGATGAGCTGCCTGTGTGGGGTCTCAGCTTTTGTGACCAAAACTCGGATCATGCGGTCATCTTCGTCAAGCGTTCCCTTTTTAAGAAGAAAGTGAATGGGGTGTCTGTGGATTTCAGAAATGAGGCCTATACCAACAAGACGCAGAATGTTTGTTATAAAATCGAAGGTTCACAATACCCTGATTCACTGATTGTTTTCACTGCCCACTACGACCATTTGGGCTGTATGGGCGACTCGGTGATTTTCCATGGTGCGCACGACAATGCTTCTGGAACATCAGCGGTGATGGATTTCGCCCGTCATTTTTCACAAAATAGACCTCCCTATACGGTTGTCTTTTTGCTGTTTAGTGGTGAGGAAAGCGGTTTGAGAGGATCTCGGTATTTTGTTGAAAATTCGCTTATCGATTTCGACAAGGTGAAACTGGTGCTGAATTTGGATATGTTTTGTGGAGGTGATGAAGGGTTTACGGTGGTGAATAGCGATGGGGAAAACACAAAGTGGTTTTACGACAATCTGGTGCGTATCAACGATGAGCAGCATTTGGTGTCGCAGGTGAAGCCGCGCAGCAATGCCGCCAATAGCGACCACTATTTCTTCTCGCAGAAGTGCCCGGCCATCTTCATCTATACGATGGGCGGAAGATATGGCGGTTATCACCATTTCACCGACACTTGCGACAGCTGCGGTTTGGAGAACTACAACCGCATTTTCTCGCTGATTTTGCAGGCGTTGGAGCTTCAGTAGCCACATTTAAGCAAGTTATTTCTTTGAAAGGGGATAAGGATGAAGGATCATATTTTTTCTTTGGTAAAAAAGTCGATTTCGGTAGCACTATGTCTGCTGCTGTTCGCTTCCGATAGTCTTCATTCGCAAGAAGCGCAGGATGCTGATGCACGGTTTGTTGTGAGGCTTAGGGTCCCCTACTGCACGGTGATGGCGAATGGAAAAGAGCGTACGCTCACGTTGCGTTCTACAGAACGTCCTCCGCGTGGATTGCTGAAGACCAAGGGGAAAGAGCATCAGCAGCAACTATTATTTGATTTTTACGAACGAGAAGACTCGGTCAGTACGTCGCGTCCTTTGGTAATCACTCTGTTTGGGGGCGGTTTTGTGTTAGGCTCACGTGTCCATGAGGATGTGAGGGCTTGGTGCAATCGTTTTGCGGAGGAGGGCTATTTGGCGGCTGCTATCGACTATCGGGTGATGCCGCCAGGCAAGTTTTCATCGAAAAATCTGATTCGTACCGGTTTCATGGCGGCACAGGATGTGAGTGCTGCGGTGCGTTACTTTAAGGCCAATGCCGACAAGTATCACATTGACACCAACCGAATCTTTCTGTTGGGACAGTCGGCAGGTGCTGTCGCCATCATTCATGCGCTTTATATGGATGAAAATCAGCGTCCGGAAGAGACCTTCGCTGCGCCTGAGCTATCGCCGCTCCACTCCACAGGTACCGATTCTGCTATGACGCGCTCTTTCAGCGTGGCAGGCGCTGTGCTGTTGTGGGGGGCTATCTTTAATCCGGAAATGATGGATGAGGATGAAACCACGCCTATCTGTATGATTCATGGCACGCACGACAGAATCTTGCCCGTTGAGGAGGGACATGCCTTTTCCATGCCGCATCTTCCCTACGTATATGGTTCGCAGCGTATGGCCGAACGGCTGCAAAGTTTGGGCATTCATTCATACGAGCTGCATGTTTTCGACAAAAAGCCTCACGCTTTCTATTTCAGAGATCTTTATATGTATCATCTGAAACAGAAAGAATTTGACGAATGTTTCCAAATCGCCTTAGATTTTATTCAAAAGAATAGTAAGAATTAAATCTGTGATGAGTATGAAATAAGAAAGCCCGATCGTATGACCAGGCTTTTCTTTTATGAAGAAGATTGTTTGTTTAATTTTTAATTTCAGTTCTCAGTTTTCAATTTTCAATTTTCAATTTGAACTAGAACTCCCAGAGGTCGTGCTCAAATGAGCGGATCTTTTCGGTGATGCGTTCCGATTCGATACGCTGGTCGCGGGCATTGGCGATATACTCGTCAATCTGGCGGTTGTTGTACACGTTCTGTTCCTGATAGATGAAGCTGGAGAATTCGCGTTTCCAGGTCATCATATCGTCCAAGGAGAGACGCTGGGCGTTGTTCTTCGGGTTGTACATTTCCTGTTTTACGAGGTAGGGACGCAGCTCGTCGTACATGATGTAGCCGAGGCGTTTCCATGCTTTCACGCTCTGAACCTCTTCCTCTCCTTCTTCTTGGCCGGGACCAGGAGCACTGGCACCGCCCACCTCACGCTCCACCTGGAGCATGGGTTCAATTTCGAGGATGCGGACTTCGAGTACAGAACGTTTCTTGTCGAAGAACCAGATTTCCTTAACACGATACATCAGGATCTGGCTTGCCCGATAGTTCTCCACGATTTCCTTCTGTCCTACCACTTCAAAGGTCTCTTCGTCCAAAGAGTCAATGACGTGGGTCTCGGAGAGGGAGGATCTTACGGCCTCGCGGTCTTTGTACATGGTGCAGAACTCGTCGGTATAGACGGGAAGAACTTCACCTTCTTTCTTGTCGGGATGATCCACATCGATGGCGTCGAAGATGACTTGTGCCATGCTACGCCATGTGCCGCGGGTCTCCTGCGGGAAGTAAAGGGGATGGTTCATCTTTTCGCGGAGGTCGATGGTTCTCCAGATGGTGTGATAGTACATCACATCGGCATTACGCTGATAGACGTAAGGCACATTTTCGGAGAATTCGCCTACTTCGGTCTGCTCCCAAGCCAGTTCAAGGGGCTTGCGCACCGGCTGGTTCATGGTGCTACCAGTGGTGTCTTCCTGCGCAAACGCTGCGGTTGCGAGGCAGAGGGCCAATACAGACAAAACAATCTTTTTCATAACAGTATGTTTTTTAATTATTTGATACGAACCGTGATGTCACGCGGCATGGTACGGGTTCCCAATTCAGGCTGCGAAATCTTGATATTGGAGAACATGAACACGGTACCTACCGGTGCACTGTTGATTCTGTTGATGAGCTCGCCAGAGAATCTGGAACCGCTGCAGTTGATGGTGCTGATGATACCTTTTTCAATCACATCCACTGAATAGGAAACCACCGTCCATTTGAGGTCGAAAGCGAAGTCATCGCTCATCTTGGCAATCAGCACGGGGTTGGCGGTGAGCTCAGCTTTGGATTTCTTGCCGCCGAAGATGTTAGCACCGATCTGTGCATACGGATCCGGAACTTTCTTCACACGGAAGGTCATCTTGGAGGAGCCTTCAGAGGTAGAGACAGTAGCCTCAACGGTTCTACCGATCATGCTGGTCGGAGGAACAACCTCTCTCTTGGCGCCGCTACCCAATACCTGGCAGCCCGGGAAGCTGACGGAGAGCTTGCTCGCGTCGGTACCACCTGCTGCGGTGATGGGGTTCTTCAAACCGGCATAGAGCACGTTCATCTTGTCGGCTGAAATAGTAGCACCACCCTTGGGGATAACTACGAATTCATCTCTGAAGTGGTAGCATTCCACCTTACCGGTGTTCTCGTTGCGAACCTTGATGTAACCAGCGATCTTGTGTGTGCCCACACCGCCGCCAGGGATGTCAATCTCAACGCCAGTGGCAGGACCATCAACGTGGGTGGCGGCGCCTTCGTTGGCTTCGCTCAATGAATCGACACCCACCTGATAGTAAACGTCAAGTTTCTGGTTCGGGTCGAAAGCGGCCACGATAACGGTAGTCTTGTAGTTGTCACCTGCGAAGAGCACCTTGGAGTCGGCCATGGAGTGACCGGCATACTCGGCGAAGGAGAGGTTGGCAGAACCTGCGGAGGCGATGATGTGGTTCAGCACAACAGCTTCTGCGGATTTCACCTCACTGATCATCTTGCTCAGAAGGATCACCTGACCACCGGTAATCAAGTGGTAGAAGTTGTAGAACTCCCACGGCACCTCTTTTTCTTCGTGTTTTGAGAAGACCATGTCGGCAGGCTTCACCGTACTCAACTGTTTCTCCAAGTTGGGATCTCTCTGACCCGCTTCATTCTCAATGAATTTGAGCAATTGGGCATGATAATCGGTCAGTTTTTTCTTCAACTTGACACCGTATTTGTCGGGATCCGGTTTGTCGCCCGAACCCACCATAAAGGTAGTAGGTTTGTCAAAGTCTTCCTTACCATCGATATCGGATACGGGAACGCAAGGTATTTCACCTTTTTTAGCCTCTTCTTTGGCTTTCACAACTCCTTTTGCATTTTCGCCATCCACGTTAACGGTCATTTCCCAGCGGATGGTTTCAATGTAGCGTACCATGGTATCGGTGATGGCTCTCAGCTTCTTGGCTTTCTCTTGAGCGGCCTTGATGGCAACAGTCTGTTCTTCGCCCTCGATGCTGAGCAGGTTGGTATAACGGTCGGTAAGGGCCGTTGTCACATTCTTATTGGATTGTAACAGAGAATCGTCCACGACGTTGAAGGCTTCGAGAATGTCCTTGGACACGTTCAATGCAAGCATTGCCGTGAGCACCAAGTACATCATGCCGATCATCTGCTGACGTGGTGTTTCTGGACAGTTTTTTGCACCCATTTTCTTACAATTTTAAATTAATACTCCGTGAATAACTACATATTAATTTATTTCTGTGCAGGGATGCTCATGGCTGCCACCATGTTACCATAGACGTTGCTGAGGCGAGATACGTTCTTGGTAAGTTTGTCGATCTCTTCCTTGTAGGTCTTGGTGTTGGCCAATGAATCGTTGAGGTTCTGTGCGTAAGTGTTGATATTCTGTTCAACCAGCTTGTAGTTCTCCAGCATATCCTTCGAGTTCTTCATCTGAAGCTCGTACATGGAGTTGATGGAGGCGAGGTTCTGGTTGAGTTTCTTCAACTGATCGTTGTAAGCGCCGGTGTCGCCCTGGATAGCCTTGGTAGTGTTCTCGTAGATGGCTGCGAGGTTGGACACAGCGGTAGAAGCCTTCTGTACGTTGGTGAGGTATTCATCCGACACGGTGGAATCCTTCTGAAGGGCAGCGGCGGTCTTGTCATACTGGAGGGAGAGGTTGCGGACAGACTCGGCAGCCTTGCTCATGTTAGCGGCGTAAGCGTCGGTAACGGTGGCAGCGTCGGCCAGGCCGGAAATCTTCTTGGCATTGTCAGCGAGGTTGCGCATGCCAGTAGCCAGACTCTCAATCAGTTCGGGTCCTACTTTAGCTTCGGTCAGCATCTTGTCGAGCTGCTGGGTCGGAGTGCCGCTCGGAGCACCTTTCTTCTTGGAGGTCGGGGTTTCGATTTCGTCGCCAGCGGCTAATTCAGGATAAACCAATGCCCAATTGTACTCCACATGCAGCGGTTCGAAAGCTGACATAAAGAAGATGAGTGCCTCGGTACCCATACCGGCAATCAGCATGATACCAGCACCAGGATAGTGCATAATTTTGAACAATGCACCCAAGATGACGACTGATGCGCCCCATCCGTACAATTTGGCCATAAAGTTCTTATAGCCCTTGCTTCTTACTAATTTGTCTAAACCCATAGTAATAAAAATTTAATTGGTTAATGATTTGATTGTATTGTGTTTTTTTTGTTTTCTATATTAGTAAACGTGTGATGCGGAGTTCAGGTTGTCGCCTCTCTGGCGGCCCATATAGCTCTGCACGCAGCGGAAGCCAACGTATGAGCAGCAGGTATCCTGATATTCGAAGGTCTTGGCATACACAGTGTTGTAGTAGCTGATATCCTTCCATGAACCACCACGGATCACTTTTCTCTTCTTCTCGGGAGTATCGGTCTTCTTAGCGTAGTAGGTGTATTGCGGGTTGAGGTCGTGGGTAAAGTTGGTAGCCGACTTGTCGAAGGCATCCTCGCACCACTCGGCCACGTTACCGCTCATGTCGTACAAGCCGAAGTCGTTCGGATGGTAGTGAGCCACGATGCCGGGGTAGATGTTACCGTCGGCGATATAGTTACCACGCTGCGGCTTGAAGTTGAGGAGGTAGCAACCATTGATGTTCTGGGTGTAGGGACCGCCCCACGGGAACATCTCCATATCGAAGTCGCCTCTGGCTGCCCATTCCCATTCAGCCTCGTTGGGGAGACGGAATTCCTGTTCGCGAGCATAATCGTGAGCGGAGAGCCAGCAGTTGCGCATGTGGGTTCTCCAGTAGCAGAAGGCCTTGGCCTGGCGCCATGAGATGCCCACCACCGGATAGTTGTCAAACTGCGGATGATAGAAATAGTTGAGGGTCATCGGCTCGTTATAAGAATAGGTGAAGTCGTGTACCCAGCACAAGGTGTCGGGATAGATGTTCACCAGTTCGTTCTTCATGAAGCGCTCGCGACCTTTGTTGAAGCTGCTCGGACGGCTGGCGAAGAGACCACCGAGGTCGTTGCCTTCCTGATCCATCTCCTTGTAGGAGGCGCCGTAGTTCGGGTTGTTAGGATCGCTGGGCTGGCTGGGGTCAATCTGGTTTCTATAGTCGCACCACCAATATTCATAGTTGAGCATGCTGATGTTCAACATCTTGGGGCTATAGTGATAGAAACGGGAGTTGGCGACGAGGAACATCGGGCTCAAGGCAGCCTGGATTTCTTCGTTTTCGGAATTCCACGGAATATCCTCTTTCCAGTTGATGAGCTTGGGTTCAACGAGTTCGCCCTCGTTCTCGCCGGACTGATATTTCACAAAGTGGCCGCCATGCTTCTCTTCTTCTTCAATTTCAGCATTGCCGAGGAGGTAGTGGGCCACGGAGTCGCGTACCCAGTACACAAACTGGCGGTATTCGTTGTTGGTGATTTCGGTCTCATCCATGTAGAAGGCCGAAATGGTGACGTTCTTCGACTGGTGGGTGAAGGCGAAGGGGACATCCTGGTCGCCGGATCCCATCAGGTAGTGACCTGCAGGCACATACACCATACCATACGGCATTAAATCCAAAAAGTCGGGACGATCCTTGACGCCCACTAATTGGCCGTCGCCATCGTTCTTACACGAGGTGAGCAGAATGACGGCTACTGCGAATAATAATGCTGACTTTTTCATATCTTTCGATTTTGATTATTTTCTTAAACGAGGTTTTGAACAGAATATTGTTTAATACACGTTCTTGTATATGTTTCTGGTGGAACCATAGCCGGAGAAGACCTCCTCTTTGTAGATGTCGAAGCAGTAACGGAGCATGATTTCAATGTCACCATAGCTGCGGTCAGGCTTGTAACCTAACTTGCTGGTAGTGAAGCTGTATCCGAGTCCCATTTCCAGTCCGCGGAGGTAGTTGTTGGAGGAGTTGAAGAAGGGGCGTGCACCGAACAGCACCGACACAGCATCCTGAATACGATAGGAGAGACCGCCCCAAAGAATTCCGTTGTAGCGGGCCAGCAACATCAGGTCGAACTGTGCGGTGGCCAGGTCGGTCTTGATGAGGGCCTGCGGAATGAGTTCCCAGCTGGGATCCCACGGGAGCACCCAAGTGTAACCACCATGGAAATAAATGTTGCGAGCCATCTTGTACGACTGCTTGTCGCCCGACAGACGGATTTTTTCAGCAATCTGGGTGACACCGATACCGGCGTTCCAGCGTTCTGCTTTATAATATACACCAGCGCTGAAATCCAAATCCAGCCATGACTCTTTGCCCGACATGCCGTTGAGAAGCGGGTCGTTCTCCTGAGTGGGATGGAAGTGGGTGGCATCAAGCTTCTGGCTCAGCATCTGTACCTGAACACCAATACCGATGCTTCCGGTGGGGATTCTGAACTTGAAGGAGTAGCCCAATTTCACGCCTACATTATTAAAATAACCGATTTTATCTTTGATGAACGTGACGCCAAGACCTCCGTGCAGCTTGCGCAGATAGGACTCCATGCTCAAATAAATCTGCTGCGGAGAGGTGTTGAATTTGGAAGTGTTCCCGTTCTCATCCTTGTAAGTGTCATTCCATCCGGCATATTGCTGTCTGAAGATGCCTGTAAAGCACAAAGTGTTGCTCTGTTCGCCTATCGCTCCTGCATTATAATAGGGAGTCGCCCATTGAAAAAGGGTAAATTGCGCGTCCTGCTGTGCAAAACCACTCATCGTCAAAGCGAGCAAAATAACCGATAAAATGTACCTTTTTCTCATATTTTGAATTTTCTGAGTTTTTATTTTAATAAAACACAAAAAATTGATAATTAGCAAGTTACTTTTTCTGTTCTCTCTATTTTGGACACGATTAATTGCTTATACTGCCCTTGATAGAAAAAGTTACAGAAAAACTTGCCTTTCTCTACTTTTTTGCGGCCCCAAAAGTACAAAAAATTTTTTTTGCATACGCATTTTGTTGAAAAAAAATGAAAAATGGCTGGCGGGTTAGACGGAAGCGGAAATGAAAAGTTGTAAACAGGGGCGTGTTTATTCCATTTGGGCACCGAAAGTCTATGGTAAAATCCGGCAAAGAATGATTTTAGAACAGCGCTTTTAATTGTAGAAAACCCGTATGTATCAGTCTGTTATCGTTTGTTAGGCGGCCTTCATACTGTAAATTCAGCTGGAGGTACTCGAACAGTTTGGTCTGATAGGTGACATTCCAAAGAAAATTGTTGCCAGTGGTCAGCCCCCCTAACATTTCGTAGGCGACGGCACTATTCTCCTGCTGGTTGTAGTTGATGTGGGTATAGCGCAGATTCAGGCTGATGGTGCCTCGCTGTTTCATGCGGAAATCGGCCGTCAGTTCGGCGGTGTACAGGTTGGCGCGGTCGTTGCCGAGACGGTTGTTCTTGTAGGCCATTTCGCAGATGGCGGTTAGCGACAACTGGAACGGGAAGTTAAGGGTAATGCTATTGTTGAGGGTGTGGGAGAGAATGTCGAAACTGCGATCATTCAGGTAATCGGAGTTGCTGTTGTGCGTGTTGTTGGTGTAGATTGTTTTGATAATCAGGATTTTATGAGGTGAAGAGCGGAGCGTGATCTGATGGTTGATGCTGTGGTTACTTTCCAAACCATAATAAAGGAGGTTTTTAGATTGGGCATTATAATAGGTATAATCTGCTGAAAAATAGGGATTTGGAAGCGAAAATCCTAATGAGTTTTTGAGATTGAGGTTCTGGCTGACGACCACGGAGTCGTCGAGGTTGAACTGGTAGGGATTGATGGAGCGGATGTCGTGCTGCAAAGTGTTTTTCTGGTATGCGCGGAGCGAGGTGCTGTTGCTGAACATGGAGAGAAAGCGGCGGAATCCTTTCTTGTTTTTCCACACCGCCCCCGGGCGCAGTTGTAGCGTTTGGGTGGTTCCGCAGTTGTGGGTGTTCACAAACTCGTTGGTGGGCAGCCATACCTTCACGTAGTCGGCCTCGCTCTGGAAGGCGGCGGGCTCGAACTCGTCCATCTCCTCAATACCGTTCTGATTGTAGTCGTTCCAAACGTGAGTTCCCTGCCCTGCGGCCACTTTCAGAAACGAATAACTCTTCTTTTGCTCCAGTCCACTACCCACCTCGTAATAGATTCCGAGGGTGACAGCCCCTTTCCAGAACTTACCGTAGTAGTCGATACTCCCTACAAAGTTGTGTTCGGATTGTGAATGGTGCAGGGTGTCGCGGTACTGGTCGTTGCGGTAGGTGAAAGTCCCTTTCAAACGGTTGTTTTTCCAGTGCGTGCATTCGAAGCTGGCCTGTGCCTCGTGAGCTATGGTATTCAGTGTGAGTGTATTATACTGCGTGTAATAGTCAATGCGGTTGAGATATTGGAGTTGAAAAGAGTAGGGGAGCGTGTCGCCATTCTTAAGGTAAAGGGCCGCCTCGTTGAAGGCGTAGCTGTTGGCTCTGATGGTGCGGTCGGCAGCCTGACGGAACAGGTTGTATTCGAGGTTGTCGCGTACTCCGATGCTTATTTTGGGGAGGTTGTAGGAGAAGTCGTTGTTGCTTTTGAGGAAGTTGGTGGTTTGCACGCTGTCGGCAGAAAGGAGGTGGGCGGTGGTGGCGTTCCAGCTCCAGCCTTTGAAGCGGTGCTGGGAGGTGAGCTGCTGGCGCAGTCCGCTCATCTCGTCGGCGCGGTACAGCCAGTTAGCGGTGTAGGCGGTACTTCCGCAGGTGGGATGCGCAAAGCCGGTGTTGAGTTGGAGCAAGTGTTCATCGGTATTGTTGGTGAAGTCGCTGCTCAGGTTGTAGTTGCGGAAGAACTCCACATCACGGTAACTTTGCAACGGGTTATAGTTGCGATGCACATACTCGTAGTTGAGGTTCAGCAGGTAGCGCCATGCTGTATCTTGGCTTTTACGGGCGCGCAAGGGTTGGTTGAATTCCATGTCGGCTTTGCAGGCGAGGCCGGCATTGTCGCGGTCGTCGTTTTTCGAGAAGAGGTTTTGGTCGAGGTAGCTGAAGGCCACTTCTGCTCCTGCCTTCAGGCGGTTGTTGAACGCGTAGGAAGCGCCCACGGTGGCGAGGTCGTGCATCTTGGGGGTATTGAGCAACGCCACAGGGGCGTAGTCGCCTTGCGGCTGCCCGTTGATTGGGGCCACCCATTGGTACATCTTCCCATTGGCGGTGCTCTGCGCGAGGATGTAGTCTCCTTTCCCCACCCCCACGTAACTGAAGGTGACGCGATACACCGAGTCGTGAGAGTTGCCTGCATACACATAGACGGGTGCGTAGTACTCGCCCTCCACCAAAGTGTCTTTGTGGTGGTAGAGAATTTCATTGCCTGTAAACTCGGTTACAGGGGAAGCCGTCTCGAATAGGGCGAGGTCGTTGCGGTCGCCGATTCCCGACAGGAACATCATCTGTTCGGGGGTGAGTTCGGGGCGGATGGACTGGTTCTTCAAATCCTGTTCATGGAAGAAGTTGACATCCAGGGTCAGTTTGCTGTTCTTTTCATGGGTGAAAGTGTTGGATGTGAAGAGATTGTAGCGAGAGTAGTATTGGTCGCTGTACTCAAACGATACGATGATACGGCTGTGTTCGGTGATGAGTCGTTTGGGGGTGAAGGTGATTTCGCCCATGTTGTAGTCGATGACGTAGTCTTCGTCCTGTCCGCGAGTGAGCAGCACGCCGTCAAGATAGACTTGTTCGGAGCCGGAGAGGATGATGATGTTGGTCTCCGATAGTTCGCCGGTGAGGCGGTAGGGACCTTGCACGCCGTTGATGGGAGTGATGCTGTGGCGCATGTATTTTCCTTTGGAGAGGCCGCCGCCGACGGTGTTGCGGAGGTGGTTGGTACTGTCAATGGGAGAGTTGACGGTGGCCTTCATGCCGATGAACTGTCGGTCAACCTGCAGGAAGTGGTTGCCGGTGGGGGAGGTTATCTCGATGTCGCCGGCTTCGATGCGGAGTCGGTCTTTGTAGGTGAGTTGGATGAATACTTTGTTGAAGTCTTTGAGGTAGCGGGTGTTGCCTTCGGGTTGGATGGGGAGGTTCTCATCGGTGATGTTGGCAAGGATTTCCACGCCGGGTGCAATCGTGCCGGCGAGTTGCAGGTTGAGGTGCGAATTGAGCACGAAGTTCTGGTTGTTGCCCACGGAGATGCCTCTGGAGATGGAACCGTTGCCCTGCAGGTCGGAGTCGAAGATGGAGCGGTTAGTGGGAGTGGTGATGGGGGCGAAGTGGCTGCGGGTGGGGTCGTCCACGAAGTGGGGCAAGATAAGGTCGGGTGATTTGTGGCTTACGGGGCGGCTGAGGTCGCGGAGCATGGAGCGGTAGGTGTAGGTAACGGTGCTGCCGACCTTGGCGGGATTTTTCAGGTGCAGGGTGGCGGTGGGATAGTCGATGGTGAAGTCGGCGGTGTCGAGACCGGATAGAGAGAGCGAGCCGGGCATGATGGAGAGGCTGTCGAGCACCATACTGGTGGAGTCGAGGCGAATGGTGCCGAAGCGCCGGTTGGAAATATCCTGTGCCGATAGGTGTGCTGATGTGTGCAGCACTATCCACAAGATGATGATGTAAACCGTACGTTTCGACATAAATCTATTTTAGCATAATGATAATGCAAAAATATTCAAATTATTGTGATGATGGATCATTAAGAGGGCCGACGCGAGTCGGCCCTCTCGAGACAATCTTAACACAAAATTACATCATTTTGTGGCGGTTTTTCAGTCTTTGGCAGACATACACGCACCGTGCGAAAAACAGCGGGCAAAAGTACTAAAAAAATACGAATAACAAAATCGAGGTTATGACAATGCTTGATTGACTCGTTGTGAGCTCTTGAGGATGGCCTCATATTCTTCTGGGGTAATGTCTTGGAAGAAAAAGTGGACCGGATTCACCCGCACGCCATCCTTGATGACCTCGTAGTGGAGGTGGGAGCCAGTGGAAAGTCCGGTGTTGCCCACGTAGCCGATGACCTGTCCGCGGGTGACGCGCTCTCCGGGCTTCACCGCCTTCTTGGAGAGGTGCGCATACAGGGTTTGGTAGGAGTAACCGTGGTTGATGACGATGACATTGCCGTAGCCGCCGCCGGGAGTCTGTCGGCTCACCACCCCGTCGGCAGTGGCATACACGGGCGTTCCTTTCTTGGCCGAGATGTCGATGCCGGTGTGCGGACGCAGTACCTTCAGAATCGGATGGTAACGGTATCCAAAGCCAGACGAGATTTCGTAGCAGTTGGGCAATGGTCGGATAGCGGGAATGGATTGTAGCATCTCCTTCTTCTTCCCGATGAGACTGACAATGGTGTCGAACGAGCGCGACTGTGCCGCCATGCTGATGGTCAGCCGATTGGCTTTCTGGTAGATCTCTTCCAGCAGGGCACTGGCATCCGAGGGGTTAGAGGAAGCGGTCTTCTGCGTTCCTAAAAAAGGATAGCGTACAGCAATGGGCATGGGCTCGCTTTCGAAAATGGCGCGATAAATGTTGTCATCGCGCTTCTGAAGGTCGATGGCAACGGTTGCCAATTGGTCGTATCGCTTGTTCAACCGTGACAATTCTTCTTTCAACTGCTCATTTTCCTGTCTGAGCATCAATTCTTTAGGTGAATCAATCAAATAAAATGATATCCAGACAATCACTACGGAAAAAGCCAGTGCTGTAGCCAAAAACCAGAGCACCCGCTTGATGATGTCTTTCCATGAGAAGGCCTTTTTCTCAAACGAGAGTGTCTTGGGATTGAAATAGTAGATGGACCGTCCCATATTATATAATATAGTATAGCGTTATTTCAGTTTGATGATACGTCCTTTTTTCAGTGGGGTGTCGGGGCTGCCGCCGTTGAAATCGCAGAGTTTCTGAAGTCTAATGCCCGTCTTTTGAGCAATATAGCGGAGTGTTTCGGAGTCCTGAACGGTATAGGTGGGCTGTTCTCCTGATTTTGCCTTTTTCTCAATATACACCACTTCGCCAGGTATGGGTTTGGCTGCGCCCGTGAGGTCGTTGAACTTTTTGATTTTCTTTTCTGGAAGTTGCACGTCTCGGGCTATCTTGGCGTAGGTGTCACCCTCTTCAGCAAGGATAAAGAGCGTGTTGTTGTTGACATACACTTCCCGTTCCGTGAAAGGGTAGCCCACGTATGGGGTGAAATCCCTTTTTTTTGCAGTGAACACGGTGGTGGGGTTGAATGGGGTAGGTGTGGAAGTGGGTGGGGGAGTGGGTTGGCTGGCAGGAGTGGTGGGAGTCGCTGTTTGGGGAGCAGTAGGTTGCGTGTTTTGGGAAGTACTGCTGTTGGATGGCTGATGAGCGGGTTTTGGTTCAGGTGTTGTTTTTGTGGATTGTGATGGGGTTGGCTTGTTGGAAGAAGAAGGATCCTTGGCAGTAGCTTTCTGATGGATGATTTTTTTGTGGGTTTTGTTGGAGGTAGAATGATGGGGGTGTCTTGTTATAGTTGCAGGGTGAAGATCTGGATTTGAAGGAATGCGCATAGCTGGTTTTTCCACAGGTTGCAAGCCGTTGGTGTCAGGCTGTGCATAATACTGTACGTATGAGAAACTTCCCATCTCTTCAGGATGCACGTCAGGGTAATGCTCAAAGTAGCCATTTTGGAGTCTGTACTGATAAATGGTGTCGAGGTAGGCGATGTGGAAACGCTCGATGATGCTGATGAGCCGGTCGGCATACTGGGGGTTGGTGGCATAGCCTGCCGCCTTGAGTCCGCGTGCCCAACCCGGGTAGTCCATCACATCCAGTGTGAAAAGGTTGGCGTAGCGCTGACGCGTCTTCAAGAACTGCGAATGGTCGTCGTATGACTCTTCCACTCTTTCATATTTTCTGAAACACTCCTGCAACTCGTCATCATCAATCAAAATCGTGTCGCCGGCCCACTCTTTGTGGCACTTGATGCCAAAATGGTTGTTGCCATCCACCGCGAGGTGACTCTTCCCACAGGCACTCTCGAAAATGCCCTGCGCAATGGTGATGCTGGCAGGAATCTTATATTCATACATCTTATTGATAGCCAATTCTTTATAAGTATCAATATAGGCATAAATATCGTACTCGGTATATTGCCCACGTACAGAAAGTGAGCAGAGGATGACCGTTAAGGCGATGATGCTGTTTCTCAAATGCTTCATGTTGGATGGGATATATTTTTAGCCATGCAAAATTACTTGATAAATTTTGAAAATGATGAATGTCAGCGCATAAGACATCAACACCAAATCGTTGATAATTTAGGGCAAAAAAAGAGGGGATGCTGTGTGGCATCCCCTCTGTAGAAAAGTCGAAACTTTTTAGTATTTGTAGAAACCTTCGCCGGTTTTTCTGCCGAGCAGACCAGCGCGCACCATCTTCCGCAACAGCGGGTGAGGACGGTACTTCGGATCGCCAAATTCTTTGTAAAGAACTTCCATGATAGCGAGGTTCACATCGTTGCCGATAAGGTCAGCCAATGCGAGCGGGCCCATCGGGTGGTTGGCGCCCAGCATCATGCACTTGTCGATGTCCTCAGCGGAGGCGATACCGTCAGCGAGGATGCCGACTGCCTCGTTGATCATGGGGATGAGGATGCGGTTGACGACGAAGCCGGGGGCCTCGTTCACCAGCACGGGAGTCTTGCCGATGGAGGTGGCGAGCTCCACAATCTGGTTGCACACCGCTTCGGAAGTCACCTGACCCTTAATCACTTCCACCAATGCCATACGGTCGGCGGGGTTGAAGAAGTGCATGCCGATGAATTGCGTCGGACGGGTGGTGGCAGCGGCGATTTCGGTGATGGAGAGGGAGGATGAATTGGTGGCGAAGATGGTTTCGGGCTTGCAGATCTTGTCGAGTTCTGCGAAGACCTCTTTCTTCAGCTGCATATCCTCCACAGCAGCCTCAATCACGAGGTCGGCATCGGCGAAGGTGGCGTAGTCGGTGGTGGTGGTGATGTTGGCCATAATGGCGTCAACACCCTCCTGCGTCATTTTGCCTTTTTCCACTAATTTGCCATAACCTTTTGCAAATGAAGCCAATGCTTTGTCCAAGCTGGCTTGGGTTCTACTTTTCATAACCACGGGCATCTTGGCGGCGAAAGCTTTCACGATACCTTTGGCCATGGTTCCTGTTCCAATAACACAAATTTTCATTTCTTTAATGATTTAATTTAATTATTAGTATGAATTATAATTTTGCGATGTTTGTGAACTTTCCATTGATGAACAGGGTGCAGCGAACTTTCCAAAAGCCATCGAAGTTGACTACCACCAACTCTCCGGAAGGCAGTTGCGACACCAGCTTTCCATATATTATCTCAAAGACTGGACTATAATATTTACTTTGATCGGCGATCTCTCCATCAATGAATAATAGGATCTTCTTGTAATGAAGTTCAACCCTGATACGGTGCTTTCCGTATTGTGTTTCCCAGATGTCCATAATGATTTACTTTCTTATTTTCCTTGAAATTCGTATTTCCCTTTGTTGAGGAAGGCCGTCATTCCCTCTTTCTGGTCCTGAGTGGCGAAGCATTGACCGAACATCTTGTTCTCGTACGCGATGGCGTCATCGGCGTCGAGGTCGTACTCGGCGTTGATGCACTGCTTGGCATAGCGGACGGCAATCGGAGCCATCGCGCAGATCTTGGCGGCCATCGCCTTGGCCTGTTCCATCAGTTCGGCCTGCGGATACACCGCGTTCACCAGACCGATGCGCAGCGCCTCGTCGGCACGGATGGCCTTGCCGGTGTAAATCATCTCCTTGGCGTAGCCCATCCCCACCAGTTTGGCGAGACGGTAGGTACCCGAAAAGCCGGGAATGATGCCGAGGCCGACTTCCGGCTGCCCGAACTTGGCGTTGTCGGAGCAGATGCGGATGTCGCAAGCCATCGCCAGCTCACAGCCGCCGCCGAGGGCGAATCCATTGACTGCGGCAATCACTGGAATGCCGAGGGTTTCAATCTTGCGGAACACCTGCGCACCGAGGCGGCCGAAAGTCTCGCCTTCCGCAGCATTCAGGTTCTGCATCTCCGAGATGTCGGCACCCGCCACGAACGACTTCTCGCCGTCACCCGTGATAATCAGCACCCGCACCTCCTTGCTGAGGTTCGTGATGAAATCATCCAGCTCCTTCAGCAGCGCGGAATTCAGCGCATTCAGCGACTTCTGTGCCGAAAGGGTCAGCACGCAAATGCCCGATTCGGTATTGATTTTCAGATAGGTATAATCCATTGTTTTGTCGTTTAATCGTTTATTGTAGAGACGCGGTGCACCGCGTCTCTACGGCATGCCACGTCTCTACGTGATTATCCCTTCAATTTTCCGTTTTCAATTTTCAATTCTCAATTTACAGTTGCATCGGTTTCAGGTCGTCGGCGATGATCAGATCGGCCTCGGTGGCGGCCTTCACCTGATCGACCGTGAATTCGGGATGGATTTCTTTGAGCACGATGCCCTTGGGGGTCACTTCCATCACGCCCATTTCGGTGATGATGAGGTTCACCTGACCTTTAGCGGTGAGAGGCAGGTTGCATTTTTTGAGGATTTTCGGGTTCCCCTTCTGGGTGTGCTCCATGGCGAGGATGACGCGCTTGGCACCGACGATGAGGTCCATGGCGCCGCCCATACCGGGGGTGAGTTTGCCGGGAATCATCCAGTTGGCGAGGTCGCCGTTCTCGTCCACCTGCATGGCGCCGAGGATGGTGGCGTCAACGTGGCCGCCGCGGATGATGCCGAAGGAGGTGGCGGAGCTGAAGGAGGCGGCACCGGGCACTGCGGTGATGTAGCCGCCGCCGGCGTTCACCATCTCAGGATCTTCCTGGCCTGCTTCGGGAGTGGGGCCCATGCCCACCATGCCGTTCTCGGTCTGCAACGTCACGGTCACGCCTTCCGGTAAGTAGTTGGGAATCATAGTCGGAATACCGATTCCGAGATTAACGATGTCTCCATCATGGAGTTCTTTTGCAGCTCTTTTGGCAATCGTTTCGCGAATTTCTGCTTTTTCCATAGTTTTTATATTTAATTGTTATGATATTTCACAAAAGCGGCTGCAAATTTACACAAATTTTCAATACGTACAAATTGTTTGTTGCGATTTTATGTGCAGATTTTCTTCAAAGAAAAAAAACAGGCAATAATTTTATTTTTAGTGCGTTCATCATCAGATATAGTAAAATGGTAAAGTGGATTTTGATAATAATTCTGTGCCCTTAACCTTCAGACTCATCGAATTATTTAATATCGTCTTTTATGGATCATCTCAAAGAAATTTTTGTTGAAAAGTGCAATATTCCAGCAGAGTATCAAATCAATCCATTTCCTTTTCATCAGACCAACTATCTCATTAATGGAGAGTTGCGCGAATGGAAGGGAGAGTATAACGAGGTGGTTTCTCCCATCTGTGTCAAAGAGGGCAATGGCTATAGCCGTACCATAGGGAGTTATCCTTTGATGGGGGAGAAAGAGGCGATGGAAGCCCTTGAGGCAGTCGTTTGTGCCTACAACCATGGCAACGGAGAATGGCCCTCCATGACGGTGGAGCAGCGTATCGGTTGTATCCGCAAGTTTGTGATGATGATGCAAGAACAACGCGAAATCATCGTCAACCTCTTGATGTGGGAAATCGGCAAGTCGCGTGCCGATTCTGAAAAGGAGTTCGACCGTACGCTGGATTACATCAACGATACCATCGAGGCCCTCAAGCAACTTGACCGCACATCGTCACGGTTCACCATCTCGCAACATATCATTGCCCAGATCCGTCGGGCACCTCTCGGCGTAGTGCTGTGTATGGGACCGTTCAATTATCCTCTGAATGAGACATTTACTACTCTGATTCCTGCTCTCATCATGGGTAACTGTGTGATTTTTAAGCCGCCGAAATTGGGTGTGCTTCTCCATGCCCCATTGCTTAAGGCCTTCCAAAGTGCTTTCCCCAAAGGGGTCGTCAACACGATTTATGGGGAAGGTGAAAAGGTGATCACGCCCATCATGCAGAGCGGGAAAATCGATGTTTTCGCTTTCATTGGCACCAGCCGGGTTGCCGACATTTTGAAAAAGCAGCATCCGCATCCCCACCGTATGAAATCTGTGTTGGGGTTGGATGCGAAAAATCCGGCTATTATTCTCAAAGATGCTGATTTGCAAAACGCTGTAAATGAGTGTGTTTTGGGTGCTCTTTCTTTTAATGGACAGCGTTGTACGGCTATAAAAATCATTTTTGTACACGAAGATATCGCTGATACCTTCGCCAACATGATGGCTGAAGCAGTTGAAAAATTGAAAATTGGACTTCCTTGGACCAAGGGGGTCAACCTTACCCCGCTGCCGGAAGAGAATAAGGCTGATTTTTTACAAAATCTTATAGATGACGCCGTTTCAAAAGGTGCCAAATTGATGAACCCGAATGGGGGAAAGAGTTACTTTTCGCTGTTTTTCCCCGCTGTGCTCTTCAATGTCAACAAAGAAATGATGCTTTGGAACAAAGAGCAGTTTGGCCCCGTCATTCCGATTGCGACTTACAAGTCCATAGAGGAGCCGTTGAACTATGTTGTGGAGTCGAACTACGGGCAGCAGGCTGCTATTTTCGGGAAGGACTCTAAAGAGCTTGCACGCCTTATTGATGTGTTGGTCAATCAGGTGTGTCGGGTCAATGTCAATTCTCAGTGCCAGCGCGGACCGGATGACTTTCCTTTTACTGGCCGTAAAGACAGTGCCGAAGCCACCTTGTCGGTTTCCGACGCACTTCGCGTTTTCTCCATCCGTACATTGGTCTCCACCAAAGAAAACGACACCAATATCAGCATCATACGTCAGATTCTGAAGGAAGACCAATCCACCTTCCTCAATACGGATTTCATTCTGTAGGGAAATGATTTTTTGTTTTTACATAAAAAAAAGAGACCTGTTCGGTCTCTTCGTGTGGGTCGTACTGGATTTGAACCAGTGACCTCTGCCGTGTGAAAGCAGCGCTCTGAACCAACTGAGCTAACGGCCCGTTTTGGAGATGCAAAAATACAACTTTTTTTGAATGATTGTAAGTAGTATTGAAAATTTTTACAACTAATTGATTATTACTATTTTATAAAGAATAAAATAAAAAAGAGGCACTGAAAAGCACCTCTTTTATGGATAATTTTTGAAAGATTACTACTTGTTGTGACGTTTTTTGCGTTCGAGATCTTGCGGTTCGAGAGAAAGATGTTCGCCACGGAGCAGTGAGGCGACACCCTCAGCATGCGGGTGCTGCTGGCATTTCTCGCAGTGGCACTCCTCTTTGTAGTCGGTGGGCTCGGTGTAGGTGGTGATAACACCCTCGAAGTTTCTCAGGATCACCTTGTTGGGACTTTGTGAGATGACGTAGTTGGGCATCACAGGGGTCTTGCCGCCGCCGCCAGGGGCATCCACCACGAAGGTGGGAACGGCATAGCCGGAGGTGTGACCGCGCAGGTTCTCGATGATTTCGATACCTTTGGAGACGGGAGTGCGGAAATGTTCGAGACCCATGGAGAGGTCGCACTGATAGATATAGTAAGGACGCACGCGGATCTTGACGAGGCCTTGCACGAGGGTCTTCATCACATGTACGCAGTCGTTCACGCCGCGGAGCAGCACCGACTGGTTGCCGAGCGGGATGCCGGCGTTAGCGAGCTTGGCGCAGGCTTCAGTAGCTTCGGGTGTGATTTCGTTCGGGTGGTTGAAGTGGGTATTGACCCATATCGGATGGTATTTCTTCAGCATGTTGCAGAGGTTGTCGGTAATACGCTGGGGGCATACGACGGGTGTGCGGGTGCCGAGACGGATGATTTCCACGTGTGGGATGGCGCGCAGCCGCTGGATGATGGACTCCAGCACCTGGTCGTTGACCATGAGGGCGTCGCCGCCTGAGAGGAGCACGTCGCGAACCTGCGGGGTGCGGGCAATGTAGTCGATGGCTTTCTGGATGCGCTCCTGCGGCATCTGGCAGTCGTGCTGGCCGGCGAAACGGCGGCGCGTGCAGTGACGGCAGTACATCGAGCACTGGTCGGTGATGAGCAGCAGCACACGGTCGGGATAGCGGTGGGTGAGACCCGGCACCGGGGAGTCTTCATCCTCGTGGAGCGGATCCAGCAGGTCGGCGGGCGACTGATGCACCTCAGCGGCCGTCGGGATGGCCTGACGGCGAATCGGGCAGTACGGGTCGTTCGGGTCAATCAGACTGAGATAGTACGGGGTGATGGCCATACGGAGGGTCTGGAGGGTCTTGCTCACGCCTTCAGCCTCCTCGGGGGTCAGCTCCACATACTGTTTCAGCTGTTCGAGGTTCTCAATTCTGTGTTGCACTTGCCATTTCCAATCGTTCCATTGCTCATCGGTAACATTCGGAAAGAGTTCTTTTCTTCTACTTGCCATTGTATCAATATTTTATATAATAATTCTGTTGATGTTAAGACGGCTGCAAAGGTACAAAAAAAATTGGGATTCCCGCATCCGGTCCTCCCAATTATTTTCAAATTTCCTGCTTGTGGAAAATCAGTGTTGCTTCTTTTGCGAATCGGCCAAAATCTGCACGAAGTTGCAGGCGGCCTCCTGCACGTTCACGAAGTTGCTGCCCAACGAGCTGCTGACATCCAGCACGAGGATGATACCAGCGGTCTTGGTCTGTGTCTGCGTGTAGGTTTGTGATTGCGGGTTGAACTCCACATCCTGCGCATAGGTGTTGCCGCCCAAACCCAGCGACTCCTTGAACAGACGTACATCATAGGTAGAAGGCACCTCGTTGTTGGTGGTTCTCAAGTTCTTGAAAGTGAATGAGAAGATGGAGCCGTTGACGTGCTGTCCGGTGATGGTGGCCGCCGATGAGGAGGTGAGGCCGGTGTATTCGATATCGCTGAGGGTGTTGTTGGCATTCAGCGTTGCTTCGATTTTGCAGGTGGAGAGTGCCGGCGTGGCTGCCCCGTCGAACACGAAGGCGATGCGGTCGGAGCCGCCGCAGGTGAACGAGAAGGTGACATCGGTGACCGTTGTGGTGGAGGAGATGCTGTTGGCAATCTGCTCAAACTCTTGGTTTACAGAGGCGAAGTTGGCCAGTACACGGGCCTTGTCGTCGCTGCTGGAAATGTCCTGGATGGTGGAGTTGAACACTACAGGATCGATAGAGGCGCTCTGTACGCCGACACCGAAGGCCGACATGGAAAGGCCATGGAAAGTGCCGTTGCGCAAACGGTTTTTCAGTGCGGTCTGGTACTCGTTGCGGTTGGCGTAGTGCGTGCCCCACTGACTATTGGAGAAATAGACGGAGGCATTGTCGATACCGTCGGTGAAGTTGACCATGTGCAGGCTCGAAAGACTTTTCGGGAACTGCGTGCGGTTGAGCGTGTTCAACGAGCTGTCGATGGTGTAGAGCAGCGCGGTGGCATCCTCGTTGTTCTGCAAATTGCGGATCCAGTTCTGGATGAGGTCCGACGATTGGTTGTCAATCAGGGTGTAATCCATCTTCGACACGATGCCGTTGTTGAAGGCATAAATCGAAAGGTAGATGCCGTCCTTGGTCAGCACCTGATCGTAGGGTGAGGGGGTGGGCTCCGGTTCGGGATCCTTACAAGAAGTCATCAAAAAAGCTGCGGATAAGCAGAGGGTGAACATCAAAAAAACAAATCTTTTCATAATGGTTATTTTTAATTATTGAATCTTCAAATCTCTCAAATCTTTCAAATCTCTCAAATTAATAAACGTATTCCGCACTAAATCCGGCTCCATTCTCCAACCTTCCCACACATTCGAGTTTGCGTTCGCTTGCATTAGGCAGCCATACGGCTCTGACGGTGCCTTTGTTGGTGGACAGGATGAGACCGCCGGTGATACGCCAGTAACAGGTGCTGATGCCTTTGGCGTTGACCGCGTAGGTCTGTCCTGTAACGGGCTGTATGGTAATCTCTTCGGGTACAAATTCGCGATAGAAGAAGTCGGTGGTTTTTTCTTGGATGAAATAGAATTTTTCGTTGGGCTGGTTGTTGGCATCCACGTGGGGGGCATGGCCGCATCCTGGGAAGGTATGCAGTTCCTCGCGATACCCCAGTTTCTTCGCCCGTTCATGGATGGACTTTGAGCCGTACATCTTATTGAAAAACAGATTGCTGATGTTCAGTTTGAGATCTTTGAAGGGGACATCGGCGCCATAGGGCACCACTTTATCGGCATCGCCGTGGAAGGAGATGATGGAGATTTTGGCGTTGTTGATCATGTTGATATCGTGAACGGAGCCCCACATGTTGGCGATACAGCGTATTTTGAAGGTCTCTTTCAGCGAATTGCCGCTCGACTCGATGTTGCCCAAATCTTCGTTGAACAAACCGCCTTCAGCCGATTCGGGACGGTTGGCGTTGCGCATGAAGGCGAGGTTGAGGGTGGTGATGCCTCCTGCGCTGCTGCCCGCCACAAACAGGTAGTTGGGATTGATGCGGTATTTCTCTTTGTTGTGGATGAGAAAACGCATGGCCGCGTGCGCATCCTGTGCAGCGCTGTAGCCGCACCGCTCAATGGAGGTCTTCGACGGCTTGAAGCCCATGCGGTAGTTGATGGAGACCGCCACATAGCCCATCTTGGCGTAATGTTGGCACCACAGCACGATGGGATTGTCGCGCTTGTCGCCGATGAAAAAGCCGCCTCCGTGGATGAACATCACCATCGGACGCTGCTTCATTGTATCGTCCTTCGGAAGATAAATGTCCATGTAAAGGTCGAAGTCCTTCTTCGATATTGTTTTGGCAATACCGGAGGTGATGATTTTGCCATAATCATTCGATGTCTCAGGTCGCGATACCCAATAGCCTTTCGCTGTTCCATACTTCACATCGCGAATGGTCTCTATCTCAAAGCATTCTTCCTTATAACGATTCTGCTTAGCGATGGTTTTAAAAGCAGGCTGGACATGTTTTTTGAAGGAAAAACTGCCCCCGTCATACTCCCCTCGAAATTGGTCGGCATCGCCGTTGAGAACCAGTTTGTGCCACACCACTTTCTTGTTCGGCAAGGTGATAATACATTTCCTTTTTTTCACCTTCCCGTTGATGGTTATCGGTTCAAGGACGGCTTTATCCTCTATTTTATAAAGAATTGCTGTGAAACTTTTTTTAGCAAAACTTTTGAATGTAATGATGCATTCTTTTCCATCCACTTTGCCAATATAGTAGGTGTCGAGTTGAACGATAGAGGGAAGTTCATCTTCGTCAAGATCTTCTAAAACAGATACTTCGCTCTTGTCTCCAGTCGGGGCTTGAGTATGTTGGCAACTGGTGAGACCAACATGGGCGCAAAGCAACATGCCCAAGGTCATCAGGATGCACAGCAAGGAGGCGATAAGTTTTTTGGGATGGTTCATGATCCGTGTGGAATTAGCCTGCAAAGGTACTATTTTTCTGCAAATTAAACGTCAAAAGCTGAATTAAATTGTTTCATTCTGTTTTGACATGATTTTTTTGAAATGGTTTGAAATGCGAAGTGAGTTAAAAATGGTAGAAATATTGAAATTTTCGTTGTATTTTTGCATTTGTAATCCAGAGGACTCTCATGAAGCGAAACACCTTTCGTGATTTATTTTTGAAACGGCTGCAGCCGCTGTACGATGCTCGCGAATGTGCCGCGATGTTGCGGTGGTATGTGCAGGATCGATTCGGTATTCCGTATCATCAGTTTTTGTTGGATGGGGATGAAGAAATGTCGGATGATATTGATTATCTATCAGATTTAGAGCGTCTTTCGCAAGGTGAACCCTTGCAATATGTCATCGGCTTCACGGAGTTTTGTGGGCTTCGGTTCCGCACCGACAGCCGCGCCCTCATCCCGCGCCCCGAAACTGAGGAGTTGGTCGCAGCGGTCGTTGACGAGAATGCCAGCTTGTCGGGGCTGAAGGTGCTGGATATCGGTACCGGCACCGGCGCGATAGCCGTGTCGTTGGCCGTCCGGCTCGATCATGCCGCTGTGACGGCTTGCGACATTAGTGCCGACGCGCTCGCCCTCGCCGCAGAGAACGCCCATCTGAACAATGTTCAGGTGCGTTTCGAGCAGTGTGACATTCTCCAGTGTGAAAATCTGTCAGAAAGTTACGACATCATCATTAGCAATCCGCCCTATATTCCTGAAAATATTCGAAATACGTTACATCGGAATGTAATTGACTATGAGCCGGGTGTCGCTCTTTTTGTGCCGGATGATCAGCCACTTCTTTTTTATGATAGAATCGCTTCGCTGGCTGCGCAATCGTTGTTGCCCAACGGTAAACTCTATTTTGAAACCTATGAGGAGTATCATCCCCAGCTGGTTGAATTGCTGATGGGGAAGGGGTTCGCCGAAGTGGAAAGTCGCAAAGATTTTTATGGCCGCCCCCGTTTTGTGAGGGCGACACGATGAGTGCTACAGTACCGTAAGGCTTCCGCTGATGATACGTTTCTCTGCTCCAGTGGTCTTGAGCTCGATCCGGTAGTTATATACTCTTCCGCTCAAAATCTTGCCGTTTACGCTGCCATTCCACTCGAAATGAGGATCTTCGGAATGGAAGACCACGCGGCCCCAGCGGTCAAAGATGTTGATATCGAAAGTGGCGATATCTTTGACAGACGGTAATCTAAATATGTCATTAACTCCATCGTTGTCGGTGGGCGTGATACAGTTGGGCAGATAGATATTGAAGGGGCACACGTCGTTGATGGTGATCTCGCCTGAGTTGGTGCAGCCGTTGAGGGTGGCGGTAACGCTATAGGTGCCGCCTGCGGAGACGGAGATGCCCTGCGTGGTGGCACCGGTACTCCACTGGTAGTTGCAGTTGGGCGTGGGCACCGACAGAACAGCATCGCCATAATCTTCAAAGCAGTGGTTGAAGGTGCGGCCCAGGCTGGTGTTAGGCAGCGGTTTTACGATAAGGGTGAGGGTGACGACACTGTCGCATCCATATTGGTTAGGAATGACAAGCGTGTAGTTGAATGTGCCGTCGGCCATTTGTGGCGGCAGGTTGAAACCGTGCAGGTTGTAACGGTCGCCTTGACACACCGAGTCGGTGAGGGTGCTGGCGGAGGTGGGGCTCACCACCACTTCTTGTTCAATATTCACTTCGCAGCCGTCAGCGGCGATAGAAGTCAGCGTATAAGTAGTTGTAGTAGTGGGAGTTACATAGATGGAGTTTTGTGTACCGATTTCCGTACCATTTTCAAGCCACACATATGAGCTGCCGCCCGTGGCATGCAGGGTGGTGCCATCCCCACCGCAAATGTCAAAGTCACCAGTGATGGCGGGGTAGTTGCCCAGCAGGTCGATGGTGAAGCGGGCAGTGTCTTGGCATTCGTCATTGGCGATGCCGGAAATGAGGGTCACTACGTAGGTGCCAGGGCCAGGGAACTCGTGGGTGGGGCTATATTCGTTGGAGGTGGAGCCGTCGCCGAAGTCCCAGTGGGCGGTCTCGCAGCCTTCGTGCGGCACCAATGGGTTCACACCGTCGGCTGACACGCTGCTGGTGTTGTTCATGGCAAAACTCCATGTGCAACCGTCACGTTCAGGTTCGAAGCTCGCAATCGGATAGCGGGAGGTAATGGAAGTACGGAGGTCGAAACCGCAAGCTGCATTCTCGGTGAACGACACATGGCAGCAGAGTATTTCATCCTGTCCATTGGGAGCGATGGTAATCGACTGGTCGTGCGAAAGAATATTGTTGGGGGTGTTCTGGTAATACCAAGCATAGTTGAAGCCAGCGGGTGCGGTGTAGGTGTTGGTGAGCATCTCGCCACATGACTCGGCTGTGATGACACGCCGTTTGCAGTTCAGCGTGAAATAGGCGTAGCCGAAGTGGGCTCCCTGGTCGCAGTCGTAGGTGGTAAGGCGCACCTTGACGGTCTGTCCGTGATAAGCCGAGACGTCGAACCCCACGAATGTCCAGTCTTTCCAGTACAGTGTTTCGCTGTCATAGGTGGTCTGGTTCCAGCCGCTGGTGGTGGAGCCGGAGATGAAGTTAGCGTAGCCGCAGGTGGCGTCAATCTGGTTGTTGTTCTGGTCGAGAAGCTCGAACACGAAGCGGGGCTGTTCATCCGCGTCGTGACCGCTCGGGTTTTGGAGTACGGCGGCATATTTCAGTAGCAAGATGTCGGCATCGGTGGTATCCACGGCAAAATCGTAGGAGATACTTTCGCAGCCGTAGTTGCTGTTCCAGTTGCCGAGGCGCACCGAGTAGAGTTCGCAAGGCGGGATTGTGGTAAGCCCATTGCCCGTGCGGGGGTCTTGTTCAGGGGTATAGTGGATGGTGTGCTGGCTGGAGGCAGAAGAGGGACCATTGTCCACAACTCCCGTGTTGGTGTAGGGACCGCCACTGTTGGTAAGTCCCGTAGTGCACGTGATCTGTGGGGCAGTCAGGTCAGTGAAGTCAATACAAGGTGTGGCAAAGGGTACGCAGAAATCGAACTGGGCGGGGACTTCCGTAGTAATTACGCCATCATTGTTGCAGTCGGCCCAGACGTAGTAGGTGTACGTATTGCCTGGAGTGAGCCCACTGAGCGGATAGGGACTTCCATTAACGGTTATGGTAGTACCAGTGCCTGGCGTGAAGCCCTCGGGTCCAAACTCAATGATGTATTGGTGGATGGAAGGATCTCCTGTTGCTTCATTCCATACCAGCTGGTAGCCGTTGTTGCCGTCAGGCACAACATGCACACCGCTGAGGGGTTGCGAACCGCATTCGCAGGTACCCGTGCAGACTACGGTGAGGTCGAAACCGTCGTACAGCACCGAGCCATCGGAGGTGAAGGAGATGGTGATGCTGCCAGTGGTGCTGGTAACATTGATGTTGCCAGAACCTTGGAACTGTCCTAACAACGTGCCGCTTCCTTCTCCATCATAAATGTAGATGTGGTCGCAGCAACTTTCTGTGTTATAAGTACCTGTGACGGTTAATAGGCACCACGGGTTTTCGGCGTAGATGGTGATGCCGCTGTTTTCTGAGTTGCTGTATTGTCCGCTGGGACCGCCGCTGTCGAAGATATGTCCGCCGCACATGGTAATGGTGGTGGTTCCATTAATGGGTAGGTTAATGTTTGTGGAGGGGATGAAGGAAACCATAGTGGGTGTTTCATTAGTCACCACATGGTCGCCACCGCAGTCGTACCACACATAGAAGTCGTATTGAGTACCGTTGGTAAGACCGGTGAGCGAGTAGGTGGTACCCGTGGTGTAGTCGGTGGTACCGGTGCCGGGGGTGAAACCATGAGGCCCCCACTCGATGATAAAACCGGGAATGTCGGCAGAGTTGGGGTTGGTCCATGATACCGTTGCCACACCATTGCCGGTGGTGGTCGTTAGTCCGTAAGGGCCGCCGCAGGTGCAACTGCCCACGCATGTGATGGAAAGTTCGAACCCATCGCGCACTACTGAACCGTCGGAGTGGAAGTAGATGATGAGCGAGCCTGACTGAGAGGTTACATCGCAGTTGCCCGTGCCTGAGTAGTAGCCCAGCTGCGTGCCAGAGGTGGTAGTGCCATCATACACGTAAAAGTAGTCATAACTGCTTTCCGTATTGTAGGCGCCGGAAAGGTGCACTTTGCAACCGGGGGTCTCGGGGTTGATGACCAAATAGCTGTTCGTGCTGTTGGCATACGTGCTGGTGCCGCCGGGGTCGAGTACGGTACCTCCGCACGCAGTGATGGTGTTGGTACCAGATGAAGGCATGGTATAGGTCTGTGCAGAAGCACAAACTACAGCAAAAATGCAAACTATGATGCAAAAGAATTTTTGAAACATCTTCATATAATTACACAATTTATTTCTTTTACATAAAATATTGTAAAATGTTGCCTGTTTTCACAAATTTTTTCTCGATTTTTTTTACTATTTTTGCCGCTGCAAATTCCAGGTTGCAAACTCCCCATTTAGAGTGAAATTTTAATATTTTTTTATAATGATCAATCCTAAATTATTAAATCCTCAAAGCATCGTCATCGTCGGTGCTTCCAATGATGTCCACAAACCCGGTGGTAAACTCGTAAAAAACTTATTGTCAAGTCCTTTTAAAGGGAAAATCTATGCTGTAAACCCGAAGGAATCGGAGGTGCAGGGTATTCACTGCTACGCCAAAGTGGAAGATCTGCCGGAGGTGGATTGCGCCATTCTGGCCATCGCCGCCAAATACTGTCCCGCCACTGTGGATGTTCTGGCGAAGGAGAAAAACACCCGCGGCTTCATCATCGTCTCCGCCGGTTTTGGCGAAGAGAGCCAGCAGGGAGCCGAGTACGAGAAGCACATCACCGACACCATCAACAGCGTGGGTGGCTCGCTTATCGGTCCCAACTGCACGGGCTTCCTCAACACCAACTACTGCGGTGCTTTCGACACCCCCATCCCGACCCTCGACCCGCACGGTGTTGATTTCGTGACCGGCTCGGGTGCCACCGCCGTCTTCATCAAGGAATACGGTATTTCCAATGGTCTTACTTTCAACAGTGTATGGGCTGTCGGCAACTCTGCCCAGATGGGTATTGAGGACGTTCTCGAACATCTTGACACTACCTTCGACCCGGAGAAATCTTCCCGCGTCATTATGTTGTATATGGAAAAAATCGGTGATCCGCAGAAACTGTTGAAGCACTCCCGTTCGCTCATCAACAAGGGATGCAAGATAGCGGCCATCAAGTCGGGCGGTTCCGCCGCCGGCAGCCGCGCCGCCTCATCGCATACCGGCGCCCTCGCCACTAACGACGCCGCTGTGGATGCTCTCTTCCGCAAAGCCGGTATCGTGCGCTGCCACAACCGTCAGGAACTCACCACCGTGTGCGCCATCTTCATGCACCCCGAGGTGAAGGGCAAGAACATGGCCGTCATCACCCACGCTGGCGGTCCCGCCGTGATGCTCACCGACGTGCTGTCCGACAACGGGATGGACGTTCCCCACATCGAAGGCCCGAAGGCTGATGAATTGCTCACCAAACTCTTCGGCGGCTCCTCCGTGGGCAACCCCATCGACTTCCTCGCCACTGGCACCGCCGAACAGCTCGGCTATATCATCGATGCCTGCGAGAACGACTTCGACAACATCGACTGCATGTGCGTCATCTTCGGTTCACCCGGTTTATTCGCCAACTGGGAGGTCTATGAAGTACTCGACCAGAAGATGAAGACCTGCAAGAAACCCATCTTCCCGATTCTGCCCTCCATCATCAATGTGAAGGACGAAATCGCCGACTTCATCACCAACAAGCACCGCATTAACTTCCCCGAAGAGTGCGTGTTCGGTCAGGCATTGTGCAAGGTGTATAACACTCCGAAGCCGCAGCCCGAAGTGGTGGAGCAGCCCGAAATTGATGTGGCCCGCATCCGCCGCACCATCGACAGATGTCAGGATGGTTATATGGAAATTGCTGATTATAACGAGCTTCTGGATGCTGCCGGCATCAGCCGCAAGAAATCTGTGGAAGTCTCCAAGAAAGAGGATGCTCTCGCCTTCGCCAAAGAGGTGGGATGCAGCAAGGATGTACCGCTTGTAATGAAGGTTGTTGGACCGTTGCACAAATCCGATGTGGGTGGTGTTACCCTGAATGTCAAGGATTTAGATACCGTGAGCAAGGAGTTTGACCGTCTCATGGCTATCAAGGATACTTATGCGGTGGAGATGTACCCGATGTTGGACGGCACCGACGTTTATATCGGCGCTATCCGTGACGACAAGTTCGGCCATCAGGTATTCTTCGGCTTGGGCGGCATCTTCATCGAGGTGCTGAAGGACGTTCAGAGTGCATTGGCACCTATCACGGCTGCCGAGGCCAAGGAGATGCTGACGAAGCTGCGCGGCTACAAGATTCTGCAGGGCGTGCGCGGGCAGGAACCCGTCAACATCGACCTGTACGCCGACCAGATTGCCCGTGTGAGCGCATTGGTGCAGGCCGCTCCCGAAATCGCGGAGATGGACCTCAACCCGCTGCTCGGCAATCCGCGCTACGTTACCGCTGTGGATGCTCGTATTCGTTTGCAGAAATAACAGTTAATCAAATATTTATAGTGAAAGACCGGCTTTATAGTCGGTCTTTTTTTTATAATTTTTGAAATGACGTTGCAGCGTTTCCATTTTCCATACGTCTGACTAGACATAAAAACGCTATAAAAAAATTCAACGTCATGATTCGTAAAATTTTTGTATCTGTTATCATTATGTCAATGGGTGTCGCCTCTGTGTGGGCGCAAAACTTTGACGGTTGTCCGAGTGTGTCTCCTTCTGAGTTGGGGACGAACAATACTGAGGTGTATTTGGACTGTTCCAATATCGGTCCGGTCACGTTTGTGGCGAATGCGGTGGCCACGGCGGCGGAGGCCAACGATTATACGGTGGTGTCTATTCCCTATGATCCGCCTTACGGCTATACGGCCGGCACCCGTATTTTTGCCAATGCCACCGATGATACATGGGGAGATGTTTTGAATTTGCCATTCACATTTTGCTATTATGGAAACACTTACGATCAGGTGGTTCCAGGTGCCAATTCGGTGGCTACTTTCAATACCAGTGTGGCTGGTGGCAGCTGTGCATGGTCGTATTCCGCTTCGATTCCAAGCACCAACCTTTTCCCCAACACCATTTTCGCCTGCTATCGCGACATCTACCCCTCCACGAGCGATTATAATGCTACGACGGGCGATGGGGGTATCTTCCAAGGGGTATTGGGTGAATATCCATGCAGAAGTTATGTGTTGAGTTTCAATAATATAAAACTCTATTCTTGCACTTCTATCCGAACTTTTACTTCAATGATTGTGTTGTATGAAGGCACCAATATTATCGATATTTATTTGCGTGATGCGCCGACCTGTACCTCGTGGAACAGTGGTAACGGTGTGATTGGATTGCAGAACAGCACGGGTACAATGGGAATTACGCCTCCGGGGCGCAATACGGGTCCGTGGACGGCTCACGAGGAGGCTTGGCGTTTCATCCCCACCGGCGAGTCCGTGTACACGGTGACTTGGTACTTGGGCACCGACACCTCTGCGGCCACAGGAATTGTTGTGGGTGTGGGAGATACCATCACGGTATGGCCGAGTGAGACAACTTACTATACCGCTCGTTTACAATATGTTGCCTGCAACGGAGACGAGTTTGACATCATCAATCAGGTGCATGTTACGGTGGACACCACTCGTCCTGAATTGGAGGTGACGGCCTCGCAAGACACCATCTGCCCCGAGCAGGAGGTGACCATTACGGCGACTACTGGAAATTCTGTTACATACGATTGGAATACGGGACAGACCTCCTCTTCTTTTACCCTTATTCCAGAAAATGAAGTGACGACTTTCGTCTGTACGGTCACAGGGGACAACCATTGCGAAAGTGTTGACAGTGTGACGGTTTACGCTGCCGCAGTGATTCCACCGCCCACCTTTATCGTTGAGCCAGCGGAGATTTGTTCAGGACAAAACTCGACCATTACCACTGAATTGGAATATCATGCGTATGCGTGGGCTATAGGAGGAACAGGCCGCTCCATCACGGTTTCGCCTGACGTCACCACCAGCTATTCGGTTACCGTTAGCGATGAGTTGGGCTGTACCGCTGAAGCGGAGGCGGAGGTGGTCGTTCATCCCCATCCGGAAGTGGATTTCATTGCCTCACCCGACCGACTTATGCTGTCTGACAATATTGAGGTTCAGTTTCTGAATCAGACAGATACGTCGGGTTTTATCGGGTTGAATGACACCTATACATGGTATTGGGATTTCGGGGATGGCGAAACGCAGGAAACCCACAATTATAACACTTCTCATTTTTATAGCACGTGGGGAGAATTTGTGGTCACGTTGGAGATGGTGACTTCTTTTGATTGTCGCAACTCTGTCAGTCATACGGTCTATGTGGAACCGGATTTGGAGTTCCCTAACGTCATTACTCCCAATGGTGACGGGGTGAACGACGTGTTCGCGGTCAAGAATTTGAATTTGGATGTGCCGAACCGTCTGTCCATATACGACCGTTGGGGGAAGAAAGTCTTCGACATGGAAAATTACAAAACCTGTATTGACAAGAACGGTCTGCTTTGCAACCCCGAGTCAGGATTCAGTGCCGAGAAATTGTCAGATGGAGTCTATTATTATGTGTTTTATTACGGCGGTCACGTCAAGACCTTTGAATATCATAGTTCGCTGACGGTGGTGAGGGATAGGTGAGAACTTTGAAATCTCCTTGTAATAGAATTTGTTACCGAATGATGGTCAGACTGCTGTGGTACTCCACTGCTCGCACAAAACCAACGTAATGGAAGGTGTAGTAATATACCCCGTCGGAGTTGTGTTCCGCTGAAAAACCGGTCTCAGCATTGTACAACACTCCCTCTTTGATGTAGGTGCGATAATTCTTCATCTCAAAAACCTTTTGTCCCCACCGATCGTAGATGGTCAGTACATTGTCGAGTTCGGGATTCAGATTTACGATGGCGAATACATCATTCACCCCATCACCGTTGGGCGTGATAATGTTGGGAAATTCTAAGTCGGCATCCACGTACACGTTGTGCGTAACCACACTCTCGCAACCGTACGTTCCTGTTACGGTGAGCGTTACAGGGAAGTTGCCCCAGTTGCCGTAGGTGTGTGAAATGCCATCTACATCGCTGTCACCTTCTTCTCCATCACCGAAATCCCAGTGCCAGGTAAAGGTCTCTCCCGGGTAGGTATCCGATAGATCGGTCAGGTTGATGAACTGCACAGGACTTCCGTCCGACAGCATGATGCGTTCAGGATTCGAGATGAAATCGACTTGAGGCTTGCTATAGATGACCATGTGCAGGGTGACGGTGCTGTCGCAGCCATACACATTTTGCAAGTTTTGCACAAAATCGACGTCACCCGCATGGGCAACTGCTTCATCGCTGAGTGAAAAATTATGCTGCTGATAGGTATCGTGTTGGCAGATGGTGTCGAAAAAAATAGTTTCACTGGTGGGTAAAATGCTGACAATCAATGTAAATGTGCTGTCGCAACCACTGCTGCTGGCTCCCTCATAGATGAAAGTATGCTCACCCAACTCCATCGTGTCAGCCGAAAACAAAAAGTTGTATTGAGAATAGATTTCGTTTCGGCATACATTTTCTGTGACGTGCAGGTCGTAAACCGGGTTGACGGTGAGGTTGAGGTTCTCGGTACTGTCGCAGCCGTATTGGTTGGTGAAAATCTGCTGCGC
Organism: Bacteroidales bacterium; assembly: GCA_017535665.1. Taxonomy (GTDB): domain Bacteria; phylum Bacteroidota; class Bacteroidia; order Bacteroidales; family WCHB1-69; genus UBA1756. The sequence continues at coordinate 52,257 of JAFXTS010000013.1, read as the reverse complement.
TTGATTCAGCCCGATGTTCAGTTCTGTGGCAGCTAACTGGAAGTTGAAGCCATCGAAGTCCTCTCCTTCGCAGATGGCAGTGTCGTGGGTGAAAATCTCGCTGGGAAGTACAGTAAGGTAGAGGGTGACGGAGCTATCGCATTGGTTGATAGATGAATAATCGTTGTGTAAGGTTTGCGTTCCGATGCTGGAAGTCTGTGTGGAAGATGCGGTGAATCCGTAGCCGGAGTAGGGTTCGCGTTGGCAGATGGTGTCGTAGAAGTAGTGGTCGTAGTCGGGGTTGACGGTGATGGTAAAGTTGGCGGTGGCGGAGCATCCGTTGGTGTCGGTGAAGGTGTAGGCCATGGGGTACACGGCGGCGGAGTCGTGGAAGAAGAAGTTGTGGTTGGCATCCACCCATCCGCCTTCATACACGCCGCCAGCGGGAAGTCCCGACAGCACGATGGAAGAGTCGTGCAGGCACTCGATGTAGTCGGGGTGCGATACGGGTGGCTCGTAGTTTACGATGGTGACTTCGCCCACGGCAGTTTGGTTGTCGGCGTCGGTCACGGTGACGTAGTAGGTGCCGGCGCAGAGGCCGAAGGCTGTGTCGGTAATTTGTTGGGAATCATCGCTCCAGAGGTAGGTGTAGGGTGGGGTGCCGCCGCTGGGAGTAGCCACTGCGATGGCGGCGCAGAAGATGACGGGCGGGTCGATGCATACATCGTTGCAGGTGGCGTAGGTGGGTGTGCCGCCCGTGCTCTGCCAGTTGCCTCCGTCAGGGATGCGGCGGAAGGAGCTTCCCAGATAGCTCTGGGGGTTCAGCGAGGTGATATAGGTCTTGCGGCTGGCGGGAATCTGGTCGTAGGAGGGGAGAACGCCTGAAAACCCACAGTCGTTGGTGACGGGCGTGCAGGGATAGCACGACATGCAACTGTTGCTCTGGCTGCACCAGCTGATGGCATCTTGGGGCACACCGTTGGCATCGTAGAAGGCGAACCACCCGCCGGCATTGGGAAACCATAGGCGACCGCCGCCGGCATCCAGACAGTAGCGGTCGTCAATCACCACCTCCACTACGTTGCCGCCGTTTTGCACCAGCAAACTGTCGGGCACGGCGGCGGCCCGGTAGCCACGCACCATGCAGAAGCCTTGCGGCGGTATCACCGTGCCGGCAGGCAAAGCAAAACCACCTCCCCAGTTGCCGGTCTGGTTGGTATTGTCGTAGGCATTATTCCCCAAAAAATAACAGGAGATATCTACCGAGTCGCATTTGTGAGGATTGTATAATTCAATCCACTCCCCACCACCGCTGGTGTGATACGAACTTCCCACCATAGAGCCGTCGTACATCGACGGCGACAGCATCACCTCGTTGATAAGAATCGTGGGACCGTTGTAATAGCACCCCTGCCCAATACAGTCGGTATTGACCGTTCCCGTGACGCTAACCGAGAGTGACGACTGAGCACGCGCCATCACCCCAATCAACAATACAAGTACAAAAGGAAGGTGTCTTTTCATTAATTTCTTTCGGGATTTTTTAATTTTGCAAAACTACTGAAAAAAATCAATATTTTGCAAAAAATCCAGAAAAAAATTTCCTTACATTTTCATCCAGCGCATCAGCTCCCGCCAAGTGACTTTTTTACCATAAAGGAGCAATCCAATACGGTAGATTTTGGCGGCGAATTTGACACAGAGCAAGAAGGTCAGCAGCAATATTCCGCCCGACAATAAGAGTTCCCAGAGGGGAACACCCGACGGGATGCGATACAGCATCGCGATGGGGGAGGTGAACGGGATGAACGACAGCCAACGGATGAGTTCGTGTTGTGGCGATATGCCGCTGGCAATCACAATCAGCGAGGCGATTAGCGGTATGCTGATGGGCAGCACCAACTGCTGCGAGTCGGTCTCGTTGTCGGTGGCCGAACCCACGCCCGCAAAGAGGGAGGCATACATCAGGTAGCCGATGATGAAATAGAAGAGGAAGCAGAAAATCAGGGTGCTGAACGGGAAGGTGTAGAAGGCCGAGATGTTGGTGAAGACGTTGCTGTCGGTAGCCACCGTGGCCCCTGCGAATCCGCCTCCGTTTTGGGCAAGCAACTCAGCGGTGGAATTGTCGGCGAACACCTGCGGGGCAACACTGCCTGCTACAAATAGGATGATGACGATCAGGGTGATCTGCGCCACAAACTGCGTCAACCCAGTCAGGGCAACTCCTACAATTTTGCCCATCATGAAGGGGAAAGGCTTCACCGACGAGACAATCACTTCGATGATTCGGTTGGATTTTTCTTCAATCACACTGCGCATCACTTGGTTGGCGTAGGTGAAGACGAAGAAGTAGATGAGTACGCCGCAGATGATCCCCACAAAGCGGTTCATCTCCACCATTTTCTCTTTTGCCAGCCCGTCTTCATCAATCTGTAAGGTCTGTATGTCGCTGTGCGAGTTCTCTTTGATGGCCTTGTAGTGTTGCACATCGACATTGAATTCCTGTTGTAATGTGCGGTCGAAGATGACCTCGTTCATCTGTTCTGAAATCTCGTTTTTCAGACTTAGCGGCGGGTCTTTATAGAAGAAAAGGTTGGCACGATGCGATTGTGTGCCGCCCAAAATGTGCAGTACCGCATCACATTCTCCCTTCACGCACCTTTGTTTCATTCCCTCCAGTTCTCCGCTGGGGTATTCGAACTTGATCTTGGCGGTGTTATGGAATTTATTGATGAAATAATTGTTGTCATCCAACACATACACCGTGCAGTTCTTGTCGGTGTGATTGCTCAGATATACGGGAAGCAGAATCAGCACAACCATGATGACAGGCATGAGCAGCGTGGTGATGATAAACGATTTCTTCCTGATTCGGGTGAGGAATTCGCGTGAGATGATGACCAGTATTTTGTTCATGGCTGGTTAATGGTTTTCGTTCTGTTCTTGTATGGTGCGGATAAAAATGTCGTTCATGGAGGGCAGCATTTCGCCGAAGCTGAGGATAGGGTGGTGGGTGATGAAGTGTTGCAGAAGGTCGTTGGCCTGATGGCCTTCGGCGAGTTGTAGTTGCAAGGTGGTGGTTTGGTTGTCGGTGTTTTGGGCAAGGAGCTGCATCCATTCGGGTAGTTCGTTGATGTCGGGCTGTCCGCTGAAGGTGATGTGGAAACGGTTCTCCCGGAAAGTGCGGCGCACTTCGTTGACCGCCCCATTGATGAGGACTTGTCCTTTGTTGATGAGGGCAATATCATCGCAAATCTCTTCTACCGATGCCATGTTGTGCGTGGAGAGAATGATAGTGGCGCCCTTTTCTTTCAGTTCAAGAATTTCTGATTTCAGTTGCTCCGCATTGATGGGGTCGAAGCCGGAGAAGGGTTCGTCGAAGATGAGAAAGTCGGGGCGATGCACAACGGTCACAATGAACTGCACTTTCTGTTGCATACCTTTCGACAGCTCTTCCACGCGGCGGTCCCACCACGACTCGATACCAAGTTTGTGGAACCACTGCTGGAGCGATTCGGTGGCATCTTTTTTCGACATTCCGCGCAGACGGGCCATATATATGGCCTGTTCCGACACTTTCATTTTTTTGTAAAGTCCCCGTTCTTCAGGGAGATAGCCAATATTGGAGACGTCGGCGGAGGTGAGCGGATGTCCAAGGAAACAGATGGAGCCGCTGTCTGCAGTGTTGATGCAAGTGAGCAGGCGTATCAAGGTGGTTTTGCCCGCTCCGTTGGGACCGAGCAAACCGAAGATGCGGCCTTGGGCAATGGAGAGCGACAGGCAGTCTAACGCCTTGTGCTTCCCGAATCTTTTGGTGACGTTTTCTACTTCAATGATGTTCATAAGCTCTCTGCAGCCGTATTCTTGCGTTTTTTCTTGCGTTTTTTCTTCTTTTTCGCCGGAGTTGCCGAGTTGGTGGCGGGCAGTTCGGTGATGGCGTTGAAGACAAAGTCTTTGGGGAGGGTCAGCTTGCCGTCCGACAGTTCATAGAGTTGGTTGATGATGATGGAGTCTTCTACCGTGTCGCGGTTCCAGGTCAGGTAGAGTTTCTTCATCTGGTTGGCGATATCTTTGGTCAGCTGTAGTTTTTCCGGTCCGTCAGGGTAGGTGGTGACCGTCTGGATCATCTGGTCCAGATAACGGCCGTACGAGCGCACCCGGATACCCGTTTTCTTGTATTCGCTTCTGGGTGAGATGTGTACGGTTTCTTTTTCCTTCTCCGGTTTTGCGAAAGGGGAATCAATGTCCAGCTGGTAGTTGGAGATGATGATGAGATGGTCCCACAGCTTCTGCCAGTAGTCCAGCGACTCTTTCTGTTTTTGGAGTTGCGGGTCGGGCTGGGCATTGTTGTTGGCCGGCTGGTTGGTTACCGTACCAGCCGCCAAAGTCGGCGAGGTCATCGACATGGCTTTGATGATGGCCTTGGCGGCCTCGTTGCGCTTTTGCCGGTCCTCGATGGTGACGGCCTGCTCTATCATTTTTTGGATATTGCGACCGTATTCTCTGATTTCTAATTTGTTACGAGCAGTATTATATTCAGGCATGTTAGAAAAATTTGGTTGCAAAGATACTATTTAATTCGGAACTGACAGGTAGTTGGTGAATTATTCCATCTCTTCGCTCTGTTGGCGCACATCCACGATGGGGACGTTGATGACTTCGGCGAGCGCTTCGCGGAGTTTGTCGGAGTGGAGGGTGTAGCCGCTGGGCGACCACGGGTTAATACTGATAGCCAGCAGTTTGGGCTGGTGTAGCACGGTTATGCGTCCTCCTTTTTGCAGATAGGCTCTTACTGCTTGTGGGGTGGCGAAGACGCGGGTGAAATCCTTAATAATCAGTTCGGTACGATTGGCTTCGGGCTGCATTCGCAGGGTTTCGAGAATCTTGTCGCTCACAGCGCCGCTCACGAAGATTCGGTGGCCGTGTCGGTAAAGTCTTTCTTTCTGTTGTTGTAGCAGAAGGGCGGAAGGGATTTCCAGATCCACGGGCGTGCCATCTTCCGTAATGGCCCAGATGCCCTGCTCGATGCGGGCGAGTTGTGTGGCGTTAGGGATATCGGCGGTGGGCAGTTGTAGCAGGTCGTAAACGAAGCGCGTCTGGCGCACCAGCTCTGGCAGGTTGGTCGATAGTGCTGCGCCGGTGGCCAATATCATGGCATCGGTGATGGCTGGTGAGGCGAGGCTCTTGCGCGACAGGGCGCCGTCCACCAAAACGGTACGAGCCCCGAGGGTGTGCAGTTCAGCGATGACATCGCGCAGCAGTCCGGTCGCCACAGGGCCGGAGAGGATGACCTTGCCGGTGGTGACAGCCCGCGCGGTTACCAAGCGGCCGAGGGCGGTCTGCCACGCCGTCAGGCTCTCTATCTCAGCGGTGAGCCTGCGGGTGTGATAGAACTTCTCGGAGGTGGAAAAGAGCGTGCCAGCGGTCAGCGTGATCTCCGGTTTGGCGGTGCGGGTCACCTGATCGCAAGTCTCTCCGTCAATGCCGATGGAAGTTACGCCTACCGTATGCCCTATGCGGCTGCATCCCCGCAGCACGTAGTTCAGGCATTCCGTCTTCCCCGTGTTCTTCTCCATTCCAACTACGGCGACAGATTTGTATCGGCTAACTTCTTCTATCAGTGACATATCAACGCTTGTTCTTCAGGGTGCAAAGATAGGATTTTTTTGGTGATAATCGTTTTGTTTTTTGTCGATGGCAAAAAAAAAAGGCCGCTTGTAGGCGGCCGATAGATATGAATGGGTGTTGTTATTTCATCAGGAAGGGGAACTTGTCGATATTCTTGAGGGCGATGCCAGTGCCGCGGGCAACAGCCTTCAGCGGGTTTTCCGCGATGTGTACGGGCAGGTGCGTCATCTGCGAGATACGCTTGTCGAGACCGCGGAGCAGTGCGCCACCACCGGCAATGTAAATACCATTCTTGTAGATATCTACGCACGATTCTGGCGGTGTGCTTTCCAGCGTGCTCTTGATGGCACTCTCGATTTCCGAGATGGAGTGGTCGAGTGCCTGCGCGATTTCCCTGTAGTTGACTTTCACAGAGATAGGAAGCCCCTGCACGAGGTCACGGCCCTGTACTTCGTAATCTTCTGGTGGATCGTCCAAGTCCTCGATGGCCGAGCCGACTTTGATCTTGATACGTTCGGCAGTGGGCTCTCCGATGGAGAGGTTGTGCTTACGGCGCATGTAGTCGATGATGTTGTCGTTGAACTCGTCGCCAGCGATTTTGCTGGAACGGCAGGTCACGATACCTCCTAAGGCGATGACAGCCACCTCGCTGGTACCGCCACCGATGTCGATGATCATGTTGCCATTGTCGCTCAGCACGTCCAAACCGATACCGATGGCTGCGGCCATAGGCTCATGGATTAGTCGCACCTCTTTGGCGCCGGCCTGCTCAGCTGAGTCGCGTACGGCACGCTTCTCTACCTCGGTGATGCCGGAGGGGATACAGATGACCATCTTCAGTGCCGGTGGGAACAGATGTCCCTTGGTACCGGTCATCTTGATGAACTCCTTGAGCATCATTTCCGTGGCCTGGAAGTTGGCAATCACACCGTCTTTTAACGGACGGATGGTTTGAATCTCTTCGTGGGTTTTGCCATGCATCATCTGTGCCTTCTTGCCCACTGCCTTCACCTGTTTGGTGTTTTTGTCGATGGCAATGATGGAAGGCTCGTCAACTACCAGCTGGTCGTTGAGCAAGATAATGGTATTGGCAGTCCCTAAATCAATTGCGATTTCTTTTGTAAATAAAGAAGATAAACGGCGCATTGTGTTTTTAGATTTGAGATTGCAAAGGTTATATTTTTATTTCAATTATTACGCCCGTTTTCTACTTTTGTTTCAATTTTTTTGAAATATTTTCTGAAACTACTCTTCAGGGGTTGTCTCGGCGCTTGCTGACAGCACTTCGGGGTTCTTCACCTTCACTTCCATGCCGTTGTTCAGTTTGGTCTGACCGGTGATTACCACGAAGGCTCCATCCTCTACGCCAGAAACCACCTCGTAGCGATCGCCCATGCGGCGTCCCAGGGTGACTTTCTGATATGAGACCTTACCATCTTGATATACGTATACATATCGGTCGCCGGAGCCTTGCTGCTTGATGATGCTCTGGTCGGGAATGACCACGTGGTGGGCGGTGCCATAGTTCATGGTGACATGAGCGTACATGCCCGGACGGATCTTGGCGTTAGCATTGGCCAAGGTGATTTCCACCGGGAAAGTGTGGGTACGCGTGTCAATGGTCGGGTAGAGGAGGGTTACCTTGCCAGTAAATGGTTCATCCTCAAAAACTTCAATCTTGACATCGGCCGTCATGCCCAACTTCACCTGCTTGTACTGGCTCTCCGATACGTTGATGAGAATCTTCACAGGCGTAATCTGCTGTACCTGCAGGATGGGGTTGCCCGCATAGATGTCGCCGCTGTCGTAGTTACGCATCGTCACCACACCATTCAACGGACTGGTCAAGGTGGTGTTGATGATGGTATTCTGATAGTTGCTGCGGAGCACATCCAACTGTGCTTTCTGCGCATCCCAGTCCGACTTGGAGATGCCACCCGCTTTGTACAGTTCGTCAATGCGCTTGAAGGAGGTCTCCATGTTGTCGAGCTGCGTCTTCAGGTTGGCTTCGTTGGTGGCATCCATCGACACCAGCTTCTGTCCTTTCTTCACCATATCACCTACTTCCACGTAGATGGCTTCGATTCTGCCGGCGATGGTGGGGGCGATGTTGTTGGTGGCTTCGGCCTGCACTACTGCTGTATATTCGTACAGTTGGTCCACATCTTCCGTGGTGACCTGTGCCAGCGTCACGGTCTGTATCTTCCTTTTTTCAGTGTTTTGGGTAGTGTTTTCATCTTTCTTGTTGCATCCGGCTGCTATCACAGCAACGAGGGCCAGCAACATAAGATTTTTTGCGATGTTTTTCATATTTATATAATGTCTTGTTTTTCATTAATTTTCTTGTCCCATGAGGGCTTCCAGTTCGGTCTTGGAGGTCAGGAAGTTGTAGATGGATTGATGGTAAAGCAACTGCGACTGGGTGAGGGCGAGTTCGGCAGAGTTGAGATCCAGCCAGGTGGCAAGTCCCACCTCAAACTGCTTCTGCACAATTTCGTATGCGCGCTGTGCCTGCATCATCGTCTCCTTGTTGGAGGTTACATCCTCTAAGGCATTGCGAATGTTCGACAGGTTGTTGTTTACGCTCACCCGCAGGTTGTTCTCCACATATTTGCGCTGTTCTTCGAGGTTGTCGATGGCCAAACGCGTCTCTTTGATTTTGTAGGAAGTGCCAATCCACGAGGTGATGGGCACGTTGAGCGACAAGCCCACCACAGCGTAGGGGAACCAGTTGTAGTTGGCGAAGTCGAAGTCGTTGGCCATGGTCATATATTGTGCGTTTCCGCTGAAAGCCAGGGTGGGACAAGCGGATGCTTTGATGAGTTTTACGCTCATGTCAAGACTGTTTTTCGACAGGTCGAGCTGTTGGAGATCGCTGTTGTTGGCCAACGAAACGTTTTGGGCTTCCGGCACTTGGTAGTTGAGCATTTCATTTTCAAAGTCAGACAATTGACCATCAAAAATGATCGGTTCATTGACATCCACCCCAATGAGCACTTTCAGCATCATGGTGGCGAGTTGTACCGTGTTTTCAGCAGCGGTGAGTTGCGGCTTCTGGTTCTTCACCTGTACGTCGGCGCGCAGTTTGTCGAAATCGGAGGCCAACCCCTGTTCGTATTTGTTGTTGATGTTCTCTGCCGTGTATTGCACATTCTCGTAATTGACCAACAGCACGCGGTATGAGTCCTTGGCCAACAGCATACCATAGTAGGCTTTCTTCACCTCGTTGACCAACGAAATGCGGGAGGAACGGGCACTCTCCATCGCGGCTTCCACATCCAACTGCGAGAGTTTCAGGTTGTACCAGGTGGGGGCTGCCACCAAAGGCAGTGAGAAGTTGATGCCAGCGGAGTAGTTGTTGCTCGTACCTACCTCGATGGTCATCGGGTTGCCGCCCATCTCCATGGTCATCTTCTGCTTTTTCACCGTGCGCTGGTAACTTCCACTGGCCGCCACAGTCGGAAACAGAGCGGCAATCTGCTCGTCCTTGGAATATTTTTTCGATTCAATATTCCGGTTGGCAATCTTGATGGTGGGATTCTCATTCAGCGCTATCTCAATGGCCTGCTGTAAATTAACATGTACAGAGTCCTGTGCCTGTAGTAGGAAGGGGATGAGAAAACATCCGAGAATCAAAAGGCTGCGTCGTGTCATATTATTCATTAACAAATTTAGTATTAACGTACAAAATTGGATTTTCTTTTATCAGATAACTGAATTTTATGCTTGATTGACTTGATTTTTATGGGAAGACCTATAAATGAGATAGATAAAGACGGTGAGAAAGAGCAGCGCGAGTAGAGAGAAGAAGATGCTGGTGTGGGTGAAGTTTTCTTCCGTAATCGTTCCATTGACGTTGACAATGTGTTGGATGATAATGGATAAGGCGTTATGCAAAAAATGGGCCAGAATGGGCACCCATAGCGAGCCGCTCCATACCAACAGATAGCCGAGGTAAGCGCCCAACAGCCAGCGTGCCACAAGGCCATCGATTTGCAGATGGATAGCGCTGAAAATGAAGCCCGTCACCCATATCGCGGCATGAGAGTTTTTGAACCAGTGCTGCAGCAACTGCTGTAGTGAACCTCTGAAGAAGAACTCCTCGCACACCGCCGGCAGCAAGGCGCATACCAACAGGTTGAGTATCAGTGTGCTGATGTGGGTGTCAGCGGTCATCATTTCCAAAATATGGTCGGCGGAGGCCTGCTGCTCGTGCATCCACTCCTCCATTTTCGCCATGAAGTCGGGCCAGGTCACCAACTTGCCCAACTCCACCATCAGGCCAGCAATGGGTAAGATGCATACCGCTGCCGCTGCCACGTAGATGAGGGTGGTGCCATTGTTGGGGCGACAATCCGCCTGGTTGTAGCTGAACCACCGCTTTCGCTGCAGGTAGGAGAACAGCAGTGCAGGCACTAAGAAAACGCCTATCGCGTTGAAAACCTGTAAGAAACGATAGTAGCCTGCGGTTGGTACCTCCACTTCCATTCCCCAAATGCCGTAGGAAAGCAAAAGTCCGAGCATGCTGATGACAACGCCGCATCCAAAAATCAACAATACCATATATAATAATTGTATGGCAGGATGTTTGCCTTCCAGAATGGGCTTTTTGATGAGGGATGGGGTGGGGGCGTTATCGTTCATAAATCAAAAATACAGTTCTACGGTTTTTAGCTCTTCCTTCTTCAGTGCTGTTGGTGGCAATGGGTTTGCTTTCGCCATAGCCTTTATAGCGGATTCTATTTTTGGGTATTCCTTTTTCTATCAAATAGTTATAAACCGATTGTGCGCGCTTGTCGGAAAGAATTAGGTTGTCGTTGTCGTTGCCAATGTTGTCGGTATGGCCCTGGATCTCTGCCTTCACGGTGGGGTTGTGCTCCAAGAAGTCGGCGAAGAGGTCGATCAGCCGTTTCGACTCGTCGGTGAGGGTGTAGGAGTTGGTGGCGAAGAAGATGTCGTGCAGGTCGCACACTTTTCCGACCTCGATGCGTTTCACTTCCGCGTCGGAGGTGAGCACCGGCGCGGGTTCGGGGTCCACCACCACCAACTTGGTGTCGTAGGCATACCCATCTTGTTTGATGTTGACGATGAGGTTTTGCGGCTTCTCTTGGTTGACCTGCGCGGCCACCGCATACTGACCGGTGTTGGCATTGGCTGTGGTGGTGGCGATGATGTTCGACTCCTCGTCGCGCAGTTCCACCACCGCACTCACTAACTCGTGGTCGTCGGTGTTCACGGTTCCCTTCACAATCACCATGCTCTTGGGCCGTGCCTCTTCGTATAACGAAAATTCGTAGATATTCCAGTCTTCGGATTCGAGGTTGTTGGAGGAGAAATAGGCGGTTTTGCCGTCCAGACTGACGAAGAAATCCACGTCGTCATTCTCCGAGTTGATGGGGTAGCCGATGTTGACGGGCTTGCTCCACTTGCCGTTCTCATCGAGTTTGGAGTAGTAGATGTCCATGCCGCCGAGACCGGGTCGTGCATCGGTGACGGATGACGAGAAGTAGAGGGTGCGGCTGTCGGTGTGGAGGAAGGGCGACCGCTCGTTGCCCTTGGTGTTGATGATGGGACCGAGGTTGACAGGCTCTTGCCAGTTGCCGTTGGCATCGCGCTCGCTCATCCAGATGTCGGAGCCGCCGTACCCTCCCGGCCGGTCGGAGGCGAAAAAGAGGATGTTGCCGTCCGAACTCAGCGTCGGCTGCGACTCCCACGAGTTGTCGCGGTTCACCTTGTTGCCCAATGAGCGCGGATCCGACCACTCCAAGCCGTTCCACTTCGAGTAGAACAGGTCGTAGTTGGGGTAGATAAACTCCTTGCCCTGCTCGTCCTTCCCCTTGGTCTCATGCACCATCGCGAAGATGAGCATGTCATTGGCCAAGTTGATGGTGGGACTACCCTCGCCGCTCGATTCGTTGAAGGGAGAGGGGAGGGGCTTGCCGGTCTCATACCCGCCGTTGCCGGTCTGTCGGCTGTAAGAGAAGAACTCGCGGTCGGAAGTCTCGTTGCCGAAGGCGCTCTGCTGCGTATAGGGCTGACGACGTGTGAAATAGAAATACTCTCCGTCTGGAGAGATGGTCGCCAAGTACTCGTCGTACTTTGTCGAAATGCCCGGCACTGGCTTCGGATCGAACGGCACCGGGTTGTTGAGCAGCTGCGAAAAAACTTTCGATGACTTGATGATTTGCTCGGCATGAACCAGCTGCTCATCGTCTTTCACAAGGTCAGGGTTGTCGAGCAGAATCTGCGCATGCTTGATGGCATTGTTGAAGTCCTCAATCAGCCAGGCCACCCGTGCTGCATAGTAATGGATCTCTATCTTGTACTCGGGACATACCGCAGCCATACGGTTGGCCGCTTCAATGCCTTTTTTTGCATCTCTTTCATTATCAACATAATATCCGTTGATTTTGATGGGCAAAAAATAGCTCAATGCCAGATAATAGTTCACCTCCAAGTGTTCGGGATAATCCTCCAAAATCTCATAATAGATGACGTTGGCATCTGACTTCTTCCCCGATTTTTGTAAGTCGCGGGCTTTTTGGAACTGCTTGTTGACCGCCTTGGGGTAGCTTTGTACGCAGGGGTCGTCGTTGTCGTCGTCCTGAGCATGCAGCGACAAGGCCGCCGTGCAGAGCAGCAATCCGATGATGAACTTGAGGTGCCTTTTCATGGTGTTCTTTTTATATTGATAATCAATAAATTATTATTTTGAAGAAGGTGCGCTTTTGGTGAGGGTATGGAACAGTTCTTCGAGGGAGGCGTTCTTTATGCCGCTCTGGGCAGCCTGCTCGTGCAAACTCTCTAACGTGGCATCGGCCACAATCTCGCCCTTGTTGATGATGATGGCGCGGCTGCACATAGCCTCCACCTCCTGCATGATGTGTGTGGAGAGCAGCACGGTCTTGGTCTTGCCGCACTTCTTGATGAGGTTGCGGATGCCGACCAGCTGGTTGGGGTCGAGTCCGGAAGTCGGCTCATCCAAAATCAACACCTCGGGGTCGGAGATGAGCGCCTGTGCCAGTCCCACGCGTTGCTTGTAGCCTTTCGACAGCTGGCCGATCTGCTTGTGCATCTCGGGGCCGAGACCGGTCATCTCGATCACTTGGTCCACACGTTGTTTGCGCTGCGACATCGGCACTTTCCGCAGTCCCGCGATGAAGCGAAGGAACTCAGTCACATACATGTCCATATACAGCGGGTTGGCTTCCGACAGGTAGCCGACCTTTTTCCGGAGTTCTAACGAGTCGTTCCAGATGTCGAGTCCGCACACGCTCACGTCGCCGCTGGTGGGCGGCTGGTAGCAGGTGATGATCTTCATCATGGTGGATTTCCCCGCCCCGTTGGGACCGAGAAAGCCGACCACTTCTCCCTTGCCGACTTCAAAACTTACCTCTTTTAAGGCCCACTGTTTGCCGAACTGCTTCGATACTTTGTTGACGATGATTGACATGATATTGGATGTTTTTTATTCTATTTTGGAATGGTGTAAAGTAGGAATCCACTGATACCTAAGTAGATGAGATTGGGTAGCCAGACTGCCATGGCCGGTGATAGAGACTCAGAAACGGCGAAGACGGTGGATACCTGTTGCAGGAAGATGAAGGTGAACACGAAGAACATTCCGATAAAGATGTGCACTCCGATGCCTCGTTGTGTCTTTCGTGCTGCCACGCACAACCCTAACAAGGTCATCACAATGATGGAGGCCGGATTGGCCACCCTTCGGTGCTGCTCAATCTGGTAACTCTTCACCAGCGTGGAGCCTTTTTCCTGCTCCTTTTTGATGAATTTTTTGAGTTTGCTGTAACTCATGGTGCCCGCCGTCGATACATCCGGACTGAAGTCAGCGGGGCCAAAGTTGAAGGTGGTGTCCATCTCCATGCCGGCGATCAGGTGCTCGCGCCCCTCAGCGTCGAAGGTGCGGATGCGATAGTTGTATAACTTCCAGTTCGACTTGCAGGTGTCGTACATGATCCGGTCGGCGCTGAGTTTGTATGGGATGTTCTCTTCGCCGAAAATCTCGTAGGTGAACTTGTCGCCCATCAGCGCGTTTTTGCGCCAGTTTTGCACATAGACGTATGAGTTTTTGGTGTTCTTGAAATGGAAGTTGCGCTGTGTGATGGCACCGACTCCCATGTTGTGGGGGGCGTGAAAGTATTTGTCTTTGAATGTGTTGAGATTGGCATTGGCAGTGGGTACCACAAAATTTGACAGGAAGAGCGAAAAAATGCCCAACAGGATAGCCCCCACAATGTATGGCACGATGAAGCGGTAAAAACTGACTCCTCCGTTGAAGAAGGAGATGATTTCGTTGCGCTCCGACAGTTTCGAGGTGAACCAGATGACCGAGATGAAGGTGAACAACGGGAAGAAAAGGGTGACGAAATAGGGGATGAAATTCAGATAGTAGCCCGTGATGACATTCATGGCAGTGGTGTTGTTGAAATACTGCATGTTTTGTGAAATGTCGAAAACAATGATGATAGTCATCAGCAGGGCAATGGCATAGAATACAGAACCGATGTACTTACGTAGAAGGTAAGTATCCATGAGGGTCCATCTCCAAGTGTCTTTTCTGAGTTTCATCGCCGATGGCTCTTTACTCTTTTCTTTTTTTGAAAATAGTTTTGAAATAGTTGATATGCCACAATGCATGGAAAAACGCAATGACTGTCATGGCAATGCCGAACCACACGTGCAGCTTCAGCAGAAGCAGGTAGTTCTGCGGGCGATAGCCGTGGTGGATGAAGATGGCCAGAAGCAGCCCTAACAGGCACGATACCAAGAAGGTGATCGTGAGGGCGACATTCCACACTTTGCGGTGTGTGACCTTCGTCCATTGGTTGGTCTTGACAAGGATGAACGAGATGAGATACGCCAGCAGGGTGCCGCCAAGGATGAGATAGACGTGGTAGGGAGAGGTCGGCTTGGTAGTGGCTTCCTTCTCGGGCTGCTGCGTGATGACCGCCTGATGGGCATCGTACCCAGCATTTTCATTGTCAGATACTTCCGGCTTTTCGGGAGTGATTTCTTGTGAAACGGGCTGCTCTTGTTCTGTAACTGCTGCCTGGGAAGTCTCCTTTGTCGGAACTGCCACTGTTTTGTGCTCAGGGGCTTTCGGCTGCTCGGCTTTTGGTTCCACCTTGGGCTTCGACAACTGTCCGTGGTCGCAGAAACCGTCGCCGTCGTTATCGATGAACCGTCCGCAAATACCAGGGCAGTCCACCTGCGGACAGTCTTGTTGGGCGGAGATTGGCCCGCAAAGCATCATCAATGACAGAATGATGAGGATTGTTCTTTTCATTATTAAGGATTAAAAAGAATGACTATTTTTTCAGATATTCATCCAGGAAGCGGAAGAATTCGCGCTGCCAGAGGATGGAGTTTTGTGGTTTGAGCACGAAGTGGCTCTCGTCGGGGAAGAAGAGGAATCGGCTGGGGATGCCTTTCATCTGGGCGATGTCGAAGGCCTGCATGCCTTCCGTGTAGGGGATACGGAAGTCGTTGCCGCCATGGATGACGAGGATGGGGGTGTCCCAGTTGCCCACGAAGCGGTGGGGCGAGAAGTTGTAGCTGTTGGGGGTGTTGTCCCAGTAGTTGCCTTCGATGTCGTGGTTGGCGAAGAACAACTCTTCGGTGGTGCCGTACCAGCTCTCGAAGTTGAACATGCCGCAGTGGGCGATGAGCGCTTTGAAGCGTTTCTCGTGGTGGCCGGCCAGCCAGTACACTGAGAATCCGCCGAAGCTGGCACCCACGGCACCTAAGCGGTTCTCATCCACGTAGGATTCTTTCGCCACATCATCGATGGCGGAGAGGTAGTCCTTCATGCACTGTCCGCCGTAGTCGGTGCTGATCTCGTCGTTCCACTCTGTGCCGAAGCCGGGCAGACCGCGACGGTTGGGAGCCACCACGATATATCCGTGAGCGGCCATGATGGCGAAGTTCCATCGATAGGAGAAGAACTGGCTGACAGGTGATTGCGGACCGCCCTCGCAGTAGAGCAGGGCGGGATATTTCTTGTTGGGGTCGAATTTCGGGGGATAAATCACCCACACGAGCATCTCCTTGCCGTCGGTGGTCTTCACCATGCGTTTCTCCGTCTTGCCCATGTCAATCTTGTCGAGATACTCCTTGTTGGTGAAAGTGAGCTGGGTCTCGGCACCCTTGTTGGATGGGTCAATGGCGTAGATTTCAGCCGGCTGCTGATGGGTGGTCTTGGTGGCGATGAGCTTACCATTAGCCCATGCAAGACTGTTGTAATCGTGGTTGCCATTAGTGAGAATCTTAACCTCTGTGATGGTTTCCTTTTTCTTCTCTGAGCGGGTCTGTGAAACAAAAATCTGGTTGGTGCCCTCGTAACTGCTCAGGAAGTAGATCTTCTTGCCGTCGGGACTCCACACGAAACTTTCAGGATTCAGATTGTCGGCAAACACACGCTTGACGGTGACGTTGTTTTTGAAGTCATGCACCTTCATTACCTTGTGGTCGGACTCGAAGCCGGGGGTGGCCATGCTCCACCATACGAGCTGGCTGCCGTCGGGGCTCCACACGGGGTTCATGTCGTAGCCGAGGTTGTCTTCGGTGAGGTTGGTGGTTTTGTCGTTGGAGAGGTCGTAGATGAAGATGTCGGTGTTGGTGCTGACGGCGAAGTCCTTGCCGGTGGCGCGTTTGCAGCAATAGGCGATCTTCTGTCCGTCAGGGCTCCACACAGCGTCCTCCATGCCTCCGAAGGGCGGTACCGGACAGTGGAAACGCTCGCCTTTCAGCAACTCGATGGCTTTGTCGGGCGCATCGTAGGGGGCGATGAACAGGTGGGCGTATGTGCCGTCTGCCCAGCTGTCCCAGTGGCGGTACATCAGGTCGTCGTAAATCATCGCGTTGGCTTTGGGCAGGTCAGGGTAACGGTCGACGATGGTGGGGTCGAGCTGAACGTTGCAGGTGTATAGGAGATGTTTGCCGTCGGGTGAGTAAGAGAAACCGTTGATGTCGAGTTTGGAGCGGGTGAGTTGTTTGCGTTCGGTGCCGTCGGGGTTGCATTCGAAAATCTGCATGGTACCTTCAGCGGCGAACAGGAAGCCGATTTTTTTGCCGTCGGGTCTCCATACGGCTTGTGATTCGCTGGCGGAGGTGCGGGTTACCTGTGTTGGAGTGCCGCCGCCGACGGGTATCGTGTACAGGTCGGTGTTTCCGCTGTTTTTCTTGTAGTTGTAATAGGTGACCCCATACAGCAGGGTGGTGCCATCGGGAGACACTTCAGGAGCACTCACACGGCCGAAAGTCCACAAAATCTCTTCGGTTAAAATGCCTTTCGAAAAGTCGGGAGTGGGACGACCCTCTCGAAGGGAAGCATCTTTTGACGAATTTTTGCTTTTTGAGCTGATGTCTTGTGCACTTACTTGTGCGTTGGGAATGAGTATCATCATACTAATAACGACAAAAAAGAAGATTTTTTTCATAAGATTTTATTATGTAATAATTTGATTTTTAATAATTTAATTAATGAAAAGCGGATTTTGCTTTCAAACGGCAAATTTACATTTTTTCCTCGTATTTTTGCATACTCAAATTTGATTTATGAAAGATATTCAAAATCAGCAGCTTAAATCTTATAATACCTTCATGGTCAGCGCATTGTGCGACCGATTTGTGCAGGTGGAAAATGACGATGAAATTCCTCGCCTGTGGCAGGAAGGAATCTTTAACCAACCATACCTCGTCTTGGGCGGTGGCAGCAACATCCTTTTTACCGATGATTTTCATGGTACGATTGTGCAGATGTGTACCCATGGAATCGCTGTGATAGAGGAAGATACGGACTCTGCGTTGGTGGAAGTGGCCGCCGGCGTCGATTGGGCCGACTTTGTGGATTTCTGCATTCAAAACCATTATTATGGGGTGGAAAATCTGATTGGTATCCCTGGCCGCGTGGGAAGTTCTCCCGTGCAAAATATCGGCGCCTACGGCGTGGAGGTGAAGGATGTGATTGACAGTGTGATAGGTTTTAGAATCTCTTCACAAAAACCATTTGCTCTCCGCAATGAAGAGTGCGCCTTTGGCTATCGTTCTTCCATCTTTAAAACCGAATGGAAAAACGATGTGCTCATCACCCGCGTGCGCTTCCGTCTCTCCAAAATTCTGCACTTTACGCTTACCTATCAAGCATTATCTAAAGAATTGGAAAACAGAAAGTTGGAATTAACTTTGGAGAATGTCGCCGCACTGGTGAAGTCCATCCGCGATGCCAAGTTGCCCGATATTACGAAGATCGGTTGTGCCGGCAGTTTCTTCAAAAATCCAGTGGTGGATATTTCCGTTCGCGACCGCCTCGCCGAGCAGCTCCCGCAGCTGGTTTCCTATCCGGCAGGGGAGGGGAAGGTGAAGTTGGCCGCCGGACAGCTCATCGACCTCGCCGGCATGAAGGGCGTCCGTGAGGGCAATGTGGGCGTGTATCCGCTTCAGGCATTGGTGATTGTGAATTATGGAAATGCTTCAGGATCAGAGATTTGTGGCTTTTATAAAAAGGTGCAAAAGGCCGTCTTCGACCGCTTCGGCATCGCCATCGAACCTGAGGTAAATATTGAATGAAATAAATTTACAAAAAATTGAAAATTCCATCTTGCAGTTCAAAAAATTAATAGTAAATTTGCACCCTCCAAAAAATTAACGATTTGCAAGATGGAAAAACGATGGATTCTCAATGCTGCCCCCGATGAAAGTGAAGTGGAGAGCTTCAGTAAACTTTTGTCTATTGAAAAACCTTTAGCTTCTCTACTCATCAGCAGAGGAATCCGCACGCTGGAGGATGCGGAGTTGTTTTTCAACCCAGATATTTCCAAATTGCACGACCCCTTCTTGATGAAGGATATGGACAAGGCCGTTGACCGCCTCTCCCGCGCCATCATCAATAACGAGAAAATCCTTATCTACGGCGACTACGACGTCGACGGCACTTCTGCGGTCGCACTCGTCTATTCTTTCTTGAAAGAAATTATTGGAGCCGATTATAAAAACTACATCGAATACTATATACCAGACAGATACTTAGAGGGTTACGGTATTTCCGACCAGGGCATTGAATATTGCCACGCCAACGATTTCACCCTGCTGATTTCGCTCGACTGTGGCATCAAGGCCAACGACAAGGTGGCATTTGCCAACAGCTACGGCATCGACGTCATCATCTGCGACCATCACCTCGAGGGCGACGAACTGCCCGACGCGGTGGCGGTACTTGACCCCAAACGTAGCGGCTGTCCTTACCCGTACAAGGAACTTTCTGGTTGCGGCGT
The DNA here is from genome assembly GCA_017535665.1 of Bacteroidales bacterium. Classification (GTDB taxonomy): domain Bacteria; phylum Bacteroidota; class Bacteroidia; order Bacteroidales; family WCHB1-69; genus UBA1756. Next base: position 33,358 of record JAFXTS010000013.1, on the reverse strand, counting down.
GGGCTTCAAACTCATCCAGGGCTACTGCAAGAAATTTAACCTGCCCGACCAGCTGTGGCTCTCCAAACTCGATTTGGTGGCCATCTCCATTGCTTCCGACATCGTGGCCATCACCGGTGAAAACCGCATTCTCGCCTATTTCGGCCTCATCATCATCAACCGATTCCCGCGTGTTGGCATCAAGTCCATCATCGAGCAGTCGGGCATCAAGATTCACTACCCGCCAAGCGAGCAGACCATCTTCAACCGCGTCATCTCCATCACCGACCTCGTATTCAACGTGGGCCCCCGTATCAATGCTGCCGGACGCATCAACACCGGCCGCGAGTCGGTGAAACTGCTGATTTGCGACGATGAAGACAAGTCGATGGAGATCGGCAAGAACATCAACTCGCACAACGACACCCGCCGCGACCTCGACAAGAAGGCCACCAGCGAGGCCGTCAACGAGATCCTCTCCAACGACGATTACCGCGACCGCAAGAGCATCGTGCTCTACAACCCCACTTGGAACAAGGGTATCATCGGGATTGTGGCCTCCCGCATCGTGGAGGAGTTCTATCGCCCCACCATCATCCTCACCAAGTCCACCGACGGACTTATCACCGGCTCAGCCCGCTCCATCAAGGAGTTCAACATCTATAACGGCATTGACTATTGCGCTGATTTGCTGGAGCATTTCGGCGGTCACAACTACGCCGCGGGCCTCTCGCTGAAAGAGGAGAACCTGCAGGCCTTCATCGACAAATTCGAGCAGTTCGTCTCCGAACAAATCCAAGATGAGGCCGCCCTCATTCCTGAAATCGACGTGGATATGGAGTTGGATCTCACCGACATCACCTCCCGTTTCATGGAGAACCTCAAGCGGTTCGCCCCGTTTGGTCCGGGCAACATGGCGCCCGTGTTCCTGTCGCGCCGCCTCGTGGAGGAGGGCAACGCCCGTATCGTGGGCGAGAAGCACATCAAGATGCGCGTCTGCTACCGCAACAAATACTGCCGTCCCATCGATGCCATCGCCTTCAACCAGAAAGAAAATTTTGACAAGGTGACCTCCGGTGAGGACTTCGACATGCTGTACCATGTGGAGGAGAACACATGGAACAACGTGACTTCCATCCAGCTGAATGTGAAGGACATTAAGTGCAGCGACTAACTGCAAAGAAAAAAGTTGTAACTTTGCATCCGTTTTTCATTGATTATTAAATTTTCGTAACACTATGAATAGTAACGAGATACGTAAGGCATTTTTGGATTATTTTGCTTCAAAAGAACATACGATTGTACCATCAGCTCCGATGGTCATCAAGAACGACCCTACCCTGATGTTCACCAACGCAGGGATGAACCAGTTCAAGGATATCTTTTTGGGCAATGTGCCGCGGAAATTTCCCCGCGCTGCTGATTCGCAAAAATGTCTTCGTGTTTCAGGTAAACATAATGATTTAGAGGAGGTTGGTAAAGACACTTACCACCACACCATGTTCGAGATGCTTGGCAATTGGTCGTTCGGCGACTACTTCAAGGCCGATGCTATCGCCTACGCTTGGGAGTTTCTGACCGAGGTGGTGAAGCTGGACAAAGACCGCCTCTATGCCACGGTTTTCGGCGGCGATGAAAAGGACAAGACCGAAGCCGACGAGGAAGCCAAGCAACTGTGGATGAGATTTTTGCCAGAAGACCGTATCCTTTATGGCAACAAAAAGGACAACTTCTGGGAGATGGGAGACACCGGTCCGTGCGGCCCTTGCTCCGAAATCCACATCGACCTCCGCGATGACGACGAGCGTCAGAAAATCAATGCCGTAGCCCTCATTAACAAGGATAATCCGTTGGTGATTGAAATCTGGAACCTCGTTTTCATGCAGTTCAACCGTCTGGCATCTGGCGAGCTGGTGTCGCTGGCCGCCAAGCACGTTGATACCGGCATGGGTTTCGAGCGCCTCTGCATGGCTGTTCAAGGCAAGAAATCGAATTACGACACCGACGTGTTCCAGCCTCTGATTCAGAAACTGGCTCAGCTTTCCAACAAAAAGTACGGTGACGACCACCAGACCGACATTGCGCTCCGCGTAGTGGCCGACCATCTCCGTGCTGTCAGCTTCGCCATCGCCGACGGGCAGCTGCCGTCGAATACGGGTGCGGGCTATGTCATTCGCCGCATTCTGCGTCGCGCCATCCGTTACGGCTACACTTTCCTTGGCTTTAACCAGCCGTTCATCAACACCTTGGTCAAAGACCTTGTGGCGCAGATGGGCGGTCAATTTCCCGAACTGAAAGCGCAACAGGTTTTGATAGAGAAGGTTATCGCTGAAGAAGAGACCTCCTTCCTCAAAACCCTTGAGTCGGGCATCGTCAAGTTTGAGAACTATTGCTCTAAGCTGGCAGCTGGCAAGCCCGTGGCCGGTGACTTCGCTTTCGAGCTCTTCGACACTTACGGCTTCCCGATAGACCTTACCCAACTGCTGGCTTCCGAAAAGGGACTGCTGGTGGATATGGAAGGTTTCCAGAAGGGATTGGCCGAGCAGAAAGCCCGTTCGCGTGCCGCCGCTGCTGTGGAGACCGAAGACTGGGTGGAGCTTTCCAGCGACATCCACCCGACCGAATTTGTCGGTTACGATACTCTTTCTTGTGAATGCAAGATTTTGAAATACAGAAAAATAAAAACCAAAGGCAAGAGCCTTTTCCAGATTGTGCTTGATAAGAGCCCGTTCTATGCCGAGTCGGGCGGTCAGTTGGGCGACAGCGGCATTTTACAGAATATTAATGAGAAAATTAAAATTGATAATACCATCAAGGAGAACAACTTGTGGGTACATATCTCCACATCTCTGCCAGAGAACCTGACAGGTACGTTCACCGCTACCGTTAACGAGGATTTGCGGCAGACCACGCAGAACAACCACTCAGCTACGCACTTGATTCACTTTGCGTTACGCCATGTCTTGGGCACGCATGTGGAACAGAAGGGCTCGCTCGTCGCTCCCGACCGTTTGCGTTTCGACTTCTCGCATTTCGCCAAGATGAGCGATGATGAGATCCAGCAGGTGGAGAAGATGGTGAACGACTTGGTACGCAAGAACTTACAGCTGAATGAACGCCGTTCCATGCCGATTGAGGAGGCGAAGAAGTTGGGAGCAATGGCGCTGTTTGGCGAGAAGTATGGCGACAGGGTGCGCGTCATCCAGTTTGGCGACTCTATCGAGTTTTGCGGCGGTACGCACACTTCGGCTACAGGCAATATCGGCTTGGTGAAGATTATTTCTGAAAGCGCCATCGCTGCTGGTGTGCGTCGTATCGAGGCCATCACGGGAAAGTATGCTGAGGAGTATGTCAACGGTTTCATCACCATTCATAATAATTTGAAGGCACAGCTCAACACCGATAACTTGGAGCAGTCGGTGAGTCGTTTGGCTGCTGAGAATGCTGCCATGAAGAAGACCTTGGAGGCCTTCAAGCAGGAGAAGATTGCTGCTACGGCTGCTGCCATGAAAGACAAAGCAGTGGAAATCAACGGTTTCAAGGTTATCTCTGGCGTGCTGGAGATGGATGCCGACAGTTTGAAACAGATTGCGTACCAGTTGCGTACGGCTGCCGAGAAACTGTTGGTAGTTTTCGGCACGGTGGAGGGCGGCAAGCCGAATCTCACGGTGGCGTTGTCTGACGACCTCGTAGCCAGCGGGTTACAGGCGGGCAAGCTGGTGCGGGAGGCTGCAGCTCTGATACAGGGTGGCGGCGGCGGACAGCCCTCGTTGGCTCAGGCCGGCGGCAAGAACTGCGACGGCATCCAAGCCGCCGTGGACAAGGTGGTGGCCGTGGTGACTGAAGGGTAGTAGATTACTGGGGCAACTCCCCTAATGCTTTGATTTTCTGGTATAATTCAGGGAAACGCTGTTCCAAGGCTACCGGTCGTCCGTTCTCTAAAAAACAGTGCGTGCTGGAGGCTTGGCAGACCAACTTCCCATCCGTTTTCATCGTGTAGGCAAAACTAATCTTCAAGGCACTCATCTCTGCAATTTTCACCTCTATGAAAATCACATCCTTGAATTTCGTGGGAGTTTTATAATTGCAACTGATGGCCACCACTGGCGACACCACGCCTTCTGCCTCCAGTTGGTCGAATCCGTAGCCGAGCTGGTCCATCCAATCTACGCGTGCTTCTTCCATAAACCGCACGTAATTAGAGTGATGCACAATTCCCATCTTGTCGCACTCATAGTATTTTACCACGTGTTCGTAAGGTTTCATGTCTCAATTTTTTATAAAATTTGTTTTAGTCATTGATGAGGATGTTTTCCTCAATCCAGCGGCGCAGGAAGGTTAGTTTATCCTTACGGAAATAACGTCTGAAGATGTATCGGTCAGCGTATTCATTCTGCACAAATTCTGTGTTGTGTACGATAGGGAGAATGGGAAGGGTAGGCCGGTTCAGGCGGCGGAGCTTTCTTTTGCTCTTGGAGGAAAAACCTCTGTTTTCGATGAGGTTGGTGTCGGGAATGATGCTGAAACACTGTTTTTTCCACAAATGAATGAAATACTGATATTCCCAGATGTCAATATCGGGGTATTGGGTGATGAGTTTGTAGCGGCGCATCCAGAAGTTGGGCACATCTCTTTTCACCGTAAAGGGTGACAGAATATCGGTGAAGTCTGATACGGAGACCTCTTTCATGTTGATGTCGAAACCCTGCCAGCGGTCGCGCCAGGTGGCAAACCCCCATACAGTAGGATAGGCGGAAAAATAGTAGGATGATTCTACTGACTTCTTTTTCAGAATGTTACATCCTCCAATGTGGCCAATTTTCTGGTTGTCACGGTATTTCTCCAACAGTTCTTCGCAGTAGGGGAAGAAGTCAGGATGGGGGATGGTGTCGTCGAAGAGGATGATGCCCTCACTTTCGTTCTCGAAGAACCAGTTGATGGCGCTCACCACATGTTTCGATTTGCCGAGATGTTTCGCATTGAAATTGGTATGCAATTCGCAGGGCCATTCGCAGGCGAAAACGCATTGTACCTCAAGGGTTTTGCGATAGTCCACGCGGTCGTCGGGAGCAGCCCCGTCAACTGAAACGTACAGTTTTTCGGGCTGGAGGCCATGTAGTACGGTGAAAAGGTCGTGGGTATATTCCACGCGGTCGTAGGCGATAACTAAAATAGGTGTTTTGAACATTTTTCTGATTTTAAGTTAGGAAAATGAAGGAGCATCGCGTCTGCGATGACGAGTGCGGCCATGGCTTCTACCACGGGCAACACTCTGGGAACCACCGATTTGTCGTTGCGCGAATGTCCTTTGTATAAGGTTGGATTTCCTTGAAAGTCAATGGTGTTTTGGTCGATAGGGAGGGAGGGGATGGGTTTGAAGGCTACGCGGAAGCGGATGTCCTGTCCGTTGCTGATGCCGGCCTGGATGCCTCCATCGTGGTTGGTGCGGAAAGAGAAGTCAGTGTTTTGCAGATCGTTATATTGCGAGCCGGTCATGTGGGCGGCAGCGAAGCCTTCGCCGATTTCAAAGCCTTTGCAGGCGGGGATGGAAAGCATGGCGGCAGCGAGACGGGCATCCAGTCCGCCGTAGGTGGGCTCTCCCCATCCTGCCGGCACATTGCGAATGATGCACTCCACGAGCGCGCCGGCAGTATCATCGTTACCAGCATTGGCTATTTCTTTTGTAAATGATTTTATTTCAATATGATAATGCTGAAGTAATAGTTTGGCTATTGCTCCACCCACCACGCGGCAGGCAGTCTGACGGGCAGAAAATCGTCCGCCCTGCTCGTTGCAGTAGTGACCGAATTTCTCTTTTAGCACATACGAGGCATGAGAGGGTTTTAGCACAAAATTATTCTCTTCAACAATCTTAACATCTTTATTATCAATCAAAAAAGCAATGGGCGCGCCCGTGGTCTCGCCTTCATACAAACCCGATATAAACTGAACGTGGTCGGGCTCTCGGCGGGTATTGCCATGCCCATCGTTGTAAACGGTCAGCGACCGTCTGTCTAACTCTTTCTGCACAAAATCCACATCCATAGGAAGTCCGGCCGGACAGCCGTCTAGCACTCCACCGATGCAGCTGCCGTGGGTCTCGCCAAAATCTGTCAGTCTGAATCTCTCTCCAAAAGTGTTCATGGTTCTTCTGTGGGGGTATTGTCGGTTGTGGTGGGTCTGATGACGGGGTTGTCAAAAATGCCGCTGATGTCGGCTGGACGGAAGGCACTCATCCACTTGAAGTCTTTGAGACGGCGGTCGTCGTCGGTCAGTTCCTGGTCGGGATGAAGTTTGCCGTCAGGGTCGTTGTAGAAGCGGATGGTTTGTATCTCGTTATCTTTGAAGAAGATCGTCATCTCGCTGGTAATGGTGGAGTTGACACCGATGAGCGAACTGTCCTGCTCTTGGATGTAGTACAGGCATTCGGCGTTGCCCACCACGTCCACGCGGCTGAGCTGTTTCTCATGGATTCTTCCGGTGATGGTGATTCCTCTTATCTGATTGAACTCTGTTTCATGGAAAAGTGAAGAAGCGATGAATGCAGTGCGGCAGAGGTGAACGTCGATATTTGCTGAATCGAGAATGATGAACTTGATGGTATCGGCGGTAAGCTGGTTGGCTTCCGACCATACCACCGGCGAGTAGAACATCAGAATGAGGGAGTCTTCGAGGTGATAGACGAGCGAGTCGCAGGCCCCTTGCATGTCGTGGCGGAAGAATTTGGCGTGGTTGTAGGCGAACATGTCGGTTGGGTTCTGGGTGGTGTCGAACAGCACGCGCAAGGTGTCGGCATGCAGAAACAGCGAGTCGTTACCATCGATGAGGGTGAGCATGCAGCTGTCGGTACTTATAGCATATTGGCAGTCAAGATATTCGAGGTAGTTGCCGTCCACAATGAAGTTCTGCACCGAGTCCACCAGGTGCACATGGTTCCAACCCTGTCCGTACTTGATGTTGTTGTCGAAATAGAGACTGTCGCCCGAGATGTGCTGGTTTTGGTTGTGGAGTTCGGCATTGCCCACCAGACTGACCAATTCTTCTTTAGTGTCGTACCAGCCTTTGTCGGTCCATGCTTCGTTTTCGGTGGAATAGAGGTGGGTACGGGAGGTGAAATGGAGCACTTCGGTGGCGGTGTTGTAGGCGGCGTTGTCGCAGGTGCCCGTATAGGTCTCATTCACAAACAATACACTGTCGCTTACGTAGGCAGTTTTGGTGTCGGTATAATAATAACCTTTCTGGCTGGTGAGCACGTTGGAGTCGCTCACCATACGGCCGCCGCAGAGGTAGTAGCCCATCTTGGCGTCGAGGTCGTAGGTCATGCTGTCGGTGTAGAGCGTCGTGCTGTTGTCGGTCAGTCGCACATTATAATATATAGTCACCACGCGGCTGTTGCCATCGTACAAAATCTCTTTCCCATAGAGGGTTACCGAGTCGTTGACGTGGATTCTGACGGGGTTGCCGTGGGCGTATAGCCGATTCTCGTTGCGGTAGTTGTCGGCCGACTGACAGTAGCCGACGGTCTCCCCATGCCGGAAGATGACGTTGCCGGTATATTGCTCCACCCCTGGCCGCAGGTCTTCATCATATTGAAGCAGGTCGGCCTGGAAATAGATTTTCTGTTGGGCTAATGTGGGGGTAAGACCAGAAACCAGCAACAGAAGAAGAAGGTAGAGCAGCCGTTGGAGCATAACTATTGGGCTGGGTTTTCTTCGGAAAGGGAGATGGTCACGCCGTCGATGGCCACAATACGGTCGTTGTGATAGGTGGTGGTCTTCACCACGTTGCCATGTCCGTCGTATTCAATTTCTTCCCCTTCTTTTTTATTCTTGACATAATTCGTAACTTTGACCACTTCACCGTTTTGGTAGGTGGTCATCTTGCCGGTACCTTGCTGAAAGACAGCATGTCCGACGGGCATCTCATTCTCATCATAATAATTCCATTCGCCGTCCATCATGCCATTTTTGTATGAACCAGTACAACGCAGCGCATTCAACCCGTTGATGGTCTCGGCTTTGCTGTACCATGCGGTGTAGGTCCCTTCAGCCACATCGTTTTTGTAGTGCATCTCCGACACTTTCTTGTTGAGTTTGTCGTAATACGACTGTGTGCCTTCGAGTTTGTCGTTTTCGTAGTAGCACTCCATCTCGCGGCCTCCGGTGATGAAATAGGTGCGCATCCGTCCGTTCTTTTTACCCTCTTTCATCTCAATATCCATGGTGATGACACCTTCTTGGTTAAAATATTCGGCGAGGCCTTCCTCTTTGTCGTTCTTGTAACGCACCAATGAGCGGAGGTGCCCGTTGGGATAATACTCGCGTGCCTCTCCATTTTTCTTCTTCCCTTTATATTCAATGCTTGACTTCATGGCTCCATTGGGATAAAACTCCTCTTTGGTCTTGGCTCGACAAGCTATAAGGGTGAGGATAAGGATGGAAAGAAGGGTCCAGAACATGGTTTTGGGTAAGTTGAAGTTCATAGTCAGAGGTTATTTGGATAGGATGATGTTCTGTTTTTTCATTTTACGGTTCTGACGCCACTCGCCGAAGCTGGCGAAGCAGCTGTAGAGGATGGGGATGAGAACTAAGGTGACGAGGGTGGATACCGAAAGACCCCACGCAACGGTCATACCCAGCGAGCGCCACATCTCCGCGCCTTCGCCAGTGCCCACGGCCATCGGGATCATACCGAGCACCGTGGTGAGGGTGGTCATCAAGATAGGTCTTAGACGCGACTTGCCGGCGGTTACCACAGCATCGCGGATGGTCATGCCTCTCTCACGGCAGAGTATCGTGTAGTCAATCAACACGATACCGTTCTTCACCACAATACCGATCAACATCAGCAATCCCACCAAGGCCATCACACCCAACGGGGTGTTGGTAAGGGCCAGTCCGATGAACACGCCCGTGAAAGCGAACGGGATGGAGAACATGATGACGAAGGGGTAGGTGAACGACTCGAATTGTGAGGCCATCACGATATACACCAACAGCACGATGAGCACCATCAAGGTCGTCATGTCGGCGAAAGCCTCCTGCTGGTCTTCCCACGAACCGCCGATGTTGTAGGTCATCTCGCCGGGGATGTCCATCTGGTGAAGCTGCTCTTTAGCGCCATCCACCACCTCGCTAAGCACGCCGTCCTTGCCGACCACGCACGACACCTTGATCATACGCTCGCGGTTCTTACGCTCAATGGTCGGTGGTGTGAAGGTCTCTTCGATGGTGGCGAGTTCCTTCAACCGGATGCCGCTGCCACCAGTGAGCGGGTATATGAGGATGTTCTCAATATCATCGATGCTCTGACGATGACTTTGCAGGTTGCGGACGCGGATGTTGTACTCGTCGCCCTCTTCACGGTAGTAGGAAGCGATGTTGCCGTTGAAGGTGTTGCGCACGTAGGTGGCCGCCGTGGTCAGGTTGAGGCCATGTTCGGCCAGCTTCTGCCGGTCGAAGCTGATGTGCAGCTCCGGCACATACTCGGTACGGCTGATGTTGACCTCCGAGCATCCCTTCACCTTGCGCATCCTATCGGCCAGCTCGGCCGCCACCCTGTCGGAGGTGGCGAAATCGTAGCAGTAGAGCTCAATATCCACAGAGTTCTGACCGCCCATACCGCCGCCACCCACCGTGACGTTGTACTTGTACAGCTCCTCATATTCGTTGAGGTCGGCACGTACTTGGTCGGCAATTTCTGTGATGGAACGTTTACGCTCGGTCTTGTTTTTGAAACGCATGTTGAATTTCACAATGTTGGATCCCGTCTCCGACATGATGCCGAAGGAGTTGTCATCGTCGGGCTGTCCTACCGAGAAGTTGCACATCAGCAGTTCGGGGTACTCTTTCTTCATGTGCTCAGTAAAGCGGAGGCCGAAGTCGCGGGAATACTCCATACGGGTGCCGACGGGCAGTTTCACCGTGGCCGACAGTCGGCCCATATCCTGTGTTGGGAAAAACTCGGTGGGGATGACCTTCAGCAGGGTCAGGCTGCCGCCAAAGATGGCAAGGGCAACCAGGATGACGATGAAGCGGTGTGACACGCACCAGCCGAGGAAGCGGCTGTACAGCTTGTCAAGACCGTTGAGCGACCATTCGATGGGTTTGTAGATGGCGCCGAACACCTTGCCGCGGCTCGGGTTGCTCTTCAACATGAGGGAGCAGAGCATCGGGGTGAGCGATAGTGCCGCGAGGGTGGACACCGAGCAGACGATGGCCACAATCCAGCCTAACTGCTTGAACAAGATACCGGCCTGGCCTTCGAGGAAGGTCAGCGGCACGAAGACGGCGAGAAGCACGAGCGTGGTGGCGATAACCGACAGCGACACCTCGCTGGTGGCGAACACAGCCGCCGACTTGGGCTTGGTGCCTCGTTCTATATGCGTGGTAATGTTCTCCAACACCACAATAGCATCGTCCACCACCATACCGATAGCAATACTTAAGGATGATAGTGAGATGATATTCAGGGTGTTACCTGTGAGTCTTAAATAGATGAAGGCGGCTACGAGCGACACCGGGATGACGATAGCCACGATGAAGGTGGCACGCCAACGGCCGAGGAAGAACAGCACCACGATGACCACTAACACCAAGATGGTGAAAATGGTGCTTTTCAAGCTGTCGATAGTATTGACAATACTTTCGGAGGTGTTGGCGATGATGCCGATTTCAATGTCGGAAGGAAGAGTTTCTTGCAGTTCGGGCAGCAGGGCCATCACCTTGTTGGAGATGTCCACCGAGTTGGCGCCCGACTGTTTCTGCACGATGATCATAGCACCGCGGTTGCCGTTGTTGTACACCTCCTGCAGACGTTCCTGCACGGTGTCGATCACTGTGGCCACGTCACGCAGATAGACGCTCTTGGTGGTGCCGTCGCCGGCCACCACGATGTCGTTGAGTTGGTTGGCATTATCGAACTCACCCTGCACACGCATCGAGTAGGTCTCGGTGCCGATGTCCATCGAGCCTAACGGAAGGTTGCGGTTCTCGGCGGCGATTTTCTGGGCGATGCCGGAGATGGTGAGGTTATATTCGTCGAGCTTGTCGGGGTCGCAGTAGATGGCGATCTCACGCTTCGGGGCACCGGAGATGGAGACTGTACCTACGCCTTTGATACGGCTAATGGGCTGTGACACACGCTCATCGAGAATCTTGTAGAGGGCGTTGGTGCTTTCTGCCGACTTTACCGACAGCATCAGGATGGGGATATCCTCCATGCTGAATTTGAAGAGGAAGGGCAGGTTGCAGCCGTCGGGCAGCTGCGAGTTCATCATGTCGAGCTTGTCTCGCACGTCGTTGGTCGCCTTGTCGATGTCGATACCATACTCATATTCGAGGGTGATGATGGAGTAGTTCTCCTTCGACTGGGAGGTCATCTCTTTCAAGTCCTCCACACTGTTGAGCACGTTCTCGATGGGCTTGGTGACGTTGTTTTCGATATCGGCGGCGCTGGCGCCGGCGTACACCGTAAACACCATGATGTGGTTGGAACCCATGTCGGGGAAGAGGTCGATGGGCAGTTTCATGACCGAATAGACACCGAGGATGGCGATGGCCACGTAAACGAGGGCGGTCATGATGGGCTTTTTTACAGCAGACTGATAGAGGCTCATATTGTATCTTTTATCATTATTTTAATATAATTCACGCATTATCAATACACTACAACCAAAATCACCTGCGTGAATTGTGGATGAAAAAGGGCATAATTTTCCCGCTGCAAAGATACAATTTTCTTTGGTTATTTGGGATAAGAAAAAAAAGGAGAAAAATGGTGGTAGTGGGTATGTCCGTGCGTTACTCATACACCACCACGATGGCCGACTTCGTGTCGCGGAACTGCGGCATGCAGTCGCCTACGGAAGCTCCAATATAAGTGGGGTCGCATATGACGAACTTGTCGTACTCAATCTGTATATAGTAGCCAGGAACCTCTTTCTTGAATCGAACGGCAGTGGCGATATGGTTGGAGTATTCCAGCATTACAATATTCAGTTTCAGAAGGTCGTGAACCAGAATGCAGAATAGGATGGAGCGGTCTTCACAGTCGCAGAAAGGGTAATAGAAAATCTCATCGCCAAACAGTGGTCGTTCGTAGCCAAACTGTTCCTGGTCGGTTTTGTAGGGGAAGGCGGTCTGAACGAAGTTCAGCAGAATATTGGCAGCCTCCACCTCCGATTTGCCTGCGATTTCCCTCTTTAGTATGGGGTACAAGGTCTTTTTGACATCGCGGCTCAAAGAAGCCTTGGCATACTCGTTCCAGTAATCGGTGACTGGGTAGTTGTTATAGTATTCGATAAGGTTTTTGTTCACAGCTACTTCAGCAGCAACCGCAGGGTAGCGTTTTGAGGTGAAAGTCTTGGGGATAGTGGGTGTGTCGGTTAAGTTGGGTTCTGAACGCATAAACAGCGAAGCGGTCTTTTCCCCTTCAAATTTCTCATTGAAGACGTAATAAGAACCTCCATTCTTTTCGTTGCAAATCAGGAAGTAATGCTCGCCGGCGATGGTAAGGTATGAATAGCCGTACAGGTCGCAAGTGAAGGGAATGAGGGGTATCAGCTTGTTGTTGTTGCGAGCAATGCGGATACGATAACCCGATTGAGCCAGCAGGTAGATTTGCATGAGCACAGATTCATTAGTGCCTTTACCCAAAAAGCTCTCCGACAATGTTTTGGTGAGTTCAATATATCCCCAGTCGTCTAAGGCAAGTCTTTCTCGGTGTTTCAAACAGTCGTCGGCTACGAGATCGAAGCCGCTTTCTGACATTTTTTTCCAAGCGGCTGCGGATGATGACTCGGAGGCGTTGGGCAAGCTGAAGGATTGGCTTTGTTGCAGGTGTACAGCGCAGGGGGTATGGTGGAAGGAGAAAGTGTACTGAGGGGCGGGTTCTTGCGCAGGACGCTCGATAGGTTGTGCAGGCAGTATGGGTTGCGGGGGCAGAGGCTTTTCTGGCACTTTAGGTTTCATTGCCACGGGAGTGGGAAGAGGGGTAGCGGGGGCGGGTGCCTCCTCCACAGGTTTCGCTACGGGCTTGGGCGGCTCTGGTTTTGCCGGAACGGGCTCTGCCGCCTGTAGTTGGAATTTCTCCCAGCGCTGTTGCATCTTCTCAGCATACGCCGCATTAATACTGTCGCGGAAGGCTGCAAACTGCTGCTGCTGTTGGTTGACAAAACTGTTGAACTTGTCTTGTTGTGCCTTCTTCCACTCGTCGAAGTCGGTGACTTGAGCGTGGAGGGAGTGGAGGAGAGCAACAAATATAATAAATAGAATTGTTTTTTTCACTTTGTACTTATTAATAAGTATCGTTTATGTATTTATCTCACGCCCCATGAAACACCTATTTTTACCATTATTGATGGAGCAAATTCGTAATTTACAACGTCATACGATGCTCCTGCACTTATCCCAAGGAAAAATCCCGCTCCATTAGTGAGATTGGTGACGAAATTATAACCAGCATGGAAAAGCACTCCGTGGGCTTGGTAAACCCAATTCTTCGCCTTCTCTTTATGACTATTATCATAGTAATAATATCCTTCTATTTTACCGAGATCAACGAAAGACTTGCTAATTGAGCCATAGCCAAAATCAAGAAATACCCCTTTATAGAGATAAAATTTTAGTCCTCCAGCATAATGAAAAAATACTTTGGTTGTAGCGTCCGAGATAAGGCTACAGTCATACTCGTATCCGTCACTCTCGTATCCGTGTTTATATGTATATTTTATCCTTGTGAAATCAATTCCCAAATCAAGGTATGCGCCAAAACCAATTATTTTTCCATATCGAAATTCTACTCCGCTTATCAAACTCCACGGGTAACTGGCTCCAGCAATATTCCAAGCGATATATCGATGCTTGCCTGCATTACAATACGGATTGTCAAGGCGTTTGCTTTTTCTTTCTTCCTGTCGCTGTGTTTTGGCTTCCTGCTCTTGCCTCTTCTTGTCTTCCTCGATTTTCTCCTTGTACTCTTCTTTCATGATTTCACGCAGTTCTTTTGCTTTACTGAAATCGTAGCAATCGCCAGTAAATTGCCTGAAATCTGGAGTGATAGAGCCGTTGATGGCTATTTGCAGAAGCTGATAGTAATACCATTGACTTCCATCTCGGGTTTTCTCAGAAAAGCTACATACTTCTTTCATTGGGATTTCATAATAGTTGGCTATCACATTGAAATCTTGATTGCTTTGAAAAGCACTAAAAATTTCACTTGAGTTTGCCCCAACGCCGACACGTTGCTGGGCTTCTTTTACTGCGATAACAAACGCATCTGTACGCGCCTCTTTTTCGGTATTGCCCACCCCTTTGCTTACATAATATTCGTACGTTGAATTTTCAGCCGTAGGCGGATTGAATGTCCAATTGGGGCGCATACTGATATAGGTTTGTGCATACGCACTGATGGAAAATGATATGATAAATAATAATGAGATGATTTTTTTCATGATAAGGACTTTATATTATTTTATTCCAAATGCAATACCTAATTTGAGGTTTATGGGAGGTTCAAAGTGTAACTCCAGACATCAAACACACCCTCAGCACTTATGCCTAAAAAGAAGCTCTCGGCGTATGCCGCATTGATGCTGCCGCAGAAGGCCACAAACTGCTGTTGGTTGACAAAATTGTTGTATTTGTTGTATTTGTCTTGTTGTGCCTTCTTCCACTCGTCGAAGTCGGTGACTTGAGCGTGAAGGCAGCCGAAGAGCAGCAAGGTGGTGATGATGGTAATGAGTTGTTTCATGCTATTCGTTTTGTGGTAGTTTTGACTTTGTAGGCAAAATAGGTAACTTATTTTTCCATTCGTGGATATCTGAAAGATTCCAACAATCATTCAAAACCTTGATCACATGGCGAGCATGGCATTTCAAATAAATTGAACGTGGCAGTCTTTTGTATTGTTTATAAATGTTAAATAGACCTTTTTTCGTTGTGACAATAGCGACTTCTTCAAGTAAGCTTTTTATCTCTTCATCTGTTGACCGTTTTTGTAATACAGGTAATTCATTCTCTGTTTTAATTATAAAAGCATTCTTCCCTCGACACAATAAACATTCATGTAAGCAATTAATTTCTTCCAGAACGGGTGGAGGAAGGATGAGATAATACTTGTAAAGGAATTCTCCCAAAGCTTTATCAATTCTATTGCATTGAATTGTAGTGTAATTCTGTATTGTTAAAGACAAAGGAAGTAGGTCTTTCAGGATACCCGCCAATTCTTGAGCAATGTTTTGGTATTTTGTGAATAACGACACACTTAACTTGTCTTGGTTCTGTTTACGAAAGAAAATGTAGCTCAAGCATGCGCCTAAAGCAACACAAACTATGCTTGTCAAAATTCCCCAAAATTCCATTGAAAAATCCTTCATAAACACATCTGTCAACTTTAAAAATTGCAATTTGCCCACATTGCGTGGTTCTAAAACATTTTATCTCAAATAATTCCTTTTTAGTTTTCTACACGAATAGGACGGACATATCGGAGGGTTGCGTCATTGTTACACGTAGAGCCGCCACTGCTAGTGTATGGAATATGAATCGCAAAGTGGCCGTGGGTGTTATTATAATCACACTCTATACAACTCCACCAAAAATGATTTTCATTCACAGATCCCCATCCACCTATCGTACTATTCTGCCGCATTATTAGGAGTTCTGTTTCTGTTGGCAATCTCCAGTCGGAATATCCATATAAGGTGAGACTATTACAATAATCATTTGCATCATTCCAATTCATTGTAGTCGTAGCAGGAGGGGCAACCCGATAAGTAAAACCATTGTACGTGAAAGTTGGTAGATTGTTATACGGATGATTTATTGTCACTTGCTCCCCGTATGAAGTGCCGTTGGCATTAGTGGCATAAGCACGAATGTAATAAATTCCTTGTCCTGTCATTTCAAAAGTAGAGGAGTATGAACCTGTTCCGCTTCCATTTGTAGTGTGGTGATGGGATGCTGACAAATCCGGATAAGGCGCAGTACTCCAGCACACTCCACGAGCAGTTACGCTATATCCGCCGTCTGTACTGACATTCCCTCCTGTAGTAACAGTTGTCCCATTTAATGTTGGATTTAGCGTGGTAACGGTAGGCAGGCCATCTGCAGTAGTGAAATGAATCTGTTGGCTATAATATAAACCAAAACTATTACGCGCATAGGCCCGGGCATAATATGTAGTATTACGTATTAAATTTGTAGAAGAACTAGTAAAACTACCTGTACCTGTTCCCACAGCGATGTGGCTATCATTTATGGTCGGATATTGATTTGTACTCCAGCAGAATCCACGTTCTTCAATGGTGATTCCTTGGTCATTCGTTACACTCCCTGTCAAAACAGCACTCGTAGCTGTTATGCTCGTAGCAGAAGAAATAAGAATTATAGGTGATCCATTAGAGGTCGTGAAGGTTTTGTCCGCACCATAGTTAGTCCCCATACTGTTTGTGGCGTATGCACGAACGTGGTATGTAGTGCCAGGTGTAAGACTTGTCATATTAGACGTAAAGGTGCCGTTGCCAGTGCCGTTGGTCGTATGCGTGTCGTTGAGATCGGGATTGCCCGTAGTGTTCCAGCAAATGCCTCGGGCTGTTACAGGAGAACCGCCGTCTGTCACATCCCCCCCACTTTGGGCTGTTGTAGCTAAAATATTTGTGGGGGTAGTTGTGGTCACCATGGGCAGGCCCTCCGTCGTGGTGAACATTTTCTGTTCACCATAAGAAATGCCGATGCTGTTGGTGGCATAAGCTCGGTAATAATAGGTAGTGTTTGTCTGCAACCCCGTAAGATCGCAGTTAAAGGCTCCCACCTCTGACCCAGCAGTACTTACTAAATCGTCAACGGTCGGAGTCTGTTTCGTGGCATAGCAGATACCCCGTCCCGTTAATGGCTTTCCGCCACTGAAAGAGACCATTCCTCCTACTGTAGCCGTATGTCCCAAGACATTACTTGCCTCTCCTGTACGCACCTGCGGCAACAGGTTGGTGTCGGTTTTGTCGTAGAGCACCAGAATTTTGTAATCATAAAACTCATTCCCCATACCTTTAAGCATTTCCTGCTTTGAAGGCAAATCTGGAGAACCATCAAGTAACAAGTAATAATTGTCATTAATTTCGTTGAAATTTACTTTCATTTGAAAAGTCCCATCACTGCCTGTTGTAGCAGAGGCATGGATACGGTTGCCGTCCGTCACCTGCACTTTGATGTTTTGCAACGGAGAATTGGCGCTTTTTTCTACCACCGTGCCTACGATTTCCGTTTCAGTATAGATGCCCTCTTTCCCCAGATCTTTTACACAAGCGACAATCAAAGTCAACATAAAGCTTGCAACAATGCAAATAACACAAATTCTTTTCATTTTTTCAAAATTTAAAGGTCAGACATGCTCCCGAAGCCATACCCTGTTCCGTAGGAATGAAAGCTGGAGCAAACGAAAGGTGGTCGTTCTTGAACTTGTATTTCATTGTTCCTGTCCGGATCAGGCTATATACATACAAAGCACCTGCAGCGGATAGACAAGCAATGTTGACGATGCGGCAAATGCCATAGTTTTTTTTTGCTGCATTGAAATCTGTCAAAGAGACATCATAGTTGCGCATAATGGAAAGTTGATTCTGCGCATAAAAATAGGAACCCACTGCGCCACCCACAAACACTACTTCGCCTAAAAGAGTGAGAACACCTGAACCATAATGTCGCTTCACCATCTGCCCAGCCCCTGGCATAAAGATAGAAGCCACGATGGCAGAAACATTCTTCTTGTGCATGAAATTCTTGTATTCTCCGATACTGTTGCAGGAATAGTACTCATCAAAAACCGGTGTGATATTGCCACGCACGGCCACTTGGCATAAGACATATACCGTAAAAGTTCCATCCTTCTCTTTCTCGGTGTATTCGCAGACTTTTTTAAACGGGATGGCATAAGTTTCAGTCTGTGCAGTCACCCCTTCCTGCGAGGACTCTATCTTTTGTCCGAGACGATGGATATAATACTGATGGATGTGATTGATGGCTTCGTCAAGGGCGTCCTTTTCAGTCAGTCCCACTCCGTGTTCAATAACATATTCGTAGGTGTCATTGCCCGCTTCTGGCTTTTTCAGCAGCCAATCGGGGCGTATCTGCTGCCTGTTCTGGGCAAAAGCCGAAACAGACAGCAGTACGATAATAACAAGAAATAAAATTTTCTTCATGATTTTTTTCGAATTTTATTCATTTTTCAGATGCTCCCGAAATGTATTTTCAAAGCTATCCATCTGTATATTTGCTCGTAAAACAGCATCTTCATTGATGGCTGCTTTTGTTTCACGAACGAATTCTTCTATCGAAATTTTAGCATTATATTCTGCATCCCATCCGCCTTTTTCATTTTTCCAAGAATCGGAATAACACTTAATAGTATGTCCGATGGTTTTATTGATGACAGACTGAAAACCTTCGTTGATTTTCCGCAGGGTAATAGCATCATAGGCATCTTGTGATACAAGTTCCTGTTTTGCAGAAAGATCTTCCACTACGCCTTGCACGGTTTGTTCAAGACGCAATTTGAGTTTTCGTTGACAATTGATGAGAGCATCCGCTTCCGCATGGTCTCTGTCTCCACTCGTTGCGTATCCAATTTCTGCCATATATTGGTCATCATCCACACATTCTTGTTTGAGACTGCGCTCCACTCTGTTGCGTTCGCGTTGTTTTCTTAATTCATCAACGGTCTGAGCCATTGCGTTGTTAACCATCATCATGCCAAGAAACAGCATGGAACTCAAAATCATTACTTTTTTCATTGTTTTGTTTTGTTTTTAATTAATATTGTTGTTTAGTGTTTGGTTTTCCAGTCTTGCAAGGCACAAAAAAAGCGTAAACTCAACTTTAAGTCATACTGTCGGCTCTGGAATGCCAAGGATGCAACTGTAAAATTAAGCTTACGCTGAACGCATAAGCATTAACCTCTATCTCGCATCCTATTTTGCAAATTTTCCAGATTTACAGTAATGAGATAAAGCTAACGCTTTGATTGTACAAATAATAAGAACCTACTACCCGCCGGATTCCTTATTCTACGGGCATTAGTGCTGGTAGCAAACAAAGTGATGAGAGTACGGAAATGAGGGTGCAAAAATAGTGAAAATTTTGTTTCTCCCGACAGGCAGAAACGAAATTTCGATTATTTTTTCCTCTCCACCGAATACCCGAACTTACCGATGATTTTCCCTAAATTGTAATAATGCCCGTTGGAGTAGCTCACGAGGTTGGCACGCTCCAGGTGCATCGCCCCCGTCTTTTTGTCAAAGAGACTCTCGTCGGCGTGCACCGCCACAATTTCGGACATGAACATGTCGTGCGTGCCTAACGGAATCACCTGCTTCACCACACACTCGATGTTCACCGGTGACTCGTGTATCATCGGGGCCTTCACCACACTGCCGCGTATCGGCGTGAGCCCTGTCTCGATGAACTTGTTGTATTTGGCGCCAGAACGCACACCACACCAGTCGGTGCGCTCTGTCAACTCATTGGAAACGAGATTGATAACAAATTCTTTGCGCTCCTTCAGGATGGGGTAGGAGTGCCGGTTGGGGCGAACGGAAATATAGCACATCGGCGGGTCGCTGCACAATGTGCCGCACCATGCAATGGTGATGATGTTGTATTCGTCGGGTGTTTCGCCGCAGCTCACCATCACTACAGGGGTGGGATTGAGCATGTTGCCGGGCTTCAGCTGGCGTTTGGTGTTCCTTTTATTCATGGTTGGAGAAATTTCGTTTGTCGAGGCCCCACAGCAACTTCTCGCGAATCACCGAGTAGAATCCCGCGTTGGGGAGACGGATGGTGGGAATGGTGTATGGTGCGCGACTGATGGTGAGCGTCAGGTCATCATCCATGGTCAGCCGGTGCGAGTCCACAGAGAGGATGAAGCGGTGCGTACGACTTTCCACCTTGATTTTCAGTTCGTTGTCGGTGGGTAGCACGATAGGACGCACGGTAAGACTGTGCGAGGCGATGGGGGTGAGCACCATCACGTTGGCGGAGGGTACCAGTATGGGACCGCCGCAACTGAGCGAGTAGGCAGTAGAACCGGTGGGGGTGGCGATGATGAGACCGTCGCCCCAGTAGGTGTTGAGTTGCTCGCCGTTGGCCTCCACATGCACGGCGTTGATCGACTCGCCGTGCGGGTGGATGGAGATGTCGTTCAGGGCGAACTGCGCCGGCAATGTCTCCTCTTTGTCGCTGCGGATTTGCAGAAGACTTCTTTTTTCAATCTGATAATCAGAATTTTGAAGAAAGTCGAAAGCCTCTTTGTAGTTGCTGCGGTTGACGTTGGTGAGGAAGCCGATTCTGCCGGTGTTGATGCCTAAGATGGGGATGCCGCTGTCGCCCACGAGGTTGGCGGCATCAATGAAGGTGCCGTCGCCGCCGATGGAGAAGAGGAAGTCGGGCCGGAAGGCAGAAAGTTCCTGACGGTCGGTGGGCCTTCCTGTCACTTCGTGGGTGGTAACACCCTTCTCTTTCAGGAAGCAGATGACCTCGGCGATGAACGCCTTTCCTTCGGGGGTGGGGGACTTGCTATAAAGCGCGATTTTCATTTTATTGAGTTTGGCTTGAAAGAATGATATACATTTTGAATAGTTCCGCTACGATTTCGCTTTCCGACATTTTGGTAGGAAATCCGAAGGCTTGCATTACGGCCTTATCATTGGCTTCATGAGCTTTGCGAAGTTCCGGCGGCATACTGATTTCATCGTACAGATCTGCCAATGAGCAGTCGGGGAATTTTGCGCGGACATCAAAGATGGCTTGGGCAGTCTGTTCAATTTTTTGCTGTTGAGATTCTGTGGCGTCTGGCCAAGGGAAGTTGTTATAGACAATAGTATTCGAATAACTATAGTCGCTTTTCAGTCTTCCGCAAACAGCCCTTGTCCATGCCATGTGTACACAACTCGTAAGTACTCCAAAGTGATAAAGACTTGCATTTTGCATTACGAAGAGTTTGTCTCCGGGAATGATCTCTTTGGAAAGATAGTCCATAGGAATATACCGCCGTTGTTCAGAAGAAACTTTTGGGATAGCAATATAATCGCTTTCAGCCACAAACGGGGCACCAAAAACTGTGGGCATTTCAGCTGCGCGGAGGGTGCTTGTTCGATCGCTCTCAAGACGAAAACTCCTGACATTTGCTACTCGGTGCATAATTTCATGACATTTGCGGAGTTCAGAAGGATTTGCTCCCATAAGCCAAAAACACCATCGAGGGGTACGTTCGATGAAGTCTTTCCCCATCATAAAGGGTCGTAGAAATTTCTCCCCTTGCGGCTCTTTTTTGATGTATTCCTCTTTCTCTTCAGTTGTCAGAATGAAATTGCCATCGTCAATAGGTTGCCCACCAAGACAAATTTGTGGCACATCACATAGGGGCTTAGATTTTTTTTCGATAAAAATGTTGGGTGCGTCCAATAGATATCCGTTGATGTTGCTCGCTAAATGTTTGCTGCCGTTCTCATCAAAAATGATTCTTTGATTATTTGCGGATCTATTGTTTGAAAAACCGACAATTACGCAATGTACGTGGGCTTTTTGTTCCGATTCGCTATCCCATCGGAATGTGCGATAGGCGAAATCAAACTTCACTTGATGTGTCTGAAACAATGGTTTCCATAGGTTCGCCACAGCGCCACCCTGCGTAATACTATTGGTGCTGACAAATGCGGCTTTCGTTTTATCGCAGTTTCTTAGTAAATCGCTTGCTTTTTTGTACCAACAACAAACATAATCCAAATCACCTACCCCATGCCACCTTTTACCAAAAGTATAAATAACATCCTCTTTTTGCTCCTTACTCATCCACCTTGCTCCAACAAACGGCGGATTGCCCATGATGTAATCAAATATGATAGATTTATGGTTCTGTGTATCAGGGAGTTTTTTTTCTTCTACCTCTTTTGTAATAACATTCAGTTCTTTGTAATGCGTCTGATAAGTAGATAAAGTCTCACTGGCGATACAGTCTTTGAAATCTTCACTTACCTTGTAAATATTGAGCTTTTCGGCAAACAAATACTTTGCATCATCTTCTTTTATAAAAGTATTCCAATCCATCCGTAAGGCATTCCCTTCCGTTATGTTATGATATGATTTCAGCGGCAACATGTCAAGGTCGAAATCCACAATGTTTTCCGTTTCTTTCAGCATTTGGTTTTCGGCAATCCAAAGGGCAGTAGTGGCCACGGAGACAGCAAAGTCATTGATTTCAATCCCATAAAATTGGTGAATGTTCACTTTGATAGGATTGGTCTCTTCAAAACCAAGTCTTGCTTGTCCTTTGGTCTGAATGCGGATGGCTTCGTTTTCTAATCTTCGAAGCGATAAAAAAGTTTCTGTCAGAAAGTTACCACTTCCACAAGCGGGGTCAAGGAAACGCAATGAAGCTAACTTATCTTGGAAATCCGCAGCTTTCTTGTCTTGTATTCTCTCCACTTTTTCTCGTTTGATAGCTTCCAATTCATTCCGCAGATCGTCCAAAAACAACGGGTCAATCACCTTGTGGATGTTCTCAATAGAGGTATAGTGCATCCCGCCTTTTCTTCTGGTATCAGGATTCAGAGTGCTTTCAAAAACTGCGCCAAAAATGGTCGGACTGATATCACTCCAGTCAAAGTCATCCGATGCGTGAGTCAAGAGCAGTTCTTTCAGCTCTTCGCTGAATTGAGGGATGATTAGGCGTTCATCTTTGCTGAATAATCCTCCATTGACATAGGGAAATGCCTTTAGCGTATCGTCCAGATAGGGATCGCGTTGGTCAAGCGGTGTGTCGAGAGCATCAAACAGATCGAGAAGAGCCCGCCTGATGTCACGCGCCTCATAGTGAGCTAGATAGTCGTGGAATGCCGTTTTAGAACCGAAAAGGAAAGCGTCTTCGGCATAAAGACAGAAAACCAAACGCACGCATAAAATGTTGAGCGATCGTAGTGTTTCAGTATCGTTGGGGTCAATATACTGCTGAAGTAGTTTGTCGTAAATAACTCCTACTAATTCGCCCGCCTTGACAGACACTTCCAATTCGCGTTTGAGGCGCTCATTATTCTCATCAACAATAAATTGCAAACGATAGTGTTCTTTTTCTAGATTTTCCAAGAGCATCTCCTGCGGCTCCCCGTGTGGCTGTTCCATATCATATATAAGAAACGAACGGAAATTGCATACCACTACCCACCGAGGACGCATAGAATATGGCATTTCGTTGGCATAACGCTTTGCTTGCTGGAATGGTGTGAGCATCGAACCATCACTTTGCTTGTAAGGCTTATGTAAGTCAATGTCGGAACTTTTTTGCTCTATAAGGACTTTGGTAGAAGAAATATAGGCATCAATGAAGCTGACGTGAGACAATTGCACACGTTTTTCAAATTCAATAAATTTCTGAGGATTTGAAATACCATAAACTGAAGAGAGCAAACTCAACCAGAATGATTGTGTTTCGCTTTTCTCATCACCTCGAACCCTCCATTCATCACTGAATTGGCGGGCCGCTTTCTGTTGTTTTGTTTCGGTTAATTTATTGTGAGCAGTAGTGAGCATAGCAGTTAGAATCTTTAGTACTGTTAAAAAAAGGAGAATGGGCTTTGTCGGCGCCATTCTCCCATGTTATCGTATAAGGTTATGTTATTCGTAATCCTTCACCTCCACGCTGCCGTCGAGGATCATGCGGGCGTTCATGGCCATGGAAGCCATTTCGTCTTCGCCCGGATAAACGGCAACAGGGGCAATCCACTCCACGTGGCGTTTGATATGGCCGACGATGGGCTTGCCGTAAGCGATACCGCCAGTGAGCAGGATGGCATCCACCTTGCCTTCGAGTACGGCGGCGTTGCCAGCAATCTGCTTGCCAATCTGGTAGGCCATGGCACGCTCGATAAGGTCGGCGTATTTGTCGCCGGCAAGGGCGCGTTTCTCCACCTCGTAAGCATCGTTGGTGCCGAGGTAGGATACGAGACCGCCTTTGCCCACGATGACCTTGCGCATCTCTTCGTAGGTGTATTTGCCACTGTAGCAAGCCTTGATGACCTGGTCCATCGGGAGGGTTCCAGAACGCTCGGGTGAGAAAGGACCTTCACCTTCGAGAGCCTGGTTCACGTCGATGACACGGCCTTTGCGGTGTGCGCCCACGCTGATACCGCCGCCCATGTGCGCCACAATCAGGTTCAACTCTTCATACTTTTTGCCGATGGATTTGGCATACGTGCGGGCGATGGCCTTCTGGTTCAACGCATGGAAGATGGAAAGACGTTCAAAGTCTTTGTGGCCGGAGATGCGGGCGATGTCCTCCATCTCATCCACGATGACGGGGTCGGCAATATAGGCCTCTTTCAAACCTATCATTTTGGCCACACTGTCGGCAATCAAACCGCCGAGGTTGCAGGCGTGAACACCGTTATAGCCTTCCAGTAAGTGCTTCTTCATCAGATCGTTGACACGATACACACCAGAGGTGAGCGGCTTGATGAGACCGCCACGACCCATCACGATGGCGATTTCGTCCAAGTTGATGTTCTGGTTTTTCAATTCTTCCAGAACGAAATTCTTGCGGTAGTCATACTGGTCGGCAAGAACTGCGAATTTCGACAGCTCATCGACAGAGTGCTTGATATTGGTGGTGAAAATGTTCTTTTCGCCTTCGAAAACAGCGATTTTAGTGGAGGTGGCTCCAGGATTGATGGCAAGAATCTTGTTTCTCATTATAAATATTTTAGGTTTAATGGTGATTATTCTGCGGTTGATTCGTGGGTGGGAATGATTTTGACCTCGCTATAGCCGGTGCCGGCGTTGGTGCAAACGTATGCGCGCACGTAATACACGGTGTCGAGCATGGCGCCGTTGTAGGTGAGGTTGAAGGTCGTGCTCTTCCCGTCATGCTCCTCCATAGCGATGGTAGTCACGCCATCCGCTTTGTAGGTGGGTTCGGGGGTGAGACTGAACAGGAAGCCCACCTCGTTGAAGTATTTGCATCCACCATTCTCTGTGATGGTGCCTTTGCAGTCCATGATGCAGGTGCCCGGATAAAGGATGGGGGTGACAGAAGCGTCAACGGTGGCAGGTTCAAATTTCGTGCATCCCGAAATTAAAACTAATAGGATGCCCACAAATAACGTGATGAAATATTTTTTCATAATAATAAGGAATTTATTGTTTTTCTTTGAAAGCGCAAAAATAATAATTTTTTTCGGATTTCAGCACATTTTGCTCAATTTTAAATTTATTGCTGATGCTTTGTGTATTGGCGCAGATTTTTGTATCTTTGCAGCGAATTTCTAAAATTGTGTTTATGGGATTTTTCTCTATTTTTTCTAAAGAAAAGAAAGAAGAACTGAATAAAGGACTTGAAAAGTCGAAGGAGAGTTTTTTCGCCAAATTGGCCAAAACGGTCGTGGGCAAGTCGAAGGTTGATGATGAGGTTCTGGACAATCTGGAGGAGGTTTTGGTGACTTCGGATGTGGGTGTGGAAACCACGCTGACCATCATTGAGCGGATTGAATCTCGCGTGTCTCGCGACAAGTATCTGGGAACAGGTCAGTTGCAAATGATTCTGCGTGAGGAGATTGCTGCTTTGCTCATGGAGAACAATCAGGAGGACCAGACCGACTTTTCCATCCCGGCCAACCTGGGCCGTCCGTATGTCATCATGGTTGTCGGAGTGAACGGCGCCGGCAAAACCACCACCATCGGCAAGTTGGCCTACCAGTTCAAGAATAAGGGCTATTCGGTCATGCTCGGTGCTGCCGACACTTTCCGTGCCGCCGCCGTTGATCAGCTTGAGGTGTGGGCCGAACGCGCCGGCGTGCCTATTGTGGTACAGCCTATGGGCGCCGATCCCGCCGCCGTGGCCTACGACACTGTCAAGTCGGCCATCGCCAAAAAGTGCGATGTCGTCATCATCGACACCGCAGGCCGCCTCCACAACAAGTCTAACCTGATGCGCGAGCTCTCCAAGATCAAAAATGTGATCGGCAAACTGCTGCCCGACACCCCCGACGAGGTGCTGCTCGTGCTCGACGGCTCTACCGGCCAGAATGCGATTGAACAGGCCAAGCAGTTCACCGCTGCCACCGAGGTCAACGCCCTCGCCATCACCAAACTCGACGGAACCGCCAAGGGTGGTGTCGTCATCGGCATCTCCCATCAGTTCAAGATTCCGGTCAAGTATATCGGGGTGGGCGAAAAAATCGACCAGCTGCAAGTCTTCAACCGCAGCGAGTTCGTGGACTCCTTCTTCCCAGAAGCCTAACTACTTGTCGCGCGTGCCGTGACAGTCGCAGGTGGAGGTGTACCCGATCTTGGTCTCGGGCAACAGTTTCTCCATTGCCTCTAACTCTTCATCCCTCAGTTCCACCTGGTGGAGGTCTATTTCCTTCAGCACACCGCGCAGGGCGGCAATGCTTTCGGGCAACACATACAGCGGGTTGCTCCAAGCATCAATGTATTCCAAACTCTCCATCATGCCGATGCCATCCGGCAGCGCGGCGATGATGTTGCGGTTGATAATCAGCTCTTTGAGGTTTCTCAGCTGACACAGACTTTCCGGCAACGCCACCAAGTGGTTGGCCGACACATCCAACCGCTGCAACTGCGTGAGTTCGCCAATCCGGGTGTTGAGGGTGCTCAGCTTGCATCTCGCCACCACCAACTCCTGCAAATTGGTGAACTGGAACAACTCGTCGGGCAAAGAGTCGGCCTTGATTTTCAGTTTCATCCGGTAAACCTCCTCTGGCGATTTTGCAGCCTCTTCAATCGAGGTGAACACAGGTTTCTTCTTCAACTCCGCATCGCTCAACAACTGACCTTGCGCCACCGTGGTGCAAAATATCAGTAAAAGAATCGGAAGAATGGTGTGGCGCAGCATGGTTTATCGGTATTCTAATTTATTGATAAAGAATACAAAACGTTTGGCTTTGGTGGCTTTGTCGCGGTTGCGAAGATATTGGTATCCGCTCACCAAAAAGTTGTCGCCATACCAGCGCTGCATCTCTGTGCCTTGGTTGTATTCCACCACATCGCGGGTGCTCATGGTCTCGATGTTCATGGAGGTGAGTTTCTCTAATGTCTCATATCCATTGATTAAAGTACTGAAAATCCTATTGTTACGAGCGTAATAGATGAGCGCGTCCTCTTCGGTGTAGGAGAGGCTTACAACAGGTCCCAGTTGCATGTTGCTGATGGAGGTGAGCGGGAAATAATGGTCCCACAGCAGATGCCCCGTCTGGTCGAAAGTGGTGATGTAGGCGTTTACAAACTGGTAGCCGAGGAAGACGGTGGTGGGTGCCGAACTGTAGTAGTTGTAATCGTTGTAATGATTGTTGTAGGTGTAACTGTAGTCGGGATAATAGACTTCCGACACGATGCTGTATTGCTCTGATGTACAAGTGGATGCGCCGAGTTGCAGTTGCAGGTTGAGGTTGGCATTGGGCGTGTTGGCGGCGCTGCCGCTCTTGAGACTGGTGAAGTTGTAGGTCTGAAGGGTGTCGAACTGGTGATGGCTGAAAAGCACCGAGTAAACGCCCGAGTGCAGGTTGACCGAATGCCGGTCGGAGAGGTTGTTGTAGGTGCCGAGCAGCAGAACGGTGTCGGCGTTGAGAGGGAAGGCGCGGGCGGTCTGACACAGCACGTTGGTGTGGTCGGGCAACTGCTGCGGAAAGCGGGTGAGGTTCGCGCTCCCGTCGGCCCAGCTGTATTCGTACAGGAACAGGTCGCCCTGTGCGCTGGTGACTTGGTGCAGCCCGATGAGCCACCGGCGGGCGGCCGTGTCTGCCGTGCAGAATTCCACTTGGTAACTGAAGATGTCGCTGAGTGTGGTCAGCTGGTGTAACGATGGCTGGTAGAAATACACGAGGTCGGATTTGGAGTCCGTGGCCAGCAACAGCAACTGTCCGTCCGTCGCGTAAATTCCCGACAGGTCGTTGGCCTGTATCCCGTCAATTTCCGACACTTCAAAAGTGCGTTTTTCTGGTGTGATGGCTACGATGAAAGTGCGCGGCGGCGACTTTTTGGGCATTCTTTTTTGCAAAAGAAGATAGAGAATACCATCGCAGTAATCCGATGCGACAAAATCAGTCAGCGGTGGAAGTTTGATGTTGGAAGTGTTGATTTTCACAAGGTTAGTGTCATAATGCAGGCAAATCCAACGGTTGGTATCCACGCTAATGCTGCCGGCATCGTAGAAGACGAACAGCCCCATGGTGTCGGCAACGGCCATGTTGTAGTCGTGCTGGTCTTTGGCGGCGGGAAACTCCACGCGCAAAGGCGCATCCGACTGCGCCACCAGCATCCCCGGCAGCAACAGCCACCCGAAAAGCATCATGAGGTAGGGGAGAAGTCGGCGTTTCATGGCGGGATAAAAATTCGGTTAACCGTTCACCAAGTGTGGACAGTGCAACACGCATTGGTCGCAGATGGTCAGCTCGCCATTGAGCCGTTTGCGAATCATCACCAGATAACGCTCGCGCAATGAGTCAATCTTGATGTTGTTGGCAATCTCATTTGCGAAAGCGAACATCAGCAGCATACGGGCGTTGCGCTCGCAGATGCCGCGGGTGCGGAGGTAGAACATCGCGTCGTCATCCAGCTGTCCCACTGTGGTGCCGTGGTTGCACTTCACATCATCGGCATAGATTTCCAAGAACGGCCGCGAGGTGACGTGCGCCGTGTCGGTGAGGGTGATATTGCGGTTGGTCTGGTCGGCCAGCGTGCGCTGCGCATCCGGACGTACCACCACATGTCCCAAGAAATTGGCCTTTGCCGAGTCATCCACAATGCCCTTGTACAGCTGGTGACTCTCGCAGTTGGGCACCTGGTGGTCCACAAACACCTGTGTGTCAACATGCTGCTGGCGGTCTACCAAATACAGACCATGCATCGTGGCGGAGGCAAACGGCTCGGTGAGCAGCACGTTGATGCGGCTTCTCAAATAACCCGTATTGAAGGTCATCGCGTTGGAATAGAACTGCGAATGCGCCTTCTGCTCCACATCCACCTCATTGAACAGCATCGACTCGGGATTCTTGTTTTCCATTTTATAATAGGAAAGACGAGCATCCTCCGCCAGATGAATCTGGGTGACATTGTTGATGAAACTCTTTTTGAACTGGATGGAGTCGTCGCATTGCACGAACGACAATTCCGCATTTTTCTCCAAAACGATGAGATGGCGGTTGTTGATCATCAGTTCGTCGGGCGAGTCGGTGAGGGAGATGAGCTGGATGGGCTTTTCAACGGTCACATTTTCAGGAACATAAACAAAAAGTCCATCGTTGTAACGCTGACGGTTGAGCACCGAGAGGTCATCTTCTTTGGGAAGCGATTTTTGGTTGAGGTAGGGGAGTACTTTTTCGGGAAAGCGTTGTGCCGCTTCCGTCAGAGAGCCTACAATCACTCCTTCCGGTGAAATGGTCAGCGGCATATTGTCATGCACGTACCAGCCGTTCAGGAAGATGCACATCTGCGTGTCGATGTCTTTGACTTTGCAGTGGAAATACTCCTCCACCGGGCGGTACGGGGCAGGCTGGTCCTGTACTTTCCATTGGGAGAGGTCGGCCATACACTGGTCGATGATAAGCTTTTCTTCTTTTGTCATCTTATTGATTGTTAGCCGATTCGTATTCCTGTTTGATCCATTCGTAGCCGCGGTGCTCCAGCTCGAGGGCGAGCTCCTTGCTGCCGCTCTTCACGATTTTTCCGTCGAAAAGCACATGCACGAAGTCGGGCACGATGTAGTCGAGCAGTCTCTGGTAGTGGGTGATGACGATGGTGGAATTTTCGGGTGACTTGAGCTGGGTGACGCCGTTGGCCACGATGCGCAGGGCGTCGATGTCCAATCCGGAGTCGGTCTCGTCGAGGATGGAGAGCTTCGGCTCCAGCATGGCCATCTGGAAAATCTCGTTGCGCTTCTTCTCGCCGCCCGAGAACCCCTCGTTCACCGAGCGGGTGCTCAGCTTCTCGGTCAGTTCCACCACCTTGGCTTTCTCTTTCATCATCTTGCGGAATTCCAGCTCGGTGAGCGGTTCCTGTCCGTGGTAGCGGCGCTTCTCGTCGATGGCGGTGCGCATGAAGTTGGCGATGCTCACACCAGGAATCTCCACCGGATACTGGAAACCGATGAAGATGCCCTCACGGGCGCGCTCCTCAATGCTCATCTCCATCAGGTTTTTCCCCTCGTAGGTGATGCTTCCTTCGGTGACTTCGAAAATGTCCTTGCCGGCAATCACCGACGCGAGGGTGCTCTTGCCCGTGCCGTTCGGCCCCATGATGGCATGCACTTCGCCTTTGTTGATTTCAAGGTTCACTCCTTTGAGAATTTCCTTCCCATGAATGGATACGTGTAGGTTTTCTATCTTTAACATTCGTTGAATTGTTGATGCGTTGAATTGTTGATTTGTTGATGCGTTGATTCGTTGAGCGTAGAGACGTAGCGCGCTACGTCTCTACATTTTCCATTTTCATTTTCCCATTTTCAATTTCCCAATCAGTTCCTCCGTCTTGTCGTGCAACTGCTGTCGGTAGGGATTTTCAATCATCTTCTTTTTCAACCGCACAGGCTTTTTCCGGGCAAAACATTTTCCCGTGCAGGTGATATCGGGCGAGAGCGCCAGATGAATCATGGTGCTGGCCCCCTTCGCAGGCTTGTAGATGATGGGCCGGAAGAACCAGTCGCACATCTTGTCCACCACGATGTTGCCCTGCCGTATGATGTTGGTGCTCACGATGCCCGGATCGGCGCAGTTCACCAGTATGTTCTTGTCTTTCAGCTCCTCGGCTAGGTCCAGCGTGAAATACAGCAACGCCAACTTGGAGTCGGAATAGGCGGTGAAACGGTTGAACTTTTGGGCCGGAACGGGGGTGAAGATGTCGTGATCGACCTTGCCGTAGCGGATGGTGAGCGACACCATGTTCACGATGCGGCTGCCCGGCGGAATCAGTGGTAAGAGCTGTCTGGTCAGCAGATAGTGGCCGAGGTAGTTCACCCCGACGGTCATCTCTACGCCGTCGGCGGTCACCTCCAGCTGGTGGCAGAGCCTGCCCGCATTGTTGAGCAGAAGGTCCACATGCGTAAATTGCTGGCGGATCTCCTCCACAAAAGCGTAGATGCTGGCAAAAGAGGCGAGGTCGAGTTTCATGACACGGATGTTCGTGTTGTGCGTCTTGGCGATGAGCTCCTTGCAGATGGGCCATGCCTTCTGTGGGTTGCGACACGCCATCACGACCTCATAGCCGGCCTTGCTAACCGCCTTCACATGCTCCTGCCCCATGCCGCCATCGGCACCGGTGATGATTGCGACTTTTGACATACTATTTCCCTTTTGTCGGAACGGTCGTTGTGATTATTTTTTTCTGGCAGGAAGTCCCAGAATGACACGTGCCTCGTCGGAGGTGGCCACCTCGCGGCCAAGCTCCTTGGCCAGACGGACTACCTTGGCCACCAGTTCGCCGTTCGATTTGGCCGGAACGCCCTTCGCCAGGTTCAGGTTGTCCTCGAAGCCCACGCGCACGTTGCCGCCCATGGCGATAGCCGCAGCAGCCATCGGGAAAGCATGACGGCCAATGCCGGTCACCGTCCAGGTGCTGCCTGCCGGAATGGCATTCACCAGCCAGCAGAGGTTCGCCACCGTAGCCGGCGTACAGCCGGGAACACCCAGCACGAAGTTGAACTGCATCGGCGCACCGGGCACCTGACCTTTGCGGGCCATCGTCAAGATGGTGTCCAAATGACCCATCTCAAAGCACTCGTATTCGGGCTTGATGCCGCGCTCGATCATGCGCTTGCCAAAAGCACGCATCGTCGGCATCGTGTTGTCGAAAATCTCATCGCCGAAGTTGCAGGTACCACAGTCCAAAGTGGCCATCTCCGGAATAGGAGTGGTGTCGGTCGATTGCAAACGCTCGTCGGGAGTCATGCCCACAGCACCACCAGTGGAGGGAATCAGAATCACGTCGGGACATGCCTTGTAAATAGCCTCCTCGCACTCCTGGAAACGCTCGCGGCTCTGGGTGGGCGTGCCATCGTCAAAACGCACATGCAAATGCACAATCGCGGCACCGGCATCCACCGCCGACTTGGCCTCGCGAACGATCTCTTCTACAGTATAAGGTACAGCAGGGTTCTGCTCTTTCGTGACTTCTGCTCCGCAAATAGCGGCTGTGATAATCAGTTTTTCCATATTATTTTTTTGATTTTTAATTATTTATAATATTCTATTTCACCTTTTAAAAAGTGGGCAAAGTTACATTTTTTTTATGGATTATCAAAAATATTTCTCATTAACTTTTATTAAGAAATCTATTATATTGAAAATTAGAATAATAGATGTAAATTTTGAAAATTTTCTTTTGGATTGATTTTTTTGTTG
The DNA here is from genome assembly GCA_017535665.1 of Bacteroidales bacterium. Lineage (GTDB taxonomy): Bacteria > Bacteroidota > Bacteroidia > Bacteroidales > WCHB1-69 > UBA1756. The sequence goes on along the minus strand of JAFXTS010000013.1, from coordinate 987 downwards.
TACTTTTGCCGCTCCATTTTTGAGACGAATCTAATATATTGTAAATGATGAAAAAGGTAAGTTTATTAATACTTTTGGTGATGATCGGTTGCGTTGCTTTTGCGCAACAAATCCTCTATGTTGCTCCACAGGGCGATGATGCTGCCGATGGTAGTGCCACCGCACCTCTCCGCACCATTGCCCGCGCACTGGCCCTCGCCGACGACAACGGCACCGTCATCCGTGTCGCTTCCGGCAACTATGCCGAAAGCCAGACGCTCGACCTGCGCAGCAACCTCACCATCGAGGGCGGCCTCGATGCCACCACGTGGCAGCCCGACGGCCTCGCCACCACCATCACGGTGGATGCCCTCCAGTCGGTGCTCGACTACAACCAGAAGATTGCCTTCCGCTCGATGGGCGCCAACCACTGGACGCTCATCCGGCTGCGGATGGCTGTGGCTTCGGCCACCGCTGCCGACCGTGCCTATTCCGGCAAGGGTGCTTCCACCTACGTGTTGCTGATAAACGGCGATGCTGACGATAATCAACTGATTGATTGTGAATTGCTTTGTGGTAATGGCGGCGATGGTATCTCCGGCACCACGGGTGCTGCGGGGGCTTCTGGCAACAACGGCTCCAGCGGCGGCGACGGTGGCCTCTCTGAGTGGACCAACGACGGCGACGATGAAGGTATCGGCGGCTCGGCAGTCGGTTCGGGCGTACGTACCGGCGGGCGCGGCGGCAACGGCGGCGAAGGCTCTGTTACCCACAGTCAGGGCGGCTACTCAGGCGTTACGGGCACTACCGGCGGTAATGGTTCCGGCGGCACGGGCGGCTACGGCGGTTCGGGCGGTTCGGCAGGCCATACCGGTTCGGTGGGCGGCACAGGCAGCAACGGTGCCAACGGCGTTACTCCCACTACCCCAGTGAATTATACATGGGGTTATTACTTCATTCCCGCAGCCCAGGGTCTCTCTGGCACCGATGGTGCCGGCGGTGGCGGTG